>DHEG01000004.1:127520-134052 GCA_002399765.1 Caryophanales bacterium UBA4856 | reverse complement strand
TGTGTTCCTCAATGCCAATGGCAAGGGTCTTACCGAAAGGGGTCTTGAGTACATCCTCGACCAGGTCGAGACCAAGACCGGCATAAGGCTCAAGCTCCATCCCCACATGCTCCGCCATTCCTTCGCCACGGCCTTGCTAAACAAGGGGGCGGATCTTAGGACGATCCAGGAACTGTTGGGCCATGCTTCCATAGGCACCACCCAGATCTATACCCACGTGGCCTATGAGGACATGAAGCGGACCTATGACCAGTCCTTCCCACGGGCGTGGAAAGAAGACAAGGACAAGAAAAAGTAAGTCGCTGAGGTCTTAAAGGCCAGGCCTGTTGAAACCCAAGGGCCAAAGTGCTTTAATCTTTAGGCACGGCCCATTGGAGAAGCGGCTTAACTCGGTGCCCTCTCAAGGCATTATTCGTGGGTTCGAATCCCGCATGGGTCACCAATCATTGAAAATAAGGGGATGGCTGTATGGCCATCCTTTTTCTTTTTGAGCTTTCTTATGAATTTTCACTTTGGATATGATGAGTAGCCATAAAAATCGCCATGGTTTCATGTCTAAACGCAAAAAAACCATTGTATTTCTCCTTAGGCTTTTCTGAAATCGAATATGACGTTATCCAAGGATTCGTTGGCAGTGTATACATATAGGTTGTCCAACACCAGGCTCTCCAGCCTATCGAACTTATAAGGACTTGAAGTAGAATCATGGGGAGTTATGTAGACGTTGTCCATATGCCAAAGAGGTGAAGTGGAAGGCAAAGGTTCGGGGGTTGCTACATCCAAGGCCGCTCCCTTGATCCTGTTGCTCTTCAAGGCTTCTATGAGGTCATCTTGATTTATCAATCCACCTCTTCCAACATTTACTATGATGGCTGTTTTCTTCATGAGGCTTATGGTGTCTTTGCTTATTATGTTTGCAGTGTCTTTGGTAAGAGGTAAGGCGATGACTATAACATCGCTGACATGAAGGACATGCTTGAGGCCCTCGGGTCCGGTATAGGCTTCATCAAAGGCTGGATCTTTCTTGGGGGAATGACGATAGCAGATCAATTTGGCCTCGAAGGCCTTTAGCCTCTTGGCTGCCTCTGTGGCTATTGATCCTGCGCCCAAAAATCCGATGGTAGAACCAAAGATCTCACTTTCGTATCTATGGGGCAACCATTCTCCCTTGTCCATTTGCCTTATGTATTCCTTTACGGCTCTGTTCAGGACCAGGATCTTGGTGACAATGTCTTCGGCAATGGTTATGCTGAAGACTCCTTTGGCATTGGTCACCACCAGTTTTCTTTTCTTCATCTCGTCTATGTCGGCTCCATCATAGCCGGCTGACAACAGTTGAACCCATTTTAGGTTTGGAAGGTTCTGCAGGTTTTCCTTTCTTAGGATATTGGCGTAGCAAAACGCTATGTCTATGTCCCTATCGAGGGTCAAAGTGAATAGACCGGGATGTTCCTTTAGCAAATCGTGGACATGCTTCTTGTCGAATCCCCTTTTATCCAAATATATCTTCATAGATTGAAAACGATTCCTCCTGCCTGAATACGACGATTAGGATAATCCTTGAGGCCTGTCTTGTTAAAAGACTTACTCCTTAATCGCCTTTACGGCCATGAAGGTAGGGATGTTGAAGTCCTTGAGCTTTCCAAACAGGTTAGTGTCTTCATAGGTATTCAGTATCCTGAACCCGTTTTCCAAGAGGCCATTCAGCTGTTCGGATAGGGAGTGGCTGAACTGGATGCCATAGTCGTTCTTCACCATGTAGTCGTATTGCTCCTTGTCCTTCAGGGGATCGAATGGCAAAGGGAACATGATCCTGGCGGTCTCTTCATCGAAGGCGAAATTGAAACCGTTGTCCAAGCCGGTCAGTATTACCCCACCTTTCTTAAGAACCCTGGCGCATTCCTTGAACACGGAAAGGAAATCTTCGACATAGACCAAAGATATTGGATTTACGATCAAGTCGAAAGACTCATCCTTGAAGGGAAACCTCTCGGTCATGTCTCCCTTTATGAAGGTGCCTTTGTATCCTTCCCTTTGAGCAAACTCCTCATCTGTCTTCACCTGTTCTTTGGAATTGTCCAACAGGGTGATGTCAGCGCCCAAGGACTTTAGGATGGGCATCTGCTGGCCACCGCCTGCGGCAAGACCCAATACCTTCTTATCCTTTATGTTGCCTATCCAATCATCGGGAACTTTCTTATAAGGGGTCAGAAAGAGCTTGAACTTACCTTCTTTTGCTTTTAAGAAATCCTCATGGGATATTGGCTTACCCCATTCCCATCCTTCTTTGACCCAGGAGTCGACGGATTGGGAATTTATGGTTATGTAATCTTTTTGTTTCACAATCTAAAGGATAAACCTATAGCAAAACAGTTAAAATGATAAAGATATGGATGAGGGAAAAGGTTTTAAGAAAGACCTAGCTGACGCTCTTGAACAAGCGTTCATTGATGATTCCGTTGACAGCCTCGATACTTTGAGGCCTGAGTTTGTTCATAATGATCCCAATAAGCACGAAAAGGTAATCGACGAAATAGTCAAGCAATTGAGGACATGCGACGAATTCAAGATATCGGTTGCGTTCATAACTGATAGTGGAATCGAGTATTTAATTAATACTCTGAATGAATTAACTGATTCCGAGTTTAGAAACAAACTACATCCCAATTTCAAAGGCGGGAAGATATTGACTACTGATTATCTTGCTTTCACCGAGCCTAAAGCGCTTGAGAGGCTAAGTCACTTTCCCGGCATAGAGATCAAAATGTATAAGGTCTCCGACAAAGCCCATAACCCATTTCATACCAAAGGATATATTTTTAGGGAAAAGGATCTTTATAAAGTTATTATCGGAAGCTCCAATTTGACGGATAAAGCTCTAACTATTTCCAACGAGTGGAATTCGGAATTTACATCTACCGAAAATGGTTCTTTCATAAAAAAGGTTGAAGATGAGTTTGACTCCTTATGGTCTCAGGCGACTCCTTTAGATGAATATATAGATACTTACAGACGTATTTACCAGGAACAAGAAGCTATTAGGGAAAGCGGAATATCACGAAGCGAAAGCAATTGCGAAACCGCCATAGAGCCTAACGACATGCAGATTCGATTTGTTGACAGACTAAAGGCAAAAATAATGGAGGGATATAAGCGAGGCCTGCTTATAGCCGCAACTGGTACCGGAAAAACATATGCTGCTGTATTCGCAATAAGGGATCTGAATCCTAAACATGTTTTGTTTGTCGTGCATAGAACGGATATTTTGTACCAAGCAATAAAGTCTTTTAAGAGAATAATGCCTCCGGATGCAAAATACGGGATCATAACTGGGGACAAGTCCAATGAAATCGAAGGTGTTGATTTAATTGACTTGAATAATGTCGACCTCGGGAAATATGACTTTGTTTTTGCCACCTCGGAGATGCTTAGGTTGCAGAACAACAGAAACAAGATATCTCCCAATCAATTTGATTTCGTGGTTATCGATGAGGTGCATAGAATTGCCGCTCCGGAATCCAGAAAGATACTTGACTACTTTAAGCCTTCCTTTTTCCTAGGCATGACCGCAACGCCTAGTCGCTCTGATGATCCTGAAGCAATATACAACATGTTTGATGGAGACATAATTTATGAACTTGATTTAAAAGATGCTTTGGATCAAAACTTTCTTTGCCCATTCCATTATTTTGGCATTAGCGACCTAAAGGGAATCGACGATAAAACATATAAGCTTAAGGACTTTAATAAGCTTTATTCTGACGAGAGAATCAATTACATATTGTCAAAAGCACAAAGCTATGGATATTCTGGAGATAGAGTACGTGGACTTATATTTGTCGCATCAAAAGAAGATGGTGAAAGACTAAGCCAAGCTTTGTCGGAGCATGGAAAACGGGTCGCATTCCTGCCAGGAAGTGATACCAACAGTGAGGTAAGGGAAGACGCGATAAGGCGACTTGAAGGCAAAGATGGACCGACCGCCTTGGATTACATTTTGACAATCAACATCTTTAATGAGGGAATTGATATTCCAGATGTCAATCAGGTCATTATGCTTAGACCCACTCAGTCAGGAATAATTTTCCTTCAGCAATTAGGCAGAGGACTGAGGAAAAAGGAAGACAAGGAATATGTTGTGATCCTTGATTTCATTGGAAACTATAAAGAGAACTTCCTTATACCTTATTCGCTATCCTTTGGTGGCGATAAAGAGGAGGCCAAGAAATTAGTGGCTACCAGCAGTGTTCCTGGTCTCTCAAGTATTGAATTTGATCCCATAGCGAAAAAGAAGATTTACGATGCTATCGACAGAGCCAATTTCAACCAGAGCGACGATATAAAAGACATTTACATCAGTCTTAAAAATAAATTGGGACATGTACCAACTTATCAAGACTTCGTTGATTTCTCTGAATTCGATCCCTTTAGATTTAGTCAAATGAAGCAATGCAACGGCAATTATTTGGGCTTCTTGGATAAATGGTTTCCTACCGACTCTCCGCAGTTAACCCAGGAACAGCAAAATGTATTTTCGATTGTATCCAATGCTTTGAGTTTCGGATTGAGAGTCCAAGAGCCGCTCATTGTTAAAACCCTTATCGCTGGTGGGAAACCAGTGGATTTTGAAGAGGAGCTCAAAGCTAAATTTGGAATCGTCTTAACGGATCGCGACAGAAGAATGATAAACATGGTCCTCAATGGCGATATAAAGGAAATGAGTGAAGGACCTGTTGTAGACAAGTGGGATTCAATAGGACGACAATTCTCTGAATGCCTTTCAAACAGCCAATTCAAATTCTGGATTAAAAGCCTCGCTGACTATTCCCTCGAAAAGGCCTCGGCCTTTAAGTCGAAGGATGGCACAGGTTTCTCCCTTTATAGAGAATATAACCGTAAGGAGATTTGTCAGGTTCTCGGCTACAACAGCCTGAATGGGCTAATGATGGTTGGCTATAGATACGACGAGGTGACCAACACATTCCCAATCTTTGTAAATTATTACAAATCCGAAAAGGTTGACGAAAAGAAGAAATACGGAGATAGATTTCTTGATAAAGATCTGTTCTATTGGGTCAGCCAGCCTGACAAGGATTTAAGCAACAAGTCCATGGATGTTGTTAAGAGACATTCTGAGACGAAGGTCAGGATACTTATCTTCGTGAGGAAAACCGAAGATAACCCTAGGTTCTATTACTTGGGAGAGGCAAAGCCCATCGATTCCAAAACAGACGTAATAAAAGCTAACGAAACAACATATGTTAAATTCGTATTCAAATTAGACAATCCGGTCAGGAATGATGTTTATGATTATCTAATGAGTGAGATAGACCCTAAATGAAAATATTAAAAGTATCAGCAGCGGTGATCGTCAAAGATGGAAAGATATTTGTTTCACAGCGCGGCTATGGTGAATTCAAAGACGGGTGGGAATTTCCTGGTGGAAAGATAAAACCAGGAGAAACTCCAGATCAAACTGTTGTAAGAGAGATTGAAGAGGAACTAGATGCCGATATTGCCGTAGACAAGATTCTCGGCGATGTTGAATATGATTATCCGGATTTCCATATTTCTATGAAATTCTTCAAATGTCACTTGCTTAAACCACATCTGGAGTTGCTTGAACATGAAGCTGCCAAGTGGGTAGACATATCAGAGTTGAAGAATATTAAGCTCTTAGGTGCAGATAAGGAGATCGAGAAGTATTTGGAGACAAATGGAGTAGATTAAAAGCAACCTAAATGGTGGCTTTTCTTTTTAACTAATTCTTTCTTCACTCAAACGAGAACTGCGAGTTGTATAGCGAGGCGTAGAAGCCATTCTTCTTCATGAGTTCTTCGTGGTTGCCGGACTCGATGATGTTGCCGTTATTGAGGACCAGGATTATGTCGGCGTTCTTTATGGTCGACAGACGGTGGGCGATGACGAATGATGTCCTGCCGTTCATCAGCTTGTCCATGGCCTCCTGGATCTTCTCCTCGGTCCTGGTATCGACGTTGGAGGTGGCCTCATCCAGGATCATGAGAGGGGCGTTCTTCAGCATGGCCCTGGCGATGGTTATCAACTGCCTTTGACCGGAGGAGATCTCGTCGGGATCGTTTATGACATAGTCCAGACCGCCGGGCAAGGTGTGGACATAGTGGTAGAGGTTGGCTTCCCTTAGGACCTTGTCGATCATCTCGTCGGTAACGTTCTTGGTGTTGTAGACGATGTTCTCCCGGATGGTGCCATTGAAGAGCCAGGTATCCTGCAAGACCATGCCGAATATGTCCCTGATCTCGGTCCTTGGCATGTCCAAGGTAGGGACCCCATCGATCATTATCTTCCCGGAATCGACGTCATAGAACCTCATCAAGAGGTTGACTATGGTAGTCTTGCCCGCACCGGTAGGCCCGACTATGGCCACCTTCATGCCAGGCTTTACGACCTCGGAGAAGCCATGGATTATCTCCTGCCCCTTGATGTAGGAGAAGCGGATGTCGGCGAAGGTTATCTGGCCTTCCACGTGCTCCTTGCCGTCACTCCCCTGGAA
>DHEG01000004.1:124875-127348 GCA_002399765.1 Caryophanales bacterium UBA4856 | reverse complement strand
CCGCCGGCGGCCGCCAACTGGAGGGCATTCATGGCCTGGGCGATCTGGGACAGGGGCGACTGGAACAGGTTTATGTAGATCATGAAGGCCGAGATGGTCCCGAAGGTAATGACGCTGCTCTTTATCAAGAGACCCCCTACCAGGAAGATCGCCGCATAGGCGAAATAGGAAGTCAGGGAGGTGAAAGGCTGCATCATGCCAGCCAAGGTCGAAGCCTTGACGCTGGCCACGAACAACTTCTTGTTCTCCTTCTCGAACCTCCTGTTGGCATCATCCTCGGCATTGAAGAGCTTAAGGATCACCTGACCGTTGTAGTTCTCGTCCACGATGCCCGAGACCGCGCCCAAGGCCTGCTGTCTCTTCCGGAAGTTTGGCATGGCTATGGTGGTTATGAAACTGATCAGGATCACCATCAAGGGCAAGGTCAAAAGGGCGGTGAGGGCCATCTGCCAGGAGACTATGAACATCACTATCACGACCCCGGTAAGCATGAAGATGGACTGAAGGATCATGGAGACCGACTGCTGCAAGGACATCCCTATCTGATCGACATCGTTAGTGACCCTGGACAGGATGTCGCCGAAGGCATGGGAGTCGAAATAGGCCAGTGGCAAGCGGTTGATCTTGTTGGAGATCATGATCCTAAGATGCTGCGAATACTTCTGGGAAACGGTCGTCATGATGAAAGAAGAGAAGTAACTGGCCACGGCGTTGGCAGAGTACATCCCCATCAGGATGAAGCCATAGAGGGCCACCTTATCCAAATCGATGCTGTTTCCTGAATAGGCGATGGTATTGGTAAGGTCCGAGACATAGCCCGGCGCCAAAAGGGAGATGATCACCGAGCCTATGATGAAGATGGCAGCCACTGCCATGAGTGGCAAGAACTGTTTCCCAGTCCTCACCATGCCCTTCATGCTGGCGCTGAATTCGCCCTTCTTAAGCTTGGGAGCGGGTCCATGGGGTCCGCCTTGCATTCTTTTCGTTCCGCTCATAAGCCCAATTCCTCCTTGCTGAGTTGCGACAAAGCGATATCCCTATAGGTGGGGCAGGATTGAAGCAGTTCCTTGTGGGTGCCATTGCCGACGACCTTGCCATCGACCAGAACGACTATCCTATCGGCATCCATGACGGTCCCGATGCGCTGGGCGACTATCAACTTGGTGGAATCCTTGGCATATTCCTTCAGGTTGTCCCTGACCTTCCTGTCGGTCTTGAAGTCCAAGGCCGAGAAGGAATCGTCAAAGACCAGGATCTGGGGCTTGATGGCCACGGCCCTGGCGATGCAAAGGCGCTGCCTTTGGCCGCCGGAGACATTGGTCCCGACCTGGGCGATCTCGGAATCGTAGCCTTTGTCCATCTTGTCGACGAATTCGTCGGCACAGGCTACCTTGGCGGCCTTTTCGACCTCGGCTAAGGACATCTTGGGGTTGCCCAAGGCGATGTTGTCCCTCACCGAGCCCGAGAAGAGGATCCCCTTCTGGGGTACGAAGCCGATAAGCGAGCGCAGGGTCTTCTGCTTCAGATCCCTGATGTCGACCCCGTCTATGAGTATCCGACCCTTGGTGACGTCATAGAGTCTGGTCACGAGGTTTATAAGGGAACTTTTGCCGGAACCGGTGGCGCCGATGAAGGCGACGGTCTCCCCCTTCTTGGCCGTGAAGGTAATGTCTTCCAACACGTCGGCCTGGGCATCGGGATAGCGGAAGGAGACATGGTCGAAGGTGACTTCGCCAACCGAGTTCAAAGGTTTCTCCACCTTGGGGTCCTTGATGGTCCCCTCGGTATCCAAGACTGCGGCGATACGGTTGGCGGAAACACTGGCCCGGGGCCAGAAGATAATCATCATCAACAGCATCATGAACGACATCACGACCTGGGAGGAGAGCATGATGAAGGAAACGATGGCCGCATAGTCAGTCACCTGGGCATTGATCAACGTGGCACCGACCCAATACAGAGCCAAGGTCAGGCCATTCATTATCAAGGTTATGATCGGGGAGATGAACGCCATGGTCCGGCCCGCGAAGAGCTGAACCTTAGTCAAACTGGTATTGATGTCATTGAACTTCTTCTCCTGGTAATCCTCGGCATTGTAGGCCCTAATGACCCTGATGCCCGTAAGGTTTTCCTGGGTGATGCCATTCATCTTGTCCAAGAGGTTCTGGATCTTCTTGAACTGGGGGATGGCGATGGCGGAGACGGTGGCGATGCCGGCGACCAGAAGGACTATTCCGACAGCGGTAGTCAAGGTGAGTTCCCCGCTGGTGGCCTGGATCTTTATGATGGCCCACACGGCGGTAATGGGGGCCGGTATCGCCGATCTAAGCAGCATCATAAGGGCCTGCCTTATCTGCTGAACGTCGTTGGTGACACGGGTCGCCAAGGACTCGGTGGAGAACTTGTTCAATTCAGCCAAGGAGAAATTGGTCACCTTGTCATTCACCAAACTCATGATGTGACGGGAGAAGGA
>DHEG01000004.1:19343-124725 GCA_002399765.1 Caryophanales bacterium UBA4856 | reverse complement strand
CTCATGATGTGACGGGAGAAGGAGGCGGAGACGAAGGCCGAGATGACACCCATGATGAACTGACAGATTGAGACCCCGCCGGCCAAAGCCAGCATTATGCCAGCGTTGTACCACAACTCACCCGTAAGCTCATCCATCGTGGCGGAAGAAGCCCCGGTGATGTTCGCCTTGTAGATGTTGGCCGTGACCGTGGTTATGTTGTTGACATAATCCANNCCCATCACGAACTGACAGATGGCTATTCCGCCGGCCAAGGCGAGCATGATGCCGGCATTGAACCACAGCTCGCCGGTCAATTCATCAAGGGTTTGGGTAATGTCACCGACACTGTTGACTTTGTTGCTGATGTTGACGGTCACGGCGGTTATGTTGTTGACATAATCCACCAAAGTCATAGTGCAGTAGACCTGTAAGACTGCCAAACCGACCGCGACCAGGATCAAGAGCCAGTCGAACCAACTTAGTTTCCTTAGGAGTTTCAGCATCAGTTGCCTTTCCTTTCGTCCTCACCCTTGCCATCCTTGGACTTGGGTCCCAGTTTGAAGCCCGAGGCGGCGATGTCATCCAGAATCGAAATCAACATCTCGATCTTCGCGACTCCGACTTTATCGACCATTTCCTTGAAGTCTTCCAGGTGTTTCTGCTGATGAGCCAGGGCTTCCCCATAGCCCTTCTTTGAAAGCTTCACGATCGTCTTACGCTTGTCCTTGGGATCCGGCTTCCTTTCGATGATGCCCTTGGCTTCCATCTTCTTGAGGGCATTGCCGATCCGTCCCGATCCCACCTGCAGCTTTTCGGCCAGGTAGCCTGGTGACACTCCCTGGTTATCGCTATCCATTATCAGATGGGAGATGGCGAACTGCCCCTCGATCCAGCCGAAAGGCCGGGGCTTATGGAAAGGCGGATGGGCGATCTTCCTTACGGCTTGGCCAAGCCTTTTGGCCAGGTCTTCGATATTGTCTGATTCCATTTATATATCTCACCCTGTGAGAGAAACTATTTAGGAATTATAGAAACATCGAAAAAGATTGCAAGCAGAAGGCAAACAAAGAAATCAGGAATCGAGTTTGCGTGATACCTTGGGCAGCTTGGCAAACTCCTCGTATTCCTCATTCCGGGTATTGTCAGGTACCTTGTCGCCCATCCAGTCCCGACCATTGATGATCCTGCCATCGATGGTGAAAGTCCCATCGCCGATGGCATGGATCTTGGGCTTACGGAAGTTCGTGGTATCAAGACCTACCGACAAAGTATTAAGGATAAGGAGACTATCCTGGGGATATTCCTTGGCCAATTCGCATTCGATATATCCGGCACAGCCTTTTATGATCGGGGCCTTGTTCTTATGGCCGGGAAGCTTTGTCAGATTGAACTTCTCGAACTTGTCAGGGCATTCGCTAAAGGATACCGAGCCACATAGGATCGCCCTCCTCATCTGGGAATAGATAGGGATGTTCAAGGTAAGTCTATGGGTCTTCTCTATCGTCTTATATGAATGGTTCCAGGCCCCGGTGCTAATGAGGATGTTGTGTTCGCCCGAATCGAAATTCAAGGCTGCCGACCAAGTAAGGGGGAAAACGTTGTCTCCTTCTTCGTCATCATGGGTCGTTATCAATATCAATGGGCCTTGTTCTATAAGGACGAAGGCATAGCTAGGATTGAATTCTCTATACATAGTTAATCCTCACAACCAAAATGATAAGACTTACAACCTTTGGATGAGGAACTCAACCATTGTATTGCCTTACCATCTTGATAAAAGAGGTGAGACATATGGAAAGCGATGGCAAGGCGGTCACCAATGGCGAGAAAGTAATAAGTGAGCCTTCGATATTTCAAGACCTGGTTATCAATGGCAAATGTATGATAACCGCTCCGGTGACATTGAAAGAACTGACAGTAAACGGCAGCCTGCAATTGGAATCCGAATTAAAGGCCCAAAAGATAACCATAGCCGGCAAACTGATGGCCAAGGGAAAGGTTGAGGCTGATGAATTTAGTATCGCAGGCAAAGCCCAAATGATAGGAGACTTGATATTCAAGGAAAAGTTCGATGTCAATGGCGACTTGACCTGCCTAGGAACAATCCAAACCGATTCATTGATGGTCTTCGGGACAGTGAAAGCCACCACAGTGAAAGCCTCCTACGTGGATATCAACTGGGAAAGCAAGAAGCACTTGTTTGGTCGTAGGCCAATCTCATTCATAGAGAACATAGAATGCCAGACCATCAAGGCCCAAAGCCTTCAATGCCCCAATGTCAAAGGCAAGGATATCTACCTTAAGGAATACTCAAAGATAGGGAATCTAACTTACAGTGGGACATTGGATATAGACAAAAGCACCCAGATTGCAAAAAAGGTGAATGAAAAATCGGAAACCACCCTATAACCAAAACAGAGAGAAGATTACTTGATGATCCGTGTGGGTAGATAGGCGGCAGTTCTTACTTCCCGCTTGAGTCTGCTGGTTATTTCCTGGGCCTTCGAATAGATCTTCGAAGGCTCTTCTTTCGTATAGAACTTGCCATCCATGTAAAGGATGTTCCCATCGATCATGGTCATCTTCACGCAGTCCTTGCCACCGGCATAGACGATGTTCCTGGCGATGTCGTTGATTGGCTGCATGGAGGGCCTATTCAAGTCGATCATTACGATGTCGGCCAATTTGCCTTCCTGAAGGTCATCGCAAGCGGAAAGGCCCATTATCTGGGCCGAATTGCAAGTCGCCATCTGCAGGACGGTCAAGGCATCCAAGGCCGTGGGATCGTTGGTCTGGATCTTTTGAAGGGCCGTGACCAGATACATCTCCCTGAACATGTCCAAGGCGTTGTTGGAGCCGGGACCATCGGTCCCAAGCCCGACCTTGATACCCTTTTCCAAATAGTATTCAACATGTGCGATACCTGAAGCCAGCTTGCAATTGGAGGCGGGATTGGTGATTATCCCAACCTTCCTGGTCTTCAATATGTACTGCTCGTTCTCCGAAAGGTGGACGCCATGGAATATGCCCCCGCCATAGTCGAACATGCCCAATCCATCCAGGAACTCGATGGGCCTAAGTGATCTATTCCTGTCGATGCATGAATTCACATCCCTGTAAGTCTCATTTGAATGACAAAATACTGGCAGTCTGTATTCGTGGGCCAACTTGGAAGTCTTCTCCAGTTCGGGGTAGTTTACCGTGTATTCGGCATGGAAGCCCAACTGGTAGGTGACCAAGCCGTCCGCCATATGGCCATTGAGGAACTCATGCCTGTATTGGTCGTATCTTTCCGGATGGCCGGCGGGCTGAAGGAGAACGACGGAACGCATGCCGAAATCTTTTGCGGCTTGGGTCTGCTCGTGGGGCTCCAAATACATGTCGAAGCAGGATGTTATCCCCGAGGTCAGGTATTCCAGGAAGGAGACCTTGGAAAGCTCGCGTATATCGCCAGGCCTGAGTCTTGCCTCCATCGGGAAGATGACCTTGTTAAGCCAATCCCAAAGACGGTAACCATCGGAGCAGGAGCGGGCGAAGCTCATCGCCGAATGGGCATGGCCGTTCTTGAAGCCAGGCATGAGCACATTGCCCTGGCAGTCTATGACCCTGTCCGCCTCGACCTTGAGCTTCTTGCCTGTCTTGGCGATCTTGTTTCCGTCAACCAACAGGTCTTCGCGCCTTATCTTGACCTTCGGCGTCACCGTGAGAACCCTGGCATTACGGAACAATATTCGAGACATCCGCCCCTCCTTTTTTTGTCTTGTATGATAGACCAAAAACGGGGCAGTGGACATAAAACAGGAAATGTTCTTTAACGGACCTGGCCCCGGACCATATAATCAACAGTGACAGTAAATTCGCAAACACGGTAAAAGGCAGGTGATCCAAATGATGCTTCCATTCCAGAAGAAGGCTTTAGAGGAAGCCAAGGCCCGATGGGCCAAGGCCTTGGCAAAGAACGAGAAAGACAAGACGGCTTCGGCATATGGGGCCTTGAGCTTCGATGGTTTCTATGACCGGGATTCCACCTCCGCCCACTCCTTCTTCGTGGCAAAGCCCGCGGATCAAAATACCCCCATGCCTTTGGTAATAGACATCCACGGGGGATTATGGCGCGATGGTAGCAAGGAGACCAATCGCCGTTTCGCCCTTTACCTAGCCTCGTTGGGATTCGATGTCTTCTGCCCTGATTTCCCCCAGGCTGCGGATACCGATCTCATCGGCATGATCAAGGAAATATTGAAGGCCATCTCCTATGCCCGTGACAATGCCCATAGACTCTCCCTCTCCTTTGACGATGTCTTCTTGATGGGCAATAGCTCTGGTGCTCAACTGGCCCTGGCGCTTTCGGTCATCTTTTTGTCCCCCGCCCTCCGAAAGGAATTCGGCTTTGCCGTTCCAAAGGTCGCGTTCAAGGCTTTGGTCCTGAACCATCCCGTGGTCTTCTTCGACAGCATCCCCACCAGTGACATGGAGGATTTCAAGGACATCAAGGCCCTTAGGTATTGCCTGTTTGGCAAGGACAAAGGAAGCAAGAAGGCCTTCTATAATCCGGAAGGCTATTCGTCTTTGATCTCCTACGGGTATCCTCCCGTAAGGATAATCTCCTCGGCTGGCGATCCTTTCCAGGATCAGGCCAAGACCCTTTATGCCCTCTTGATGAATGGCGGGGCCAAGGTCGAAGGCGACTTCAATGGCGACGTGACTCTCGGCCATGACTACAACGTCAAGGATGTCGATAGCCTTGATGCCACCACCACCAACAATGGCATCGCCTTGTTCCTGGAAGGACATATTGATAAGTCGACTATCGTTTGATCCATAGGAAAGGGAGGAGAGAGCATGGGCAAAGGTGGTGAAGGGGGAAGCGCCAATGGACTCACCTCCCCTCTTTCCGTAAGGGAATGTTTGAAACTCCTGGAAGGCTCTTGGGCCTGGGGCTTTGGGGGAATCGAGAGGGAGGAGCTTAGGCCCATAGTCGTATCCGATGGTCCGGCTGGCGTTAGCAAGGTCACGGTCAACAAGGCCAAGGCCGAGAAGGCCATCTGCTATCCGGCTGGTTCGGCCATGGCTTCCACCTGGAATGTCGACTTGGAGTCCAGACTCGGCCAGGCCATGGGCCTGGAATGCAGAGAGCATGGCGTCGATCTTCTCCTGGCCCCGGCCATGAACATCAAGCGCAATCCCAGATGCGGACGCAATTTCGAATACTTCAGCGAAGATCCCGTCTTGTCGGGCAACCTGGCCAAGGCCTTTGTGATGGGAATCCAAAGCCAAGGCGTCGGGGCCTGCCTTAAGCATTTCCTCTGCAACAGTCAGGAGACATTCCGGACCAATGACGACTCGATAGTCGATGAGAAGGCCTTGCACGATATCTATCTGAGAAACTTCAAGATCGCGATTGAGGCCAAACCCTGGTCGGTCATGTGCTCCTATAACCAGGTCAACGGGGTCTATGCCTCCGCCGCCTTCAAGGAGATGGACCAACTTAGGAAAGACGGGTTCGATGGGATATACATTAGCGATTGGGGCGCCGTTAGGGACGACCTCGAAAGCATCAAGGCCGGACTCGACTTGATAATGCCAGGCAATGGGAACGACCATTACCGTCGGTTGCTGAAGGCTTACCAGGGAGGACTCCTTGACGAGAAGACCATAAGGGCGAGAGCCGGGGAGGTGATAAGGGTCCTAAAGAGGAACAAAGAAGGACCCAAGGCAATGGTCGGCTCCCTTTCCAAAGCCAAGGAGATCGCCTATCGCGGCGCGGCGGAAAGCATCGTCCTATTGAAAAACGATGGCATCCTTCCCTTGGACAAGGCTGAGAAAATATCCGTAATCGGCTACTTTGCCAAGAAGCCCAAATACCAAGGAGGCGGAAGTGCCAAGACCAATCCCCTCGAAGTCGACAATGCCCTAGAGGGCCTTAGGAAGGACGGGGTTGCCTTCTCCTATGCCTTGGGCTTCGATCCCGATGACGATGAAAATGGGGCGGAATTGGCCAAACAGGCGTTGGCTACCGCCAAAGGTTCGGACACCATAGTCTTGTTCTTGGGCCTGCCGTTCTATCTCGAGAGCGAGTCGATAGACAGGGACGACTTGAGCCTGCCCCAAAGCCAATTGGCATTGCTCAAGGCCCTGGAGTCCTTGCACAAGAAACTGGTACTGGTGATACAGACCGGAAGCCCGGTCCTGGTTCCCGCCCCCAAGGACATAGACGCGATCCTGCTCCAATACCCTGGTGGCTCCTATTCCGGCCAGGCTTTGGCGGACGTGCTTACCGGCCGGGTTGATCCCTCCGGTCACTTGGCCGAAACGTTTCCCAAGGACGAGGAAGACGTCCCCCTGGGAGACGAATTCCCGGCCCTTAATGGGGTTACGGAATTCCGGGAGAGCGTGTTTGTGGGCTACCGTTTCTACGACACGTTCAACCGCAAGGTCGCCTATCCCTTTGGCTTTGGCCTTTCCTATACCACCTTTTCATACACGGACTTCAAGGTCAGGGAAGAAGGCGGCAAACTCGTTTTCTCCTTCTGCGTTCAAAATAGCGGAAACAAAGTCGGTAAGGCCGTCCCTCAGATATACGTCAGCTATAAAGGCAATCCAGGCGTCTTAAGTCCCAAGCATGAGCTGCTGTGGTTTGGCAAGACTGAATTGAGGCCGAAGGAGAGGAGAAAGATTACAGTGGCGATCCCCCTTTCTTCCCTGTCCCATTGGTCAATCGCCAAGAACGACTGGGACATCGTCGGGGGCGTCTATGGATTCGAGTTGGCGCAGTCGAGCCGCGACGTAGAGAGCGAAAGGGAAATCCACATAGATGGCAGCCTGCCAAAGCCCTCGACGATCCCCGCCTCATATAGACCGGCTTGCCCTGTCCCTTTCACAAAGGAGGATTTCCAGGGATTGTACAAAAGGCCCATTCCCTCCTATGGACCCGACATGAATGATGACGAAGCCAGTGACAACACGCCCGTGGCCGTGGCGGTGAGAAACATGAAGACGCCAGCGTGGCTAAAAAAAGCAATCAGGTGGGCTTCCCAAAAGGGCGTGGCCCTGAATATGGGAGTAAAACCCGGACCCAAGCTTAGGAAATTGGCCGAAAGCGGCATGAACAGTCCCTTCCGCATGAGCTCGGCGATGGGCTGGCCCCAGGCCAAATACCATGGCTTTGTCGAATTGGTCAATGGCCATATCTTCAAAGGCCTTTTCAAGATGCTTATTCATCGTAGGGCAAAGACGAACAAAAGACCCAGGCATCCAGGTATCTAGCCCATCCTCTTATGGCTTTCAGGTATACCCACCGTTTGGTAGAATAGCAAGGCACAATGGAAATAGAATTTGACAAGGAGTTGAACGAGAAGCAATTGGAGGCGTGCACGTCCACGGCCCATCATTTGCGTATCGTGGCGGGGGCCGGAACCGGCAAGACTCGGGTCCTCACCTACAGGATTGCCTACTTGATCACCAAGCTGAACGTTGCCCCGAATCGGATCGTGGCCATCACCTTCACCAACAAGGTCGCCAAGGAGATGCAGGAGCGGGTCGCCAAGATCCTTGACAAGGCCGGCCTCACCATAAGGATTCCGCCTTTGATTTCGACCTTCCATGGCTACTGCTATCGCTTCCTCAAAAGGGAGATACAGCACCTGGATGGGTTCAACACCCAGTTCTCCATCCTCGATGACGACGACCAGAAATCCATCTGGAAGATAGTCTTCAACGATGTCCATATCCCCGATGACAAGGAGAAGAAGAAATACGTCGCCGGACTCATCGGCAAGGCCAAGGCCAAGGGTCTGTTCCCCAAAGAGGTGAGTGAGTCGTCTTTTCCCCCTTATGGCCCCGTCTCTTCCAAGGATGTCCTTAAGGCCTACCAAGACTATCAGGTGACGCTCAAGAAGAACAATGCCTTGGACTTCGATGACCTGTTGATGTTCACGGAGAAGATACTGGAGGATTGTCCCCAAGTCCGTGCCAAATGGCAAAGCAAGTTCGATGCCTATCTAGTCGATGAATTCCAGGATACCAATGGCCTTCAGTACAAACTGCTGGGTCTGCTGTTGCCACCCAATGGCTCCCTTACCGTAGTAGGCGATCCCGACCAGACCATCTATACCTGGCGGGGCGCCGACAACGACATAATCACCAAATACCTGCCCCATGACTATCGCGATCTTCAGACCGTCACCTTGGATGTCAATTACCGTTCGACCCAAGCGATCCTGGACAAGGCCAACCAACTGATAAGGAACAACACCAACCGGATGGCCAAGAACCTTGTCTCCTTCACCGGCGAAAAGGGCAGCGATGTGGTCTATACCTATTGCTATAGCCAGGACAACGAGGCCAGCTTTGCGGTAAACAAGATCCTGAGCCTCCATGCCAAGGGGATCAAGTACAGCGACATTGCCGTCATCTATCGCTCCAACTACCTCTCCCAGGCTTTCGAGAAGGCCCTGACCCAAAACCGCATCCCCTATGCCGTATATGGAGGCCTGAAGTTCTTCGACCGGGCCGAGGTCAAGGATACCTTGGCCTACCTAAGGCTCTTGGTCAACCCCAAGGACGACTTCTCCTTCAAGCGCGCCATAAAGGCTCCTTCGGTAGGGATCGGCGACAAGACCCTGGCCATGCTTTCCCAACAGGCCGAAGGCCTAGACCTCTCCCTTCTGGAATTGGTCCAGGCCCATCTTGGCGACCTGCCTTTGAAGACGGCCATAAGCCTGAGGTTGGGCACCGACTTGAAGGCCTACCAGGACACGGTCAAGGCCTTGAAAAATGCCGAGGATGGCACGGCCGTAAGCACCGTCCTGTTCCAGTACTTGGACAAGGTGGGCTTGATCGCCTATGTCCAGAAGAAGGATTCTCTGGAGGACAAAGAGGACTTCGACATCAACGACAAGGACACGAAGCTGAAGAACGTGAAGGAACTGCTCGGGCAGATAAACCATTTCATCGATTCCGATGTCTTTGATGAACAGGGCAATCCCACCAAGCCGACCTTGGAAGACTTCTTGATAGACGTTGCCATCCAGAGCGACCAGGATTCGATGGTGACCTCCGACAAGGTGATGCTCATGACGGCCCATGTGTCCAAGGGGTTGGAGTTCCCCTATGTCTTCGTGGTCGGCCTTAACGACGGGATATTCCCAACCGGCCATGCCCTCGATAGCGGCAGCAAGGCCATCGAGGAGGAGCGGAGGCTCTTCTACGTGGCCATGACCAGAGCCAAGAAGGGCCTTTTCCTTTCGTCTTTCGGCGGCTATTCGTACATCGCCAACGGACCGCAGATACCCTCGGACTTCCTTGCCGAGATCGGCTTCAAGCCCCAACCCCAAAGCGACAATCCCTTTGCCCGTCAAGACTATGGTAACCATGACCTTTATGCCCAAAGGGGCGGGGGCCACGTCAAGGTCTATCAGGACAATCAGCCCCATTCGGGCTATGTCCCCGGCTCCTTTGCCGAGACGGCCATGAAACAGGCGGATGCCCTCCTAAACGCGCGGCGCAACCGCCTTGCCAATGCCCAAAGCATAAACAATGCCAACTATCAGGTAGGCGACAGGATCGCCCATGTGTCTTTCGGCATCGGGACGGTTGTGGGCGTCGACCGCTCGACCATCACCGTGCAGTTCAAGGATCCTTTCGGGACCAAGAAGCTGGCCAAGGGCTTCCTCAAGGCCTTCAAGAAGGTTGAATGACAAAGGCCTTGACGCTGCCAAAAAGGTCTTTTTCTGTATTACCATATAAGGCGTATGGCTAAGGCCAGAAGGGGTGCACTCAATGGCTATTCCACAGGCGGAGAACAAGGTAGAGGACAAGGACAGGGAACGGGTCGCGGAACTGACCAGGCTTTTGAACAAATACACGTATGAGTACTATGTCCTGAACCAGTCCGAGATTCCCGATAGCGAGTTCGACTCCATGATGGAGGAACTCAAGAGGATCGAGGCCAGAAGGCCGGACCTAAAGGCCCCAAACTCGCCGACTTCGAGAGTCGGGGGTGGTTTGAGCTCCCAGTTCGTCAAGGTCCGCCATCCCATCCCGATGCTTTCGATCCAGGATGTCTTTTCCCTGGACGAACTCCGGGACTGGGACAGCAAGATCGAGAAGGCCTTGGGCGTTTCCAAGGTCCGCTATTGCTGCGAGGTCAAGATCGATGGCCTTTCCTGCAACCTCAACTATGTCGATGGCCAACTGGTCCAGGCTTCCACCAGGGGCGATGGGATAATCGGCGAGGATGTCACCCGCAATGCCATGACCATCAGGTCCATCCCTTTGCAAGTCGAGGAGAAGCGGCCCTTGGAGGTCAGGGGCGAGGTCTATATGCCCAAGAAGGCCCTCAAGGAATTGAACGATAGGCGGAAGAAGACCGGGGAACCGTTGTTTGCCAACGCCCGCAATGCCGCAGCCGGTTCCCTTAGGCAACTGGATCCGTCCATAACCGCCTCCCGCCATCTTGAGGCTTGGTGGTATTTCTGGCCCAAGGCCCCAGACTTCGGCTTCCGGTATCATTCCGCTGCCATAGACCATTTGGCTGAACTCGGCTTCCGCACCAATCCCGAAAGGCGTGTTTGCTATGGTATCGACGAAGTCCTTAAGTATGTGGAGGAATATCACCAAAAGCGGCCGACCTTGGATTACGACATCGATGGCTTGGTCATCAAGGTCGACGACATGTCAAAGTATGACGACTTGGGCTACACCGCCAAGGTCCCCCGTTGGGAGATCGCCTACAAGTTCCCGCCCGAAGTGGTCACCACGGAAGTCTTGGACATAGTCCTATCCGTCGGAAGGACGGGAAGGGTCACGCCGACCGCGGTCTTGGCCCCGGTCCTTTTGGCCGGCTCGACCATCTCCAGGGCGACCTTGAACAACGAGGAGTATTGTCGCGACAAGGACATCAGGATCGGCGACATCGTGACCTTGCATAAGGCCGGCGACGTGATACCGGAAGTTGGCGAAGTGGTCCTAAAGAGGCGTCCGGCCAACACCAAGCCCTTCCGGTTCGCTACCGTCTGTCCCTTCTGCCAGGTGGCTTTGGTAAAGAGGGGGGTCCAGACCTTTTGCCCCAACAACCATTGCCCATCCCGCAACATCAACAAGCTCTTGAACTTCGTCTCCTCCAATGGCATGGATATCGATGGCCTTGGGGATGTGCTGATGGAACAGCTTTTCAACGAGCATTTGGTGATGGACTTCCCCGACATCTATGCCCTGAAGGACAAGAGGGAGCAGCTGTTGGAACTGGACGGCATGGGCGAGAAGAGCGTAGACAACATCCTCAATTCGATAGAGAAGTCCAAGGGCAACGACCTGCCGATGCTTCTGTCCGCCTTGGGCGTGCCCTTGGTCGGCAAGAAAACCGCCAAGCTATTGGCCCAGCAGTTCCCCACCCTCCAAGGCCTCATGACTGCCAGTGACCAAGACATCGCCAAGGTTCCTGATGTCGGCGAGAAGACCGCCGAGGGGATCTATGGCTTCTTCCATGACGAGGCCAATAGGGACATGGTCCTCAAACTGGCAAAGGCCGGTGTCAACATGACCGAATTGCAAGTCAAGAAGGACATACCGGACAACTTCTTCAAGGGCAAGCGTTTCGTCCTTACCGGTGCCATTTCCGTCCCCCGCGACGTGATGACCCAAAGGATCGAGGCCTTGGGCGGCAAGAGCTCTGGCTCGGTCTCCGCCAAGACCGATTTCGTGATAGTCGGTGCCGATCCCGGTTCCAAGTACGACAAAGCCGTATCCTTGGGAGTGAGGATCATAGGGGAACCGGAACTGAACCAGTTATTGGCCCAGGCGGAGAAGGGACAAGGCAAATGAAAAGGCGGCGCCAAGATGCCGCCTTCTTCGTTTGGCCCGGTATTGCCAAAGGGGCGTTATGCAATCGTCGGTGAGGCCACTGGCCGCGGTTACCGTATAGTCACCAGCCCCATCGTATATGGTCCGAAGATCCTGGAACGACCCGTATTCTTGGGCCCTGGTCCCGTCATCGTCGCTGCTTTCGTCCATATGCGGATCGTAATAGATATCCACCTGTTCGTGGTCGTTGTATATCACGCCCAGGTATTTCTTGCCGTTGGCTTCGACTTCGATGGTCCTGGCCGTTGCCGTATAAGCCATCAGTGGCCCCCATCCAACTGTTTAGGCTCTTGAGATTGGTCGAGAAGAACAGCTCCTCCATCTCATCTTCCAAGCCGACGAGATCGTCCTTGGTGACTGCGGGCTTCTTGCGGTAGAGCTTGTTGTCTTCTGCCTCGTTTTGCTGTATGCCAACCGCAGTTATGCTGTCTAAGTCCAGTTTCATGGTTGCACAACTTGGAAGGGAAAAGGCCAAAAGCGAGGCCCATATCATTGACATCATCGCCTTCCTAAAGCGGATTTCCGTAAACTAACAGTCCTCCGTTCTGAACTTAGCCTTGAAGGCGAAAAAAGATTGACATTCCGGTCAATTTGATAGACAGATATCGAGAATTGATGGCTGCTGAGGTCTCTGCCATCGTGGGATGGATGGAGGGCTCCTGCAGCCACCTTACTTCATTTCCTGCGTAAGTCCCGATCCCCCACTACCTCCTGTTTTCATCTTGGATTGCTTTTCTAAAAATGCCTTTTTGCATATAAAAATTTATTGAGTCTCCCGGTTTGCTGTCCCTCGAAAAGCAGGGCCTTGGGGATATCGGGGCTTTGTTTTCAAGAAACGAAACTAACCCTATTTCCATATCCTCGTCAGGCAACCATTTTCATAGCCGTGAAATTTTTGGTGTAGGAGGCGACGAAATGGATCGGCAAGGGGTATGTGGCTGAATCAATAGCCAGCGCGATGATGGGCGGCATTTGGCGCATGCCTACGATATTGGCACCGTCCGGATATGTGTTGCTATACCCCCGGGGCCAAAGAGTTTAAAATATACTAGCGTTTGTCCTTTCGCTGGAGGAGTTAAGGAAGACAATGATAAAAGTTACCAAGGACGTGATAGATGAGTGCGCCAAGAACCTCATGTTCAATTTGAATCCTGGACAGGATCAATTGATCGCCGAGGAGTTCGATGCCGTGATAGACCAGATCGACTTCCTGGCTGCCATACCGGGTGTCGACCAGGCCCAACCCATGACATTTCCCTACAAGATGCATCGTACAGAAAATGACCTTAGGGATGATGTGCCGGTAAAGCCCTTGACCGTTGAGGAAGCCCTTAGGAATTCCAATTCCAAGCTCGGCAATCAGATCAGGGTGCCACGGGTCGTGGCCCATGGCGAGAAGAATCCCTTGGACGATGACAACGGAGGAGAGGAATAGCGATGGACAAGTATCTCGACAAGACGATCAAGGAAATCCATGCCGCCTTGGTGGATGGCAAGGTGACCCCCGTCGATTTGGTGAATGAGGCCATGGCGAGGATAGACAAGGACGATTGCAACGCCTATGAGGCCAAGGCTTTCGACAAGGCTTTGGCCAAGGCCAAGAGTATAAAGACCATCGATGCGGCAAACTTCTTGGAAGGCATCCCCTATCTGGCCAAGGACAACTATTCGACAAAGGGGGTGGAGACGACCGCTTCTTCCAACATCCTCAACGGGTATGTACCCCTGTTCGATGCCGAGGTGGTAAGGCGCCTTTCCAGGGCCGGAGCTCTGATGGTTGCCAAGACCGCTTTGGATGAATTGGCCATGGGAGGCACGGGCACCACTGGCCATAAGGGCGCGACCGTCAATCCCTACGACCACACCAGGATGGTCGGTGGCTCTTCCTGTGGCTCTGCCGCCGCAGTGGCGAAATGCGATGTGCCCTTCGCCTTGGGCAGCGATACCGGAGACTCGGTGAGGAAACCGGCCTCCCATGCTGGCTTGGTGGGTTTCAAGCCCACTTGGGGCCTCATTTCCCGCTACGGCCTTCTGCCCTTCGCCTGCTCCATGGATACCGTCGGCTACTTCACCAGGTGCGTCTGGGATTCGGCTTTGATCACTTCGGCCTTGGCCGGCCATGACGACAAGGACATGACATCCGTCAAGAAGGCCAAGAAGGACTATGTGGGTGCGGTGGAACGTGGCGAATACGAAAAGCGGGTCTGCTATTTCCCCCAAGTGGTCGAGGCTTGCCAACCCTATGTCCAGCTCGCCTTCGCTCATCTCGTCTCCAAGTTGAAGGCCCGCGGCTTCACGGTCGACGAATACGCCTTCCCCCAGGACCTTCTCGATGCCCTCTATCCGACCTATATGATCATTTCCTGCGCTGAGTCGACGGCCAACGATGCCCAATACGATGGCATGCGTTATGGCCCCAGCGGCGACAAGGATGCGAAGACCTATCAGGAGTTCATGACCTCGGCCAGGACCAGGGGCTTCTCCGATCTTATCAAGCGTCGCTTCGTCATCGGCTCCTTCGCCCTGTTGGCCGTAAACCAGCACGACATGTTCCAAAGGGCCCAGAAGGCCCGTAGGGTCATCGTCAATGCCATGAACGAGATGTTCAAGGGCTATGACTACCTTTTGCTTCCCGCCTCGCCATCCATACCCAAGCATTTGAGCGAGCTGAGTACCAAGTGGACCACCAAGCCTGACTTTGCCGACAACCACCTTTGCTTGGGAAACTTCGGGGGCATGCCCTCCCTTACTTTGCCGTTGGGTCTTGAGCAAGGCGTTCCCTTTGGCATCAATGCCACGGGTCGGGTCTTGGAAGACGACAAGGTTCTCGCCTTCGGCCAGGTGCTCGAGGATCTGACTGGCTTGAAGAACCTGCATGCCAAGGAGGCTATCTAACATGGATTACGATGTAGTGGTCGGAATCGAGATACACGTCGAGCTGAAGACCAAGTCCAAGATGTTCTCCGCGGCGCCAAACACTTACCATCTGGCTCCCAACTCTATGACCCAATTGGTCGAATTGTCCATGCCTGGCACCATGCCCGTCGTCAACAAAGGCGCGGTGATCTCGGGCATCCAGATCGCGACGGCCTTGCACATGCATGTCGATCGCACCCTCTACTTCGATCGCAAGAACTATTTCTACCCTGACCTTCCCAAGGGTTATCAGATAACCCAGCAGGACCGGCCCATTGGCTCACATGGCTATCTCGATGTTGTTTTGAAAGATGGCACGAAGATGAGAGTCGATATCCAAAGGGCCCACTTGGAGGAGGATACGACCAAGCAAACCCACTTGGCGACTGAGTCTTTGGAGGATTACAACCGGTGCGGGGTCCCCCTTGTCGAGATAGTCACCGAGCCTTGCATCACCAAGGCCGAGGAAGCGGCCAAGTACGTGGATGGCGTAAGGGAGATAGTCACCTACCTTGGCGCTTCCGACGGCCGCATGGATGAAGGTTCCCTGCGCTGCGATACCAACGTCTCCATCAAGCCCCACGGCTCTTCCGTCCTGGGTACCAAGTGCGAGGTCAAGAACATCAACACCATCCAAAACATCGAGAAGGCCATCGCCTACGAGATAAAGAGACAGAAGGAGATATTGGAGTCGGGGGGCCATGTCGAGCAGGAGACCCGTCGCTTCGACGAGCAGCTCCAGGAGACCGTCTTGATGCGCAAGAAGACCAATGCGGTCGACTACAAGTACTTCCGGGAGCCTAACATTCCCCCCATCGACCTTTCGGAGGAGTTCATTGCCAAGTCCGTCAAGGCCATGGCAACCCTCCCTTGGCAATATCGCGATGAGTTCCATAAGCTTGGCCTTTCCGACTACGAGACCGAGGAACTGATGAAGAACAAGGCCAACGTCGTCTACTTCAACAAGTGCTTGAGCCATAACCCCAAGGACGTGAAGAACCTTTGGAATTATCTGATGGTGGATGTGCAAGGCTACATAAACAAGTCTTTGGGCAGCCTGACCTTGGACAACCTGAAGTTTGAGCCGGCTGACCTGGCGGCCTTGGCTGACTTCGTGGCCGAGGGCAAGATCAACACCAAGCAGGCCAAGGATGTCTTGGACGACATGGTGACCAAGGGCATCAAGCCGGCCGATTCCATAAAGACCCATAACTACACCCAGGTCACCGATACCAATGAACTCGAGTCGTGGGTGAATCAGGTCCTGTCCGTCAACCAGCCAACCATCGATGCCTGGCATCACGGCAAGGATCGCTCCCTGGGCTATCTGGTCGGTCAGGTCATGAAGCTGAGCCATGGCAAGGCCAACCCCGCCAAGGCCAAGGACCTGATCCTGGCCAAGATCGGCCCGATGGGGAAGAGACCCGATTGACAATAAGCAGATGGTGTTTTAAGCCTCACCGAAGGGTGGGGCTTTTTTTAAGATGAGACGGGCAAAGGCCAGGGATGGCAAGGATCCGCCTAAACATTTCGGCCCTATCGACCGGCCTTGGCAGCGGTAAGGGCAGGCTTGAGCCTAGCCTGGTCCTCGGATCACCTTTCGCCTTGCTGCCGAGAGATCTGTGGCTGATTTGACGATGGGCAATCTCTTGGCGACAAAAAAAGAGAAGGATTCCCAACCTTCTCTTTGCAAAGACACAACACACAAAGGACTGTCAATACATAAAACCACTAACTGCTACACACGACATGCTCGCTCCGGCTACCTTGCTTAGCTTCGGTGGAGCGATCCGGGTTACTTGTAAGAAGTACTTACGACTTTCATTACTCCCGCTGATCGTTGCCGAAGTTACTTATCTGTCCTTTCTATCTACCTCCCATTAGCGCTTCACGCGCTCCCATTCACATATGGTTGTTTGCTCGGCAACCGAAAATGATTATACCCTCCTGCTCCAGCGATGCCATATCAAAATTGCCAAAGGTCATAAGACTTAGGCCATAAAGGTCTTTTTGATGGGAAAAGCTTCAAATTGCCGTAAGGTAAGCACTTCCAACATCTCCATTGAAAAAGGGCCTGCTTATTGGACAGGCCCCCTTGATTGCCGTGAACAGGTCCTATTTAGTACCGTATATTCGATCGCCGGCATCCCCCAGTCCCGGGACTATGTAGGCGTTCTCGTTGAGGTGCTTATCGAGGTGCCCGACATAGAAGGTGACGTCGGGATGCTCGGCAGTGACGCGCCTAAGGCCCTCGGGGGCGGCGATGATGCAAAGGAACTTAATCTTCTTGCCTCCCCGTTTCTTGATGTCGGCGATGGCATCGCAGGCGGAGCCACCGGTCGCAAGCATCGGATCCAAAACGACGATGGTCCTAAGCTCTATGGGGTTAGGCAGTTTGCAGTAGTACTCAATCGGCTTATGGGTGTCGGGATCCCGATACATGCCGATGAAGCCGACCTTGGCCGTCGGTACGAGGCTCAACAGTCCTTCCACCATTCCAAGACCTGCTCTTAGGATGGGGACCAGGCAGAGCTTCTTTCCGGATATGAATGGCGTCCAGGTCTTGGTAATCGGAGTCTGCACTTCCCGCTCTTCCAAGGGCAAGTCCCTTAAGGCCTCGTATCCCTCGAGTCTGGCGATCTCCTCGACCAGCTTCCTGAATTCGTTGGTGCCAGTCGTCTCTTCGCGCAGGATGGAAATCTTATGCTGAATGAGGGGATGATCCAAGAACACGATGTTCTTCCCCCTGAACTCCTCTTCTTCCTCCGGGGCGCCCGAATAGGGCCTAGATTTCTCTTCCATTTTTCCTTCTTTCTCTCAATTGGAGATTTTAGCAAATGGGAAGGTGGTTGTATGCCCCTGTCCGCAACTTTTGCCTTTGGTTTATACTCTTTGGGCTATGTCAAAAGGTTTCAGTCTCGAAATTAGGCACAAGGATGCCGCCACCAACGCCCGCACGGGAGTGTTGCATACGCCTCATGGCGATTGCCAATTGCCCATGTTCATGCCGGTTGGCACTTTGGCCACGGTGAAGTACCTTAGCCCCGACGAATTGAGGGAGATGGGTGCCGGGGTCGTCTTGGCCAACACCTACCACTTGAGCCTTAGGCCCGGGGCGGATTTGGTGGCGGAGGCCGGCGGCGTCCAGAACTTCATGCGCTACGATGGCCCGATGCTGACCGACTCCGGCGGTTTCCAGGTCTTCTCCCTGGCCAAGAACAAGGGCATCACGGAGAAGGGCATAAGGTTCAAGAGCCATTTGGATGGCAGCGAGCTGGAATTCACGCCCGAATCGGTCATAGACCTGGAGCAGAAGATCGGGGCGGACATCATAATGAGTTTCGATGAATGCGCCCCCTATCCCGTAACCCACGACTACATGGAGCAGTCGATGGAACGGACCGTCAGGTGGGCCAAGCGCGGCCTGGAACACAAGACCCGCAACGATCAGGCCCTATTCGGCATCGTCCAAGGCGGGGAGTTTGAGGATCTTAGGTATCGCTGCGCCCAAGACCTTTCCGCCCTGCCATTCGCGGGCTATTCCATCGGCGGCACCTCCATTGGCGAACCGCGAGATGTGGAATACAAGATGGTAACCTATGCCATAAAGTATCTTCCTTGGGAAAAGCCGAGGTATCTGATGGGCGTGGGATCCATCGACATGATCCTGGATGCCGTGGGGAAAGGCGTCGACATGTTCGACTGCGTCCTTCCCACCAGACTCGGTAGGCATGGAGCCTTGATGACCATGACGGGGAGGGTCAACATCAAGGCGGCGTCGTTCGCCAAGGACTTTGCGCCAATCGAGAGGGACTGTGACTGCTACACCTGTCGGAAAGGCTTCACCAGGGCCTATCTCCACCACCTGGTGAAGTGCGATGAGGGTCTGGGCATGAGGCTCTGCTCCATCCATAACATAAGGTTCCTCATAAGGATCATGGAGGGAGCCAGGAAGGCCATTGACGAAGACCGATTCAGCGAGTACAAGGAAGAGACGTTGCGAAGGTTTGGCGACATAAGGGGGTTTTGAAAGAACATGGCTGACAAGATAGAACATGGCTTCGTCGATCCGTCCACCTTGGCTGGGAACGACCAGGCCGTCAAGGATGCCATCGCGGAGTTTGGCTATGACGTCTACGACCTGGATGAATACGACTACCACCTGCCCGAAAGCCAGATTGCCCAGACTCCAGCCCAAAAGCGGGACGAGTCCAGGCTTTTGGTCATGGATCGCAAGACTGGGGCTTTGACCGACGAGCCCTTCTTCAAGAACATAGTCAAATACCTCAGGAAAGGCGACGTGATAGTCCGTAACAACACCAAGGTGATTCCTGCCCGCCTTCTGGGGGCCAAGGAAGACACCCATGCCCACGTCGAGTTGCTCTTGCTCCATCAGGTCAAGGACGAGAAGGGCGATGTCTGGGAGTGCTTGGTCGGCAACGCCCGACACGTCAAGGTCGGTGACGTGATCGACTTCGGCGAGGGCCGGCTAAAGGCGGTCTGCACCGAGGTCTTGGACGAGGGACTGCGTCACTTCCGCTTCGAATACAAGGGAATATTCATGGAGATCCTCGATCAGCTGGGCCGGATGCCGCTGCCTCCCTACATAAAGAGTCAGGTTGCGCCAAACGATCGCTACCAGACCGTCTATGCCAAGGTCGAAGGCTCGGCGGCGGCTCCCACCGCCGGCTTCCACTTCACCAACGAGCTGTTCGCCAAGATCGAGAGCATGGGGATACAGGTGCTGGACGTGACCCTCCATGTCGGACTGGGTACCTTTCGCCCCGTGAAGACCAACGACATAAGGCAGCACCACATGCATTCGGAATGGTACACCATGCCCCAGGACGTGGCCGACAAGTTGAACGAGGCCAAGGACGAGAAGCGGAGGATAGTCGCCATAGGGACCACCTCGGTAAGGACCCTGGAGACCGTGGCCCATCTTAACGGTGGTCGGTTCAAGGCGATGTCTGGCGATACTTCCCTTTTCATCTATCCTGGCTTCAAGTGGTTGGCCGTGGATGCCCTGGTCACCAACTTCCATCTCCCCAAGTCGACCTTGATTATGCTGGTCTCTTCCTTCTCCAGCAGGGAGAACGTCCTAAATGCCTACAAGCACGCTGTCGACAATGGCTATCGCTTCTTCTCCTTCGGCGACGCGATGTTCATTCACTAAATGCAAGGCGACAACGATGAAGGCCCTGGCAATAGCCAAGGCTTTTCATTTGCCTTGATCCTTTTTCTTCTCGTAGGCCAATACGTCCCGGGCCAAGGCCAGGTAGGCCTTGGCACCCTGGGAATTGGGCTTGGATATGTTTACGGGCGTACCCATGGCCTGGCATTCGGCCAGGACTATGGAACGGGGAATGGGAGTGGCGAAGGCCTTCTCCTTGAAGGTGTCGTAGATTTCGCCGGCGATCTCGTGGCAAAGGCGGGAACGTTTGTCATACATGGTTATGAGGACGCCCAGTATCTCGAGATTCGGGTTGGTCGAATGCTGGACGTTGGCGATGGCGGAAAGGGTCAGGGAGAGGTCCTCCATGGCGAAATACTCGCATTGCACCGGGAGAAGGATCGAGGTTGCCGCCGTCAGGGCATTGAAGGTCAGATACGAAAGGGAGGGTGGGCAATCGATGATTATGAAGTCATAGGAATCCTCGATAGGCGCCAATTTCTTCTTGAGGTCCTCATACGAAGGCGTCGTGCCGCTCTTCTTCAGCTCGACCTCTACGCCACCGAGGATGTAGTTTGAAGGCAGAAGGTCCAGATTCTTGAACCTGGTATGGCTGATCACCTTCTGGGTTTCGTATTTCCCCAGAAGCAGGTCCTTAATGGTCTTCTTCAAAGTCGTCGGATCGGTCCCGGTCGCCCGGGCGCAATGGCCCTGGGGGTCAAGATCGACCAGCAAGACCTTTTTGCCATACTGACAAAGCGAGGCAGCAAGGTTCACTGCCGTCGTGGTCTTGGCCACCCCGCCCTTTTGACTAGACACCGCTATTGTCTCTGCCATGAATGCCTCAATTGTTTGCTGTTTGATTATAGGGGGACCCATGGCCTTAAACAAGGATTTGGGACATTAAAATGCCAATGCGATGCAATGCTTCCGATAAATTAGCAACCTTTTGCCCATCCGATGCCTTATGGATGTTGCAATCCGGGCCGATTCACATATAATCCTACTTAAAGATGATGTTTTTATCGGCCGTGCCCCAAAGACGTGCGTCTTGGGACACCAGGATGCGATAATACCTATATTGTGGTATTTCTTGAATATACTTTTGTGCGGCATTAGAATAAGCAAGCATAAAAACAGGAGGGGTGATGATGAAAAAAAGCTTTTTAGCTTTGCCTCTAGCCGTGATTCTTGAGACAGGAGTCCTAGCTTCGTGCACGCTGTACGTCAAGGACGGCTACCTGATTCAAATCGGACCTGATACATACAAGATTGCCGATATTATGGATTCGCAGGCCTATACCGTTACCGCGGCCAAGTCTTATTACACCCTTCTAAAGAACGTCTACACGCAATTGGCTTTCCCCCGCGATTCCAATATGGATTTGGATGTGGATGCCAAGGTCCAGAAAGACTATTACGAAGCGGCCGAAACCAATGCCAAGAACAATGGCACGACCCAGCAGGAGGAGCGCGAGAACATTTTGGATAACGCGGGTGTCGACTCGCTCTCCGAATATCGCGACTCCCTTTATCTCGCTGAGCAGACCACCGCTGCCTCCGATTCGTTCTACAGCGACAACAACATCAATACCAGCCTGCTGAACGACTACATCGAGGAAGACTGGCCCTATCACGTAAAACACATCCTGGTTAAGGTCGACGCTGACGACAACGATTATCACCGCGGCGAGATCTCCAGCGACAACGCCAAGAACATCGCCAACGTCGTCGAACGTCTGGCCTCCGGCGATGAGACCTTCGGCGACGTCGCCTTGTCCATGTCCGAGGATACCGGCTCCGATTCGACTACCGGCAAGAGCTCCAAGGAGCAATACGGCGACTTGGGCATCATGGACAAGAACACTTCCTATGTGGCGGAGTTCAAACTCGGCACCTATGCCTTCGATATGTACTACAACAAGGACACCGCCTCTACTTCCTATACCTTGAACGATTCCACGGTCACGGCTGCATCCGCCCTTGGCCCCTCCACTGGCTCAACCGCCTCTAGCCTTTTGAGCACTTCGTTCGACTATGGTTCCGGCTCCTATGACAACGCCATACCCATAAGCGCCATTCCCTATACCTCGGCCGTGGCTTTGGACTACTATTCCGAAACGGACAAGTCCGATTCCGGACACGATGTTACCAATGCCACCGAGAACAACTATCCGCGCAACGTCATCTTCAACAGCTACTACAACAACCATGCCCCTTCGTTGATCTACTTCGACGATGTTTCGGATCTGACTACCTTGTTCGACATCGACTCCGACGATCCGGCCTATGCCGAGGCCGAGTCGGTCATCGAGAACGCCTCATTCAAGACCGCCAGCGAGGTATTCAAGGACAGCAGTCTGTTGCCGGTGCAATGGAACTACTCCGTAGACCTTGACGCCTCCGATGCCGATGACGTCTATAACCCCACCGCCACCCAGATCGATCCCAATGCCAAGATCCTTACCGATGAGCAGGGCAATCCCATCCTGGTCGTGAGGGCTGGCACTTCCTCCTCTTCTTCCGATTCTGATTCGTCCAGTTCCAGCGGCTATGAGGGCATTCACTTCATCGTTGTCCAAAAGGATCCCTTCGACACTGGCGCGGCCGACACCGACTCGGCCCTGTCGACCTTGAACGATTACTACAACGTGAGCCTTGCCAATGCCCAGACTTCCGGAGTCAGCAACTTCGTAAACTATATCTATTCGACCGATTCCGACGACTACAACAACCGGGCCAAGGTGATCAAGAACGCCGTCAAGGCCACCGACAGCAACATGGACTTCAAACTCTATGACTACATAAAGGATAAGGCCTTGGAAACCTACACCGTCGATGCCACCTCCATCGAGTCCCGCGTGGATCAATACATCGATAGCACCGAAGCCCAAAACGACTACACCTCACAGACTTCCTACGATACCGCCTGGTCCGACTACGTAAAGAAGGTAAACTTCCAGTTCAACTCCCAGTCAATGAAGGAGGCCGTTCCCACTTCGGCCATCACCGATTTCAACAACGGCTCCATAAGCTATCCTTACATCGTCAAGACGGCTTCTGGGTCTTGGGAGTACAGTGCCACCATCGGCACCGAATACGGTATCGACTACATCAACAACCCCGCATACCTCAGTTCGACCATCAATGGTTCGAGCACCAGCGACTGAAGGGGGATGGGAAAATTATGAAGAGAAACAGATTTGCTTATATCGGCACTTTGGCCTTGATCGGAACCAGCATGCTTCTGGCATCCTGCTCCAACAAGCACCCCGACTATCCGACCGATTACGACGATTCGGTAGTCACCGTCACCGGCTCCGATGGGGAAGTGACCGTTCCCTTCAACCTCAAGCGCCAGTACTATTCCGACATCGGCACCATCTCCTCTACGGCCGTGGACCGAATCCTGGATGTCATCGCCCAGAAGGTTACGGCTGGCAATGTCTACGATGACGATGGCAATGCCTATACGCTTTATTCCTCCCAGGTCGGCGATGGCTCTTCCTCGACCACCCTTCCCTATGTCACCGGGTTGAATGACGACGGGACGCTTGCCACCGAGGACATGACCTATACCGGTTTGGCTGGTGAGCTCGACACCCGGGCCAAGAAGGCCTTCGCGGCCAGGGTCAATACCGGCAGCTTCGATGTCAACAACAAGTTCGACGAGAAGAAGTTCATCCTCTCCCTCAATGCCAGCGACTTGGCTGGCATAACCATCCCCGACGATCTCGACAACCTTTCCAAGGTCTTGAACAAGACCTCGACCTTCGATGAGATCTTCGGCGATGACGCCGACCTCTATTCCGATTTCATGACCAGTCAGACCTATTGGACCTTGATTGAGAACAAGCTGACTGCCCAATACATCTACAACGAGCGGTATTCCTCAATTTACAACTACAATGCCCGCAAGGTCTCCGTGGTGGCCTTGGCCGACAGGAGCGATGACAAGGGTGCGGCAAACAAGCTCATAAACGCCTACTTCGACTATCTCGACACCCATGACGGCAACACCATCTCCCCTGCCTATGCCGATAACCCCGTCGAGGAGCTGTCCGTCCTTTGGAAGGGCATCGGTGGCTATACCGACAAGACCGCTGCCGACATGCCGGCCGATTCGGGAATCGATCCCGCCAATCTCCCCGACGATCTGTACAGCGACTTCCTGACCCAGGATGAGAAGGACTTCCTTGTCTCGAACAAGCTGGACACCCTCTACGATGGGGTGATGGATGACCTGGCCAAGATCACACCCGACAATACCCTGACCAACGATACCGACCTGTACGAGAGCTACACCGGCACCTACACCTACTCTTTGGAGGAAGGCTTCACCAGGAAGCTCGATTCGATAATAAAGGAAGACGTGTTGACCGATGGCATCTACCAGAAGAGCGACTTGAGTTCTCTGCCCACTTCCGTCACCAGCCGCATCTATTCCTCTAGTCCCGATGACGTCAGGGCGTCTTTCCCGGCCGCAGGCGATAACGTCACCAGTCACAAGTACGTCACCTCGGGCTCTAGTCAGAACGACACCTCCTCCGATGGCTCCAATCTTACCGGCTCCGATCTTTCGATATTCGACAGCAGCAGCGACACCTACTATGTGGTCATGATGGATGACGATGGCATCTTCACCCGCTCAACGCTAGGCACCCAGGCTGAAAACGAAGCCGACGAAGAGCTCAGGGCCAAGGCCATGGACGTGGCTTACGAGATGGTCGGCTCTTCCACTTACAGGACCGACTCCATCGTCTACTGGATCAAGAACTATGTTGGCGATGGCAAGCTCCAGGTCAACAACGAGACCTTCTATGACTATCTGAATACCAATTATCCGAAGCTGTTCGACGATGACGATGACGACTGAAGGACTAGAATGAGAAAGCAGGAGGCGAGTCGTATGGCACAGCAAGGTGGTTGCATATTCTGCCGCATCGCCAGGGGCGAGATACCGACGAACAAGGTCTACGAGGATCAGGACGTGATTGCGTTCCTGGACATCAATCCCGCAAGCGTCGGCCACACCCTGGTAGTCTCCAAGGAACACTTCGACGATTTCACCAAGGCTCCCAAGGATGTGGTCTCCCATGTCTTCCAGGTGGCGCAGTTGATCGCCCAGGCGTGCCTGGTCGAGCTGAAGGCCGATGGCGTGAACGTGATTACCAACATAGGCAAGGCCGCCGGCCAGAGCATCGGCCACTTCCATGTCCATGTCATTCCCCGCTATGCCAACGACCGCATCGGAATCCCGTTCGGCAAGACCCTGTCGTTGCCCTCGGATCAGTTCCCCCAGCTGGCCGATTCCATAAGGAAAGGCCTTCCGGCTCCTAAGCTCGAGGGAAAGTAGATTCGCCAAAAGCACCGCGATGGTGCTTTTTTTGTGCCCGGTGGGGCCAAGCCTTGACCCATGAGTAAGATTTGAGCCATTCCGCTGGCGCTAAAAGGCTTGGCCTTGGGCGTCGGGATGTTCTTTTTGGGGCTTTTCCAGGCAACTCAAGGAGGTCTTTAAGGCCTTTGAAAATGTTGTTGCATTCTTGTTTTTATAGTGGTATCGTCTACACCGCTAGGCATTGTCTAGCAGGCTGCGACATGCGAAGTTGCTGGAACGCCCGTCAAGGTTGTCATGTATTCCAGGTAATTCGCACCGAGCCGATGCACTGGCTAGATTCAGTGCAAGGAGGAAAATCATGGCAAATTCGAAGAACATTCGCGTCCGCCTGAAAGCTTACGACCACAAGGTCTTGGACCTTACGGTCGCCAAGATTATCGAGGCCGCGAAGAAGACTGGAGCCCAGGTCATAGGCCCCATTCCTCTCCCTACCGAGAGGAGCATGTTCACGATATTGAGGTCCCCGTTCATCGACAAGGACTCCCGCGAACAGTTCGAGATCAGGACTCACAAGCGCTTGCTCGAGATCGTCCGCCCCACTAAGCAGACCATCGACACTCTCACCAACCTGGACCTTCCCAGCGGCGTAGACGTGGACATCAGGCAGTAAGGAGACAATAGGCAATGAAATCCATAATCGGACGCAAGATCGGCATGACTTCGGTATTCGCTGAGGACGGAACTGCGGTTCCCGTCTCGGTGATCGAGGTTTTGCCTAACGTCGTTCTCCAGAAGAAAACCAAGGAGAAGGACGGCTATGAGGCCTTGCAGGTAGGTTACGAGGATAAGAAGCCGGCTCGCGCCACCAAGGCCGAGCTGGGCGTGGCCAAGAAGGCCAACACCACTCCCCATTATGTTTACCGGGAGATCTCTGGCGACGAGGTGTATGGCCATAACGTCGGCGACAAGATCGATGTGTCGATCTTCAAAGCTGGCGAATTGGTCGATGTCACTGGCCTGTCCAAGGGCCGGGGCTATGCCGGCGTCATCAAGCGGTACCACTTCCAGATCGGACCCAAGGCCCATGGTTCTGGCTACCATAGACAGGTAGGTTCGTTGGCCACCAACGGTCGTACTAACGACCGCATTCATCCGGGTCGTGGCATGAGCGGACACATGGGCCATGTTCAGGCGACCGTCTTGAACAGCACCATCGTGGCCGTCAAGCCCGAGGACAACGCCATCTTGATAAAGGGCTCTGTCCCCGGACCCGACTTCTCCATCGTCAAGATCAGAAGCGCCGTCAAGCCCATCAATAAACCCAAGACCTATAAGCTCATCGACTACACCGATCCGGAGACCTTGAAGGCCTTGAAGGAAGTCGCGGCCAAGGGCGGCAAGAAGACCGAGAACAAGCAGCAACATGCTTGGAAGCGTTCTACCGCTAAGTAAAGGAGCTAAGCAATGTCATCTGAGAAACTCAACTGGCCCGTGGTCGATTTTGCGGGCAAACAGGTTGGCTCCATCGAGCTTGATCCCGAGGTGTTCGGCTTGAAGGACGTCAATGTCTATGCGATCCAGGCTGCGGTGAGGACCTCCCTCGCCAATAGCCGTCAGGCAACTGCCAAGACCAAGGTCCGTTCCGTGGTCCAGGGCTCTGGCCGTAAGCTTTGGAAGCAGAAGGGCACCGGACGCGCCCGTGTGGGCAACATCCGCTCTCCGTTGTGGAGACACGGTGGCACCGTCTTCGGTCCGACCGGGAACCAGAACTACAAGCTCAAGCTCAACAAGCAGGTCAACGATTTGGCGGTTCGCTCCGCTCTGTCCGACAAGGCCAACGACAAAGCCCTGATCGTTCTCACCGACACCCCCTTCACCAGCAGCAAGACCAAGGATTTCGTCAAGGCCTTGAAGGCCATCAACGGCGGCGACAAGAAGACTTTGCTGGTATTGGGCGAGTATGACGAGAAGCTGGAGTTGGCGGCTCGCAATCTCCCCAACGTGAAGATCGTGGATGGCTCCGACGTGTCTGCCTACGATGTCGTGGACAGCCAGTCGCTGGTCATCGTCAAGAATGCCTTGCCACAGGACGAGAAGGCCGAGGCTAAGGAGGCTAGTAAGTAATGGCTACCACTAAGAAGACTGCCGTCAAGGCAGCTGAGGAAACCAAGAAGGAGACCGCGGCCCCCAAGGCCAAGGCCGAAGCCAAGAAGGAAGAGGAGAAAGTCCCCGCCTTCAAGTATCGTGCCCCCACTACCTATGACTATTCCATCTTGCTCCACAACGTCTTGACCGAGAAGACTCAAAGGCTGTCGGTCTCCGGAAACGTCATCACCTTGAATGTCGTAAAGGATGCCAACAAGACTGCCATCAAGGATGCGGTCCAGGCCGTCTTCGGCGTCAAGGTCAAGAAGGTAAACACCGTCAACGTACCCACCAAGAAGCGTTCCGCTAGGCGCGGCTACAAAGGCGCCTACAAGAAGGCTTACGTGTTCGTGGACAAGGCCTACGACCTTGGCAAGATTGCCAACGCCGTGGCCGCTCCCGAGCGCAAGAAGTAAGGCGAATGCCAATTTATAGGAGAAAGGAAATAAGAAATGCCTATTAAGCAAATTAGGCCGACTAACCCTGGATCCAGGCATCAGGCTCTGTTGATTGAGCCCAACCTGGCCAAGAAAGCTCCTGAGAAGGCACTCCTCCGTCCGATCAAGAAGACCGGCGGGAGGAATAACCAAGGGTTCACCACCAGCCGTCATCGTGGCGGTGGGCATAAGAGGATGTATCGTGTCATCGACTTCAAGCGTCAAAACGATAACGTCCCCGCGGTCGTGAAGGCCATCGAGTATGACCCCAATCGCAATGCCAGGATCGCGTTGATAGTCTATGAGAACGGCGTCAAGAGCTATATCTTGGCTCCCAAGGGTTTGAAGGCTGGCGACAAGGTCGTTTCCGGCAAGACCGTCGACATAAAGGTCGGAAACGCCATGGAGTTGGGCTCCATCCCCGATGGACAATTGGTCCATAACGTGGAGTTCTTCCCCGGCAAGGGCGGACAGATCGCCCGTTCCGCCGGCACCTACGCCACCATCTTGGGTCATGATGACAAGTACGTGACCTTGAGGCTTCAGTCGGGCGAGGTCCGCAAGTTCCTTCCGACCTGCCGCGCCACCATCGGTGCCGTCGGCAACGAGGACTGGGAGCTGGTGAGCTTCGGCAAGGCCGGCAAGAGCAGATGGCGTGGCATAAGGCCTCAGTCAAGAGGTTCGGCGATGAACCCGAACGACCATCCCCATGGTGGTGGTGAAGGCAAGGCTCCGGTCGGACATGATGCGCCGCGTTCCCCTTGGGGCAAGCGGACGTTGGGTGTCAAGACCCGCAAGCACAAGAAGAGTTCCAACAAGTTCATCGTCAGGCGCAGGAACGCCAAGTAAAGAAAGGAGCTGAGAGATATGTCCAGAAGTTCTAAGAAGGGACCCTATTGCGATCCCAGGCTCCTAAAGAGGATTCAGGAGCAGAACAAGTCCGGCAAGAAGCAGATCCTAAAGACCTGGTCTCGCCGTTCCACCATCTTCCCCGATTTCGTCGAGCACACCGTCAGCGTCTACAACGGCAAGACCCATGTCCCAGTCTTCATAACCGAGGATATGGTCGGCCACAAGCTCGGTGAGTTCGTGCCCACCCGCTTGTTCACCCACCACCGTTCCGGTGCCGATATCGCGGCTCAGGAGGCGGCCGAAGCCGCCAAGACTCCCGCTGCAGCTGGCTCTACTCCAGCTGCTCCGGCCAGCAAGTGATGACGAGGAGATAGCAAATGGCAACAGAGAAAACTAAGAAAGCCGCTCCGGCGAAAGCCAAGGCGGTCAAGAAGGAGACCGTAGCCAAGGCCGAGAAGGAACAGCCTGCGAAAGAGGTCAAGGCCAAGGCGGTCAAGAAGGGCGACGAGGAGAAGAAACCCGTCGCTCCGGTGAGGACTGAGGCCTGGGCCGTCGCAAGGCCTATCGGCGTCACTCCGCGCAAGGTCGCCCTTGTCTGCAGCTTGGTCCGTGGCAAGACCCTGGACCAGGCCTACGACATCCTTTCGAACACCAACAAGGCAGCCGTGACTCCCGTCTTCAAGGCCATAAGGTCGGCCGAGGCCAATGCCGTCAACAACTTCCACATGGACCGCGCCCTGCTTTACGTCGACCAGATCTGGGCCAATGAGTCGTTCAGGCTCAAGCGGTTCGAGCCCCGCGCCAAGGGTTCGTCATCGCCCATCTGGAAGAGATGGTCGCAGATCAAGGTTGTCCTGAAGCAGAAAGGAGCCACCAAGTAATATGGGTCAGAAAGTTAATCCGAACGCCCTTAGGATAGGCATTACCCGCAATTGGTCCGGTCAGTGGTATGCCGACCGCAAGAAGTTCGCCGGCCTGCTAAAGCAGGACATTCAGATTCGCCGTTACCTAGAGCCGTTGCTCAAGGACGCCGGCCTTTCCAGGATCGACATCCAGAGGACCAAGTCGTTGACCATCGTCTGCTTCGTCCAGCGTCCGGGCCTAGTCATAGGCCAGGATGGCGCCAAGCTCACCGAGATCAAGAACGGCCTTGAGAAGTTGATCAACCACAAGGTCACCAAGAAGCAGCTGACCGAGAAGAACAAGGACGACGTGGACATCAAGATCTCCATCGTCGAGGTGCAAAACCCCGATTTCGATGCCAACTTGGTCGCCCAGTCCATCGCCAGCCAGATCGAGCAGCGTGCGTCCTACCGTATGGCCCAGAAGAAAGCCATCCAGCGCGTCATGCGTGCCGGCGCCCAGGGCATCAAGACCCAGACCGGTGGCCGTCTAAACGGCGCGGAGATCTCCCGCGACGAGTTCTACAAGGAAGGCGCGTTGGGCCTAATGACCCTCAACAACAACATCGACTACGCCTTGGCCGAGGCTCACACCATCTACGGCAAGATCGGCGTGAAGGTCTGGATCGCCCGTCCCAAGGGCTTTGCGGAGGACAAACCCTCCGAGAAGGCACCCGACAGGCGCTTCGGTGGCCATGGCGGCTTCGGCTTCCGTCGCAACAACGGTTTCGCCAATGGCAATCGTCCTTCCTACAACAATGGTCAGGGCAACGGTCATGCGGCTGTTAAGCCCGCTGTCGTCCCCAGCGCCGAAAAGAAAGGAGAGTAGCGAAAATGCTGCAACCCAAAAAGGTTAAATGGCGTAGGAGCCACAGGATCTCCTATGAGGGGGTAGCCACTTCCTGCAACTATGTGGCCTTCGGCGACTATGGCCTTGAGGCGACTCAGGGCAATTACGTCACCGATCGCCAGATCGAGGCAGCCCGTGTCGTGCTCTCCCGTTACACCAAGAAGGGTGGGAAGTCCTGGATCAGGATCTTCCCCCAGTATGGTGCGACCAAGAAGCCGGCTCAGGTCCGTATGGGTTCCGGAAAGGGATCCATCGACCATTGGGCCTCGGCCGTAAAGAAGGGGACCATCCTCTTCGAGATCGGCGGCTTGCCTGAGGCCGATTGCGTCGAGGCCCTCAAGCAGTGCGGCTACAAACTCAACGTCACTTCCAAGGTCGTCAAGAAGGGCAAGGAGGTCGTCGTCAAATGAAGATCGAAGAACTGCGTAAACTGTCTGACGCCGACCTTGCCAACAAGGTCAGCGAACTGAAGGCCAATCTCATGACCCTCAGGTTCCAGGCCAAGGCTGGCCAACTCGATAACGGGCGCGAGCTCCACGATGTCCGCAAGGACATCGCCAGGGCCCTCACCGTCGCTAGCGAGCGCAAGATTGCCAAGAAGGAGGCCAAGTAACCATGGCTGAAACGGTTAACAAGGAAGGGAAGAAGGTTCTCGAGGGAACCGTGTTGCCCTCCAAGATGGCCAAGACCATAGTGGTCGCGGTCAAGAGCTACAAGGTCCATCCCGTCTACAAGAAGCGTATCGAGGTCCGCAAGAAGTACCATGTCGACGATCCCGAGGGATTGGCCAAACCTGGTGACTTCGTGGCCATTCAGGAGTGCCGTCCCATCTCGGCTACCAAGCGGTTCCGCTTGGTCAAGGTCCTGAAGAAGGGAGAGTAGCAAATGGTTCAGAAGGAAACTAATCTCGTCGTCGCCGACAACACCGGCGCCAGGAGCGTGAGGGTATTCCACATCGTTGGTGGTTCCCATCATAAGACAGGCACCGTCGGTGATGTCGTGGTCGTGGCCATCAAGGACGCACTTCCTTTCGGCAAAGCCCATAAGGGCGATGTCTGCAAGGCCGTGATCGTCAGGATCCGCAAGCCTTATCAGAGGTCCGACGGCTCTACCGTCAGGTTCGATGACAACGCCTGCGTTCTCATCAATTCCGATGGCACGCCCAGGGGAACCAGGATCTTCGGTCCCGTCGCAAGGGAACTTCGCGACGGCGGCTACATGAAGATCATCTCCTTGGCCGAGGAAGTCTTGTGAACCGGGGGAGCGACAAATGAAAATCAGAACTAACGATGAAGTAGTGGTCATCTCCGGCAAGTACAAGGGCACCAAGGGCAAGGTCACCAAGGCTTTGCCCAGGACCCATCAGGTCATAGTCGAAGGTGTCAACGAGAAGAAGAAGCACGTCAAGCCTTCTCAGGCCAATCCCGAGGGCAAGATCGTGACCATCTACGCCCCCATCGATGTGTCCAACGTCGCCATCCTCGATCCCACCACCAAGAAAGCGACCAAGGTCGGCTACAAATTCGACAAAGACGGGAAGAAAGTGCGCATCGCCAAGGATAGCGGTGCCCAGCTTAAGTAAGGAGGCAACCTAAATGGGTGATATAAGCAAGAAGTCCTTCAAGGCTGCCACCGAGAAGGAGAAGAAACCCGCCCCGGTAGTAGCGCCGAAAGCCGCTGAGCCTTCCAAGAAGGAAGAGCCCAAGGAAGCTGAGGAGCAACGGGTCGAGCACAGTTTCAAGAAGAAGGAAGAGGAGCCCAAGGTCCACTTCAACAAGGAAGTCAAGCTCCAGAAGATCGAGATCGAGAGCAGCGGCAAGAAGGGCCAGAAGACCCATGTCAAGGGCCATCAGACCGGTGCCGTAGTCGAAAGGCTGGAAGAGAAGTACCAAAAGGACGTCGTGCCCGCACTCGTGAAGGAGTTCGGCTACAAGAACGTCATGGAGGTACCCCATCTGGTCAAGATCGTCCTCAACATGCGTGTCGGCAAGGCTACCACCGATTCCAAGGCCATCGACGAGGCCGTCACCGACTTGACCTTGATATCCGGCCAGAAGCCGATTACCACCAAGGCCAAGAAGTCCATCGCAAACTTCCATCTTCGCGAGGGTCAGGCCATCGGCGCCAAGGTCACCTTGAGGCGGGTGAGGATGTACGATTTCTTCGACAAACTCGTGAACATCTGCCTGCCCCGTGTGCGTGACTTCCGCGGTGTGTCGGATTCGTCCTTCGATGGCCGTGGCTCCTACAGTCTCGGCGTCAAGGAACAGCTCATCTTCCCCGAGATCGAATACGACAACGTTTCCCGTGTCCAGGGCATGGATATCACCATCGTCACCTCGGCCCATACCGACAAGGAAGCCTACGCACTGTTGAAGGGCTTAGGTATGCCCTTCAAGAAGTGAAAGGAGATAGAACATGGCTAAGAAAGCAATGGTTATCAAATGCTACGAGCCCAAGAAGCACAAGATCCAGGAGTATCACCGCTGCGCACGCTGCGGCCGTCCTCATGGCTATCTTCGCAAATTCGGGCTTTGCCGCATCTGCGTCAGGGAGCTGGCCTACAAAGGCGAGATCCCCGGCTTGAAGAAGGCCAGCTGGTAAACGGGAGGCACAGCACAAATGGTTAACGATACAGTAGCGGACTTGCTTACCCGCATCCGTAATGCCAATTCCTTGAAGGCTGAAAGCGTTTCTCTTCCTTCCACCGTCTTGAACACCAAGATCGCCAAGGTCTTGAAGGACAATGGCTTCATCCTCGACTATGCCAACGCCGGCGACGGCGCCAAGAAGGTCTTGACCCTCAAGCTCAAGTACGATTCGCATGGCAACCGGATCATCTCCGGTCTCAAGCGGATCTCCAAGCCCGGACTCAGGGTCTATGCGGAGGCCGATGAATTGCCCAAGGTCTTGAATGGCTTGGGTATCGCCATCGTCTCCACTTCCAAAGGCATACTCACCGATGCCCAGTGCCGCAAAGAGCACGTGGGTGGCGAAGTACTGGCCTTCGTCTGGTAAAGGAGGTCAGGCAAATGTCAAGAATCGGAAGATTGCCGGTCAAGTTGCCGGCGGGAGTCGAAGCCAAGGTCGAGGGGCTCACCATCAACGTCAAGGGACCGAAAGGCGCCTTGTCCTTCACCTTCGACAAGCATATGAAGGTCACCATCAAGGATGGCGAAATCACCGTCGAGCGTCCCAATGATTCCGTCGACATGCGTGCCTTGCATGGCACCACCAGGGCCATCATCAACGACATGGTTACCGGTGTCACCCAGGGTTATTCCAAGCAGCTCGAGGTGAAGGGCGTGGGTTACCGTTGCGAGATGCAGGGCACTAACCTGGTCTTGCATGTCGGTCATTCTCACCCCGATACCGTGGTGCCTCCTAAGGACATCAAGCTATCCACCAAGGGTTTGGTCATAACCGTCGAGGGCATCGATGCCCAGAAGGTCGGCCAAGTCGCCTCCAACATCCGTCAGGTCCGTAAGCCCGAGCCTTACCATGGCAAGGGCATCAGGTATGTTGGCGAAGTCATCTCCCTCCGTACTCCTTCCGCCAAGAAGAAAGGCGCTGCTGCTCCTGCCGGAGCCGCACCTGCCGGCAAGTAGCCTAGGGAAAGGACATAACCGATATGGAAACTCCAGTAAACAGGAACCTGAAGCGCGAGCATCGCTCCGCCCGTCAGGAATCTTTGGTCGGGACCGCCTCTAGGCCCCGCGTCGTGGTGTTCCGCTCCAACAAGAACATCACGGCCCAGTTGGTCGATGATGACGCCAAGAAGACCTTGGCTGCCTCGTCCACCGAGAGTCTCAAGCTCAAGGGCCTGACTGTCGAGAACGCCACCAAGGTCGGCGAGGATCTCGGTGCCAAGGCCGTAAAGCTCGGCATCAAGAGCGTGGTCTTCGATCGCAATGGCTACCTCTACCACGGCCGGGTCAAGGCCTTGGCCGATGCGTTGCGCAAAGCCGGACTCGCTTTTTGAAAGGACATAGATAGCAAATGGCAGATGAAAACAAAGCCCAGGAGCCCAAAGCTCCCGTGAGTGCCGCTTCCGAAGCTCCCAAGAAGGAAGCCTCTCAGGCGAAAGCAGTATCTGGTTCGCATCCTCAAGGTTTCAACCACAACAATGGCAATCGGGGGAATGGTGGTCGTTCCTTCGGTGGTGGCTTCGGTCGCAGGGGCAACAACCGTCGCGGAAACTTCCGCCGTCAGCAGGATCCCTATGCCGATGAGGTCATAGACATCAACAAGATCGCCAAGGTCGAGGTCGGCGGCAAGCACATAAGGTTCGCCGCCTTGGTCGTCATCGGCGATGGCAAGGGCAAGTTCGGCTTCGGCCAGGGCAAGTCGCCCGAGGTTCCCGAGGCCATCAAGAAGGCCGTCCAATACGCCCACTCCTACCTTGTGAACGTCCCTCTCACCAAGGACAACTCCATACCCCATGAGGTACGTGGCAAGTGTGGCGTCTGCGAGGTATTCTTGAAGCCCGCTCCCGCCGGCACCGGCATAATTGCCGGCGGTGCCGTCCGTTCGATCATGCAGCTTGCCGGTGTCAAGAACATCTATTCCAAGACCTATGGCAGGAGGACCCCCATCAACGTGGTCCGCGCCACCATCGATGCCATCAAGAAGTTGAAGACCAAGGAATACGTCGAGAAGACCCGTTTGGGCATCAACCCGGCTGCGGTCGCAAACAAGCCGGTCGCTGATAAGCCCGCCGCGGTCAAGGAGGCAACTAAGTAATGTCCGTAAAGCTTTCTGAACTCAAGATCGTACCTGGATCCAGGACCAAGCACTTCCGCAAGGGTATCGGAATCGGTACCGGCAACGGCAAGCGGGCCGGCCGTGGTCAAAAGGGTGCCGGCGCTCGTTCGGGCGCTTCCAAGGGACCCGGTTTCGAGGGCGGCCAGTTGCCTTTGTTCCGCCGCTTCCCCAAACGTGGCTTCAACTCCTTGAACAAGAAGGTCATCGCCACCGTGAGTCTCGACAAGCTCTCCGTCTTCAAGGACGGCGAGACCGTCGACTTCGCCAAGTTGGTACAGACCGGCTTCGTCAAGCAGTCTGCGGATGGCTTCAAGGTGCTGGCCGATGGCAAGTTGGCTGCCAAGAACCTGACCGTCAAGGCCAACGGCTTCTCCGCCAATGCGAAGAAAGCCATCGAGGCCAACGGCGGCAAGGCTGAAGTGGTTGAAGACTAAGGCTTTTGGCCGTATCATATTTACTTGCTTTGGTCTTCGCCATCTAAGATGAGCGGAGAAAGAAAGGAAATGCCAGAGGATGCAAGCTAAAATACGCGAAATCTTCCAGAACAAAGACGTTCTCAACCGCATTTTCTTCACCTTCGCCATTTTCCTGGTCTATCGCATAGGCTCGGCCATAACCGTACCGGGGGTCACACTTTCATCGAATGCCTTCCAGTCGGATGATGCGCTGAGCCTTTTGAACTTGATGGGTGGCGGTTCGCTCCAGTCCTTCTCCATCTTCGCCTTGGGCGTCTCCCCCTACATCACCGCTGAGATAATAGTCCAGCTGTTGTCCATGGATGTCCTTCCGGTGCTGACCGAGCTGTCCAAGCAAGGCGAGACCGGCCGGAAGAAAATAAACATGGTATCCCGTGTCTTGACCCTCCTTTTGGGCGGGGTCCAGGCCTATGGCATAACCGTCACCATGCAGAACAGCGAGGGCATGACCGTGGCTGATACCTCGGCTTGGGGTTACACCAAGATCGTGGTCTATCTCGTGGCTGGCTCGATGCTTCTCATCTGGCTCGGCGATCAGATCACCGACAAGGGCATCGGCAACGGCATCTCCATGATTATCTTCGCCGGCATCGTCTCCGCCTTCCCCCAGCAGATAGGCGAGGCCATCTCCTATTACTTCACTTCCAAGATAAACACTTCCGATGCCACCTTGATCCTGGAGGGCACCGCCCAGGTCGTTCTCTACCTCCTTTCGTTTTTGGCCATCGTGGTGTTCGTCACCTTCATCGAGCGCTCGGAGCGTCGCCTGCCAGTCTCCCATTCCAATACTTCCCAGTCTTTGGAGATCGAGTCCAACAAGAATTCCTTCCTGCCGATCAAGATCAACTCCTCCGGCGTTATCCCCATCATCTTCGCATCCTCGGTCATGATCGCCCCGTCCATCATCGTCTCCCTCTTCTTCGGCTCTGGCACGACCCCAGGCTGGGCCACCCAGATGGAGGACGTGTTCAACTACCAGAAGATGACCACCATGCCTGGCGATTGGGAGTTCCCGTGGGGAATCTTGATCTATCTATCCCTGATAGTCATCTTCTGCTACTTCTATTCCAACATCCAGATCAACCCCGAGCGCATCGCCGAGAACTTCCAGAATTCCGGCACCTATATCACCGGCCTCCGTCCCGGAAGCGAGACGGAGCGCTACATCGGCAAGACCCTCAACCGCGTCACCTTCATGGGCGCAATGGCCCTGATGCTGGTGTCGGCCCTGCCTATCGCCCTGTCTTTGTCGGGAGTCGTTCCCGAAAGCTTGGCCTTGGGTGGCTCCGGCCTCATAATAGTGGTCGGCGTGGCCTTGGAAATCTGGACGCAGCTTGATGGCATCTTGGCCAGCAAGAGCTACCAGGTCGAAAGACAACTGGACTAAGGAGGAAAAATGGCTACAGGCAAAGAGAAGTACCTCGATATCGTCTTGGTGGGTCCCCCCGGTGCGGGCAAGGGGACCCATAGCAAGTTCATCGAAACCACCTACAAAATCCCGCACATCTCCACAGGCGATATTTTCCGCGACGCCATTGCCAACAAGACTCCTATGGGCCTCAAGGCCAAGGAGTTCATCGACAAAGGCGAGCTTGTCCCCGACGACGTGACGGTAGCAATCGTGAGGGAAAGGCTTCTCAAGAAAGACACGGAGAAGGGATTCCTGCTGGATGGGTTCCCCCGCACCATCGCCCAGGCCATTGCCCTGGACGAGATGATGGGCGAAACCGGCAAGTCGATCAACGTAGTCATCGACGTGGTCTGCGACGAAAAAGTACTTCTTAAGCGCATCACGACCAGAAGGGTTTGCCCCAAATGCGGTGCCTCCTTCAATATCGTCACCCTCAAGCCCAAGGTCGAAGGCATCTGCGACTACTGCGGTTCCAAGTTGATCCAGCGCAAGGACGATACGGCCGAGGCGTTCCAGAACCGTCTCAAGGAGTTCTACGCCAAGACCGAGCCCTTGGTCGGCTACTACAAGAAGAAGGGCGTGCTCTACGAGATCGACACCACCGATGGCAACGTCTTGGAGGGCAATGGCAAGATAAAGAAGATCCTTTCCGGGGTCCTTGACTAGATGGTGGTAATCAAGACGCCCGAAGAGGAACGCGAGGTCGAGATCGCCGGCAAGAAGCTTGGTGGCCTGTTCGATTACATCAGGCCCTTCGTGAAGCCGGGCGTTTCCACCCTCGAGTTGGACAAGCTGTCAGAGGACTACATAAAGTCCACGGGCGGCAAGCCTTCCTTCAACACGGTCGACAACTACCCCAACACCATTTGCTCGTCCGTCAATGACGGCATCATCCACCAGATTCCTTCCAGGGACGTGATCCTGAAGGAAGGCGATCTGCTCAAGATCGATGTCGGCAACATCGATGGCAGTGGCTATCAAGGCGATGCGGCCAGGCCCTTCCCCGTCGGGAAGGTCACCCCCAAGGTCCAGGAGCTCATGGATGCTACCGAGGAAGCTTTCTGGGAAGCCTTGAAGACGGTGAGGCCTGGAAGCCATGTGTCAGATATCGGCTGCGCCATCCAAAGGGTGGCCCAAGCCCATGGTTTCTACGCCTTGGAAGAATATGGCGGTCACGGGATCGGGACTTCGATGCATGAGGATCCGTTCATCCCAAACTGTGGCACCATCCCCCATCGGGGACCGGTGATCAGGGCGGGTATGTGCATCTGCATCGAGCCGATGCTCATAATGGGCACCAAGCACATCAAGCTCCAGGACGATGGCTGGGGCGTGGTGAGCCAAGATGGCTCCTATGGCTGTCACTACGAGAACACCATCTGCGTCTATTCCGACCACAACGTCATTGCATCAGTCGACGAATCGGTTCGGAAACATCTGGCGAAGGAGGTTCTGTGAGCAGAGAAGATTTCATAAAGATGGAGGCGGTGGTCACCGACGTATTGCCGGGGAGCCACTACAGCGTCAAGTTGGAGAACGGGGTGACCATCCGCTGCACCGTCTCGGGCAAGATGAGGATGAACAGGATCCGCATCCTTCCCGGCGACAGGGTCAATGTGGAGATCAGCCCTTACGACGTGACAATGGGTCGCATCGTATACCGTTTCAAGGACTAGATGATAAGATAGAGGCCCATTGCGGCCGGAGGCAAGAAAATGAAAGTAAGATCGTCAGTAAAGCCCATCTGCTCCAAGTGCAGGATCGTCAGGAGAAAGGGACGCGTCTGCGTCATCTGCTCCAACCCCAAGCACAAGCAGAGACAGGGAAAGTAAGGAGAACATAGTCATATATGGCACGTATTAGCGGAGTCGACATTCCCAACGAGAAGATCCTGGTCGTGTCTTTGACCTATATCTTCGGTATCGGCCAAAGCCTTGCCAAGAAGATCTGCGAGGATGCCAAGGTCGATCCTTTGAAGAGGGTCAAGGACTGCAGTGAGCCCGAACTCACCAAGGTCCGTGAGCAGGTCGCCAAGTACAAGACCGAAGGTGATCTTCGCCGCGATGTCGCTTTGAACATCAAGCGTCTCGAGGACATCGGATCCTATCGTGGCATCAGGCACAGAAAGAGCCTTCCTTGCCGTGGGCAGCGGACCAAGACCAATGCCCGCACCTGCAAGGGACCCAAGAAGACCGTCGCCAACAAGAAGAAAGCCGTTGCCTGAAAGGAGAACCGTAAATGGCTGATATCGATAACAAGAAACCCGCTCAGGCTGCTAGTGGCACCAAGGCTGCTTCCGCAACCAAGAAGGCCAAGAAGACTACTATCAGGAAGAAGCGTTCGAAGTTCGGCTTCACCGCTGGTGTCGCCCACATCCATTCCACCTTCAACAACACCATCGTTTCCGTTTCCGACAAGACCGGACACGTGCTGGCTTGGGCCAGCGCCGGCACCATCGGCTACAAGGGAGCCCGTAAGTCTACCCCCTTCGCCGCTCAGTTGGCTGCCCAGTCCGTCGCCAAGGCCGTAATCGAACGTGGCTTGAAGACCGTAGACGTCGAAGTCAAGGGACCCGGTCCCGGCCGTGAGAGCGCCATGCGCGCTTTGGCCGCCTCCGGCCTCACCATCACTTCCTTGGCTGACGTGACTCCCGTCCCCCATAACGGCTGCCGTCCTCCTAAGCGTCCACGCGGTTAATGAGATCCGAGTGGTTAATAGCTTCATAAGGAGGGAAACGAATGAGAGAGTTTTTGAAGCCTGAATTCAAGGTCAACACCGTCGATCTCAAGAAGAATTATGGCCGTTTCGTTCTGGATGACTTGGAGCGTGGCTTTGGCATTACCTTGGGCAATGCCCTGCGCCGCGTCCTCCTCTCTTCCATCCCCGGTTCGGCCGTCAATGGCGTGACCATCGCCGGCGCCCGTCACGAGTATTCCGCTCTTGAGGGCATCGTCGAGGATCCGACCATGATAATCCTCAACTTGAAGGCCTTGGTCGTGAAGATCGATTCCGAGGATCCCAACGCCACCAGGACCTTGCAGTTGGAGGTCGTCGGAGCCGGACCCAAGGAGACCGTGGTCACCGCCAAGGACATCGTTTGCCCTGGCGATGTCCACATCATCAACCCCGATTTGGTGATCGCCCATGTCGCTCCTTCTGGCGCCTTGAAGATGTCGATAGCCGTGGCCAATGGCCGGGGCTATCAGTCTGCCGACCAGAACAAGAAGGAATACGACTACCTCAACGCCACCACTTCCGGCGATTCGTTCCCCATCCCCACCGACTCATCCTTCTCGCCGATCGTCAAGGTCAACTACAGCGTCGAGCCCTGCCGCGTCGGCCACGAGTCCGACTACGACAGGTTGATTCTAGAGGTTTGGACCAATGGCGCGGTCGCACCCCAGGATGCGGTGAGCCTTGCGGCCCAGATCCTCATCGCCCACTTCCAGCTTTTCGCCGACATCCCCACTTCCACTTCCGACGTGAAGGCGGCTACCGTCTTTGCGGCCAAGAAGGACGAGAAGAAGGGTGAGAGCGAAGACAAGCCCATCGAGGAGCTTGAACTTTCCGTTCGTTCCTACAATTGCCTTAGGCGTGCAGGGATATCCACGGTCGGGGAACTCACCTCGAAGAGCGAGGAAGAGATGATGAAAGTCCGTAACCTCGGAAAGAAGTCGCTCAAGGAAGTAAAGGACAAGCTCACCAGCTTGGGTCTCCACTTCCGCAACGACAACAACTAAGGAGCCAATAACAGAAAATGAAAACTCAGGGTAGAGAGAACGTACACGGCAAAGGCGGCGTAAGGTTCAAGGCTGGCTGGGACAAGAACAAGAAGGTAGCCATGCTTCGTAACCTGACCACCAACTTGATCGTGAACGGCCACATCGTGACCACCTTCCAGACTGCCAAGCAGATATCCAGGATCGCCGACAGGCTTGTGACCTATGCCAAGAAGGGTGACCTGGCTTCCAGGCGTTTGGCTGCCAGGTTCGTCAGGGCCAATGTCGTGGCCGATAAGGCCAACGACCAGGATGCCGTCCAGAAGCTGTTCGCCGTCTATGGACCCAAGTACAAGAGCCGCAAAGGCGGCTATACCAAGGTCTTGAAGGCCGGCAACAGGAAAGGCGACAACGCTGCCATGGCCTTGATCGCATTCGTTGACTGACAAGACGCGTAAACCTCTTTCGTAAGATCGAGATAGTAACGGCAAAGCCCTTGACCATTGCGGTCAGGGGCTTTTTCATAGAAAGATTAGGCTAAACCAACTTAAGCCTGGTCAATGGGATGGCCAAATTAAAAGGAAAAGCTTTGTCCAGTAGGAAAACCTCATGCTTAATTATTGAATTAAGGCAGGCTGGCTTTTTGGGTCGTGTGACCTAGGAAAGAAATGTCTCTAGCAATAGGAACATCATGATATGCGAATATTTGCGTATTCGCAAAGAGTTTTTCGTCCTCTTTTTCATGTTCGTGCATGTCCCACTACCATTTGATTGGGACCGGAAAAGTCATGAATTTCCAGGTTCGTAATCCCTTTAGGACCTTGGTTTACAATTTTAAGTCGCTTGGTATAAAGAAAAGAAGAGGGGGGGATTTATGTGTAGGAATCATTCTCGGAGTTTAGCAACTGTTTTATTTGCGGCTTTTTTGCCTCCTTGTCTTTCTTCTACGTCCTATGGCAATGGAATGTCTTAAGACAGATCATCCTACTCTTATGGAATTGGGACCAAGGTCAGGGCTCGGGAATCCCTTAACCATGAAATCGTATTTGATGATGGAAGCGGAATCGGTGGAGGGACAGGTAGCGACTATTCTGAAAAATATACCGTGCCCTCCCATTCTGAATACAATGGTCTGACAGTAAAAGACAACTACGTTAGTAGAGATAAGTACTATAACGCCAATGATTGGTATTACGCCGTAGGCGGATACGCAGACAGGTACGAAACTTATACCGTAAATAGCATTACGGTTTATAACGATTCCGTATATGATTTTCTGCCTTTGTGGACTTTAAAGAAATCAGTGAAGTCTTTTTCGACAGGTGAGTCATATGAATGTACCGTTTCACAGTCTTTGACATATGAAAAAGCCACTTCCAATTCCGTAACATCAAGTCTTGGCGCAAAATTAGGGCTCCCAGGCGGCTCGTCCTTGACGGCATCGGAAAGTTTTCAAACTCTGCTGTTTCTCGCTTTGTGTGGAGCGTTTCCACATCCGAATCACGGTCTTATACGATTTATAGGGTATGGAATATAGATTTGCTTGATGATGAGGATGAGTTTACGATTGGGAGGTTTGGCGACTTCTACATCATTGACTTTACTTTTAAGGAAACGAGGGTGTGGTGTGGAATTTATAATGGATTTCAAGTCACTTATGACACCCTCCAGGAATATGAAGATCACGTTATAGTCGTTGATGAAAATAACTTGACGTGGTCTTTGATTACTAGGAAAGACGGGACTGCTGAAATCGATGATTACGAAATCTTGAGGTAAGTATAATGAACGTCACTTTAAACAAAATCGGCAAAGAATTCAAGACCAAGAAGAAGACCACCACGGTTTTCGTGTCGGCCTCGGCTGAGTTTCCCACCGATTCGGTCAACGTAATATTGGGTGAATCCGGTCTTGGTAAGACAACCCTTCTTGGGATGATATCCGGTTTGCTTGCCCCCGATAGTGGAACGGTCCTTTTCAATGGCGAGCAGGTGGAAAAAGAGCGGTTTTTCAAGGATGGGATAGTCTCCTATGTGTCGGTCGACAACAATGTCATAGAGTCGTTGACCGTTTTGGATAACCTCCGCCTTTTTTGCAAAGACCAAACCAAAATAGACAATGTCATCAAGAAAGTGGGCTTGGAGAGGCAAAGCAAGACATTGGCCAGGAAACTATCCCGTGGCGAGCATTTGCGGTTGGCTTTCGCCAGGCTTTTCTTGAATCCCGGGCAAGTCATCTTGCTCGATGAGCCTAACGCGAACCTGGACTCAAAGAATTCTCAGGAGATCTGGGGAATGATAAGGAAACTAGCCATAGGGCACAATGTCTTGGTAAGCACCAATAATAGGAGCAGGCCCTTGGCTTTGCCGACAACGTCTTTACGATAGAGGGTGGGAAGATAAAGTGCGTGAAAAAGGGGATCAATACCTCTAAGCCCCTTATCAATGGCAAGGTCGGGTCAGAGAGGCAATACGTAAATCACAGGCTTTTATGGAAGCTATCGTTGAAATATGCCATCAAGCATCCTTTTGCCTTGTTCTTTGTTGTCTTGTTGCTTTGATACGCATTGTACGTCTCCACGGGGCCCCTTCTCGCCAACAATGTTGACTTAAATTTAACTGTAAAAAGCGATTTGCGCCACAGGATTACCGGCGATTACCTTTTTGCCGAGGACACTGACTACGATTCCGCAAATCCCGGGAACAAGATAAAAGCGGCTGAAAAGATATCGAGTGACTATGGTCAAGGCTCCGCTATCTATACTTTTGAAGGGGAAGTGTCAAACGGCCTGATTTATCTTGATAATGACTACCTCCTGGTCACCACCTACGACCAGGTCAAGACATTCATAGGGAAGGATATCTATGATCATAGCTATGCCGCCATATGTGACGGCTATGCTTCCGAAGAAACCGATGATGGCGTGTTCTATGAGCCGATCCTATTGGACAATGAGACCTTGGATGCCTTCAACAAAGTGACAGGCAACAAGTTGGAAATTGGGGATGTCGTGCCAATGAAACTGTTTTTTAACAGTCAATCCCTTTACGATTACCGCTATGTTCTGGTCGACACTTTTTCCGTTAATTTCCAGCCTTCCGGCTCTTCGATTGAAGATCATTTCCCGGCAGTGATAAAACAGGAGTCCTTTGACAATCAACTTGAAAGGACTTCAGTCGTGGATTGGTCTATGTATGACGAGCTTGAGAAGATAGACGAAGATATCCGGAAGTTAGGAGACCAAGCTTTAAAAGATGAAGTTTCTTCTGCACCGATTATCTTTAACAAAGTCGCGAATATCGGATATCCACTGATACCCGACAGCAGCGACTCGGCTCGTCCTGAGAAATATTTTTCCTACGTTGGCGTAGTCGATCCCAATTCCAGCTTGACCGAGGACAACTGGGTGATGGTTCCATCCGCTATCTCGACTTTCTATAGTTACCTGTTTTTCCAGAATTTCGTCAATGATAACTACCAACCCGATGTCTCCTCTTCGGTCAGGGAATACCTCGAGACCTTTATCAAGAAAGGAGATATGAATGAATTTGAAGAGAACCTGGCCATACCTCTTTCTGAAAGCTCATTGGGATTAGCGGATGTGGCCATAGTAGGGATGTATTTCACGGGTGAAAACAGCGCTAGAATTTACTCTCCCAACATTGGTGTCATTAGCGATAATCTTTTTGACACCTTGTTAGCTAAAGCCAAAGACGATGAAGACTATTCTTCCTTTGGCATTTTCGATGGCCCGATGATAATGAGCAAGAAAGCCGCTTTGAATCTATCTGATAGGGCCGTATCAGGTGAGATGACCATAAGGAATGGCGAATCCCAAGAATCCCAGACCTACGCGGATGTCATCGACAGCCTCAAGGAAAGCTACAAGATCGCCGATTTCATGGGACCCATCTTCGTCGCCGTTGCGGTGTTGGTCCTAATTCTTTTCACGCTTTCCAAAATCGATGCCATGACCAAGGACACTGCCCTGTTATTTATGGCGACTGGACGCAAGAGCGTGGGCCTAAGCCTTGATTCCATGGCCGCTTCGCTCCCCTACCTATTCGCCTTGGTATTTACGTTGGCGGTGATATGTCCCTTGAACCTTTATCTGACATTCCCCCAAAACACCAAGGGAATCTTCTTAGTCGTCAATTTGAGCTGGCCTATCGTCTCTTTGATCGCAGTGCTCCTTTTGACCTTCACTGTTTCCTTGGCTCTCGGATTCCTCATTCACCGGGATTACTGGAAGATAATCAAAGGAGGTAAGTAGTCCCATGGCTGACATCAGCATAGAAATAGACCATTTGACAAAGGTCTTTAAGGCCGGCCTTCACAAGAGAATCGTGCTGCAGGATGTCTCCGCTTCCTTTGGCCCGGGTCAAGTTCATATTATCAAAGGAGAGTCCGGAGCTGGCAAATCCACCCTCTTGTCCATTCTTGGTCTTTTGGATGTTCCTTCGAAAGGGCGGGTGATCTTCGGAAAGGAATATCTGCCTCGAAATGAACGGAAAAAGCGTGAGTGGTTCCGTGAAAGGTATGTTTCTTTCCTCACCTCCGATGCCAACTTCATCCCTGGCCTTACCAGTCTTGAGAACCTCCGCCTGGTTTGCCAAGACGACAATGAGAATGAAGGAATTTTGTCAAGCCTAGGGATAGGGGCGCAAAAAGATAGCCTGGCTGGCAATCTTTCCAAGGGCCAGGGCATAAGACTTGGCCTGGCGAGAGTCTTTGCCGAAGATAAGCCAATAATGCTTCTCGATGAGCCTACCGCCAATCTGGATTCCAATAACCTCGATAGATTCGTGAGGCTTTTGGAGGAAAAATCCCAAGGCCGCACCATAATCATCGCCACTAACGACGAAAGGCTCCTTTCGGTCTTGCCTGATTACGACTTATATGACATAGAAGCGGGTCATATGACCCATCGAGGCAGCGATTCAGAGCCGAAAGCGGAAGGAAAATCCGTGGTCAGTGGCAAAGAGCCGCTTAAGCTGACACGGAATAATTTCCTTGCGATTATCAAAGCCTTTGAGCGCAATGGCTTTTTGCGAGACACTTTGTCCTCGCTGTTCCTTGCGGTACTTTTGTTCCTGTTTGCTCTCAACATAGAGATTGGCAACGTTTCCCCGCTCTCTGCAATAGGGCAGATCTATGCGAACGAGGGCTCTCCTTATTTGGTCTTTAGGACATCTTCCCTTACTAGCGTTAAGACCGTGCCTGGCTGGACGCTCCGCTCCCACTATTTCGATATAAGCCAGGGAACGGATTCTGGTGTTTCCACCCTGGCTGCCTATTCCTATGACGATAAGGTGTTAGACGCCATGGGAAGCAGTTCCCACATCGAGAAGGGGGAAGCATTCGTGTATTCCTCGACGGCAGACTATTTGGATCTCACTGTCGGCACGACCCTGACCCTCGGGAAAACCGACTTCGGCAATACCGCAAAGGTCACCGTAGACAAGATCATAGATGACGAGGGGTATTATGAAAAGATTCCAGCCGACAAAAGAGATAAGACGTTTCCTATTTTCATCAGCAACGAGGATGCAAAAGAAGTCCTTTCGTCCATACCCTTTGTGGCTCTCGATTCCGAATCGGTCGCTGCTCTTTCGGCCCTGTTGAAGGAGAACGGTCTTGATTTCAAGCACTTCTATCTTCTTAACACCATGGAGTTACAAGCTGATGAGGGATTCACTTCCGGCGAACTTGAGGGGGACAAAGTCAACCTTGTCTTTTCCGCGGACAAAATAGCCAGCGCTAACCTAAGCCAGGTCTTTTCCAAACTCAGTGGCGCTTCGATCGTCAACGAAAAGAAGTCCGTAATACTCGATTCTGCAACCATGTCCCTAACGGATTTCGCGCCAAGCGTTACCGTAAATGGCCTCAAGACCTTCGTCGATGAAACCGGCATAAATTACAACAGTTGCTATTTGGAAGTTTCTCCTGCCGCAATGGACAAGATTTGGTCTGACAGTTTCCTCAATAATGCCGGCGATGATGGGCAAGACGAATTTGACCTCATGCTTCCTACCGAAAAGATGGTTGATGGCAATCTTCTTGCGGGTTTGTTACCTTCGTTCACCGATTACTATGAAGGCCTTACCAGCAAGGACAAGAGCGCCGTGGATAGCCTTTATGGATACGATAACTCCCTATTGCTTGTCGCCCTTCTCTTCTTTGGCCTTTCAAGCGTCCTTTTGATTATGCTATCCCAGATCACCCGGGAGCACAGTTGCCGTGATGACTTGGTGGTGCTGCGCTTGGCTGGCTATCCGCGGAAGACGCTGTGGCTCCTTCTTACTACAATAGCCCTGGGCTTTTGCTGTTTCAGCTCCTTGATAGGACGGGCCATAGCCTTCCCGTCCTTGCACGCTTTGTCCAACAAGGCCTTATTGGGCATCTTCGGCTTCGAACACACCTCCGTCGTATTGCTGGATTTCTCCTGGCTCGTCGTGTTATGGGGCCTGGCGATAAGCTTCCTGGTCACCATCCTGCTCAACCTTTTCAGCTCCGTCATCTGGCGTGGCAATATAGCGAAGTACATTAAGAGCAATAGGTGAGGGAAGGGTGTTTGCCATTCCTTTTTGAATTACGATAAGCCCAAGGCTAGGTGAGTCAACCAATGTAAATACTTTTATTGTTACTTTTAAATTGCTCCATAGTTTAAAGCAAAAAAGATGATGCTCCATAAATAGCAAAACATTATAAAAACCTAAGCCAAACAATATAGATTGCTTATAGTAAAACCTTATTGCTCTCGAATGCTCACTTAGGGATTTCGCTTCCCTCCCTTTGGGGAATTATGTAGAGAGAACCTTTTTGTGGCAAGAAACCTATTCATCTGTGCTACACGATATTCGATGCTTTTGGGGTGGCATCCTTTGCCTGCAAGGTTAGATAAACCTGGCTTTGTTTCGTCTCCCTATTCATCCAGCCCGAAATGCCTGAAATCGGCCTTGATGTACTTTCCGGTAAGGCTTTTGGGATCATCGGAGACAGCCTTGGGCGTTCCCGTGGCCACGATCTTCCCGCCTTCGACTCCGGCCCCGGGTCCCAAGTCTATCTGGTAATCCGCATTGCAGACCAAATCCATGTCATGGGTTATTACGATGACCGTGCCATCGTGATCCAACAGCTTTTGGAAAACCTCTATAAGACGATGGACGTCTTGAGGATGAAGACCCGTGGTGGGCTCGTCGAATATATACAGGGTGTTCCTGGTCTTGCCTGTCATCTCGCTGACCAATTTGAGCCTTTGGGCTTCCCCGCCCGAAAGCTCAGGGGTTGACTGTCCAAGCCTCAAATAACCTAGCCCCAGACGAAGGAAGGACTCGATCTTTTGCTCAATCCAAGGCTGTTTCGAAAAGATAGCCAAGGCCCTTGCCAGTGAAAGGTCCAAGACATCGGCTATGGATAGGCCCTGCCATTTGACCTTGAGCACCTCCGGATTGAATCTCTTGCCCCCACAAGCCGGGCAGGTCATGTGGACATCGGGCATGAATTGTTCGTCCAAGACCAAAACGCCTGTTCCTTGACAGGTCGGGCAGGCCCCGTTTTTGTCGTTGTAGGAGAAGGACGAGGAAGTCAGCCTGAGCTGTTTGGCCAACGGCTGGGCGGCGAAAAGGTCCCGGAGACGATCCATGATGCCGGCATAGGTAGCCACGGTCGAGCGCATGTTCTTCCCGACGGGGCTGGCATCGATTGTCACTACTCTCTTGATGTCTGCCATATACAAGGAAGTCACATAGGTTGGAAGCGGCTTGACTGCAAGTCTGGCCTCCATCGCGCTCTTTAGGCCATCCAATACCAAAGTGGTCTTGCCTGAACCCGAAACACCGGTGACGGCTGTAAGTCTATGCAAAGGGAAGGAGACATCCAGCGACTGGATGTTGTTGATGTCCTTAAGGCCTATGGCTATCTGGCCTTTGTCGAACATCTCGTCTTTGGCCACGGGGTTCCTTGCCAATAGTTCTGCCTTCCCGCTTAGGTAAGGACCCAAAAGGGAAGATGGACTGTCGATCAAGTCCTGGGGTTTGCCTTGGGCTATGAGCCTGCCCCCGCCTTCCCCAGCCCTAGGACCTATTTCGAGGATCCAGTCGGCCCTCTCGATAAGATTCAGGTCGTGGTCTACCACTACGACTGAATTGCCTTGCTCGACCAAGGACCTTATGGCCTTGTAGATGCCATCGACATTGGCCGGATGGAGACCGATCGAAGGCTCATCCAGTATGTAGAGGACCCCCGTGGTCTCGTTTCGCAAGGTCCTGGCCAACTGGATTCTTTGCAGTTCGCCGGTGGATAGTGTCGAAGCCGATCGATCCAAGGTGAGATAGGTAAGACCCATGTCGAGGAGCGGGGCAATCATGTTGTCGTATTGCTTTGCCATGTCCAAAGCCATGGGCAGCATATCTGTTGGCAATGAATCCTTTAGACCATCGACAAAGTCCTTGGATTCAATCAAAGTAAGTTGACTTATCTGGGCGATGTTCTTGCCATTCAACAGAGAGGACAGGAGTTTGGGATTGAATCTGTTGCCATGGCAGAGAGGGCAGGTGGAAAGTGTAAAAAGGTTATCCACCCTTTGGGCTACCTTGGCGTTAGTGTTGTGCTTCAGGACATAGTCTATGGAATCGTAGATGTTGTAGTAATTGACGGCCAGATGGAAGACCCGCCCGGTAGAGGTGGGAATTATGGTATCGACCTTTACGTGTTTGCCGTGGAAGATTATGTCCAATTCCTTTTGAGTCAGATCCTTCACCGGCACATCCAACCTGACGCCCATCTTCTGAGCGGCATATTCGATAAGCATGTTGCCGGGAAGATGCCAGGGGATGACGCCGCCTTGGTCTATTGTAAGTTCCGGATTCAATAGCTTGGATTCATCAAGGGAGCGGGCGATTCCCGTGCCTTGACACTTAGGGCAGGCTCCGGCGGCATTGAAGGCGAAGTCCTCAGCGCTGAAGGGTTGGAACTTTACATGGCAGATAGGGCATTCGATTCTAAGGCCTTCCGCCACGGCCAAGGTCGGTTCTTGCCTATGGCCATTGGGGCAGACGTGGCTGGCTAGACGGGAGAACATCAAGCGCAAAAGGTTCAACAGTTCCGTCATGGTACCAACGGTGCTTCTAATGCCTGGTACTATCGGTCTCTGCCTCAAGGCTATGGCACAGGGGATGTGCGTGACCGAGCCGACGGCCGCATGGGTATCCTGGGCGAGTCTCCTTCTGGTGTAGGTGCTTAAGGCCTCAAGGTATCGCCTTGAACCCTCACTATATAGAACTCCCCTTGCCAAAGAACTCTTTCCTGAGCCCGATACACCGCCTATGACTACATATTCATTGAGGGGAATATCGACATTCAGGTGCTTGAGGTTGTTCTCGGTCGCGTCCCTTACCTCTATGAATTTCGGTGTGCTCATTCGGTTATCAAAGATCGTCCTCTTCATCCTCGTCTTTCCGGTTTGAAGGCAGCAAGGCCTTGGCTTGGCCCACGGCCTTTATCCTGGCTTGCCACCGGCTGATGTCCACATAGACCGTAAAGCAGACGAAGGCCACCGTAAGTACGCCCCCGATTATCATGAGTATATAGGGAAGATGCCAATCCAGGGCGGCCACTCCGCCCAAGGCCATGCCGGAGATAATTACAGTGGCTAGCCAGTAGGAGGCCAAAGGCAGGGCAAATACGACCTCCAAAATCCTAAGCAATGCAAATTTCTTCATGGCAAGACTCCTCTCCTTTTGCGCGCCAAACATCAAAAAGAGTCTAAGGCGTTTGGGGTCCTAGGTAAATTCCCCTACTTACGGTCGACTAGGTTATGGGCTATTTGATTAAGCTTCCTCTCCGGCTTTGAGATCTTCCGATGCTGCAAATAGGCCTCGAGCAGGTAGATTAGGAAGCAGAGGATTATCACGCCGGTCACGAACAGGCACATGGCCCATTTGTCGAAGGAGACCCCGAACATGTTAATGTCGGTGCCGAAGTCATCGGCCAGTTGGCTGAAATCGGACGTGTTTAGCTTGGCCTGTATCGGCTCGATGGCATTCCTCATCAAGCAGAGGCGGAACAGGGAGGTGATGTGCGTTCCCGGAAGGAAGTTGGAGAACTGCCTTAGGGCGTAGGGAAGGATCAGGGGGGGGAGATAGGCTCCGATCAGGAAACCTATCAAGGCGCTGAAGATGCCGGCGAAGGAGGTGGCGGTCGAAGTGCGCTTGAAAAGGGTCGTAATGCACATGAGGAAGAGGACGGCGGAGAGGGAACCCATGATTATGATCCCGATGCTTTCGAAGATCTGAGAAACATCCAATACCGTTTGGGAAGAGATGTAAAGGTAGATTAGGCAAATGAACAGGAATATTATGCAAATCGACATGGTCAGTATCAGCGAGGACAAGGCGTAGCTTAGCGCCAGGGCGACCTCGCTCACCGGCGAGGCCTGGAAATCATCCCTGATATGCTTCTCCTTGTCGCTTATCATCACGAACATGCTGTTGAGGGCCACCGTCAAGGTCGCCATGCTCAAGACGCCCGATACCATCCAGGTATCCACCACGGTCCTGAGCTGACTGTCCGTGAACATGCCATCGTAGCCATTCTCCGATAGGGCCTCCTGCATCTGGGAGACGCCGAGGTTACCGAGGAATAGGGTGTTGATGGTCAAAAGGAGCACGGGGGCGACTATGGAGAAGAAGATGGTGGTCTTGTTCCTCAAAAACAGGAGCATGTTGCGCCTGGTCAGCGCCAATACGGTGTAGAAGAAGTTCTGGGCCTTATGTTCTATCGTCGGTTTCATTTGGGATCATCCTCCTCGTCGAATTCCTTGGCGCCCGTCACCTTCAGGAATACGTCATCCATGGTTCCCTTTATTATCTCGAAATCCTTGAATGTCTCCCTGTGGGCATTGATGAAATCCAAGCCATCCTGGGCGTTCTTGATCCAGATGTGGTAGGCGCCATGGGAGTAGGCATACCACCGCTCGGCAGCATCGAGCAACTTGCTGACCGCATCCGATCTGGGGGCGATGAGCCTTATGGTGTCCTTGGCGTATTGGTTCTTCAGCGAATCGGGTGTCCCCTCAGCCACGACCTTGCCATGGTTTATTATCACGATGTGGTCGGCCATGGCCGTCTCTTCCATATAGTGGGTGGTCAGGAATATGGTAAGCATCCTCTCCTTCATCAATTTGTGGAGGATGTCCCATACCATGGTGCGGGCCAACGGGTCCAAACCGGTGGTCGGTTCATCCAAGAAAAGGATATCGGGTTCGTGGATCAGGGCCCTGGCGATATCGATCCGGCGCCTTTGGCCTCCCGACAAGACACCATAGGGTCTGTTTAGCAACGGGCCAAGCTCTAGTATCCTGGTGAGTTTCTCGATGCGCTCCTTGGTCTCCTTGGGACTCATGGCATAAAGGGCCGCCCGGGACTCGAGGTTTTGCTTGACCGTCAGCTGCTCATCCAATACCGAATGCTGGAAGACGATGCCGATGTGCTTCTTGATCTCATGGGCTTGGCGATCGAGATCCATGTGGTTTATGAAGACCCTTCCGCTGTCCTTGAAAATCAAGGAACATAGTATGTTTATGGTAGTCGATTTCCCGGCTCCGTTTTCGCCAAGCAGGGAGAACAAGGTCCCCCGCTTTACGTTGAAGCTGATGCCGTTAACGGCATGGACATCCTTGTAGCTCTTGGCGAGGTCTTTGACCTCCACTATCCAATCATTTTCGTTTTCCATGTTTTTCACCAGTTATCAACGGCTCCAATTCCTTCTTGAGGACATGGTAGTAATGGTCGGCAACGGATTTTTCGAACAGACCGAAGAAGTTTTTTGTCACCCTCAGCCGGAAAGTCCTGGCAAAAGTATAGCCATTCTTTTGCCTCGCGTTGTGCCAAGAACCAAGGTAATGGTGGATGCCGATGGTGTTCAAGGTCGTATTGAGCTCACCTGTCATATAATCCAAGGGATAGAAATATTCTTGCGGAAGCAACCTTATGTTATCCACCACGATGTCCTTGCCATCGGGCTTCACGCCATATCTTAGGCGCATGATGGCGCTGAAGGCATGAACGGTAAGGGCATTGGTGTTGAAGCCAATCTTGTCTACCGCCTGGAGCCGGGCTAAGGCCACCCGATAGATGGGATGGTTGGGAATACCGGCCAAAAATGCGGAATTAAGCCAGTGGTCGGATTCATAGCAAAGGGCGGCATCGTACGTCAAAAGCGAATCTAGGGGCTTTATCAGTTCCATGTCGGTATCCAGATAGAAGCCACCGTTTTTCACCAGGGCGTAATTCCTTATGACATCGGAGGCCAGGGCATAGTTCCCACGTGTCAAAGCGCTTTTTGCCAAAGGGAAGGAATCGATTGGAAAATTGCTTTCGTTCCATTCGACGATGCGATAGTCAGGGCATTGCTTTGCCCAGCTGGCAAGGCACTTCAGGACCAGGGGAGGCTTGGGCTTGCCGCCGACCCATACGTAATTGATTATCCGCGGGATTTTCTCTGTCATGTCCTTTAATTATATAGGGAAAAGCCCTTTTCATTAAACATTTGGAGATAATGCACGATTTTCAGCCAATTGGCAATCTTTGTGAGGAACCCGTTCGCCTAAGAGCAAACAAGCCCCATTTAGAGATAAATGCCCCTTTTCCCTTGTATAATGTTAAAGGACAATTCCAATAGGAGGAAGTAAACTTTAAAATGTCTGATATAGTTTCGGTACATGCCCGCGAGGTTCTTGATTCCCGTGGCAATCCGACCGTCGAGGTAGAGTTGGTGACCGAGGAGGGTGGCTTTGGCCGTGCCATTGTCCCTTCCGGCGCTTCGACCGGTGTCCACGAGGCCGTCGAGCTTCGTGATGACGACAAGTCCCGCTTTGGCGGCAAGGGCGTCCTTAAGGCCGTCGACAACGTCAACAAGATCATCGCACCCAAGGTGATCGGCTTCGATGTCTTCGATCAGGTTGGCCTCGACAACCTCATGATCAAGCTCGATGGCACCCCCAACAAGGGCAAGCTCGGCGCCAACGCCATACTCGGCGTTTCCTTGGCTGCTGCCCGTGCCGCTGCCAATGAGTTGGGCGTCCCTCTCTATCGCTACATCGGCGGCACCAATGCCAAGATCCTGCCTGTTCCGATGATGAACGTCCTCAACGGTGGCAAACACGCAATCTCTTCCGTCGACTTCCAGGAGTACATGATCATTCCTGCTGGCGCTCATTCGATCCATGAGGCGGTCAGGTGGGGCGCTGAGGTCTTCCATGCCTTGAAGAAGGTCTTGGCCGACAAGAAGCAGAACACCAACGTCGGCGATGAGGGCGGCTATGCCCCTTCGCTCAAGAACAACGAGGAGCCGTATGAGGTAATCTGCGAGGCCATCGAGGCCGCTGGTTACGTTCCTGGCAAGGATATCTTCCTCGGCACCGATCTTGCATCTTCCGAGTTCTTCGACAAGGACAAGAACATGTACAACCTCTGGCGTTCCGGCGAAGGACTGAAGACCTCCGACCAGATGATCGACCTGATTTCCAATTTGGTCGACAAGTATCCTTTGATTACCGTCGAGGATGGCTTGGCTGAGGATGACTGGGATGGCTGGCAGAAGCTCTATGCCAAGCTCGGCAACAAGGTCCAGTTGGTCGGCGACGACCTGTTCGTCACCAACAAGGCCCGTGTCGAGAAGGGCATCAAGCTCCAGGCTGCCAACGCTGTCTTGATCAAGGTCAACCAGATCGGCACCTTGACCGAGACCTTGGACACCATGGAGACCACTCACCGTGCTGGCTGGGTAACCATCGTGTCTCATCGTTCCGGCGAGACCGAGGACACCACCATCGCCGATCTATCCGTCGCCACCAACTCCCAGCAGATCAAGACTGGCTCCCTCTCCCGTACTGACCGTATTGCCAAGTACAATCAGCTTATGAGGATCGAGGAAGAGCTTGGCGACAATGCCCAGTATCTGGGCTTGAACGCCTTCAAGCACCTGGCTAAGTAATTAGCCTCGTCTCTCCCAAAAAGCCATGGCCCCAAAGCCATGGTTTTTTTGTCGCCGGCCCTTTCCCATCAATGGGCAATAGCGCTTACCGATGGCGTGAAAAGCGGATGGAGTTTACAATCCCCTTAAAGGCGAAGAGGTTTGGGCCTTCCGTTGGCATGCATCTTCCGGTTGATATATCCTCTTATCTTGCAAAGGAGGTGGATCGTGATCAACAAAGACGTTCTCTCATTCGCCAAGGACAACGGCTTTCGCCTGTTGGCCATTACGGTTGCGGCCTCTTTCCAGTTTTCCTTCCAGGTGGCATTGATCTATTTCCTTTCCCTGCTGTTTTTCTCCTTGACGACCTGGTATGACCCCGAGGTATTCTTCGGCTTCGAAGGACGTGACGCTGCCTTGCTGGCTGGCCTTTTGGCCTTGGCCTGTTTGGCCCTTGAGTTCGTTTTCGGCTTGGTCTCCGATAGCCTTAGGACCGATCTGGGCCAAAAGGTCAAGGATCAGGCTAGGGCTAGCCTCCTTGACAAGCTTTCGAGGACGGGGGGAAGACTGCCGAATGGCTTTTCCAAAAGCAATGTCGGGCAGTTGGTCGGGGAAGGAGTCGATGGGCTGGATGTCTACTACAAGACCGTCTTGCCCCAGGTCCTGTTCGGGCTTCTTTTTCCCGTCCTTTTCCTTGTCTTCGTCTCCTTTCTGAATTGGCAATATGGCTTGACGGTCTTCCTTTTGACTTTGTTTATCCCCATCTCTACCGCGCTCCTGTTCGCCATGGGCGGCAAGGCCGTGATGAGGCAATGGAATGGTTATCTCGAAATGGGATCTAGCTTTACCGATGCCGTACGGGGCATCGTTGACTTGAAGAACTTTGGGACTATCGACAGGAAGGCAAGGCAATTGGGCGTCAAAGGCGAGAGGTTCCGGAAAGACATAATGTCCGTCCTAAGCTTGAACCTTTTCGCCATCTGCCTCATGGACTTCGTCCTTTTTAGCGGGGTGGTCTGCGGTGGGGTGATAGCCATCGCCAAGGCCTATGGTCAGCCGACTCCCCTAAACATATTCATGGCGGTTTTCCTTACGGCGGCCACTTATTTTGCGATGCGCCCGATGCGTTCCCTTTGCGGAGCCTTGCACTTCGCCTTGAGCGGACTCACCGCCGCCAAGAAGATCAGGGTCATATTGGATATGCCCGAGGATTGTTGGGGTCGGGAAAAGCCACCATTCACAGGTCTGGCCCTGGATGATGTCTCTTTCGCCTATGGCGATGGCAAGAATCCCTTCAGCCTTCGGCATGTGTCCTTTGCCTTTCCGGGGAAAGGCCTGGTGGCGATAGTGGGCGAATCGGGAAGCGGCAAGAGCACCTTGGCCAGCTTGGTGTTGGGCTTCAACAGGCCGACTGAAGGGGCCGTGTTGGTCTCCGACAAGCCTCTGGCGCAATGGGATCGAGACTACTATCTTTCCCAGATTGTCGGCTATGCCGGAACCGACAGCTATCTTTTGCGCGGCCCTTTAATCGAGAACGTCGCAAAACTTTCCGGCGTGAAGGACGAGAAAAAGGTTCGTGATACCCTGGCCAAGCTGGGCCTCGACTATCTCGTGAAGGCCGACGGGGACCCTGTCGTCGAGGAGAACGGCAGGAACCTTTCGGGTGGCGAACGGGAAAGGGTCCTGTTCGCCTTGCCTATCTTCAGGACAAGCCACTGTATGTCTTCGACGAGATCACCTCAAGCATCGACAAAGATTCGGCCAAGATACTCATGGACGCGATTGGTCGATTGGCCAAGACCCATTTGGTCTTGATGATCACCCATGACGCGGGCGAAGCCCTTATGGCCCAAAAGATCCTTCGGTTTGCAAACGGTCGACTCGAGGGTGACCAAAGCCTGGAACCCAAAGCCTTAAAGGGAGTCAACGCATGAAATATACCGAAATTGATATATCAAGCATTCAGGAACTAAAGGGACTTTGGCAACTCATTTCAAACAAACTAAAGATTTTTGTTTGTCTCGCCGCCTTGTTTGGAACCATCGGCCATGTCATCTATGCCATGATTGCCCTCCTGTTGGCTTCGAGGGTCGGGGCGCTTGCCCAGGGTGAGGCCGTCTCTTGGCAACTTATGATTGTCACCGGGATGGGCTTGGCCTTCCTTGGCGGCCTTTGCAAGTACGTCGAACAGTACTTTAATCACTTCGTGGCCTTTACCGTCTTGGGCCAGATCAGGGTCAAGGTCTTCGACGAGTTTTCGCGCATTGCGCCCGGAAAGCTCGAGGCCTTCTCGAAAGGCGATGTCTTGAAGATCGCGACCGACGACGTCGAGAGTCTGGAGGTCTTCTATGCCCATACCCTTAGTCCAATCCTTATCGGAATCCTCACCCTTGTTTCCGACGGGATAATCCTCGGCGTGGTTGGCGGTTGGGAATTCGCCGTCCTTTATGTTGTCTGCTATTGCTTGCTGGCCTTGGTCTTGCCGCTCACCTACTTGGGGCTAGCCAATAGGAAGGCCACTTTGAGCGGCCAGGTTTCCTTGTCCTATACTGGCCTCTACCTTGACTCGGTCCAGGGCATAAGGGATCTGCTGCTAGCAGGGCGTTATGGCCAGACCAAGGCCGCCTTGTCCTCGCTTGGGAAAGACAAGGCCCAGGCCGAGAAGGGCTTGAGCGGTTTGGCCAATCTTGGTGGGCGGCTAAGCGGTCTTATCGTTTCCTTGGCCATTGCACTTTTTGCCCTGTTGGGCGGGTATTTGGCGTATGAGGGGGCCGTTTCGCCGGTGAATGCGCTTGAGGCTTTCGTGGTCAGCCTTTTCGCCTTTGGCCCGGCCCTCTCCCTGGCGGTCTTGCCGGGGACTTTGTCCAAGGCCTTGGCAGGCGGCAAGAGGATAGTGGGGCTTCTGTATGAGAAGCCCTTCGTCGAGGACAACGAAAGCGGCCATGAAGAGGTGGCCCCTGACTTGAGGTTCGCGAATGTCTCCTTTGCCTATCCCCATGATGTTGAAAACGCCCTGACTGGCATCGACGTCTCTTTCGGGAAGAACGGGGTCCATGCTATCTTTGGCAAGTCCGGCTCAGGCAAATCCACCTTCCTCAAGTTGGCCTTGCGCTATTACGATCCCCAAAAGGGAGAGGTCTATTTGGGGCACGACGTAAAGGACATCAAGTCCATGAGCCTAAGGGAGAACGTCGGGGTGATGAGGCAGGATCCCTACCTGTTCCACGAGACCATAAGGGAGAATATGCTGGAAGCGGTCTTTGACGCCAGCGATGCCAAGATAGACGAGGCGTTGTCCCAGGCCGGGATCAAGGACTTCGTGTATTCCCTTCCCCAAGGCCTGGATACCATGATCGACTCCGATGATTGGGATGTCTCCACCGGTCAACGCCAGCGGTTGGCCTTGGCGCGGATAATGCTAAGGCACCCCAAGTTGCTCCTCTTGGATGAGCCGACGGCCTATTTGGATCGTCAGAACGAGACGCACTTCCTTTTGACCCTGAGGGAATATGGCAAGGATCATTCGGTCATCATGGTCACGCATAGCCTCAATGCCCTGTCCTATGCCGAGGACTCTTTCCGTATGGAAAAGGGCCATTTGACGCCCTTGGCCAGCCCCCAAAAGGCCTGACTTCAATTAGTTGTTGCATTAGGCGCTACGGAAACCTATAATTCTTTTCGCGACCTAAGGCGATATGGGTCTTTAGCTCAGTTGGTTAGAGCGCGCCCCTGATAAGGACGAGGTCGAAGGTCCGAGACCTTCAAGACCCACCATCAAAGATTAATTTGCCCCGTTGTGGGCATTTTATTTTGCCAAGACAAAAGGGAGGCACCAACCAATGCCTCCCTTTTATCCTGGAATCCCCCTCTCACTCAACCACGTGTGGTTGACCGGTAGAGGCACTGGTGCCCCCATCAACGGGAAGGATCGCCCCATCTATGTAGGACGCATCGGGCGAGGCCAAGAAGAGGACGGCGGGAGCGATGTCTTGGGGAAGGCCGGGCCTATCGAGGGCGATGCGATTGGTGAATTGCTGCAGCTTGTCCTTGTCTTCGGCTACGCCCTTGCTCATGTCGGTTATGGTGAAGGCCGGTGCGACGCCATTGACCCTGATGCCATATTCGCCCCAGTCCAAGGCCAGGGATTGGACGAATCCCGTCACCGCGAACTTGGTGGCATTGTAGCCGGCCTGGCCCCAATCGCCCCTTATGCCCGACACCGAAGTGATGGCGACAAGGTTGCCCTTAGAAGCCAAAAGGGGCTTGAATACGGCCCTGGCCAGATAGAACAGGCCATCGACGTTAATTGAGCGCATCTTTTCCCACTTGTCAGCGGAAAGGTCTTCAAGCTTGCCGCTCTCATAGACTCCGGCATTGCTGACCACTACATCGAGGTGACCAAACCTGGAAAGGATCTCCGCTACTATCTCGCCAGCCGAAGCGGGCAGGGAGATGTCCTTGGATAGCGCCAAGGTCCTGTCCTTTGGATAGCCAAGGATTGTCTCCTCCAGTGGTTCAAGTCTCCTTCCTATTACTGCTACGGTGGCCTGGTTGTCCAAGAAGGCCTTGGCGATGGCTCGCCCTATCCCCGAACCTCCACCGGTTACCAACACCACCTTGCCCTTGAACGGATATTTGTTATTGGTCATGCTTTGCCTCTTTCCACCAAACGAATATAGGTTGGTAGGCCATGGGGGACAAATGGAATGCTTGGGCCTTGCCAAGCCGAGTGCCAAGGCCGACTCAAAGCCTTTTAAACTTATGCGCTATGTGCTAACATTTCAAAGCGCGATTGGGAGTTTAGCTCAGCTGGGAGAGCGCATCCTTCACACGGATGAGGTCATTGGTTCGAGCCCAATAACCCCCACCATATTGCCGGCATAGCTCTTAACGGCTAGAGCAACCGCCTTGTAAGCGGTGGGTTGCTGGTCCGAATCCAGCTGCCGGCATAGCGCAAGAACAAAGTGCCCGCCGTGGGCATTTTTTCTTGCCCCAAACTAGGCTTTCCGTGGAATATTGCCAATCAAGTTATAATATCTAGGAAGATTTGGCATTATCTGGAGGACAGCATGGCTGCAACGGAAAGCGCGAAGTCGTCATTCGATGTCATTGCCATCGTCAGCAAGGCTAGAAAAGCCCAAAAGAAATTCACCGCTCTGCCCGAGGAGAAAGTAAACGAGATATTCAAGGCCGCGGCCCTGGCCGTCGACCAACAGGCCTTGCCCTTAGCCCAGCTGGCGGTCAGGGAAACCGGCATGGGTTCCGTTGAAGACAAGATATTCAAGAACAGGTTCGCGGCGGAGTTCACCTATAACGGCTATAGGAACCTGACCGTGAAGAAAGAGTCAGACGAGACGGCTGGCCTGTTCTCCAAGCAGGAGCCAATCGGCGTGCTTGGAGCAGTCATTTCCCCCTTCGATCCGGTATCGACAGCTGTCTATCTGGCTCTTTTGTCTATAAAGACCGGCGATGCCATCGTGTTCGTGCCCGCTAAGGAAACCATCGAGAGCACCGGCAAGGCCGTGGAAGCCATAGCTATGGCGGTGGAGAAGGCCGGGGGCCCTTCCGACCTGATTTCCTTCATTCCCGACGCATCGTCCAAGACGGTCTCCGCTTTGGTCTCGGCCTGTGACAAGACCTTCGTAAACGGAGCTTTGGATTTCCCGACCGCTTCCCTGCCCTTGGGCAAGACCATAGTCTCCAATGTCTTGCATACCGTCCCGGTCGTCATCGATGGCTCGGCCGACCTTGAGCAGGCGGCCTCGGGCATAATCCATTCCAAATCCTTCGACAATGGTCTTCATTTCAGTGCCGAGCAAAACGTGTTCGTGGTCAAGGATGCCTATTTGAAGTTCAGGGAATACCTTGCCCGATACGGTGCCTTTTTCCTGGCCCCGAAGGATTTGGCTGGATTGCGCACCGGTTTGTTCACCGACGGCAAATTAAACAAGTCGTTGGCCGGGAAGACCCCTAGGGAAATAGGGAAGGCGTTGGGGATCGATGTCCCACTCGCTACCCGCGTGTTGGTGGCCGAAATGAATAGCTTCGCGCCAGGCGAGATCCTCAATTCGAATAAGCTATGCCCCCTGTTGACCCTTTACAAGGTCGACGACTTCGATGAGGCAGTAAAGTATGCCCAATCGTCTTTGGGGGAAGAGAGCTATTCCCAGGTCGCGGTCATCTACGTGAATCCCCATAAGGCTGGCAAGATAAAACATTTCGCCAAGGCCGTCGATGCCATTCGCATCTTGGTAAATACCCCTGCGGCCCAGGGAAGCATGGGTGCCATATACAACACGCTCAAGCCTTGCCTGATGCTCGATAGCGAGAGCAACAGGATCGATGGCGATGGAAAATCGTTGCCCAATGACTTCTCCTTGACCAAGAGCGTGGTCTTGCGGCAGGAGCGGAAACCCGTAAACGATTCCTTCCTCGCGCCCAAAAAGCTGTTTGTCGGCAAGGATGCCTTGAAGAACGGACTGGACTTCGTAAGGAAGGAAATGGCCAAAGGCCTTATCGTCTTGGCTTTCGATGCCAAGGGCCAAGAATACAAGGACCTGGTTGTCGATAGGCTTGGCAAAGGGGCCGTAAAGAAGGATGGCGTGGTCTTTGTCGCCAATGGTTTCAAGGCTTCGGCCTTGCGCATCGCCTCGGCCCTCAAGAACACCAAGGCCAAGACGGTGGTGGCAGTTGGCTCCGACGAGGTCTTCTCGGACGCCAAGCTTGGCCGGGTGATGCTTGCCAATCCCAAGGTCGACTTGAAGGCCTTGACCTTGCCTTACCTAACCCCCGACAAAAGAATCGAACCGCTGCCGCTTACCGACATAGGTCTCGTCACCGTGGCCACCGATCCTTGGTCACGCGAAGGCGTTAGCCAGGGCTTGTCCTATGAAGACAGGGATGGCATCCATCGCATCTTCGACAAATCGCTAGTCCCCCAGGTCGCGATCATCGACAAGTCCCTGCTAAAGACCGTGACCGTGGCCGATAGCGAGAGTGCCTACGCCGCCTTGGCTAGGGCCTTATCCGCCTATATCTCGTTGGCGGCGACGCCGGAGATAGACAAGAACTCCCTGAAGGCGGCAAAGGCAGCTCGCAAGCTCTTCAACAAGAAGTTCAACAAGGTCCATGCCATTGACTTGGGACTCAGCTCCGCCCTGGCCTTTTCCAATACCATCGGTGGCATCTCCGATGGCATCGCCAGAGCCATATCGGAGGAATTCGGCGTCAGCCAGGACAGCGCCCTGGCTGTTCTTCTCCCCGTTTCCTTGGCTCAGGTCTTCACCGATGCCCCGTTCAAGATGGGGACCAGCCCGGATTATCTGGTGCCCGACGCCAAGCGCAAGTTGGCCTTGTTTGCCAAGAGGCTCAAGCTATCCGGCAAGAGCGACGATCAATTGTTTGAGTCGCTGAAGAACTGGCTGGACAACCTCCGGGTCGTCCACCACCTTCCCACCGGTCTTGCCGATCTTGGCATAACCCCGGCTGAGCTTAAGGCCAAGGCCTTGAAAACCGCCGAGAAGGCCTATGAATCGCAGGCCATCCTTTCATCCCCGTCCTATCCCAGGATTGAAGGCATCAAAGATTTGCTGTTGGTTCTATAGAATTATAATAAGTTGTCAATTACGAAAAGCAGTGGCCTTACGGTCACTGTTTCTGTTTGGCCTCTAGCGCTGCCTCGCTGGCATCCTCCTTGGCTATGGCATCTAGCTTTTCGATGTCTTCTTGTGCCATGGCATAGACGGCGAAGATGTTCCTGAGCAATCCGTTATAGTCCAAACCATAGCCTATCAAGAACTTGTTCTGGTCGTAGGTCAGCCCGCAATAGTCGACCTTGACGTCGTATTTTCGACGCGGGGTCTTGTTTATCAGGAAGACGTTTATAAGTGATTTGGCCTTCTTCTTCTCGATAAGGTATTTATCAAGGAAGTAGGAAGTTAGACCCGTATCGATGACATCGTCTATTATCACGACTTCCTTGCCGGTGACATCCACGGACAAGTCCATCTTTATGTTTATCTTGCCCGTGGACTTGGTACCGGAATAGGAGGAGACATCCATGAAGTCCAAGTCGACGATGGTCTTCATCTTGCGGACGATGTCGCACATGAAGGGGGCTCCGCCCTTGAGTATCCCCACTACTACTGGCAAGGTCTTGTCATTGGATAGTCTTTGGTCAAGCCTGTTGGCGATGTCGGTAGTGATTCTCTCGATGTCGGAATGGTGCAATATCTTTTCCCCAATGAGAATCTCTTTGTTCATGGCCTATCCTTTCCTGACTTTTTTATCAAATAGAGTCTAGCAAAAAACAGGACGATGGAGGATAAACAACCGAATAGTTAGGCCATTATCTCCTTTATTCTCTTTTGCAGGTAGGGGATCACCTCTTCCTTGTACCAGGGATTGTGACTAAGCCAAATGCCATTGCGGGGCGAGGGATGGACCAAAGGCAAAAAGTCTGGCAAATACTCCTTATAGGCCCTTATGTTATCGGTGACGGTTCTCTTCCTCTTGTCTTTCAAATAGAAGGCCTGGGCATACTGACCGATGAGGATCGTAAGCTTTATGTTCTTAAGCTCCTTAAGGATTAGGGGGTGGTATTTCTCGGCAAATTCAATACGAGGAGGCAGGTCCCCAGATTTGCCCTTGCCCGGGTAATAGAAGTCCATCGGTATGATGGCGAGCATGTTGGAGTCATAGAAGAAGGTCCTGTCGACACCTAGCCAGGTCCGCAGCCTATCGCCGCTTGGGTCATCCCAGAACCTCATCTTGGTCTGGGCCTTGATTCCCGGAGCCTGTCCTATTATCAGGATTCGCGCTTCTTCAGGCATGGAATAAAGGGGCTTGATGCCTGCCTTGGTGAACTTCTCGTCCATGGGATCGGCCATTATCATCTTGTCTATTTCCGCTTTGTCCATAAGGGTAACCTCAGTCTAAGTATATCTTTCGTGTCAGTGATTCCACGCCAGCGCATACAAAAAAAACGGGGTATGTCTTGTGCCCCATCGCGATTACTTTTCCTTTACGATCTTTCCTAAGGCGATCGGCAAGGTGACGTGGCTGTCGTACTTGCCTACCATCCCCTTCACTGATCATTGTATGCAAAATCCGTTTTTTCATTGCCTTGATGCTCATGTCTAAGAAGAATTGCCATAAAGGGTCCGAAAGCAATAAAAAAGGCGACCCATTGGGTCGCTTCGACAATTGCCAATCAATGGTGCCCGGGGCGGGAATTGAACCCGCATGACCTCGCGGTCGCAGGATTTTGAGTCCTGTGCGTCTGCCAGTTCCGCCACCCGGGCTTCAGGCGCAAAAAGAATATTAGCACCCCTTTGCCCATTGTTCCATACTTTTTTGCTCTTATTGTCCTTTTTGTTTTAATTTTCGGCTTGGCAATCTAAAATAAGGAAACATGAAGGCCAGCCGGAAATGTCACAGGAAAAGTCCAGGGTAATGCGCTATGCCGACTTGAGACGCAAGATAGAGAACATGTCCTATTTTTCCCTGGGCGGATCCGTTAAATCGGAATTCACGCCCGACAACGACAGCCTGTCATCTACCCCCAGCGCTTCGCAAGGCTCGGTGGTTAAGCACAACACCTTGACCATACCCCTAGACGAATTGCTCTCCGAGACGCCGGGCAAGAGCCGGAGGCTCAGCCGGGCCGCTGCCAATACCCAGGAGCTCAAGAAGATCGACGAACCGGTCCTGAACAAGAGCACCAAGCGCCATCGCTATTACTATGGCGAGAGAGTCGGGATGGGGACACCCCGCAAGAACAAATATGGGCAGTGGTGGATTTGGGTTATAGTAGGTATCGTTTGCCTGGGATTGGTAGCGGGGATAATCTACCTGGCGATTGCGAATTCATAGAAAGGAGGGGAGATCATGAGCATTGCCATTGCCATAGACGGTCCGGCGGGGGCGGGAAAATCCACCATCGCCAAGTTGGTCGCAAGGAGATTGGGCTTTACCTATGTCGATACCGGTGCCATGTATCGGGCCGTCGCCTTGGCCGTCATCCAACTGGGCAAGGACCCTTTGGACAAGGAGGAGGTCATCGCGGTCTTGCCTTCAATCTCGATTGGGCTCACCAGCGACGACAAGGTCTTCTTGAACGGCAAGGACGTCACCGCAGCCATAAGGACACCCAAGGTGACCGAGTTCTCCTCGCCGGTTTCGGCCATTCCCGAAGTGCGCACCTATTGCGTCGCCAGGCAGCGGGAGATGGCAAACTCCATTGACGTTGTCATGGACGGGAGGGACATAGGGACCAATGTCCTGCCCCAGGCCCAGGTAAAGGTCTTCATGGTTGCCTCCGCTCAGACAAGAGCTCATAGGCGCTACCTGGAATTGATTGCCAAGGGTGTCAAGGCTGACGAGAAGGAAATACTTGATGATATAAACAAGCGCGATTATGCCGACTCCAATAGGAAATACAATCCCTTGAGGAAGGCTGAGGATGCCATTGAAATCGATACTTCCAAGATGACGATAGCCCAGGTCGTGGACGAAGTGCTGAATGTCTATCGGGAGAAAACCAAAAGCGTATGAACGTTTTGCCAAAAGTCGCCTTGGTCGGTGAGCCATCCGCCGGAAAGTCCACTCTTTTCAACCGCTTGGTTCATGAACGTAAGGCCATAGTCGGTGAGACTCGGGGGATAACCAGGGACCGGCTTTACGGCAAGGCCGAATGGCTTGGCCGGCCCTTCATTTTGATCGACACCGGTGGCATCACCATCGACAACCAGCCTTTTGCCAAGCAGATTGAGGCCCAGGCGGAGATAGCGGCCAACGAAGCCGACGTGATTGTCTTCCTGGTGGATGGGAGACGCGGAATCACGCCCGATACCCAACAGGTGACGAAGGTCCTTGCCAAGGTGCGCAAGAGGGTCATCCTTTGCGTAAACAAGATCGATGACCAGTCCTTGATAGGCGATGCGTATTCTTTCTATCCTCTTGGCTTTGGGGATCCCCAAGTGATCTCGGCCGAGCAGGGCATTGGAGTGGGAGAGCTTTTGGAAGCCGTAACTTCCCGCTTCCCCAAGGAGGAGGACAAGGCTTTGACCACTGAGCCGGTCGAGGAGGACAAGGCCCTGTCCTTTGCCGTGATCGGTAGGCCCAATGTCGGGAAGTCTTCTTTGGTCAATGCGATATTGGGTAACCCCAGGACTTTGGTCTCCCCGATTGCGGGCACTACCAGGGATGCGGTGGACACGCCCTTCGTAAGGGATGGCAAGAAATACGTGGCTATCGATACCGCCGGTCTCAAGAAACGCGGGAAGATCTATGAGGCGATCGACAAGTATGCGGCCCTGAGGGCCCTTTCGGCAGTGCAGAAATGCGCGGTGGCCCTTTGCGTAATCCAAGCCGACATGGAACTGAGCCAACAGGACAAGAACATTATAGGGATTGCCTTGGAAGCCTCTAAGCCTTTGGTCATCGTGGTCAACAAATGGGACATCCATGACAAGGCCGAGACCGACATGGACAAGTTCAAGACCAATCTCACCTACCTTCTCCCCTTCGTGACCTATGCCCCGGTCGTCTTTGTCTCGGCCAAGAACGGGCAGGGCCTGGACAAGCTCTTCCAGGCGATGGATATGGTCTACAAACAGGCCGGGACCAGGGTCCCGACCGCCTTGCTGAATTCCGTCGTCAGCGACGCCCAGCAGGCCAACGAGACCCCCCTGTTCCATGGGGGCCGACTGAAGATCGGCTATGCGGCCCAGGTCGGTTCCTATCCTCCGACCTTCGTCTTGTTCGTGAACAACCCCGATTTCATGCACTTCTCCTATCAGCGCTACCTTGAGACCACCTTCAGGAACACCTTCCATTTGGAGAATGTGCCGGTCAAGATAATCCTCAGGGCCAAGAAAACCGGCGGTTTCGAGCTTTGAGGGGCTATCCTTTGCCTTAGAATAAGGCGAAGGCATTGGAGGCAAGGATGAGAGCAACAGTGTTGGGAGCCGGAGCCTGGGGAACCGCCCTGGCCCAGGTCCTTTCCGATAACGACAACGAGGTCGTCCTTTGGGACCGGGTCGAGGCCACGGTCAGGGACATAAACGAGAACCACAGGAATTCCCATTATTTCGGGGACTTGGCTTTCTCTCCCAAGCTAAAGGCCACCATGGATTTGGCCAGCGCCTTGAGCGATGCTGGGCTTTTGGTCATGGCCGTCCCCACCTTTGCCGTGGCGGAAGTCACCGAGAAGGTCAGTCCGCTGCTGGACGACCGTCCCTATGTGGTCTCCGTCTCCAAGGGCTTTGATCCGACCACGGGGAAACTCATGTCCGAGACCATAAGGGACAATAGCGATCCTACGAAGATAAAGGGCATCGTGACACTGTCTGGACCATCCTTTGCCGTGGAGGTAGCCGCTAGGATGGCGACGGCTGTCACCTGCGCCTGCCCCGACGTCTCCTTGGCCGAGGAGGTCCAGTCGTTCTTCTCCAATGAGTATTTCCGCTCCTACTCCAACGACGATCAGGTTGGCGTCGAGCTGGCCGGTGCCATAAAGAACGTCATCGCCGTGGCTTCCGGCTGCCTTGAAGGCCTTGGCTTCAAGACCAACACCCGGGCCGCCCTCATCACCAGGGGGCTTAAGGAGATGTCGCGGTTCGTGATGAGCCAGGGCGGTAAGGCGGAGACCTTGTTCGGCCTGGCCGGAGTCGGCGATTTGGTCTTGACCTGCTCGTCCTCCGAGTCCAGGAACTTCCAGGTCGGCTATGCCATAGGCAAGACTCGCGATGCCAAGAAGGTGTTGGCCGAGAACAAGTTGACGGCGGAGGGAGTCAAGACTTCCCAGATAGTCCATGAGAAGGCCCTTGAGGCCAAAGTTGACATGCCCATCTGCGAGAGCGTCTACCAGGTTCTCTTCCACGGCAAGGACCCGCGCACCATGGTGGACATCTTGATGAAGCGCCCCCTCAAGGCGGAGCACGAATAAAAGCCGGCCCCTTGTGCTACAATTTACAACCGTGGGAGAACGCTATGCCTCTGAAGCTTAAGCTAAGTGCGGACGAGATCTACAACAAGGAATTCACCGGTTCCAAATCCGGCTATGACTGTCTCCAGGTCGACACGATGCTGGATTCGGTCATCGCGGATTACGAAGCGATGGACGGCTATGTCAACAAGACCGATGCCCGCGTGGCCGAACTCGAGAAATACAACAAGATCCTCAACGACCGCGTCACCAAACTCGAGACCGACAACGCCATCCTCCAGAAGAAGCTCAGCGACTTCACTGGTCCCCTGCCGGAGACCAATGGGGACAACCTCGACCTGCTTAAACGCGTGTCTAAGCTGGAAGAGGCTTTGTACAAGCTGGGAGGCGATCCCACGAAGATAAAGTAGGCAGAGAAAGAAAAGTCCTGACCCGAGCGGCTGCTAGCGCCTTGTGCGTTAGAGGAAAGTCCATGCTCGCGCCGCCTGTGACGACGGCAGTGTTTGCGCCAGCGGAAACGATAACGCTGGGTACAGGTTCGAGGGAGCCTGTAACGGCGGGATGAAGGCCCAAAGCTTCGGCCATGGCCTTCGTCCCATAATGCTCCACAGTGACGAATCCCTGGGGAAACCCCGGGAGTGAAACGCGGAAAGCCCCACAAGCGAGAAACCTAAATTTTGGTAAGGGAGATCCCAAGGGAGAAACGAATCCCAAAGGGTGGGTGTCAAAGCCCAGATAAATTGCCGCTCTCGACAAAACATGGCTTATAGGGTTGGGTAAATCCCTCTTTCTTTGGAAAACACGATGAAAGGAAGGCGCTGGAAAATGGCGAAAGCGAAACTGAACATCCCCAATAGGATCACGCTGATTCGTTTCGTCGGCTCTCTGGCGCTTTTCATATTGGTCTATGTCGGGTTGTTTGGCATAGGAGGTCAGGTGCCTACCACCCATTTCACCTACCTTGATCTCTTTTGCTTTGTCTTGTTCATCCTGTTGGCATCTACGGATGGCATCGATGGCCATATCGCCCGTTCGCGTAACCTTGTCACCGACCTAGGCAAGTTCATGGATCCGTTGGCGGACAAGATCTTGGTCGATGGCTCGCTGATCCTGTTGACCATCAGGGACCCCTTGCTTTTGCCTCCGGCCTTCACCGTCTTGCTTGTCGGACGGGATTTTGTAGTCGATGGCTTTAGGATGGTGGCCGCTTCCAAGGGCAAGGTCGTGCCTGCTGACATCTATGGCAAGGCCAAGACCTTGATGGAGATGATCTACATCCCCATCCTGTTCTTGGGCGGCTTCCCCGTCAGCTATGTGGATTGGGCCGTGGATGCCGATGCGTTTGGGGCATTTTGGCAGCGCACCAGCATCTGGGATTATTCCGGCGAGCTTTGGGCCATGGTGTTCTGTTTGGTCTTGGGCTTTGCCACGGTATGCATGTCCTTGATATCCGGCATAAGGTATCTTTATATCGGCCGGGAGTTCTTCAGGGACCAAGGAGGCCATGGCGATGGCAAGTGAGGTCTTGGACCCTTCCAATTTGGTGAAGATGCTCTTCTATGTCCTGAAGGAGAAGAAACTCACCTTCTGCTCTTGCGAAAGCCTGACCGGTGGTCTGTTCGGGGCTACCATCTGCAGTGTCCCCGGTGCCAGCGATTTCTTCCGGGGTGGGGTCATAACCTACGTCGATGACGTCAAGGCCCGGGTGGGCGTCTCTCGCGAAACCCTTTCCAAATACACCGCCATAAGCGAAGAGTGTGCCCGGGAGATGGCCCTAAGTGCGGCCAAGTTCACCGGCTCGGACGTCGGGATATCATTCACGGGCAATGCCGGACCCACGGCCCAGGATGGCAAACCCGTAGGCGATGTCTGGATCGGGATCAGCAAGGGTGACCAGGTCAAGGCCGTCCATTGCGCCTTCCAAGGCAATAGGAACGAGATAAGGCAATCGTGCGTCATGACGGGCCTCAGGCTATTGATCACCGCCCTTGGCGACTGAATCCGTTGCGAAAGATCTTGGCAGAAACGACAATTTAGGAACGTGGAGGATGGCATATGGCAACAAGTGGCAAACAGGCTAAAGGCGATACCGGGGAAGTATCCAATCCCAACAACCGCAATGACAAGGAACTCGATGAGACTCTGAAGGAGATCGCCAAGGTCTATGGCAAGGAGGCGGTCATGAGGCTCGGGGATCGGCCCGCGACCGACATCGGCGCCATCCCGACTGGTTCGATGCTTTTGGACCAGGCTTTGGGAGTCGGTGGCTATCCCAAGGGGAGGATCGTCGAGATCTTCGGCCCGGAGTCGTCCGGCAAGACCACCTTGGCCCTCCAGGCCATAGCCCAAGTCCAAAAGAATGGCGGCAGGGCGGCCTTTGTCGATGCCGAGCATGCCATCGATCCCGAATATGCCGCGGCCTTGGGAGTCAAGATCGATGACTTGATCCTGAGCCAACCCGATTACGGTGAACAGGCCTTGGATATCGTCGATATGTTGGCCAAGGGCAATGCCTTCGATCTTATAGTGGTCGACTCGGTGGCGGCTTTGGTTCCCAAGGCCGAATTGGATGGCACCCTGTCTGATCAATCGGTCGGACTCCAGGCCCGCTTGATGTCCAAGGCCTTGCGCAAATTGGCCGGTCAGCTAAACCGTTCCAATTGCACGGTGATCTTCATAAACCAGCTGCGCGAAAAGGTCGGGGTTTTGTTTGGCAGTCCCGAGACCACCACCGGCGGAAGGGCCTTGAAGTTCTACGCCTCGGTCAGGATCGACATCAGGAAGGGCCCCGCCATCAAGGATGGGGATACCGTCATCGGTAACGAAGTGACCGTCAAGGTGGTGAAGAACAAGGTGGCCCCGCCCTACAAGATCTGCAAGCTTGACATGATCTTCGGCCAGGGCATCAGCCATGTGCACGAGTTGGCAAACCTTGCCCTGGGCTACGGCCTCATCGCCAAGTCCGGTTCGTGGTTCAGCTATGGTGATACCAAGCTGGGCCAGGGCACCTCGGCCATCTTCCGCTTCTTCAGCGAGCATCCCGACGAGGAAACCAAGATCGAGAAGACCGTCAAGGACAACCTCAACAACGGTGTCGCCTACGATACAAAGCTGATGAATTGGTAGTGCCATCGCTCCTTTGACTCGGGAGCGATTTTTTGTCGTTAGATTTAAATTGTGGTTCCCACTCGTATATAATCCTTTTTGCGTGAAAGAGATTTCACCCGAAGACTGAAGACAATAATCCGCCGTGAAAGGCGTTGGCCTAGTAGACCTCACGATTTACAGCTATTTGGCATCGATCTTGAAAACACAGAAAAGCTAGATTGCAACTTTGTTTTTTCTCACCACGTTTTCCGTGGTGGCCGCCCTTTTCCCGGCGCCGCGATTTTTTGGCTACGAAAGGAAACTGGATTGAAAGATGGGAACACTTGAGATAGTTCTCATCGGTATCGGCTGCTTTGTCCTCGGCGCCATCTTGGTTGGCCTCTTGACTTATTTTTTGGTGGTCAACAGGCAGAATAAAGCCCAAGGGAGCGCTAAGAGGATAATCGCCGAAGCTGATGAGAAAGCTGCCGGGATAGTCAACAAGAGCCGGGAAGACGCCGAGAATAATCTGAAGGTCAGCCGGGAGCAGGCCAATCTGGAGCTCAAGAGCGCCAAGGCCGATGGCGATGCCTATTTGGCCAAGGCCAAAGCCCAAGCCGAGGTATACAGGGCCCAGATCAAGGAGGAGGCGGAAAAGCAGATCGCCGACCGGAGAGGCGAGCTCGATGCCTACGAGCGGAAACTCGATGCCAGGGAGGATACCCTGGACAAGCGTGACACCGCCCTTACCAGCAAGGAGGCGGAACTCGGCTTGAAAGAGAAGGGACTAGCCGACCAGGGGGAGGCCCTGGCAAAAAGGGAGGCCAGTTTGAAGGTCAGCGAGGCCCAAGTGGACCAGGAATTGGCCAAGGTCGCCAACCTGACCATGGACGAGGCCAAGAAGGCGATCATGGCCAAGGCGGAGGAGCGCTCAGCCGCCGAAGTGGCCCAATATCTGGAAGACAGGAGGGAGGAGGCCGAATCGGCGGCCGAGGACAAGGCACGAGACATCTTGGCCTTGGCCTGCGAACGCTATTCCCAGGATGTGGCCGTGGAGAAGACCACCACTACCGTCTCCTTGCCAAACGATGAGATGAAGGGCCGCGTCATCGGCAGGGAAGGCCGCAACATCAAGACTTTGGAGGCGTTGATGGGCGTGGACATCCTTATCGACGATACCCCCGAGGTGCTGACCGTCTCCTGCTTCGATCCGGTCCGTCGCGAAGTCGCGGTCAAAAGCCTCGAGGCCTTGATCAAGGATGGCCGGATCCAGCCTGGCCGGATCGAGGAAGTGTACGAGAAGACCAAGGCGACCATCGACGATGACATACGGAAGACCGGCGATGAGACCGTCATGCGCCTTGGCCTGCCCCGGATCAACAAGGAACTCTGCAAATACATCGGGCGCTTGAAGTACCGCACCTCCTTCGGCCAGAACGTCTTGGATCATTCCATCCAGGTGGCGACCCTTTGCGGGATGATGGCGGCCGAGCTTGGAATCGACCAGACCATGGCCAAGCGCTGCGGCCTGTTGCACGACATCGGAAAGGCCGCCGACTCCGAGATGGAGGGAAGCCATGTCGAAATCGGGGTGAGGCTTGCCAAGAAGTACGGGGAACCCGATCAGGTCATAAGCGCCATCGCCTCCCACCACGGGGACGTTGAGAAGCGCTATGTCACCGATGAATTGGTCGTGGCAGCAGACACCCTTTCGGCCGCCCGGCCGGGAGCGCGTTCCGAGACCTTGGAGAACTACATCAAGAGGCTCGAGGACATCGAGAACATCTGCAAGTCCTATGACGGGGTCAAGAACTGCTATGCCCTCCAGTCCGGCCGCGACGTGAGGGTCATGGTGCTGCCGGAGAAGGTCGATGACAGCGGCATCGTCCTCTTGGGGCAGAAGATCAGGGATCGGATCCAGTCCGAGATGACCTATCCGGGAAACATCAAGATAACCGTCATAAGGGAGACGCGCCATGTCGAAATCGCCAAGTGAACTGAGCGTCCTCTTCTTCGGGGACTGCGTCGGCAAGATGGGCCGTCTGGCCTTGGCCAAGGGCCTGCCGCTTCTCAAGGACAGGTACCAGGCCGACTTCACCATCGTCAACTGCGAGAACGCGACCCACGGCCGCGGCTGCAGCCACGAACACTACGAGGAGCTGCTTAAGGCCGGGGCGGACTGTTTGACTTCCGGCAACCACTTCTACGATTCCCGCGACGTGTTCAGGCCCGAATACGACTTCTCCAAGCTGGTCAGGCCCTTGAACATGGGACCCAAGGCACCCCTTTCGGGCAGTCGGGTCTTCAATGTCAATGGCTACACCCTTAGGATCACCAACCTCATCGGGAGGGTCGAGGTCCCCGGGGCCCAAAGCAATCCCTTCACCGATATGGATCAGCTCTTGGCGACAAGCAGTGAGGACTTCCACATCGTGGATTTCCATGCCGAGGCGACGGGGGAGAAGCGCTGTCTGGCCGAATACCTTGATGGGCGCATCAGCCTGTTCGTCGGCACCCATACCCATGTCCAGACCAACGATGCCAAGATCCTGGACCGGGGGACCTGCTTCATAACGGACCTTGGGATGTGCGGGGCCGATGACTCCTGCTTAGGCATGGGCAAGGACAATGCCATCGCCAAGGTGGCCTTCGGCTTGCCCCTTCCTTTCCAGCCTTTGGAGACCGGCATGGCAAGGCTTGATGGCATTCACGCCGTATTGGGCCTGGACCACAAAGGAGCCTTGATCGAGCCGATATCGTTCAAAGTCAACATTGCCTAGGAGATCACTGGACAATAAGCGCTTACAAAGGCTAATGCTTTGTTGCTTGACAAGGGCATAAATGGTATATTCCTACGTTGAAGAAGGAAACTTAAACCATGCAAGCACTAAAAGCCAGTTCTACTACTGTGATACAGAAGCTCGCCGGATCGATCGCGATCAACATCCGCAACGAGGGCGTAGTCACTGTGACCGTAGTCGGTGCATCCGCACTCAACCAAGCCATCAAGGGATGCATCGTCGCCCGTCGTTTCTTGAAGGATGACGGCAATATCGACATCACCGTCCAGCCTTCGTTCGTCCCCATCAAGGGCGATGTATTGAAGGATGGCGAGGAGTCCGTCACCGGCATTCAGCTCTTGATCGAGAAGGCCCCCATCGAGCCTTTGCCTGAAGGCGCTGTTGCTCCGGCACCCCTTGAGCCTCGTGGACCCAAGGCCGAGCCCGCTGCCCCTGCCACTCCGTCCGTTCCGGAAAGCAAGTAATTTCACTTCGATTAGTTGAGCACTCCATTGGAGTGCTCTTTTATTTTGGCTGAAGGTCCATGGATTGGCTTAAAAAAAGACGCGGGCCTAGCCGCGTCTTTCGAATGTTTGCCTTACCTGGGTATTGGATTCGCTCAACCGTTTACGTCGGTCTGGGCCTTGCTTATGGCAAGGGCTAGATCGGCATGGTCAGCCAAGAAGGCGGAATCGGTCAGATCGACATCTCCGATATCGGAGAAGACATACGTCAGTGTTCCGCCTAAGCCTGAATAGGTGAAGTTTACGACCAGCGTGACCGTTCCCGCTTCTTCGTCCACAAAGCCCTTGACGGCGGTGATCACCTTGCTGCTACCGGTCGTCTCGAAGTAACCGTAGTCGCCTAGGGCAAAGTCCAAAGGACCGAACAGGACCTTTCTCAGGGCATATGAATAATTGGCATCGAAAGTGAGGTTTTTGGAACTGTAGCCTTGTAGCGAGAACCCCGTTTCCGTCCCGCTCACCAGGTTGTGGCTTATGGCCGGGAAATCGATTTGGACATCGTCGTCACTGTAGTCGGTGCCGTATGTAATACCGCTGAAGTTGTAGAAGGCACTGTCCTCGGTGGAATCGGCATCATAGCCATAGAATTTGTAGTAATTGTCCGCATCGCTCTTCACCGCGACCATCCGGTAGTCATAGTCGATGGTCCCGACCGTCTGGGTGGCAGGGGCATCGTTGGCGATTATTCCATGGGGTACGTCATAGTAGATGTCATCATAGAAGGTGCTCATGAAGGAGTTGGTCGCCCCATCGGGGAGGCCATCCTGACCGACGTTGTCGCTAGTGCTAACCGTCAGGTGGAAATTGCCGTCGGCAATCTTACCCAATATCACCTATGCCGAGCCTACCGATTCGACCATAACCGTAAGCGCTGATTCTGCGGATTCCGATTCAAACAGCGGGAAGAACTTCAGCAGCGAGACTATGAACGTCGACAATTGGGACGAGACCCCCAACAAAGGCGCGGGTGTGTCTATCGGCGTGATAGACACAGGACTTTTCGGTGACCAAGTGGCTTCCTCTGCCTCCGATACTTCAAGCAAGGCCTTCCGCCCTTTGGCTGATGGCGTGGCCCAGGAGTTTTCACCGCTGCCTCGATCGATGCCAAGCGTGGCTCCCTTAAAGGCGCCTCGGGGCAATACATAAACAGCAAGATAATCTTTGCCTACGACTATGCCGATGGCGACAACAACGTACAGCCTAAAAGCGGTAATGAGCATGGAACGCATGTTGCATCCCTGGCGGCCGGAAATGGCTACACCTATAAAGGCGTTGCCCCGGATGCGCAAATAGCAGTGCTAAAGGTCTTTTCCGATGGCTCGAGCGGTGCCAGTTCCGAGGATATACTGTCAGCCCTTGAGGATGCCTATACCCTTGGGCTGGATGTCGTGAACATGTCATTGGGTCAGCCGACCGTCCAATTCCCTGGCCTTGATGAGACGGCTGAAGGCAAGGCGATTTCGGCCTTGAAGGCCAAGGGAACCATTGTCAATATCGCGGCGGGAAACGAAGGCCGCGATCAGTTCTCCGGGGCCTATGCCAACTATGTATCCACCGATGTGGTCGAAGGCTCCGAGTTGGGCATGTATAGTCTCTACGACGATGCCAACATAGTCGCCTCTTCCGAATTGGACAAATCCCTCGAGGATATGTTGGCTGTGACCGGCAAGGAGGATTCGGCCTTTGCCTTCGTGGATTCGGTCTCGGGATATTCGTTTGCGGATCTGTTCTCCGAAAACGAGACCGTTTCTTATTACTACACGGCAGGATATGGCACTTCCGACATAACGGAACACACCGTTGACATAAAGGGCAAGGTCTGTGTCGTATTGAGAGGTGGCGATGTTACCTTCGAGACCAAGGTCGAGAACGCGGCAGCGGCCGGGGCCATAGGCGTGGTCCTGATAAACACTTCCGACGATACCAACATCTCACCTAGCTTTGGAGATTATGTCCCTACCTTCCCCGTGGTGGTTTCCCCGCTTTCGGCCGAGGATTCCTTTGGCACCTAAGCCGGTTCCGGAAGCCTGGAAGTATATCAGCAGGTAGTCGACAATTCCCTTGCCAATACCGTCTCCAGTTTCTCTAGCGACGGAGCGGGCACAAACCTTGAACTGAAACCTGACATATCGGCTCCGGGCAGCAGCATCTACGCTGCGGTCATGGGTGGCTATGAATACATGTCCGGGACGTCGATGGCTACGCCCAACATCTCAGGTGCCACAGCCCTTCTTTTGGGCGAACACACCGGGACGGACAAGGAGAGTTACCGTGACAGCCTTATGGCACGGATGCAATCCACCACAACGATCCTCAACGATTCCTCGGCGGCGGAATCGAGTGCGGATCCAAACTATGCTTCGCCTCGCACCCAAGGCGCAGGGATGGTCAACGTCGCCGATGCCGCCGCGTCCAACGTCTATCTCGAAAGCGTGGATTCCACGGGGCAGGGCACTGGCTCGGCCAAGATAGAGTTCAAGAATACCGCGCCCTTTAGCGAAGGCAAGATAAATGTCTACTTCTTGGCCCATAACGAGAGTTCGTCCAGCCAGACCTATACCGCTTCCCTTTATGTCGCCGTGCCTAAGGCTACCACCGCCTTGACGGCTACCGAACAGTCCACCTTGGCTTCTTCGGGCTATGGAGACATCTTCCCCGCCAAGCTTGCGACTTCCTATGTGCAAAGCACGCAGGACAAGTTGATTGGGGTCTATGACTATGGGACTACCATCACCATAGAGCCGGGTGACTCGACCATCTCCCTTGGCGAAGTTGATGTCGACACCGCTTTCGACAATGCGCTGTCAGATTATATTGATGAATACTATGAGGATGGCACCTACCTTGAGGGCTATGTCGTGCTGACGCCTACGGAATCCAATGACTCTTCCGTGGAGTTGAGCATGCCATACTTCGGCTTCTACGGGGACTATTCCGCCGCTCCGGCCACCGAGCCTTTCGATTTTGAGAATACCGCTGACAAGGTCTACACTTCCGACTTCCTAAACATCATCTCCTCAGTCTACACCGGGTATGTCAATTCATATGCTGACTTTGGCTCGCATATCTACTATGGAAGCGGCGTCGACAATTATCAGACCGCCTTCCTCTATAACTATCTGGGCTATGCGTCCGTGAGCGACTTCGGCCTCAACAAAGTGACCTCCAGTGACTTTGTGGTCGGAGCTGAGGGGGTATCCGATCAGCTGTTCATACAGCAATTCGTGAATCGAACCGTGATAAATGGCACGGTATCCATAGCCAGTGCCAGCGATTTCTCAGACAAGTTGAACACGACGACCATTGTCGGCCTTCCCTATGATTTCGACGATTACGGTTATCCCAACCTGCTCCTGAAGTCCATCCCGACCGCCACGTTCCTTAGCAGTGGGTTCTATGCTCCGATGGCAGTCGCGGAAATCGATCTTACCGATGGGGAAGGGAATGCTTTGCCAAGCGGGGACTATGTCCTGACTTTCGACTATACCTTGGAAACAACCGACAACGATGGCAACAACATAGTGCAGCAGAAGGAAGTGCCATTCACCATAGATTCCTCCACCGAGTCAAAGGTTACGGGTATCGGAACCACGGCCTTGGGTTGGCCTAAGGTGTTCTTCAGCGAAGACGTTACCAATGTGTACGTGGATGATAAACGCATACCTATGTCCGGGGGAGGTGTTGCCCTTAAATCCTCTTGGGTCGATAGCCGGGGGTATATCCAGATTACGGCGGAGACCGCAAACGGATATCAGATCCAGGTCTTGCTGGACTACGACTCCGGTACTGAAGCGTTGATAGGCTCGAGTCTAAGCGATGTCAGCCTGTTCTATTTCGAAAAGCTCGAAACGTCTTCGGGAGTGGAACTTGAGGCGCACGTGGTTGATTCGGATGGCCAGTCGGTCTCAGGGTTCTTCGACAATGTCCATGGGTTTGCGGCCTTCGTGGGCACCGGCCTTACCGGTTCCGCCTATTACATCGATGGCTCCGGCCAGGAAGTGGCTTTGGATTCGTCTGATTATTCCTACGATTCTTCGACGGGAGTCTTGGTAGTCAACAATCTGCCAGCGGGTGTCACCACCTTTGGAATCAAGTGAGGCTAATGCAAAATGGATAAAAGAAAATCATATCTGGGCTTGCTTTCGATATTGCCCTTGGCTGCGCTTTCGATTTCAAGCACCTTGCCCAATGTCCAAGCCCAAGACGATAGTTCGTCGGCATCCTCTATTGCTGAGTCAAGCAGCACGTCCGGCGATGTTTCTTCCTCTGAGTCGGTTTCCGATGATTCCGACAAGTCGCCTACGACCCTCGAGATAACGGCCGGCATGCTGAATTCGCTTAGTGGTTCCTATTCAGCCGAAACCACATTCTACCAATACAATACCCCGGTGCTTTTCTCTTTCCCCAGCGGCTATATAAAGTATGCCAACATCATCGATACCCAGGTGTATGGTGACGCCATCCACTTCGAAGACTATGCCTCTTCCTATGGTGTCTTCTCTTCCATGGATGAGGCTTATGAGGATGAGACGGTGGTGCCGAACAAGGATACGCTTCTGTCTAGCACGACCTATGTGTCCAAGAGCTTGGATTGGTCCGTACAGCCTAGCGTATATCTTGAATCCCTCTCCCTTGACAACGAGGTTACCTATACCCCTGTTTCGGCCACCGGTTCGACATATCTGTCGTGGGAAGATGCCGGCCATTACAATCCGTTCGAATATCTTGACCCGTCGAATCTCCTGACAGGTTACGACAACGGCGATGGGACTTATGAGTATCCGCTGAACCTTGGCGACCTTGATTCGTACTTGGTTGCCTCAGCCTTCTCCTCCCAGCTTTCGCTGAGCAGCGTTCCCATAACCTATTGCGCCTTGATAACCGATGGCAACGAGATCACCGGCGTGAAGATAAAGGGCTTTGAGATCAGCAACGAGGGAACCATTTTCGAGGGGACGTCCTTTTTCGAGGCCGATGCCGTCATCACTGGCAGGGATTTGGAAGAGGACGATTCCCTCTTCGTGACCCCTCAGGCAAGCAAAGGCAACAGGGAATTGGCAGAGGCCTTCGAAAGTCTGGCCCAAGACGATTTCACCCTCACCCAGACCGAGAGCTATTTGGAAGGCGAGATGGTATACGAGGCGGAACCCGATAGTTATGTCCTTGAGGCATTCGATTCCGCCGAAGACAGCGAGCCCACCAGCGTTGTGGCCTATTACAAAGATGGCTTCGACGTCCAGGGAGCGATAAGGCTTGGGGATGGCTCCTTCTATAAGACCCCCAATTATTACTTCGAGCAAGACTTCTCGTCTGGTTACCCTTCGTTCGACCTCTCGGCGGATGTGTTTGACTACGATGCCGACAGCGACACCTATTCGCTTAGCGCATCCGCTTCCGGCTCCTCGACGGCCTTTGCCTTGTTTGAGAGCTCGTACACCGTATCCGGAAGTGCCTTGAAGGTAAAGCTCAGCAAGGATGACGACGGAAACGTCACGGGAATCGAGTTCTATCAGGACGTCGACTACGACAATGGGATCTACGATAGCTTCTCGGCGACTTTCAGCGACATCGGCTCCACGGACAATGGGTTTGATCCTTCCGCCGTGAAGGACAATGTCGATGGCGTAGCCTGGAGCGTTCTTTCGCCAACCGGCTACGATGAGGCCAAGACCTTGCTCAATGTGGATCTCGATACAGTAGATGTGCCTACTCCCGGCGGGGAATATTCCATCTGGACGACCAGCTACTATGCGCCGGCTTCCGCTGATGAGGGGTCTCCCTATGTCATCTTGGAAACGGATGTCTCAGAGGACCTTACCAATGACCAGGCCAACACGGTTTGGGGTAAGGTGAGGGATTTGGTGGCCACCTTAGAGGACAACGGATACGTCGCCGATGAAACAGCCACTCCGGACTATTATGGCTTCGTCCCTTTGCACAAGACGGTGACGGGCGTGGATGGCAGCGATGTCGAACTTGAGGTCACCCCTTCCTTCAACTGGTACTACAGCCAATATGGAATAGCCTTTGAATTCAGCATCTATTCCGCTTCCGACTGAAGGAGACGCCAAACCCCAACGGAAATGAAGGCCAGGGAACTCCCCCTGGCTTTTTGCGTCTGACGGAAGGCCAAGTCAATATGGCTTTATAATAATTAGAATGATTCAGGGAGGCCGCAATGGACGAAAAGAAAGATGGCATCAATGATTTCGGCGTGGACATAGATCCCGCCAAGTACACGCCCATGGTCCGTCAATACCTTTCCATAAAGGAGAAGAACAAGGACGTCGTCTTGATGTTCAGGATCGGCGATTTCTACGAGATGTTCTTCCAGGATGCCAAGATCGCCTCCCAGGAACTTCAGCTTTTCCTGACCAGGAAGGCGGCGGGGAACGGGGTCAAGATCCCGATGTGCGGAATTCCCCACCATGCTTACCTTTCGTATGCCCAAAAGCTTTTGGACAATGGGCACAAGGTGGCAATAGTGGAGCAACTAGAGGATCCCAAGAAGACCAACAAGTTGGTTAAGAGAGGGATAATCCAGGTAATAACTCCTGGCGCAAACCTGGACCTTCGCACCAGCGACAACAACTTCATCGCCTCGTTGGAACCAGGCGGAGGTGCCTGCTCCTTGGTCTATGCCGACCTTTCGACCGGCGAGATCTTCGCGACCAACATACCTGACGACCAAAGGGACATTCTCTCCAAGCTGATGTCTTTGGATGTCAAGGAATTGGTGTTGCCCACCAGCGCGGATGCCGGCCTCATTCAGGCCATCAAGGAGAACTCCCCGATCTGCATCTCTTATTGCAACAACCAAGAGTCCACCCTTGACATCGAACCGCTTTTCGAAAACATCCGCGATCCCCGCCAGATCACGGCCCTGTCCCGCTTGATGAATTATCTTTCCGACACCCAGAAACGCGAATTGTCCTTCTTTAAGCCGGCCAGGAACATCGTCTCCCAGTCCGTCATGAAACTCGACTATTCGACCATGGTCAATCTCGAATTGGTGAAGTCCTTGGATGGAAAGCATACCTTCGGAACCCTTTACTGGCTCTTGAATCATTGCTCAACCCCAATGGGGTCGCGCTTTCTCAAAAGCGCCATCGAAGCGCCGTTGGCAGACCTTTCGGCCATAAAGGAACGGGAAGAGGCGGTGAGTTGGCTTGTTGCCAACTATTTGAAGCGCCAGGATTTGGCCGACCAACTGACCGGCGTATACGATCTCGATCGCCTTATCGTAAGGATCTCCTATGGCTCGGCCAATGCCCACGACATGCTCCAGCTCAAGAAGTCGCTCCAGGTGGTCCCCGGTTTAAGGAAGACCCTGACCGACAATGGGTCAAGGCTATTGAATTCCATACTTTCGAAGATGACCACTTTCCAGCCACTGATTGACTTGTTGGAGAAAGCCGTGAGGGAAGACGCCCCGTTGACCATTACCGAAGGTGGCATCTTCAAGCGAGGCTATGACAAGGATCTGGATGAGCTGATAGACCTGACCACCGATTCCAAGAAATGGATCAACGAGTTGGAGAACAAGGAAAAGGAACGGACCGGGATCAAGAACCTCAGGGTCGGTTATACCAAGGCCTTCGGCTATTACATCGAGATCTCCAAGGGAAACGTGGCCGACGTAAAGCCGGAATTCGGCTATATCCGCAAACAGACCCTCACCACCGGCGAACGTTATACGACTCAGGACTTGCAGGACAGGGAAAGCAAGATATTGCATGGCGATGAGCTGAGGATGGACAAGGAATACAACCTCTTCCAGGACCTGCGGGCCAAGGTCGGGACCTATACCAAGGCCATTCAGGATTTGTCTTCGGCCCTGGCCCTGTTGGACTTCTTGGTCTCGATCGCCACGGTCTCTTCGGACAACGGCTATGTCTGCCCCGTCTTTTGCGATGACCGCGATGTGGAAGTGAAGGATGCCAGGCATCCGGTCATAGAGAAGGCCCAACCCGAAAAGGAGTTCGTGGCCAATGACTACGTGATGGACAAGGATACCGATGTCTTGATAATAACCGGCCCTAACATGGGCGGCAAATCCACCTACATGCGGGAATTCGCCCTTTTGGCCATAATGGCCCAGTTGGGGATGTATGTGCCGGCCCGTTCTTGCCAGATACCGGTCTTCGACGCCGTGTTCACCAGGATTGGGGCTTCCGACGACCTTATCAAGGGCCAGTCGACCTTCATGGTGGAGATGGAGGAGACCAACAGGGCCCTGAAGCAGGCCGACTCCGCCTCTTTGATCCTCTTCGACGAAATAGGCCGTGGCACTGCAACTTACGATGGCATGGCCTTGGCCCAGGCCATACTCGAATACGACATAGCGAAGGTTCATGCCAAGACCTTCTTCTCCACCCATTACCACGAACTCACTTCCCTGTCCGACAAGTACAAGGAGATGAAGAATGTCCACGTTTCGGTGTCGGAGGATAACGGCAAGATCACTTTCCTGTACAAGATCAAGGACGGACCCATGGACAAATCCTATGGAATAAATGTCGCCCAGCTGGCGGGACTGCCCGGTGAGGTGTTAGTGAGGGCAACGCAAATCCTCAAGGCGTTGGAAGAAAATGGCAATGGCTCCGAAAGCATCCCCAAGATCGTTATCCATGAGGATATGCCAAAGCCAAATGCCATAGTTGGCGAACTGGCCATGGTGGATCCGGTTAACATGTCCCCCCTCGATGCCTTGCGGTTGGTCTTCAAGCTCCATGATGAAGCCCTGAAGAAGTGAGGAGGTCTTAATGCCAAACAAGATTAGCGTGATGCCGACGGCGCTGGCAAACCTTATAGCCGCCGGAGAGGTGGTGGAAAGGCCGGCTTCCGCTTTGAAGGAATTGGTCGAGAACGCCATCGATGCCAACTCCAGTCACGTCTTTGTCGATATCGTAGGCGGCGGGTTGAAGTCCATGACTGTCAAGGACGACGGGAGCGGGATGGACGATGTCGATGCCAGGCTTTGCCTGCTGCGCCATGCCTCCTCCAAGATCAAGACGACCTACGATCTGATGGATATCAAGACCTTGGGATTCAGGGGGGAGGCCTTGCCTTCCATCGTGGCCGTGTCCCGCTTCTCGATGGACACTTCCGACGGGAGTGAGGGAACCCATGTCGAGGCCCACGGAGAGGAGAATCCCTCTTTCTCGAGGGCGCCCCTTAGAAAGGGCACGACCATAAAGATCTCCGATCTTTTCTATAACACCCCGGCCCGTCTCAAGTACATGAAATCGGAGCAGGTCGAGCGGGCCAAATGCCTCGATACCATGGAGCATCTGGCCTTAGGTTTCCCAAAGGTCTCCTTCGACGTCCGCACCGATGGCAAGGAGGTGTTCTCCACCAGTGGCCGTGGCGATACCGTCGAGGTCATCCAGCGCATCTGGGGCAATGTGTTGGCACGCGACGTCGTCGAGGCCCAAGACTTTAAGGAAACGGGCTTTTCCATCGAGGCCTTTCTCGCCAAGCCCGAGATCAATTACGCCTCGCGATTCCAGATCATGACCTTCCTCAATCGCCGCTACATCTATTCTTTCAAGCTTTCCAAGGCGGTGGAGGAAGCCTACAGGGACTATCTTTCGCCTTTGCGCTATCCATTTGCCGTCATCAAGATCACGGCCGATCCATCGCTGGTAGACGTGAATGTCCATCCCTCCAAACGCGAGGTCAGGATTTCAAACGAAGACGAACTGGCCACAAGGGTCAAGAAATTGACATTGGACACCTTGGCCAAGGAAAAGCCGGTCTACAGCAACCTGGGGAATGGCGATTACCTGGAGAAGGAAGCCAATAAGGACGATGCCCTACTGGCCGTTCATCCAATCGTCATTCCAGCCACGGGCAACCCCATGGGCGAGGAGAACCCAAGACCTTTGAAGGCACGAGAGGACGAGACCCCGATCACCCAAGGCTTGTCCAACGTGTCCTTCCAGGGCAACGATGTCTCCGAAGTGCGTAGACTCATGGCTGGAAATGGCCTTGGCCAAGAAATCGCAGCCCCCTTCTCAGACGAGGAGTCCAGCAAGGCTTCCGATCGAGTGGCCGATCAGGTCGAAGGTGGGAATCCCTATGAAAACCTCTTGCCTTTGGGGCAGATTGCCAATACTTACATCGTATGTGAGGCACCGGACGGATTATGCATTATCGATCAGCATGCGGCGGCGGAACGAGTCAACTTCGAGAAAATGGAAGACCTGTTTTCGAAAAGCATCAAGAAGGTTCAGCCCCTGCAGGCCGTGATCGTCGATCTGCCCCCCTCGATAGTCTCGGCCTTCGATCAGGAGAAGAAGGATAGGCTCAGCGCCATGGGGTTTGAGGTCAGTGGCTTTGGCACCAGCTCCCTTAAGCTCGATTCCTTGCCGGAATTCCTTACGAACAAGGATTACGAAAGCGTCATAAAGGATCTGATAACCAGCGTGGCCAAAGGCGAGAAAGTCGAGGCCAAGGATTTGCTCAGGAAGGCCATAAGCACTTTGGCCTGCCATGCTTCCGTAAGGGCTGGTCAGCCCCTCTCCCCCCAGGAGGAGGTCGCCATCATCCGGGAGTTGGGGAAGTGCCGCAATCCTGCCAATTGTCCCCATGGGCGACCTACGGTAATAAGAATCTCCATCCATGATCTCGAGCATCTGTTCAAGAGGACTGGCTTTTGATGATCTACGTGATCCTGGGCGAGACGGCCAGCGGGAAGTCGGCGGTGGCCCTTTCCATATGCCGCAGATGTCATCTGCCTTTGCTTTCGGCCGATGCCTTTGCCGTATACAGGGGTTTTGACATAGGCTCGGCCAAGCCCACTCCCGAGGAGCTTTCGGGAATAGAGAGCCATTTCATTTCGTCTCGGGATTTCGGCGATGAGATGACAGCGTATGATTTCCAGAAGGAAGGACGCAGGCTCCTTGACGGATTCAAGGACAAAGGCCAAGACAGTGTCATTGCCGGAGGGACCTTCCTCTATGTCAGGGCCTTGTTGTTCCCATATGAATTCCCGGCGTATGACGAAGAGGAGAAGAAGTACGATTACGATATTCCGCTTCCGCAAATGAGAGGGGAATTGCTAAGGCTTGATCCCCAGGCCGGATCATATGTCGACCTCTCCAATCCCCGGCGGGTCGAGAGGGCCCTGGCCTTGGCCAAAGCCGGCGTAAAGCGCTCCTCTCTCGCGCAATCTTTCGTCAACAGGCCGCTTTACCCAACCGTCTTCATAAGGATCAAGGCGACCCCGGCGGAAATCAGGCGGCGGATTGACCAAAGGGTGGATCGGCAGGTTGAGGAAGGCCTTTTTGAGGAGACGAAGCGGCTCACTGGGCAAAACCCTCTCTTCGCCTCGAAGTTTCGCGGAATCGGTTTCAAGGAAGTGTATGAGGGATTGAAGAGCGAAAACAGTCCCGGAGAAATCGCGGAAAGGATAAAATACGATACGCATAGGTATGCGAAGAGGCAGCGGACGTTCCTGCGCCATCAGTTCCCCTATATGGTCGAACTGGAAAGGGACCGGATCGTTGACCTTGTCTGCATGGACCTTGAAAGGAGGAAGCATATGGCCGACGAGGTGAGCGACCGGTTTTCTTCCCTCCTCCCGGTTGTGCCGGTCCTGGCCAGGGAATATCTGCCCTGGATCGACAGTCTTTATCGTCAAGGCGTTAGGCAAATAGCGGTCTTTACCCTGGATGAGGCTTTGAAGAAGAATTTCGCCGATTACGTTCATCTCCATAGTCCCCTTATGCAGGTTCTCTATTTCGATCAGCACGATTTCGATGATCCGAAATTGCCCCCGCTCTCGTTCGTCCTTCCCCTTCTCAATGACCTGAAGATGGACCCGTTCCTTGAGGACTTCATCAAGGAGCGCCATCTCGAAGTGGGTTTACCAAAGGGGCTGGATCTCAACAAGTGACGAAAAGGAGGTCACTTTTAATGGCAAACGAATTTAGCTTGAAGAACATCACGACCATCGCTCGTCATCTGGGCATCGCCAATAAGGACTTGATTCCCTATGGCAAGTACATGGCAAAGATCGAACCTAAGCCCGACTCTTATTCCCATAAGTCCCATTTGATCCTGGTCACGGCCATGACCCCGACCAAGGCCGGCGAGGGCAAGACCACCACGGTCATCGCCCTTACCGATGGCCTGAACCTATTGCTGAAAGGCAAGGCGAAGGCGGTTGCTGCCTTGCGTCAGCCTTCGATGGGCCCGGTCTTCGGGATGAAGGGCGGGGCCACGGGCGGGGGACTGGCCTCCATTGAGCCTGCCGAGGACATCAACATAAACTTCACGGGCGATATCCATGCCCTTACCGCCGCCAATGCCCTCATCTCAGCCGTAATCGACAACAGCATCTTCAACGGCAACGAATACGACTTCGACCTCGATAGGATCGTGTTTCCCAGGGCGGTAGACATGAACGACCGGGCCTTGAGAAGGACCATCGTCGGGATAGACAAGAAGCATCCTTCGGGCCGCAATGAGACCTTTGTCATAACCGCGGCCAGCGAGCTCATGGCGGTGTTTTGCCTGGCCCGTGATGCTTCTGACTTCAAGCAGCGTGTCGGAAAGATAATCGTGGGGTTCACCAAGGCCGGAAAGCCGGTGACCGTCAAGGATCTCAAGATCACCAATGCGGTATTCAAGATCATGCATTCGGCCCTGAAGCCCAACTTGGTCCAGACCATCTATGGCTCGCCGGCCATAGTCCACGGCGGTCCTTTCGCGAACATCGCCCATGGTTGCTGCTCATACATGGCCATAAAGACCGCGATGGATTATGCCGATTACACCATTACGGAAGCGGGTTTCGGCTCGGAACTGGGCGGCGAGAAGTTCTTGGACATCTTGGCGCCCCGCTTCAATCTAAGGCCCGACGGTGCGGTAGTCGTCGCTACGGTCAGGTCTTTGAAGCTCCAAGGCGGCTCCACTTACGATGAACTTGACAAGGAGGATGTCGGAAAGGCCCTTGAGGGACTTCCCAACCTCCTCCGCCATTTGAACAACATACGTTCCTATGGCCTGCCCATAGTCTGCTGCCTCAATGTCTTCCCGACCGATACGCCAAGGGAATTGCAGGCCGTAAAGGATGCGATCGCGAAAGCCGGCTTCAAGACCGTCGAATGCGATTCCTACCAAAAAGGCAAGAAGGGTGGCTTGGCTCTTGCCAAGGCCGTGGTGGAACTCGCCAAGGAGCCCGACACCTACAGGCCGTTGGTCAAGGCGGGAGACGACATAAAGAAGACCATCGCCACCATCTCGACCAATATCTATGGAGCGGGAAAAGTCGAATATTCCGCCAACGCCTTGGCTGATATCGAAAACATCGAGTCTTTGGGAATCAAGGATCTAAATGTCTGCATCGCCAAGACCCCTCTGTCCTTGACCGATGATCCCAAGGTCTTGGGAGCCCCGGTGGGCTTCACCATCCATATCGACCACGTGAATCTTTCGGCCGGGGCGGGCTTCGTCGTCCCCGTGAGCGGCAAGACCCTTTTGATGCCGGGCCTACCCAAGGTTCCGGCCGCCGTCACCATGGAGTCGGAGAAATGACTTTCCGGCTTAGCGGCAAGCCTCTTAGGCTTTCCGATGAAGGCAGGATAAAGAAAGCGGTGGGCGAAGGGAGGAAAATCCCTTTCCTTATCGTTTTCGATCCCCGGGAAAAAGACTCCTTGCCATACGTGGGATCCGTGTCCCGCTTCCTTGCATTGGTCGGCCTTCCGCTAAGGGAACTTACCATTGAAGACCAGACCGACTATATGAAGGCTTTGGATGCGGTCAAGGCCAACGATGCGGCAGTGATCCTGGCTAGGCCCCTCAAGCCGGAATGGGAAGAGGGAATCCTCAAGGGCCTTTCGTCCCGAAACGATCCCGACATGCAGACCGCCTTCAATAAGTCTTTGCTCTATAGCGGCAACATAGATTGCCTTCCGGCTACGGCCAAGGCGGTTTTGAGGCTTCTCTCCTTCTATGGCATCCAGGTCACTGGGAAGAAGGCTTTGGTAATTGGCCGTTCCCTTACGGTCGGCCTTCCCATCGCTCGGGGTCTCCTAGACCTGAACGCCTTGGTGGAGATCGCCCATTCGAAGGTCCCCCTTCCCACTTTGCGCAGGGAAGCCAAAGAAGCGGACATCTTGGTCCTGGCCAGCGGTAAAGTCGGTCTCGTCGACCGTGACAGTCTCAATTCCAATCAGGTGATAGTCGATGTCGGCTATCATGCCTCTACCCATAGCGGCGATCTGGGATTCGTGCCCCTTGAGGGTGAAGTGCAAGCCTATACCCCCGTGCCAGGCGGGTTAGGGCCTTTGACCGTCTCGACTTTGGTCTTGAATGCCTATGGGCTTTGGGGGCAAAGCATATGAAGGAGGACAAAGTGCGGCTGTTTGTCGTATCGGACACCCATTGTGATTTTGCCATTCTCCACAAGTGTATGGCCCGCCATCAAGCGGATGTCACCTATTGGTATCACCTGGGCGATTCCGAAGTCCCCCCGGAATTCATCCAGCAGGACTTCGTGGGCGTGAGAGGCAATTGCGATCATTACGAAGGGCTACCATATACTCGTGACATCGTCTTTCCTTTCGGCACTATCCATCTTGAGCATGGTCATATGATTAGCGGAAATATCCAAGCCTACATCAAGGCCACCGGCTGTCGCATCTTCCTTTCCGGCCATACGCACGTGAAACTGGCTAAACTCTATGAGGATGGCATTTGGCAATTCAATCCAGGGTCTTTGGTCAGGCCTAGGGATGGGATGTATGGCAGCTATCTTTTGATAGACGTCGATCGCACCACCGGTAAGGTCTACCATTACGAATTCCATTTGGTAGACACCCTTATGGGCACTGAGGTCGAGGGTGGGAAAGCCTATACCGCTAGTTGAATTTGCCTTAATTCGCTTAAGCCTCCGCATAAAAAACGTGGAGGCTTTTCATGTCCTTGGAATTGCATGACGTCTCCTGCGGCTACAGCGGCAGGAAGAAATCCGGCTTGGTATTCGTGAAAGTCAGTTTGGTCTTCCCGAACAAGGGGCTTCTTTGCGTACTTGGAAAATCCGGTTCGGGGAAATCGACCTTGCTGTTCCTCTTGGCCGGATTCCTGAAGCCCTTGAAGGGCCAGGTCATGAGGGACAAGAACCAATCCTTTTCCTTCGTGTTGCAGGACAACGGCCTGATGGCAGGGCTTAAGGCCCAAGAGAACGTTTCCCTTCCTTTGCTCTTGCGGGGTAAAAAAGAGAAAGAAAGGGAACGGTTTGCCCTAGAAGCCATGAAGGTCTTTGGCATTGAAGGCCTAAAGGACAAAAAGCCGGCGGAAATGTCAGGCGGCGAGTGCCTGAGAGTTGGCCTTGCCAGGGCCTTGGCCCACGGTGGGGAGATTGTATTGGCCGATGAGCCCACGGGGGCTTTGGATAGCGAGAATGCGCTTAAGGCAATGGAACTTCTCAAGGAGATATCCAAGACCAGGCTGGTGGTTTGCGTAACGCACAACCACAGACTCGCCTATGGCTTTGCCGATTACATCGCATTGGTCGGAAACGGCACCATAAAATACGAAAGGGAGTACGGCATCGCGAGGGAAACGCCAAGAAAGCTACCCGTCGGGAAGGGAAAGGCAAGGATCGGCGATTCCCTAAAGACCAACTTGGCGATGATCAGGGGCAAGACGGGGAGATTCTTTTCGGCCTCCCTTGCGGTTGGCTTGGCCCTGGGCGCCCTCCTTCTGTCCCTGACGTTTGGCGCCAACGCCAAGGCCGCCGCGATTCAATTGACCTCCAACTACTATGCCGACGATGTCTTGAGGATGAGCAGGACCACTAACGTTTCCCAGACCAATGGGATGGCGTTGACCCGCCAAGAGGAACTCCAGGAAGATGATAGGGAATTCCTCGGCTCGAGATGGGATGCCGCGTTCTTTCCCCCTCTCTCCTTTTTCCTCCCTGACACCTTGAGGATAAGGAACGACGGGAAGACTGCCGATGTTTCGATGGAGCCCTCGTTTGGGAGCGGAAACCTCAAGGTGGGTGAAAACCCGGATGAGTTCAATGAGATCGTCATAAACGAATCCCTTTGCAATGAGATGGATATCAAGGCGACCGATGCCATGGGAATGACCTTCCCTTTGAAAGTGATGAAGGAAGTGCCCCTGATCGTTGGGGAAAGCACGGTCCAGGGAACGTATTCCCTTGACGTTGATCTTGCAGTCGTGGGGGTGGCAGCCGAGCAGGCCGCATTCAATTCACCAGTCGCTTTCTACGATTACCGTTTGGCCAGGGATTATCTCGGGGCCGTTTCCGTTAGCCCCGAACTGGGGCTGACCGTTGAGGAGACCCTCGTCAGAGGCGAATACCTCAATTCGTCATTGCGTTCGTATAGCACTCTGGTCGTTTCTCCGGATGCCCTAAAGATCCATGAATACTTCAGGGATGAAAACGACAGCTATGGGATCGTCGCGAAATCCCGTGCCCTGGATGCCCGACAAGCCGTTCGGGAATTGATCGAGGCCATCTCGAGCCTGGCGTCGGTCTTTCTGTCTCTAATCTGCCTGGTGGCTTTCTTTTTGGAACTCGTCGCCGTTTCTACCATCGTAGCCGAGGAGAAGCGGGATTTTGCGATCGCAAGGGCCTTCTGCCCGTCGAGCAGGGCCTTTTGGCTTTTCTCCTTCGGCTTGAAGGACCTGATGTTCTTGGGTTCGGCATTGGCCATGATGACTTTCTATTGCCTGGGCTGGTTCCTTGGGAGAAAGCTGCTGTCGGATATGCTTTTGCCAATGAGCCTTTTGTCGTTTTCGCTTCCTATCTTTTCGCTGGTCGTCCTCTCGTCTTATGCCCTCGCCTTCTTTGCGTCTTTGGCTCCCCTTCTCAGGATATCAGGCAAGGGAATGGTTCTTTCGCTGAGGTCTGAGAGATGATTGCGATCGAAGGTCTCTTTAAGAGATACCAGGGGGAAAGGCGAAGGGCCTTGGATGGGATCGGCCTTTCCTTACCCACTCGTGGCCTGGTCTTTGTCGTAGGCGAGTCCGGCGCTGGCAAGACCACGTTGGTTTCGATAATCGGAGGCATGGACAACGAGTTCGAGGGCAAGGTGACGTCTTTTGGGAAGGAACTCCGAAAACTAAATGGGAAAGAGCTGTCCGATTATCGTCTGGGCTATGTGGCCTTTTCGTTTCAAAACGGCTTCTTGGATCCAGATTCTTCGGCAAAGGAAGAGATCCACAAAGGGAAAGAGCTCATCAGGGGTGGACTTTCCTTCCTCAAAGCCGAAAGGCTTTTGAAGTACTTGGGCATAAAGAACCTAAAGCACCGGAAGATCAAGACTTTGTCGGGTGGTGAAAGAAAGAGGGTTTCCTTGGCGAAGGCCTTGGTCAAGGATGCCCCGCTGACCATCGTCGATGAACCCACGGCCAACCTTGATCCTGACATGGCCCATAAGGTCCTGTCCCTGCTGCGGGAAAAGGGAAAAGGTTCTTTGATCCTTGTCATTACCCACGACCGGGATTCGCTAAGACCCGACGACCAGGTAATCGAGATGAGGGATGGGAAGATCGTAAGCCGAAGACTGGAAACCGAGGAAAGCAAGGAGAAGGCAAAGGGATTGAACCGAAAGAAAGTTGGTCTTTGGCGTTCCCTCAAGCAGGCACTGCGCCTGATCGCCCATGGCCTTGCTTCTTTTGGGCCCGCCACCTTTGCGATGTCCTTGGCCCTTGTCTCAGCCGGGATGTCCCTTATGCTTCTTAGGGGGGCAAAGGAAGGGATATCCTCCTTCGCCGGAAGGACCCTCGATCCGTATTCGATTGTGGCGGAGCCACTGGCAAATTCCCATGCGGGCCTAGGAGCGAAATTGGCTTCTTCGCGTCTGGCGGCGGAAGCCTTGGAGATGGAAGGCGCGGGTGTCCTAGGCTATGGCAGCGGGATATTCAATGATGTAAACGATGTCTTTACCAGCGACTCCGGTTTCAGGATTGCCCTTGACGGATGGGAATATCCTTTCAACCTTGGCTTGAGCCTCATTGCCCGGGCTGGCCTAAGGGGCACCTATGAGGATTTCCTCTTCTACCCGGAGGAAAACGGCCAAGACGGTTTCTCTACGGTCGCCCTAGGCCTGCCGCTGGGCTTGGCGGAAGACTTCGCGAGGCGCTTCTCCGTTAGCGGGATAGAGGGTTTGGGCGACCTGGCCGAGCAAGGGAAGATCCGCCTTATGGTCACGGCCGCCATAAATGATCTGGGCCGGAAGGAAACCACCATTGCGGTAAACCAGGTCTTTATGGCCGATACCATTTGCCTGGCCCATGACTCGCCGTTCTTTGCCGAGAACTTCTTCGGCAAGGAACTGAACATGGAATTTTCCGATGACTTGAATGCCCTGGACCCCGTTCCCAACACCTTAAAGGCAGGTGGCCTGATATACGTCGAAAGGACGAAGGTGGATTCCTTCTTCAGGGCCTTTGTCTTGAATCCGGCCTTTGGCTCCCTTGTGCCTGTGAAGGCGATCCAGGACGAAAACAGCGTTGCCTCGGCCTTCTTCCTCCATACGAAGCGGTATGAAGACATAAGCCCGCTTGACTGTTTGGCCATAGTGGCGAATCCTGATGTTGCCGTTTCCTCCTATGCCTTGTCCAGCCCAATCTATACCTTCGTATACGGTGGCATATATGAGGGCTTTGCGACGCCGCTATTCGTGGCCAAGGACAAGGAAAGCCTGAACGAGGTGGCCGATCTCAATGGCTTTACCGAATTGGATTTGCGCGGTTACTCCCTTTCGTCTCAGACCTTGCCTGACGGAGTCCTCTCCACCAGTTTGGTCGACTCCATAAAAGGCCAGGGCATATTCTTCTCGTCTGAGCAGGAGGTAACCCTAGCGCAAGGCCGTTATCCTTTGGATGACGGCGAGATAGCCATTTCCGCGGGCCTGGCCAAGAAGATGTTTGGCTCTGGGCAATCAGCCCTGGGGCGGAGCATAAGCCTTCTTTTCCTCGAATCGGTGGAGCCGAAGGACAACGGCTATGTGAACGGATTCGCGGAAGGGACCGTGACCATAGTCGGCGTCAGCGCTGAAAATGGCGAAGGGCTATATCACGACTCCTTCTTTCCCTTGGCCTTTGCCTTTGCCAACTCCTCCATCGCCCCCCTCTCTTTGGTCTTCGATGGGTTTGTCATAAAGCTTTTGGCGGGAAGCGATGTCCCTAAGGCCATTGATTACCTTTCTTCGGCCTATCCTTCCTATGAATTCTCCGCGCCGATGTATGAAATGGCCAAGTCTATCGACGAGACGCTGTCGACCTTGGCCATGTTCCTGGGAATGTTCGCCGGCGTGGCCATTGTCTTGGCGGCCTGTCTCCTGGCCCTTACGGTCCTTCTTTGCATAAAGCGGGATGAGCAAAGGATCGGCGATTTCCTGGCCTTGGGCTATAGGCCAAGCCAAGTAAGGTCCATCTATTGCCTATATTCCCTTCTGATCGGCCTTTTCGCGGCCCTCCAATCCTTCGCTGGCTTGAGGCTGGCAAGCCAGGAGGCGGGTAAGGCCTTGGGCCAGGCCTTCATGGGATATCGGCTGGAAGAGGGCCTCCATCCCTATCTTTTGTCCCTCGCCATCGCTTTGTCCGTGTCTTTTTCAATCGGTTTCCTTATTGCCGCCAAGGCTAGCGTGGTAAGCCCCAAAAAGGCTTTGGCAGCAAGATGAAAAGCCTTTTTTTGGCTCAAGGGAAAAACCGCTTTCATAGTGGTTTGGGAAATATTATTATCATTTGTATCCGCAAAGGTCGTAAAATGCACGTGCAGTTGAAAGATACTGCGAAAGAGGTTTTTTTTACATGAAGGGTAAAGTGAAGATGTTCGATGCGAAGAAGGGATACGGATTCATCCGCGCCGAGGATGGCTCCGATGTCTTCTTCCACTACTCTAGCTTGGTGATGGACGGCTTCAAGACCGCCAATCCCGGCGATGAGGTAGAGTTCGATGTCAGCAATACTGAAAAGGGTCTTCGCGCTTCTAACGTCAAGATCACCAAACGTGTTCAGTCCGCTGACGCCGATCAGTCTCAGCAGTACTAAACTGAAACCGTTGAAATCGAACGTCTGCGCTTAGGATGGGCGTGCCTATCCGAAAGCAGAATGGAGGTCGGGTGAAAACCCGGCCTTTTGTTTTGGCCCGATTGCCTGTCGAAAGGTCCACTGTGCTAGACTAATCAAGCATTAGTCGTCTATTACCATATAAGAGGTTAGTAAAAGAAATGTCACTGACAGCAGGAATTGTCGGCCTGCCAAACGTAGGCAAGTCGACGTTGTTCAATGCCCTGACCAATTCCAACGTCTTGGCCGAGAACTATCCGTTCGCAACCATAAAGCCCAATACGGCCGTGGTCGAGGTAAAGGATCACCGGATCGAAAGGCTCGCCAAGATCTTCAATCCGAAGCGGATCGTGAGGGCCACCTTCGAATTCACCGATATCGCCGGCCTGGTCAAAGGCGCCTCCAAAGGCGAGGGCTTGGGAAACCTCTTCCTAGCCAACATCCGTAACTGCGATGCGGTCATCGAGGTCGTGCGTTGCTTCGACAATCCCCAGATCGTCAATGTCCATGACACCGTCGATCCCAAGCGGGACATCGAGGAGATAAACCTCGAGTTGATCCTGGCCGATCTCGCCGTGGTCGATGGCCATCTTGGCAAGACTGCCAAGCGGGCCCAGATGACCCGGGAGAAGGCGTTGGTGGCCGAGGTGGATCTCCTCAACAGGATCAAGGCGGCCCTGGAGAGCGAGAAGTTCGCTTCCACGGTCACGATGACTCCGGAAGAGCAGAAGATCGTGAGGAATTACAACCTCTTGACCTACAAGCCGTTCATCTACGTCGGCAATGTCTCCGAATCGGCCTATGCCAATCCCGAGAAGGACAAGTATTTCCCGGCCGTCGAGCAATACGCCAAGGAGCACGATGCCCAGGCCATACCCATCTGCGCGGAGACCGAGGCTCAGCTGTCTTCGGTAAGCCCGGAGGAGCGCAAGGAATACCTGGAGGCCTTGGGGACCGATTTGACTGGCTTGGATCGCATCACCACCGCAGCCTACAAGATCCTGGGCCTTCGCACCTTCTTTACCGGTGGTCCCGAGGAGGTTAGGGCCTGGACCTTCCATGAGGGCTGGACGGCCCCCCAATGCGCGGGAGTGATCCATACCGATATGGAGAGGGGCTTCATAAAGGCCGAGGTCTATACCTATTCGGACCTTGACAAGTATGGGACCGAAGCTGCCTTGCGCGAGAAGGGGCTCATAAGGACCGAAGGCAAGGAGTACGTGGTTCAGGACGGCGATTGCCTGTTCATCAAGTTCAACGCACCGAAAGGAAAGTGAAAGATGGCGATATCCGATGACATCAAGGCCTATCTGAAAGGCACGTTTGCCGGTTTGGGCGTGAACCTAAACGACAAGGACCTCTCTTTGACCATCCCGGAAGAGAAGGAGCACGGGGACTATTCGACTAACGTGGCGCTGCGCTTTGCCAAGAAACTCAATGCCAATCCCTTGGCCTTGGCCCAGAGCCTGGCAAGGGATGTCCATATCGCAGGCGTTGCCAAGGCCGAGGCGGTCAAGCCGGGCTTCTTGAACTTCTTTGTCACCGAGGAGGAGCTGACCGATGTGATCGGCCAGGTCATCGACAAGGGTTCCGCCTTCGGAAACCTCGCCTATGGCAAGGGCAAGAGGGTCGATATCGAATACGTCTCCGCCAATCCCACCGGCTATCTCCACTTAGGCCATGCCCGCGGGGCGGCCATCGGCGATTCCCTGGCCCGGATAATGAAGAAGGCGGGTTTTGACGTTACTCGTGAGTATTACATAAACGATGCCGGCAACCAGATCGACCACATGGCTGAGTCTTTGATCGCCCGCTATCTCCAAAAGCTCGGCGACCCGACCGCCAAGGTCCCTGACGATGGCTATCACGGCCAGGACATAATCGACATCGCAGACGAGCTGGTCAAGGAGGTAGGGGACAAGTACAAGGCCGATCCCCAGGCCGATCTGGCTTTCTTCAAGGAATACGGCACCGCTCACTTGATGGCCAAAATCAAGAAGGACCTCAAGCGGTTCAGGGTGGAATTCGACGTCTTCACCTCCGAGAAGGCCGTAAGGAAGTCCGGGAGGATCGAGGAAGCCCTGAAGATCTTGGCGCCCAAGACCTACAGGAAGGACAACGCCCTGTTCCTCAGGACTACCGACGATGGGGACGACAAGGATCGGGTCATCATAAAGTCCGATGGTTCCTATACCTACTTCCTTCCCGATATCGCCTATCACTGGGATAAGTTCTCCCGGGGGTTCGATCTTCTCATCGATGTCTTCGGGGCTGATCACGCTGGCTACGTAGCCCGTCTGAAGTCGGCCGTAAAGTCGCTGGGCTATGATCCCGAGCGCCTCCAGGTCACCCTGGTCCAGATCGTGAGGCTTTTCAAGGGCGGAGTCGAATACAAGATGTCGAAGCGTTCGGGCAATGCCGTGGCCATGAACGACCTCATCGACGAGGTCGGGGTGGATGCGGTCCGTTACTTCTTCGTGGCTCGCGATGGCACCTCCCATCTCGATTTCAACCTCGATCTCGCCAAGTCCCTCTCCTCGACCAATCCGGTCTACTATGCCCAATACACCCATGCCCGTCTCAATTCCGTCTTGGAGAACGGCGCCAAGTACTACGATGGCACCTATGTCCCTGCGCTTCTGACCAACGACTACGAGGTGGCCGTCATAAAGGCCCTCAAGGAATACGGCAGCAGGATCGAGGAAGCGGCCGAGACCAAGGCGCCTTACAAGATGGCGCTGTATATCCAGACCTTGGCGACTGCCGCCAATGAGTGGTATCAGCATTGCCGGGTCGTGAATGACGACGACATACCCCTTACCAAGTCCCGTCTGGCCTTGGCGAAGGCGGTAAAGACCGTGTTGGCCGATAGCCTGGACCTTATCGGGGTCTCGGCGCCGGAACATATGTGATTGCCTTTGTAAGGCGAAGCGAATAGTGCTATACCTTAAGGGCCTAAACGAGTCTATTGACTGGAATTGAAAAGGAGCGATAGCCAAATGGCAAGCAAATCGATGATTGACACTGCCTACGATGTCGTAAGTGGCGGGGACAAGGAGATGACCTTCTCCGACATTCTCTTGGCCGTGGGGAAGAAACTGGGCCTTACCGAGGATGAGTTGGTGAAGAAGGCCGGGAACTTCTATACCGATCTTTCCCTTGATGGCCGCTTCGTGACATTGGGTGACAATCTTTGGGATCTCAGGTCTCGCCACAAATACGAACAGGTCCATATCGACATGAACGACGTCTACTCCGAGGAAGACGAAAAGGTCTCGGAGTTGGGCGAGGAGGGGGACGACGAGGAGAAGAAGCCCATCGAGCCCGATGATGACGACGACGACGATGACGATGGCAAGACCCCGACCCCTGACATAACTTCCGACAACTGATGCAAGGCCCTGCCTGAAAGGCGGGGCTTTTTAGGTTGTCCTGATGGCTTATGAGTGGGTGCTATAATCCCCCTGAAGTTTGTTGGCCTATTTTTTCTTGGAGAAAGGAGTCTTGTATGGTCCTACCCAATTCCGACCTGATTTTCAACAAGATTGACGAATGCGATACCATAACGATATTTGGTCACGTCCGTCCTGATGGCGATGCCTATGGCTCTGCCATGGGTCTCAAGTTGGCCATCGACATGTTCTATCCCGGCAAGAAGACCTTTGCCGTGGTCGACGATACCTGGGGTGTCCCCACTCGTCTTCCCAAGGCCACCAAGCCCAATAGCCTGCCTATCGAGACCATCAAGGATTCCTTGGCCATAACCGTCGATACCCCGACCGTCGCCCGCCTTGGCGATCCCCGGGCCATCAACGCCAAATACCTGATAAAGATCGACCATCATCCCCTGGTCGAGCATTTCGGGGATGCCGAATTCGTGGACGATTCCAAATGTGCCAATGCCCTCATAATCGCCGACATTCTCTATTCCAGGTTCCCGGTCATCTCCCCCGATGCGGCGGAGTGCCTCCTTTTGGGAATATTGACCGACAGCGGCAATCTCCGCTTCACCACGGAGGCCGATGCCTTCAACAAGGCGGGGAGACTCATATCCAACGGCGCCAACATCAAGGAGATATACGACACCATATATGCGTCCTCCCTTTCCAATCTCCGGCTCAAGAACAAGATGCTGAGCCAACTTAAGACCAAGGGAAAGGTTGCGTATTGCATCTTCGACTTGCCGTGGCTGAAGAGCTTGGGCCAAAAGGCCGACGACATTGCCCCGCATGTCAATTTGATAGGCTTCACCAGCGAATGTCCCCTTTGGGCCTTCTTCGCCCAATATCCCGATGGCTCCTACAGGGCCGAATTCCGTTGCAACGGTGATTACGATGTGTCTGCCATCGCGGCCCTATTGGGCGGCGGCGGCCATAGGCAGGCATCCGGAGCGACATTGGCCAACCGTCAAGAAGTATTGAAAGCCATTGACCTGCTTGCCGTTGCCAAGCCATCCCCGGAGGACCAAGATTGAATGGCGTCGGACAACAGGCTTTGGCATCGCCAGCTCGAGGTGGGCCTTACTGCCGCCAAGAAAGCCATGGCGACCATCCTTTTGATTTACCGCAAGGGCTTCTCGGTCAAGATCAAGGCGGACAATTCGCCGGTGACCGACGCCGATTTGGCTTCCAACAAGCTCATTAAGTCGATCCTGAACAAGGCGTTCCCCGATTACGCCATCCTTTCGGAGGAGGATGCCGACAATCCCGAAAGGCTCAACAAGGAATGGGTCTTCATAATAGATCCGCTGGATGGCACGGAGGATTTCGTCCACAAGGACAACCAGTTTTGCGTTAACATCGGCCTTGTCCATTTCCATAGGCCGGTGATGGGTATCGTCGCCATTCCCTATACCGGTGAGATCTTCTACGCCTACAAGGATCAGGGGGCCTTTGTCGTCTCCGACACCGACCCGACCCCCCATAAGATCCATGTTTCCGACAGGGACGACGATCTGATCGCCGTCACTTCCCATTTCCATACGACTCCGGTGGAGGAAGACATATACAGGACCGACCCCAAGGTGAAAGGCGTATTGAAGGTCGGGAGTTCCATCAAGAGCTGCCTAATCGCTGGCGGGAAGGCGGATGTCGCCATAAAGCTTGGCCCGGGGACCAAGGAATGGGATACCTGCGCGCCCCAGGTCTTGGTCACGGAGGCGGGTGGTTTCTTCCTTACGCCCGACTGGACCGAGCGTCTCTATGACAAACCCGATGTCTATAACCACGATGGCTATAGCATCGCCAACAAATTCTCGAATCTTCTGTCCTTGGGGATAATCTCGAAGAAAAATCTGGCCGATGACCGGAAAAAGGCCAAGGGCTTGCTTAAGAGGGCTTTCGGCAAGAAGAGGTGACAATGGCCAGACACTACATTTGGTCCAGCATCTTGTATAGCTTGTTGATCTCGTCTTGCTTGTCGTCTATCTTCCCCTGCAATTCGTCGAGCTTGGCCATGTCGTGATAATAATCCGGGCTGTCGGTCAGCTTCTCCAGCTCTTCGAGCTCCTGCTCCTTCTTGGTAATCTTCTCCATCAGCTTTTCTGCCGTGAATTCGGAAACCTTCTTGGGCTTCTCTTCGGGCTGGTCGAGAAGTATCGGATTGATCTTTGGGGCCTCGGGCACGGGCTTGGCCTCTTTTTGGTCCTTGAAGATGTCGCTATCGACCTCCTTGGCGTATTTCTCGATGCCGATGGCAGCAAAGTCGGAATAGGACCCCTCGAAGACATAGGACTTGCCTTGATAAAGATATACGATCCGGTTGGCCACCGAGTCGACGAAATCGCGGTCGTGGCTCACGGTTATCAAGGTCCCCTTGTAGTCGGACAGGGCATCTTCCAGTTCGGACTTGGTGAATAGGTCCAAATGGTTGGTAGGCTCATCGAGGATTAGGATGTCGTAGTTCTCCAGGCAAAGCTTGGCCAGGATCACCCGCATCTGTTCCCCGCCCGACAGGGAGTCGATGGTCTTCTGGTTGTCGTCATCGTAGGAGAAGGCGAAGCTTCCCAGGTGGTTATAGATCTTTTGGTCTTCCATCAGGGGGAAGTTGTCCTTGAAATAGTTGAAGATCGTCCTTGGATCCTTGATGTTCATGAAATCCTGCTGGAGGTAACCTAAGGAAAGGCGGGTCATGAACTCGATGTCGCCAGACTTCGGCTTCAATTGACCCATTATGGTCTTGACCAAGGTCGACTTGCCCGTGCCGTTTGGGCCCATGATCGCGATATGGTCCTGACCCCTGATGGTAAGGTCCATAGCGGAAATCAAGGCCGGTCCATCGGCATAGCCCACTGAGACATCCTTGAAGCGAAGCAGTTCCTTGTCGGCCCTAATCTCTCCCTGAAAGTCGATATGAACCTTGTTCTTCACTTCCGTTGGCTTGTTGATCGCAGTCTTCTCGAGTCTTGCCAACTTCTTTTCCCTATCGTGGGCACGAGAGGCGAAGCGAGGCTTTGGCATATAGAAGGTGATGAATCGCCTCATCCTCTCCATCTCTTTTTGCTGGCGATTGTATTGTTTGAGGGCCAATTCGTAGCGGTGCTGCTTTTCCAAAGCGTATTGGTCGTAGTTTCCGTAATAGGCCGACAATTTTCCGTTCTCCAGTTCCAGGATCTTCGTGGCGAGGTTGTTGATGAAGTACTTGTCGTGGGACACGAAGAATACGGCGCCTTTGTAGGACTTCAGGTAATTCTCCAGCCACTCTATGGTCACGATATCCAAATGGTTGGTCGGTTCGTCCAGGATCAACAGATCCGGGTTGAGGAGCAACAGCTTGGCGAAGGCGATCCGCGATTTCTCCCCGCCCGAGAAGGTGGTTATCTTCCTCTCCCAGCATTCTTTGGGGAAGCCGAAGCTGGTGAGGATGGTGTTTATGTGGTATTCGTAGTCATACCCGCCCCGCTTTTCCAATTCGGCTTCCTTGGCCGCGTAGGAGTTCTGGAGGTTTATGTCGGAGGGATCCTTGGCCATCCTTTGGCAGATGTCATCTATCTCCTTTATCAGCCTCTTTACGTCAGCAAAGACCGAGCCAGCCTCCTGGTAGAGCGTATTGTCCTCGCTGGATATGACGTCCTGGGAAAGGTAGCCGACCGAGACGTCCCTTCCGATGACCATGTTTCCCTCGTCCACAGGCAAAAGCCCCATGGCCATCTTTAGGATGGTCGACTTGCCGGCTCCGTTAAGCCCGATGAGGGCCACTCTCTCCCCACTCTTAATCTCGAAAGAGACGGGGTCAAAAAGCGGCTTGCCGTCAAAGACCTTGACGGCGTTTTGCGCCTGCAAAAGTATCATTTCGCTAACCTTGATGTTCTATTAGATTATGTCTTCTTCTATCAATGGTACAGCCCCGGGCTCTATGGGTCCAATGATGAAGTCCCTAAGGATGTGGGTCCCGACTTCCTCTACTATCGGTCGCTCCGAATGAAGGGTGCAAAGGACATCGCCTCGCTTGACCAGGTCCCCGCGCTTCTTGGCCAGGGTTATCCCGGCAGCATGATCGATCACGTCGCCTTCCTTGGCTCGGCCTGCGCCCAATTCCATGGCTGACAGGCCTAGGTCATAGGCATCGATGCTTTGGATGAAGCCATCGGTCAGGGCCTTGACGTCGTAACTGTAGAGGGCATTGGGGAATTTGTCGGGGCTGTCGATGAAGGAAACGTCTCCCCCCTGGGCCTCCACCATCCTCTTGAAGGCATCGAGGGCCGAACCGTCAGCCAAGCACTTCTCTAGTTTCTTCCTGGCCGTGTCCTTGTTCAAGGCCAAGCCGGCCTGCATGAGAAGGTAGGTCCCGGAATGGAGACAGATTTCGGTAAGGTCGGCTGGCCCTTGGTTCTTGAGGGTCTTTATGGCCTCCTTGACTTCCAGGGCATTGCCGATCTCGTATCCGAGGGGCTGGGACATATCGGTAATCTCGGCCGAGGTGTTAAGCCCCGCCTTGTGACCAAGGGTCACCATCAAGTTGGCCAGCTTCCGTGCCGAATCGAGGTCTTTCATGAAGGCCCCGTTTCCGTATTTGACGTCCAAGAGCTGTATGTCGGACCCATCGGCCATCTTCTTGGACATGATCGAGGAGGCAATGAGGGGAATGGAATCCACGGTGGCCGTGGCATCCCTTAGGGCATACATCTTCTTGTCGGCAGGGACTATGTCATCGGTTTGGGACATTATCGCTATGCCGATCCGCTTTACCTGATCGATGAACTGCTCAACGGTAAGGTCGGTCTTGAAGCCGGGGATGCTCTCGAGCTTGTCGATGGTCCCTCCGGTATGGCCAAGGCCTCGGCCGGACATCTTGGCAAACTTTCCGCCGCAGGCGGCAAGCATCGGCCCCAACACCAGGGTTGTCTTGTCTCCCACCCCGCCGGTGGAATGCTTGTCGACTTTCTTGCCGGGAATCGAGGACAGGTCGATGGTCTTACCGGATTTAAGCATCGCCACGGTGAGGAAAAAGGTTTCCTCGTCCGTCATGCCCTTGAGGCAGATGGCCATGAGGAGGGCGGAAGCCTGGTAGTCGGGAATGTCGCCTGACGCGAAGTGCTCGACGAAGAAGTTTATCTCTTCCTTCGATAGTTCTCCGCCATGCATCTTCTCGGCAATTATGTCGTAGATCCTCATACTTTTACCTCGATACTGACCATGGCGATTATACCAAAACCCTCAAGGCACTTCCCTGCCAATAAAACAAAAAGGCCGGCCTTCAGGCCGACCTTTGAAGCAAACGCTTAGTCGATCGAAAGGGTGAGCCAACGGTCGTTGTTGTCGCCGTTGTCGTTGTCGTAGACCCTTACGTAGATGGTGTGGACCTTGTCGTCTCCGACATAGCGGAGCACCGATTCGGGCTGGACATAGACATAGGCCTGATCGCCGGACTCCGAGAGCACCACCAAGGCGTTCTCCGCGGAGAAGAAGTCCTTGGCCTTGCCGACCAAAGTGTAGCCGTGATTGGCGTCGGCGGGGACGGGGACCGGCCGGCCGTCAGCATGCTTGAAGGAAACGGGGCCTTGGCCGATCTTGCCAATCCAGTAGTACTCCTTCACGCCGTAGATGCCGGAGATCTGGGCCTTGAATTGATGGGCGGCATCGATGCCACCTTCACCCTCAAGGAAGTAGAGATCCTCGCTACCCTTCCAACTCGAGCCACTGGCGGCAGCGGAAACCGCGGTCTTGCAGTCTACGCAAACGGACGTCTCATCGATACGTCTTCTGGAATAATTGGCCATGGACATTCCTCCCTTGTGACAAACTTAATATAACACCCATTGAGTATTTTTAAGTGCTGTTAAGGAGCACCAGCACTATTTTACACGCTGGCAAGAAAGCGCTTACCAAAATTTGAGACATTTCGACTTTTTCACCTCGCAACCATGACTCAGAAAGTGATTTCGTTAACTACCGGTAATGCTAGAATATTTTCGTGCCAATCACGGACAAAGATTACGAAGAGATGCTTTCCGGAGTTGTCTCAGGTCTGGATTTCCAGACCTTTTTGTCATCCTTGGACCGAGATCCGGTCAAGGGCGCATGCTTCGACAGCGAAAGGATTTCCTTTGCCGACATAAAGGCGGAGATACCAGAGGCTTCGGAAACGGAAGACGATGGCTATTTTGAATATCCGTATGGGACCGTAACAGGGAATAAGCCCCTTTATGCGGCAGGGGCCATATATCCCATGGACCATTCCGCCTATAAGGTGGCCAAGCACCTGGCCATGCTTTTGAAGGGGAAGGAGCAGGCCCGGATCCTGGACATGTGTGCCGCCCCGGGTGGCAAGTCCATTGCCCTTTGCTCCCTTTTGACACCGGCCCTGCTCGTGGCCAACGACCTAAGTGCCAAACGGGCCGGGATATTGAAGACCAACATGGAACGCGCCGGTCTTTTGGCGGTGGTGACAAACAGCGATCCCAAGGACTTTGCCGTCGACTTCCAGGGCTATTTCGATGCCGTCATACTCGATGCTCCCTGTTCGGGCTCGGGTATGTCCCGCAAGAAGGAGAAGATGGCCGACGATTGGACCAAGGACAAGGTCTTGGCCTGCGTCCCGATCCAAAGAGCGCTTCTGGATGCGGCTTATGGGCTGCTGAGAAAGGGCGGGATACTCTCTTACTCCACCTGCTCCTATTCACGCCAGGAAGACGAGGATCAGATCAGCGATTTCCTGAAGAGACACAAGGATTGCAAAGCCATGAGGCCTTGCAAAGACGGCTGTGTAGCGGGAATAGACAATCTTGGCGAACGGTATCTGCCCGGCCTTTTCGACGGGGAGGGCCAATATTCCTGCTTCATCGTGAAGTTGGGGAGATCCCCGGTGAACGAACCCATAGCGTCTTTGCCGGTGAAGGCGGCGGAGTTCGCTTTCCCGTCGTTCTCCCTGAATGGGAACGACTGGGTGAATCCCGGCTTCGACGCCCGCCTCGCAAGACACGGGGTCATCAGGGCCGGCTACGCCCTGCTGGACAAGGAGCAGTATGCCAAATGCCCTTATGACTGGGATCTTTGCCATTGCCCCTCTTTGCCGTTCAAGAGACTGGAGCTGACCCTTGATCAGGTCCTCAAGTTCATAAGGGGCGAGGACATCAGGATGGATACCAAGGGCTACGATGGGATAATCGCCATCGCCACCTTCAAGGGCTTCCCCTTGGCCTTTTGCCGCGGCGTAAGGGGAAGGCTAAGGAACTTCTTGCCTAAGGGGCTGAGGGTCAAAGACTAGCTCTTGGTCGGATTGACGGTGTAAAGGGAGAGGCCCTCGAGCCCATCCGCCTTGACGATGTTGCTGGTATCGAAGGTGATGAACGAGGCCACCAGCCCTTCGGCCTCCACTTCGCAGATGTCCTGGTCCAAGAATGCCTTGACCAGTACCTTCGAACCCTTCACGGGCAAACCGGTTATCTCGATACGAGTATGACCGGAGGTCTTGTCCATGGCCTTGCGCCTATCCACATGGAGCAGGCTATCGGTAAGGTAGATGGAGAGATTGCCCAGTTTTAAGTAACTGCCTTCCTTGAAGGTGGCCTGCGCCAGGATGGGGAAGTGGGTCTGCTTGATCTTGAAATCAGTGGACTTGTATATCAGGCGCTTGGCGATCAAGGGGTGGATTTCCTGGACTATATGGCCGCTTTCGTCTATCTGGACCCGGCGCGGAAGGGAGATGAGGCCTCTTTCGCCTTTTATGTCATGGGCCATTATCAT
>DHEG01000004.1:0-19162 GCA_002399765.1 Caryophanales bacterium UBA4856 | reverse complement strand
CTGATGTCGAAGCCGTAATCCAATGGCACCACCGCCTTTTCGTCGATGGCGAAAGAGAAGTCCTTGAAATCCAGAGCGCCAAACGAAAGAGAGCAATGGTAGGCCGGAAGGTCGCCGCGCCCAATCTTGTATTTGGGAAGGTTGGATTCAAACACGACCAGGCTTTTGTCCCCCGAGGCGAAGAACCTTATGGTCCTGACCGCCATTCCCTTGGGAAAGGGCTTGATCCCCCTTAGTTCCCAAGTCCATTTGCTCTCCTTGCCCTTGCGGCCAGCCATGAAGGCCAGACAGCAGCCCTCCTTGGTCTTGCCGATGAAGGTCAGCAAACGGTTCGAGTTATCTATTCGATAGACTTCCGGATCCCTTAAGGAGCCTGACTCAAAGCCTAGCTTTTGGGCCTGTTCGTCGGTCAGGATCAGGTCCTTGCCATGTACATTGTCGAAACAGTCCCCGAAGGAGCCGGAGGTGGAGCGAATCGACATCAGGTTGGTCTTCAGGGGGGAGTCGGCAAGGTAGGTGTTAAGGTCTTCCGGATCCCGCTTGAGGTAGTTGATCCCCACGTAATAGAGGTCTATCTCGCCTTTTTCGTCGGCGATTGCGGAACCCTCATAGGCTCCGTCCTCGTCTTCTTTCTTGGTCGGGTAGATGGCTATCGGATCGTTATGCCAAAGCAGCAGGTCCTCGCTTGTGGAATGGGCGATGTAGCGACGGGATGAGTAAAGACCGAAGGGAAAGTGCTCGAAGAAGACATGGTAGTTTCCCCTTGAATAAAGAGAGCCGAAGGTGCGGAACATCGCGTTCTCGCGCGGTGCCGCATGGGCTTTGGGTCTTACTGCTTTTCTTAACGGTTCCATCACTTGTAGGATTATAGAACATAGGAAGGCTTAAGACCCAGCAAGGAAGAGGCTTTTGCCAAAGGCCCTCTTTCTCTTGCAAGAAGCAACGGCAGGAATTATAATTGCAAAGCCAAAAGCGGCTTTGAGGCCGTGATTTCAGGAGGCTGCGCAAACTATGTCTAGAAGAGATCAATTCACTGGTAGGGGACCTTCGAGTGGCAACACCAGGAGTCACTCCCTTGCTTCGACTCGTCGCCGTTGGGATGTCAACTTGCAATGGGCTACTCTCAACATCGATGGCAAACGCGTGAGAGTGCGCGTATCCACCAAGACTTTGAAGACCCTCAGGAAGAGCCAGAAGGCCCAGACCCCCGTTGCTGCGACCGCCGTCGCTGCCCCGGCATCTGTCGCCGCTCCGGCTGCTCCCGCTGCCCCTGCTGCCAAGGAAGAGGTCAAGCCTGTCGCTGCCCCTGCTACCAAGTAGTAAGAAAGACGACAATTGAAAAGCCCCATCCGTGGGGCTTCTTTTCGTATGTGGACCACTTGCTCGAAAAAGGGCCGACTATGCTCCCATGACGTTAAGCAAGGCCGAGACCATTACCAGGATGACCAGCAGGCCATTGACCAAATAGGCATACCAAACGGTAGTGGCCAACCAGTTTATCTTCGGTTTCATCCAATAGGTCGCCCCGTTTACCTCGGTCTTTTGCAGCTTGTCCCATTTGTTCAGCTTGGGATTGAACATCAAGAGCATGTTGGAAAGGCTCACGCCGGCCATGACGTAGGAAACGATGGGGTTGAGCTGGAAGGCGAAAGTCCCCGAAGTCGTGGTCACCATCGGGAAAGTACCGACTCCTATCTCGAGGAATATCAAGGCAATCATGCAAGAGAGCGAGATCTTCAAAAGGGAGAAGGGGATGAAGGTAGCCAAGAACAGATCGATCCCCGCCCCGATTCCGAAAGCCAAAAGGAAAATGGTGGAATAGGTAAGCTCGCCCCCCTTGCCATAGAGCATGCCCAAGAAGGTCATTACGAAGGCGACGCCGGAAAATACGCCGACCAGGCCCGCGAGTATAGACGGGAAGGCGCTTTTCACACCCCGGGAAAGATCGGTCATTTCGTTGGGAAAGGTATTGAAGATCGTTGCTCCGCTCTTTTTGTGGTCTGCCTTGGTGAACAAGAAGGCATAGATGAAAAAGGCGATTGTCGCGAGCACGGCCAGCCCCCCGGCAATCAAAACCGTTATTCCATAGGTCATTTTGGTATCCATCTCGTTACTCCCTGCGATACTAGGATTATATGCTAAATGACCCGGTTCTATGCCTGGCGATTGCCCGTGAGGTTGGCGATGGCCAAAACCGGGTCGACAGCCTTGCAAAGATAGGAACCGGAAACCAGGTAATCGGCTCCGGCCTGGACAGCCAAGGGACCGGTGACCTCGTTCATGCCGCCATCCACTTCTAGTATTGCCGCCGGGTTGGTTCTTTCTAACATTTCCTTGGTCTTTTTTATTCTTTCGATGCCATCGGCAATGAACTTGCCACCTGAAGCGCCAGGATGGACCGTCATTACCATGACCTTGTCGAAATACGGCACTAGTTTTTCGATCTCCTCCGGCTCAGTCTCCGGATTGAAGGCCAAGCCCAAGACCTTTCCCCTGCGACAATGGCCTATGGCATCGAGGAAGTCCATCGCCCCTGTCTTGATCGCCTCGTAATGGACCGTGACCTGTTCCGCTCCCAGCCTGAAGAAGGCCAAGGCGTGAGGGAGGGGATTGGTGACCATCAGATGGACATCGGCTTGGAATCCCGGTTTCACGATCTGGGTGAACAGGCTTTCCCCAAAGGAGATGTTGGGTACGAAATGGCCATCCATCACATCGTAATGGAGGATCTTGACCCCGGCCTTCGTCATCTTCGCCAGTTCGCCATCGATGTTCCCGAAGGGAAAGGAGAGGACCGAGGGGAGCACGACTATGTTTTTTCTTGCCATCTACTTTTCCTCCTTTTGGATATGGGAGTGGGTCGTCTTCTTTTCGTATCCTTTTTTGTCGTCGGACATGGCCAAAAGACGCAGGTAATTGTCGTAGGAGTCTTGGGAAAGCTTGCCATCCTTCACGGCCTTTGCCACCGCGCATCCCTTTATCCCGTTATGGAGGCAGCCCTTGAACTTGCAGGAATAGGCAAAGCCATCGAAGCCCGGGAACTCGACAGCCAAATCGGGCTTTGGTATGTCCAGCTCGAAGTCCGAAAACCCCGGGGTGTCCCCCAGGAATCCGGATGCGAAGGGGTAGAGGACCACTTCCTTGGTCTGGTGACGTCCCCGTCCCATCCCTTCGTCCACCGTCCCGATCTTTTGCTTGAATTCCGGTTCGAGGCGATTGGCTAACGTCGACTTGCCAACGCCGGTCTGGCCCATGAGGATAGTGGTCTTCCCCCGGAACATGTCCCTTGAGGGTTGGTATTTCCAATTCGGGTCAAGGCCGGCCTCGAAAACCTTGTAGCCGAGTTTTCGATACCATTCCAGCCTCATGGTTAGTCTCTTTACGCCTTCCCCATCCAAAAGATCCCATTTGGTTATGACGATGAAAGCCGGCACCGACATGTGGTGACAGCCGGTGAGGTATTTGTCCAACAGGAAGGAGGAGAAGGGGGGATTCAAGGCCGAGACCAAGACGCCGGCCTGGTCCACGTTTGCGACCCTGGGCCTGGTAAGGAGGCCGTGACGGGGTTCGATGTCCTTCACGAGGCCATCGTCATCGAGGATGGCGATGTCACCGATGAGAGGGATGCCATGCAAAGGCTCCTTGCCTTTGCGCCTGTTGGCCGTGACGATTCCCCTTCCCTCGACAAAGATTTGGTAGCCTTCGGAAGTGGAGCGCAGGATCTTTCCGGTTACCTTCATCTTCTCTTGCGCCTTGTGAAAATGTTGCGGAAGAAAGAGGAGATCTTGGCGAAGATGTTGTGCTTCTCCTGCATCAGGTAGGGATTGGCCATGGTCTTTAGGATGTCTTCCCTTAGGTCATAGACGGACTGATAGCGGTCCAGGGGAGACTTGCGGCAGCAGCGGTAGATGATCCGGCAAACCGCGTCCGGGCAATCGGGATTGAACTTCTTGATGTTGGGGAATTTCTCGTTTAGGTGCTTCAAGGCGATGGCGACCGGTGAGTCCCCATCGAAGGGAAGCTTGCCGGTGACCAACTCGAAGAAGGTTATGCCCATGGCGTAGATGTCGCTTTGGGGTGTGGCCTGTCCGCCTTGGGAAAGCTCCGGAGCCAGGTAATGGACCGAACCTACCACGCTCTCGGTACGAGTGACGTGGGATGCGTTCATGAAGGTGGCAATGCCAAAGTCTCCCAGTTTTATGGTCCCGTCGGGTGTGACGAAGATGTTCTGGGGCTTGATGTCACGATGGATCACGCCATGGCGATGGGCGAACAGGACGGCGGAGCAAAGCTGGGACATGGCATCCAAGGCTTCCTCGGTCGAAAGGCGGCCCCTTTGATCCAGCACGCCCCTAAGGGTCTTGCCGTTTATGTACTCGTTCACCATATAGGGTCTGCCATTGTAAGCCCCGATGGTGATCACCTTCACGATGTTGGCATGGCTCAAGGAGGCAGCGGCTCTGGCTTCCCGTTCGAAACGCTGGACATTGATGGGGTTCTTCATGGTGTCTTCCTTGATCATCTTGACCGCCACTTGCCTTCCGGTGATGATGTCCTTCGCCTTGTAGACCGTGGCCATGCCACCTTCGCCGAGGACCGACTCGATCTGGTAGCGGTCGCCGATCAAGGTATCTTTCGGTTCCATACTATGCGGACCTCTCTATCAGGGCTACCGAGACGTTGTCCAGCCCGCCTAAGTCATTGGCTCGGTTTATCAACGAGAGGCATTTGTTCTCGACTGGCGTATCGCGGGCCAAAATCATCGAAATCTGGGGCTCAGGCACCATATTGGTCAAGCCATCGGAGCAAAGCATCAATTCCTTGAAATCCGTTTTGTAGGTCTTTATGTCCAGTTTTAGGTTAGGTTCGATTCCCAAGGCATTGGTCAAGATGTTCTTGGAGGGGTGATGCTGCATCTGGGTGCGGGTGATCTTTCCCTCTTCATACAAAAGTTCCACATAGGATTGGTCGTTAGTCAAGGGCTTTATGTTCTTGCGGTTCTTTTTCAATTCGTAGCAGCGCGAGTCGCCCACATTTGCGACGATGGTATCCTTGTCCAAGACCAAGGCCACGACGGTCGTCGTGCCCATGCCGTAGCAGGTGGCATCGCCATTGGCCTTGGCGAAGATGGCCCCATTGGCATCTTGCAGGCATTTCTTCAACAGACGCTTGCCCTTCCAGGCGCTAATGGGATTCTTGATGGCCCCGAATTCCTTCTTCAATGTCTCCAAGGCGATGCTTGAGGCGACTTCGCCTTTTCGGTGCCCGCCCATGCCATCGCAAACGGCCAACAAAGTGAAATCAGGGCCGGTGATTATGCCGGTCGAATCCTCGTTGGTCTTCCTGACCCTACCGATATCGGTGAGACAGTAGGCTTTGGTTACTATGCGTTCATGTCCCATGGCTAGCCTCGATACTTTCTTAATTGTAAGACAACCGAGGCCCTTAATTCAGCCCCTGAATCAGTCTTTGCGCTTGAGGACCGCAAAGTAGAGGCCATCCGACTTAAGTCCGTCGCCGTCGGCATAGGGGAAAATGGTCTTTTGGGTCAAGAGGGCGAAGTTCTTCCGCTGGTCGAGGAAGGCGTTGATGCGATCCTCGCCTTCTTCCTTCAGCACGGAGGGAACGGCATAGGCCAAGTAACCGCCCTTGGTCGGGAAGAACGATCCTTCAAGAAGGGCATCGTCCTGCTTGGCCATCGTTAGGTTCAAGGTATCGGGGTCGAATGTCACGTTGACGTCCGGGCGCTTACGGGTCTGACCGAGATGGGTGGAGGTAGGAGTCACCAGGACCAAATCGAAACTGTCGAACTGCTTCATGGTCTTTATCATCTTTGGCTCGGCAAGCAACTCCTCGACATTGGTCAATCCCAGACGGGAATGGAATCCCTTGGCCTTAGCGAACCGGCCTTCGTCTCCATAGGCCACGGTGACCGAACCGGCCTTCTTTAAAAACCGCAAGGCCAAGCCAGCCGAAGTGACTCCGCTTCCCCCATTGACATGGAGTGCGCGGCCATATTGGAGAATCGGAAGGGCATCGAGAAAGCGGAAGTAGGAATAGTCTTGGGCGAACAACTGGTTCTTGGCCACTTCTTCGTATTGGCTGGCCCTCCCGCCCTTTACCGCCCAAAGACTGGCGCCTTCCTGGTAATCGCCAGAAAGGGATTTGAGTACCTTGAAGCGAGAATCACCCTCAAAGTCGGAGGCCTTCCTGAGCAAGGTGTTGACCGTGAGATAGAGGCTTGGGGCTTCCCGCAATGACAAAAGGATCTTGGTCGCCTCCTTGGCACCATATTCGGCGATGTAGGCCGCCAGCACCCAACGGGGACAATTAAGCAGGAGGGAATCGTTTGAGAGAAAGTCGGCTTTGTATTGCTCCGGGACGAATTCCCTTTCGGGGGCCAAAGACAGAAGAGACGCCTTGCAATCGACTTCCGGCAAAACCAAGCCGTTGGCCTTGACGGTCTTGTCCAAGGAGCTCAATACCTCTTCCCTGTCGGCTTGGGGATTGCGCAGCTCGAAAAGGCTTGCCATCAGCAAGTAGGTCAGGTCGTCATCCGGCTGGAGGGAAGGAAACTTGTCCAACACCTGGGCCCTAAGCATCGGGAAGTCGCGCAGGATTCCGAATACATCGGCGATGGTGGTCTTGATATCCTGAGAACTGAGGTTATAGGTGTCCAAGGCCTTGTCTAGCGCCTGGGGCATTGCCAACTTGTCGTCCGCAATCTTTTTAAGCACGAAAAGAACTGGTGTCAGGTCCTTCATTGAATCCTCTTTCGAATCAGGCAAAGCGCCTATTTATCCTTTGAAGTATAGCATAAGGCCCTCTAGACGCCTCACCCTTTCTACAACCCTTTGTGCTAACCTAATTCCCGTATGGAAATGAAAGAGAAGACCCGGATCATCTTTTCCTATGTCCTGCTTGTCCTTTGCGGCTGTGCCCTGGCCTATACGTCCTGGGGTGTTTCCCTTTTCATACACAAACCCATAAACGTGCAGCTTTCCCTCATAGAACCGGTTGAATATTGGCCGGTGTTCTTCTTGGGCCTATTGAGTTTCACCGGATTCTTCTATCTCCAAGGAAGGCCAAAGAACATAAAGTTGGCAAAGATATATGTGATAGTTGCATCTCTTTGGGTGGCTAGCGAATTGGCCAGGGTATTGACCGTCCCTTTGAAGCCTTCCCTCTTTTCCTTGGACAAGCCCTGGACTCCGTATCTCCCTTTCAGTTTCCTCTATTCGACCACCGTCAACAAGATGATGATGGACATCGGTACCGAACTCGTCTTTGTCCTTCTGCTTGGGGCCTTGATGTTGTATCTGCCGGCGATGAAGGGCTCTGACAAATTCGTGTCAGCCGTCCTTTGGGCCTTCGTGATCCTGGCCTATGTTTCCATTGCCTATACCTTCATGGCCCCCAGTGAGCTCGTCAAGTATGGAGAAATGTTCAATCACTTCTTGCGTGATTCCAATGCCAGCTATTCCCCGACGACGTCCTTCTTTTGGCAGAAGAACGTCTATGGCTTCTTCCTCTTCATGGGCATGCTTTCAATCATGGTCCTTAACGAAAGGAGGCGCACTTGGTTTACCTGGCCTAGCCTTTTGGTCTTTGCGTTCTTCAACCTCTTTGCCATCTGCAAGACCGTGATAGTCATTTGCGCCTTGCTTTACCCAGCATATTTCTTCTTCTGCCTTTTTAGGAGCTACAAGAATAACAAGATCCGAAACTCCATTTACCTGGCGTTGGTCAGCATAGCGATAATAGTCTTCTTGGCAATCTTCCTCCCATTCCTCAACAGTGGCACTTGGCGTTCCAAGAACCTCTTGGAAGCCTTGGCCAATGTCATCGGAATCGGTGGGACCACCATGAGCTTACGGGCCGAGCATTGGCTGGTGGCCATAAGCGTCAACGACAATCCCTTTAGGATCTTGTTTGGCTTTGGCTTCATCGCCGGTGAGGAAATAAGCCTAAGGTATCAGGAACAGTGGATGGCCAATGACATCCAGCGCACTTCCCATTCCTTCTGGGTCGATGTCTATCTTCGCTATGGGGCCTTGGGCCTCCTGTTGGAAGCGGTGTTGATGACATATCTGGTCTACTTGATTTGGCGCATCTGGAAGAAGGAGCGCTGGAATATGGCCCCTGTCCTCTTTTTGGTCTTGCTTGCCATAGTCGTCTACTCCCTGGATGAATCCAAGGGCATCTTCTACCGTGACACCAATTCCTTGGCATTTTTGGCTGTCCTCTATTTCCCGGCTTCCGTCTATTCGTTCTCCTATGCGGACAGGGGCTTGGTAGTGGAAGAACGTACTAAACTGGGTCAGGCGGCAGAAGTCCTTAGGCCCTTCTACGATTCCCGTCTCTACTCCTCGCTATATACGAGCAAGGCAAGGGTTATAAGGGAACGCAAAGTAGGCGACAAAAAGGAGGCTTGACATGGTTAAGGCAATTCTGACTTTGGCATCGCATGATTATCCGCTTTGGACCGTCGATGAGGACAGTGGCAGGAAGAACCCTGGCCTTCCGGCCTACATCCAGTCTCCCGAGGGCTTCGAGGATCTGCTGGATGCCATCCAAAGGGAATACGATTCCTATTTTGTCTTGGATGGGGAGGCTTTGGAATTCAAGGGCTTTGCCAACGAGGAAGAGCGGGACCACCTGGCCAAGGAGTCATACGAAGCGGAGCGGATCTTGAAAAGCGCCGTGGGTGACTCTTTGATGGTGGAGAATCGCATCCCAAGCATCTTGATGTTGGCTCCGGTAAAGAAGGCTAAGTAGGCTGGAATCCCCGCACCAAAAAAGACTGGGATGACCAGTCTTTTTCATTCCTACTTGTCGCCGTCTTTTTTGGCTTCGTTCTTTTCCTTGTAGTATTCGATCGTCGCTTGATCCTTGCTAAGCTCGGGATGGGCAGCCACGAAGTCGTCCAGCTCCTGGAAGACGTTGCCCATGTAGGGCTCGGGTTCGGCTCCCTCTTCGTCTTGGTCGTCCTGTTCGGTCTCGGCCTTGACCATGTTGGTATTGTCCATGTAGTCGGGATAGTCATGGTCGATTTCGTCGTATTCGCTTTCGCTGTCGAAATAGGTGAAGACTATGTGGGAATGGATGGCGATTTCATGGAGGCGGCGTTGCAAAAGCTCGACCACATCCTTCTCCTTGGGCTTCAGGTCCTTGGGTAGGAGGACTTCCACAAGGACATGGAAGCTGGTCTGCTCCTGACCGCCGTGGACGAAGAACGACTCGGGGGTAACGAAGACCAACTCCTCTTCCTTGATTCCAAGCCTTTTGGCCAAGGACCGCTGGACGGAGTTGGAGAACTCCATCGCGATTACCTGGTCGGCTCCTTCAATCTTTATGAATACCATTTCCTACTCCTATTGGCCTATCTATTCTAACGGCTTTGCCAGCAAAATCCACTCAGTCGCTGCGGGGATCGACATCGATGGTGATCTCCACGCCTCGGCTTTCGTTCAGGAATACTGGCCTTATCCCTTCCAACGCCTCCTTGATGTCGGCGGGGTCTTTGTATTTGAGCATTATCTTCTTGAAATATTTCCTGTTGATGATTCCCGCGATGGGATCCGAAGGTCCGTAGATGTTCACCCGCTTGCCTTTCAGCTTTGCGACCAGGTAGGTCTTCAGGGCATAGACTACATCCAAGACCTTCTTCTTGTCGAAACCGGAGACCAGCAGGTCGCAAAGGTAGCAATAGGGCGGGTAGAGATAGGCTTGGCGGTTAGCCATCTCGTATCTGTAGAAGCCCTCGTAATCCTGCCTTGAGGCATAGATCAGGACCTTGTTCAAAGGATCGTAGGTCTGGATTATCGCCTTTCCCCTAAGATCAGCTCTCCCGGACCTACCGATAAGCTGGGAGACCAAGTCGAAGGTATTCTCCCCAGACATATAGGAAGGCATGGCCAAGGATTGGTCGGCCGACAGGGCGGCGGCCAAGGTGACTTTGGGAAAATCATGGCCTTTGGCTATCATCTCAGTCCCGATCAGGCAATCGAATTCGCCTTTGTAGAAACCTTCGATTATCTTTGCCCGTTCCGTTTCCCTTATCGAGGTATCGCGGTCCAGCCTTGCCACCTTGACGTTAGGGAACATCCCCTTCAGCTCGCTTTCGATCCTCTCGGTTCCATAGCCCAACCGGTAGAAGTCCGTACCTTTGCAATGGGGGCAAACCAAACGGGCCATCGGCTGGCGGTATTCGCAGCGGTGGCAATTCAAAACCCCTTCCTTGCTATGGTAGGAAAGGGGGATTCCGCAATTGGGGCAAAGGATGGTCTTGTGGCATTTGCGACATTGGACAATTGGTGCATAGCCTCTTCGGTTTATGAAAAGCATCGCCTGCTGCTTATTGGAGAATGTTTCCTTCAAAGCCGCGATCAACGGGTTTGAGAGCATTGTCGACGACCGGGAGATGTTGGCAAGGTCAGACATATCGACAAAAGAGGCATTGACCTTGGGGGTGGAAGCATACTTATGGTTCAGGGTGACCTTGCCAAAGACGTCCCGCTCGGCCTTGGCCCTGTCTTCGATCAAGGGGGTGGCCGAGGCGAGGATTACCTTCGGCCCCTCGATATCGGCACGCATGCTGGCCACGGTCCGGGCATCGTAGAAAGGCGTGGTGTCCTGCTTATAGGAACTGGACTGCTCCTCGTCCAAGACTATCATCCCGAGGTTTCTGACCGGGGCGAAGATGGCAGACCTTGTGCCTATGACTATCAGTGATTCGCCGTCCCTGATCCTTAGGTACTCGTCGTATTTGCTTGAGTCAGTCAGGGCGGAATGGAGGATGGAACAGCGATTGCCAAAGACGCCTTTGAATAGGGCGGCTACCCTGTTGGTCAAGGCGATTTCCGGGACCAGGACTATCGAGCCTTTCCCCTCCCTAAGCAGCCGTCTTGCCAACTCCAGGTAGACCATAGTCTTGCCCGAACCGGTCACGCCTTCGAAGAGCATTACCTTGTGGGGATCTTCTTCGATCTTTTCCAAGGCCCCTTCCTGGTCCTTGGTAAGCGCGGAAGAGAATTCGATCGGCTGGATATCCTTGATCCTATCGATTCTCCTCTGGGATTCGGCAATGGCGCCTTTGGTCAAAAGGGACTGGTAGGCCTTGGTCTTTATCAGTGCGGAAGAAAGCCTCAGGCCATCCTTTTCCGCCTTGATCCTTGCCAATACCTTCCGTTCATTGGCATTGAGGTCCGCCTCTTGGCGGTCCGTCGCCTTTGCCATCCTTACGTAATGGGCCTTGGGCTTGCCCAGTGATGAATTCTTTGGCTTGAGGGATGGAGGCAGCATCGCTTGGTAAATGGCGATCAGAGGGCAGAAATAATGGGCTGCCATGGCCTTGGCCAACCTGTCCAGATCAGGCGTTATGACAGGCGCCTTATCCAAGAAGCCCTTAACGTATGAAAGCCTGATTCCGGTCTTTGCCTTGTATTCCTCGATGCTTCCTTCGACCTTTTGGGGTTGCTCGGCGATGAAGCCGACCAGATCCTTGCTGTGGCCGAAATCGACCAAGACCCTGGTCAGGGGCTTGGGATTCTCGCTTATCTGGGCGGCGTAGGAAAAGGGCTTGTCCAGGCCTATCGCACTACGACCGATCAAAACCTTGATAAGCCAGAACATTCTCCCCTCCTTGTCTACCTTACAGCTGGATCTTGAAACCGGCTGGCAACCTTTGTGCCTTGGGCTGATCGGGTTTCTTGCCCCCTGCCTTGGCTATCGAAAGAACAGTGGTCCTTATAAGGTCGGCCGCCGTCTGGACGTTGTCGTTTAGCACAATGTAATCATATAGCTTGTCATTGGCTATCTCGGCCTTGGCCACGGCCATCCTCTTGGCTATCGTCCCCTCGTCCTCGCTGCCGCGGGAGCGGATGCGACGCTCCAGTTCCTTCAAAGAAGGGGGAACGATGAAGAAGGAGACGGTCTTAAGGCCGTCTTCCTTGCCCAGGACTTGCTTGGCGCCTTTCACGTCGATCTCCAAGAGCACGTTCTTCCCTTCGTTCCTGAGCTTTTCGACATAATCCTTGGGTGTGCCATAGGAATGGTCGACATAGTCGGCGTGCTCCAGCATCCGCCCTTCCTTCACGTACTGGTTGAATTCCTCTTGGCTGACGAAGAAATAATCCCGGCCTTCCTTCTCGAATTCCCGGGGCTTCCTGGTGGTCATCGAGATCGAATAGGTCATGTTCAGCGACTTGTCGGCCATGACCAAAAGACGGATGGTTCCCTTGCCAACTCCTGACGGACCCGACATGATAATCAATAAACCTTTTTCCATGTGCCTTAGATGCCTGTGTGTCTTAATATACTATAAAGACGCCGTAAGGCTTACCCTAAACTGCGGTAAGGAGGAAAAGACATTGGCTTTCGACAATCTGGTCTTGGCTAAGATAGCCCAAAAGTTGGCCACAATATTGAAGGACTCCTACCTTGGGGAGCCCTATGCCTTGGGTACCAATCAATACGCCATCCCCTTCCATGGCTCCAAGGCTTTGAAGGATATTAGCAAAGGTCATGGGGACCTAATACTCTACTTCGATCCCAATACGCCTTTCGTGGCTTATTCGACCGGAAAATTTGCCAAGACCGTCGACAATACCCCCTTCTTCAATTCCCTTAGGAAACTGGTCGGGACCCAGGTGTTGGACGTAAAGAAGGAAAAGGGCGAACGGGTCATAACCATAGACACTGCCAATGTCGGTCGGGAACTGGGAGACTTGAATCAGGGCTTCTCCTTGGTAGTGGAACTATTCCCGTCAAGGCCCAATGCCTTTCTCATCGCCCATCCCTATGACAAGATAATCGGTCTCTTCAAGGAAGTGGGCGACATAACCTCCCAGCGCTACCTGACCCGAAACGTCCCTTATAACTATCCACCGGAACGCGAGGTTTTCACGTCCGGGATAGAGTCAGTTGATCAGGCCAAAGGCATATTGGCCAACGAGGTCCTGAAGAAGCTTAAGGCAAGAGCGGAGGCCATAGGTTTTGCTGAGGCTAGGGATGAACTATTGAACGACCCTGGACTCTATTACGAGAAGGGGACTATTTTGCCTTCGTCATTCGGGGACCCCAAAGCCGAGAAGGTCGAAGTCTTTGACATCTATGACCATTACGTTGCCAACCAACGGTTGTTGGCCAAGGAGCTGAGGGAGAAGGATCTGATCGACAAGCTGGACAGGGCAGTCAAGACGGTCAGGCGCAAGATAAAGAACATGGAGGAGGACTACCAGGAGTCGGAGAAGCGCTTGGCATACAAGGACTACGGAAACCTCTTGTTCCTCTACCAGACCCAATACAGGCCGGGCCTGAAGGAAATGGTGCTCGAAGGTCATGCCATAACCCTTGACCCAGATAAGAACGTGATCGAGAACGCCAACCTGTACTTCAAGAAGTACCGCAAGGCCAAGCAGGCCGTGGTTACCTTGAAGGAACTGGAGGCCAAGGCTCAAGATGAACTGGTCTATCTTGAGAAGAAACTGCAGGAAGTGCCCTTGGCCGGCAACAGGGACTTGCTGGAACTAAAGGAAGAATTGGTCTTCGAAGGCTACCTGAAGGATCCCTCCAGGAAAGGCAAAGCGCTAAGGAAGCGCAAGGCCTATGACCCGCACATCATCGACGGCCCCGACCAGACCCGCATTGGCTTTGGCATGAACGGTCTCCAAAACGAGACCCTTACCTTCCAAGTCGCCAAGCCCAATGACTTGTTCCTCCATATAAAGGATTATCCTGGCTCCCATGTCGTCATCCTGGATGGGAGAAGCGGCGATCCGGAGAAATTATTCGCAGCCGAGTTGGCCCTGTTCCTTTCCGGCAAGGACAGCGGCGATGTAATGATTACCCCAAGGAAATACGTAAAGAAGAATTCCAACAAGCTTGGATTGGTGAATGTCTTGAAGTATCAAACCATTACCCTTAAAAAAATCCGCCAAGATTCGCTGACTATCTTCAAGAAAGCACTGAAAACCCTTAACTAGCATTGACAAGTGAGCCCGATGGCTATAAGTTATTTAGGCTGTTTCATGAAGCCCTGTTAGTTAAGTGGTATAACGGGTCCATGGTAAGGACCAATCGCTAGTTCGATTCTGGCACGGGGCACCACTCTTTGAAATCAACGCCTGCTAATGCAGGCTTTTTTTGTGCCTCTCATTCGCCCGATTCGCAAGGTCCAAGCCCTTGACTGGAGAGCTCGTATGTTCTGTCGGCAACCTCTTTGACCGTTTCGTAGTCGTGGGAGACAAACAGAAGGGTGCCCTTGAAGTCTTTCAGCATCCGCCTTATGGCATTCAGCTGCAAAGGGGAGATGTTTCGGGTCGGCTCGTCCATCAGCAAGAAGTCGTAGTCCCGATAGGCCATTTTCGCAAAGATTACCTTTGCCGTCTCTCCCCCGGACAACTGTCCCATGGGGGAGTTCATCTCCGAAAAGAGAAGGCCGGTTAGACCTAGCAAAGAAGCGGCCTTCTCCTGCTCTCCCTTTTGGGGCGAGTTAGAACACACGAAGGAAATCGGCGTGATGTCTTTGGATACCAACTCGTAATAATCCTGCGGCATATAGAAAGAGTTGATGGTTTTGTCCTTCGCTATCGTCCTCCACAGTTCATTCATCAAGGTGGTTTTCCCAATGCCGTTATTGCCGACTATGGCTATCTTGTCACCTGCGTCTATTTCCAAGTGGATTCCCTTTGCCAAGGAACGGCCCTTGTTCTTTAGGTCCTTGATGTCTATCAAGAAGAGAGGATGGCCTTCTTTTTTGGAGATTCTTTGGCTTAGGCGAAGTGTGAGTTCCTCTTCCGGATGAGGCTTTGAAACCGTGTCTTGGTCTTCCTTTTGGTATCTTCTTCCCATGGCCTTTATCGCATGCATCTTGTCCTTTAGGTTCTTGCCGGCAGCGGGGTTATTGGAACCGGTGGCCTGCAGCTGGTTTGCCACGTTTTGGTAGATCCTGTTGTACTTCCTGTCGCGTATTTCCTTCTGCCTCTGTTGCTCGTCGGCCAAGAAGCTTTGTCTCTCGAGCATTTTAAGCCTTTGGGTGACATATGACTCATACCCTATCTTCTCGAACGTAACCAGGGGTTGGCTCTTCTTATGTGCCTGCTCGATATGCACTATGGAATTTGCACACTCGCTTAGAAGCAACTCGTCATGGCTTACGAAAACGACAATGCCAGCGAAACTGTTTATCAAGTCGATTATCGCCTGGCGTGAGGGCTGATCCAGATCGTTGGTCGGCTCATCCAAAAGCAGCGTGGTGGGATTTGAGGACAGGAGGACGAAAAGAGCCACCTTGATCCTTTCCCCTCCGCTAAGTCCTTCCATCGGCTCGTCAGAGTAAAGAAGATCGGTGGATAGGGAGAGCTCCTTGGCAATCCTATTGATGTCTTCCCATATCAGCATGTCAAGGCCCGCCCTCCTGTTCAGGAATTCGTACACGCTCTCGTCCCTGTCGTCTTCGAAAAAGCCCTGGGGAAGATAGGCTATCCTTTCCCCGGCGGTATTTATGACGCCCGAAACGTAAACGTAATCGTCGATTGTCTTTCGGTCATGGATAGCTTTGATCAGGGTCGACTTCCCGTTTCCCTCTTCACCTATTACCGCAACCTTGTCGCCTCTTTCCAACGTGAATGACAAGTCGCTTATGAGGACCCTTAGGTCCTTCTTCAATTTCAATTCCAGATTATTTACGGTTATCATTAAAAATGCCTTCCGGCAATCGGTACCGAAAGGTCTATCGCCAACAGGACATACGAGAGGTGCCTCGTGGCGAAAAGACCATCAGCACCGATGCCAAACAATCCGTCTTAACATTTGGCATCATGCCGATGGTCAGTTCTTCATTTGGTTAAATAGACCTCTATCGCAAGGATTATACCAATGTGCTGGACTTTTTTTCCAACAAAAAAGGCGTCCATTGACGCCGTGGAGACTTCCGTCCTCACAATTTGGATAAATCTTTATTTAGACTCGTAATTGTGAAATGCTTGATCTCTCAAGCAATATAATTATACACGAATGCAAAAAGGGGGCAAAGGAAATGAAGATAGCACCAGTCAAGTACTACATGGGGATAGATCTTGGGACCAACTCCTGCGGTTGGGCCGTGACCGACGAGGACTTCCATGTCGTCGAGAAAGGCGGCAAGCATCTGTGGGGCATAAGGCTTTTCGATGAGGCGCTGTCGGCGGCCGAAAGAAGGGGCCATAGGACCCAGCGCAAGCGGATCATGCATGCGAAATGGCGGATAGCCCTGCTACGCGAGATATTCAAGCCTCTTGTCGACAAGGTGGATTCGCAATTCTTCTATAGGCTTGACAACTCGTTCCATTACGATTGGTCGAAGCCCGACGATCCTGACCACGGCGCCAAGACAAACACCAATCCCATATTCTTAGAAAAGGATTATGGTGACAGGGAATATTACGACGAGTACCCTACTATATTCCATCTCAGGAGTAAGTTGGTCGGCCTGAAGACGATTGGCTCTAAGGCCGTCGATCCCCGGCTGGTCTATCTGGCCTTCCACAACCTTATAAAATACCGGGGCAATTTCCTTAGCGATTCCAAAAACGCTGGCACCAATGCAACGCCGGAGGAGATAAAGGATATTTTTGACTCCATAGACGCCTCGCTTTCCGCCTTGTCCTCACAGGGTGAAGACCAGGATGATTCCATACCCGTAAAGCTCTTTTCCTGCACAATCGATCAGGCCCAAAAGATAAAGGCCTTCTTCGGTGACAAGGGCAAGGGCGGCATAAGCGCCAGCAAGGAGGCCTTATCACAGATCCTCGGTGTCCCCTCCAGCGACAAGCAAAAATATGCCATCATCTCCTTCATCTCGGGTGGCAAGTGCCAGATGGAGAACGTGTTCCAGGATCAGGGGCTAAAGGACTCGCCGATCGAGAAGAAGAGCATGGATGATTGGGAAACGGGCATCGAACCCCAGTTGGGCGATCTTCCCGCCGATCAGGCCAATGTCTTGATTCAGGCGAGGAAACTATACGACGCCCACATGCTTTCCCTGATAATCGGCGATAACGACTACCTTTGCGAAGCGATGGTGGAAAGATATGACGACCACAAGAAGCAATTAGCCATATTCAAGAAGTTGGTCAAGCAATATTACCCAAATGCCTACTACGATTCCATGTTCCGGTTGGCTGAGGACAAGAAGAAAAAAGAGGACGAGGAAGGCGAAGACGATGAGAAGACCAAAAAGACCGATGTCAACTATGTTCGTTACGTCGGTTTCGTCTCTAGTAGGGGTAAGAAGGAAAACACCTCCCATGGCGAAAGGATCGATTTCTACAAGTACGTCAGCAAAGCTCTGGACTTGGCCAATCAGCTAAGCGATTCTGATGCCTTGGTCCCGGATTGGAAGGAGAAAAAGGCCGAGCTGAAGGACCTCGATAGCCTTGATGGGCTATATCAGGCCACCAAGGATCCGTCTTTCTTCAACGGACCCGATTCCGATTTGCATAAGGCCATCCTCCTCCATTGGCTTAAGGATTCGATGGACAACAACCAGTTCCTTTTGAAGATGAGATCCAAGGACAACGGGGTCATCCCAAACCAGCTAAACCGAAAGGAACTGGTAACCATAATCGCCAACCTCAAGTCCCTCTATCCCGACTGGAAGGCTTTCTTCGAGACGAAGGATGGCGATGGCTACTCCAACGAATCAAAGATAGTCAGCATCTTCGACTACCACATCCCCTACTATGTCGGACCTTTGGACAACAACGAGAGGAACGCCAATTCCTGGGCGCGGGAGGTGAGCGAAAAGGCGGGGAAGAAGGCAGTTGGCAAGGTCTATCCCTGGAACTGGGAGAAGTTCGTCGACAAGACCGCTGCGGCCGACGAGTTCGTGAATAGGATGCTGAATCGCTGCACTTATTTGCTGGATGAGCCTACCTTGCCCCGGAATTCGCTGCTCTTTTCCGAATACACGGTGTTGAATCTCATCAACACCTTCGCCTTGGAGGACCAGAAGACGGCGGAGATCATACCCCTGAACCAAGAACAGAAGGATTTGCTGTTGGAGAAATACAAGGAAATTGGGTTGCCGGGAGTTAAAAGGCTCCAGCAGTTTGCCAAGGACTTGACGGGCAAACAAGAGATGAAGATGGTCTATCAGACCGGCAAGGACATAAAGGCCGAGGAGTTGCAGGCCAATGCCCGTCCCTTCGTGGACTTCAAGAAGATATTCGGTCATGTCGATGGTTCCAACTGGGCCGAGATAGAGGACATAATAAGGGACGTCACCGTATTCGAGGACAAGGGGATGCTGGAAGAACGGCTGAAGGGCCAACATCCCGACCTGACCTTGAAGCAGCTGGACCAGATCGTAAACGGTTTGAACTATTCCGGTTGGGCGCCTTTCTCGGCCGAATTGCTCGACTCGATGGATGGGAAGATAGTGGGGACAGACCCCGATGGGCAAAAGGTGACCATCATCAAGGCCATGAGGAAGGTCTATGCCGACTCCAATGGTCACCCCGTTTCCTATACCTTCATGCAGCTGATAAACGACGAGAGATTTGGCTTTGACAAGGCCATCCAGAACTTCAATGCCCAATTCGCCGATTCCGGGAAGTACAAGGGCTATCGTGACTACACAGGCCGGAAGTTTGCCTCTCCCATCATGAAGAGGGCCGTTATCCAGGCCATGGATGTCATAACCGAGGCCCAGAAGATCCTCGGCCATCCAATCGACTGCTTCTTCCTGGAGGCTACCCGAGCCCCAGACGAGAAGAAGAAGGGACAGAACGGCAACAAGCTGAACAGGTATTTCTTCTTGGCCGATCAATATAAAAGACTCGGAAAGCAGATCTCGACCACTTTGCCTTTCAATGACAAGGGCCTTGACAAGGTCCGTGGCGAACTGGAGGGACTTAAGAGGCAGAACAAGGCCACGATGCTCCGGTCCAGGAAACTGTTCCTCTACTTCATGCAAATGGGCAAGGACCTGTATACCGGCGAGGAGATAGATATCCACGAACTTCTGGAAAACGATGACAAATACGATTTGGATCATATAATCCCCCGCTCCAAGGTGAAGGACGACTCAATCGACAACATGGTTTTGGTCGCCAAGTACAAGAACAACGAGAAGGCGGATTCCTACCCGATTCCCAAGGCGATAATAGAGCCGAAGGGG
>DHEG01000011.1:81484-83190 GCA_002399765.1 Caryophanales bacterium UBA4856 | reverse complement strand
CCCTCGATGTAATGGCATTTGGGATAGGCGGAGCAGCCGATGAACTCCTTGCCGGTATGGCTGACGCGCTTGACCAACGGGGAGCCACATAGCGGGCACTTCTTCCCTTCGACATAGACCGGCTTAGGCTTTTCCACGTACTTGCACTTCGGATAGCCGGAGCAGGCCACGAACTCCCCGAAACGGCCCTTCCTTATCACGAGGTCGCGTCCGCAAAGCGGGCACTTCCTTCCGACTTTCTTGTCGGGGATCTTCTCCATCTCCTTCTCGGCCACGACGAACCTCTTGGTGAAGTCGTTGTAGAAGGAGTTTAGCAATGAATCGCGTTCAGCCTTGCCAGCCGCTATCTCATCCAGGCCGACCTCCATGTTGGCCGTGTATTTGGCCGACATGAACTCAGGGAAGTACTTGACCAGCTCGTCCACCGTCAAGTCGCCCTGGTCGGTGGGAGTCAAAGTGCCACGGTCGGAATCGACATAGGACCGATCCTCCAAGGTGGAGATGGTGGAAGAATAGGTGGAAGGACGGCCGATGCCCTCGGCCTCCATCAGGTGGACGACCTTGGCCTCGGTGTAACGGCTGGGAGGAGTGGTGAACTTCTGCTCTTTGGTCAAGCTGTTGAAAGCGATTGAATCGCCCTTCTTGAATTCGGGTAGGGATACGGTCTTGGCATAGTTCTCGAATTCGCCATAGACCTTGGAATAGCCATCGAACACCATGGTGGTGGAATCGGCCTTGAACACGTAGCCATTGCCTTCGAACTTGACGCTATAGGTCTTCTCCTTGCGCGGGGACATAAGGGAAGCCAAGGCCCTGTCATAGATCAGACGGTAGACGTTGTATTCGTCATGGGAAAGATAAGGCTTCACCCTTTCCGGAGTCATGCCCAAATCGGTAGGCCTTATGGCCTCATGGGCGTCCTGGACGAACTCGCCCTTCTTGGAGGTGACTATTCCCTGGCCCTTGTAGGCCGCCCCATAGCGGTTCTGGATCAAGACATCCGCCGCCTGGACAAACTCGGGGGCAACACGGTTGGCATCGGTACGCATGTAGGTTATCAAGCCGACAGGCGAACCCTCGATCTCCTTGCCTTCATACAGGTGCTGGGCGATGAGCTGGGTCTTCTTGGTCGAGTAATGGAAAGCCTGGAACGATTCCTGCTGCATGGTGGAAGTGGTGAAGGCGGGCTTGGGTTCACGTTTCTTCTCCGTAACGTTGACATCGTCGATCCTGAAAGTCTTGGGCAAGGCCTTCTCGATGGCCTCCGCCTCATCCTTGGCATGGACTTTTATGGACTTGCCGTTGTACTGGTAAAGCTGGGCCTCGACATTGGTGGGGCCAAACTTGCCGGTGAGAATCCAGTATTCCTCGGGCTTGAAGGCGCCGATCTCCCGCTCCCGATCCACTATGAAGCGAAGGGTGACGGACTGGACACGTCCGGCGGATCGCGACTTTATCTTCTTCTGGAGCAAAGCCGACAGACGGAAACCCATTATCCTGTCGATGATCCTCCTGGTCTCCTGCGAGCGGACCAGGTTCATGTCGATGTGACCGGGATTATGGCTGGCCTGCTCGATGGCGTTCTTGGTTATTTCATGGAACTGCCACCTAGGCGTGGTGGCGATCGGAAGCTTAAGGACATCGGCAAGATGCCAGGCGATAGCCTCCCCTTCACGATCAGGATCGGTTGCCAGGATCACTTCGCT
>DHEG01000011.1:77538-81233 GCA_002399765.1 Caryophanales bacterium UBA4856 | reverse complement strand
CAGGCTTTCACTACATAGTCTGATCCCAAATACTTGCCAATGGTCTTGCTCTTGGTAGGCGACTCCACTATTACCAGTTTCATCAAGGTCCCCCTTTTCGCCAAATTGCCTACCTATTATTAGTGCGAGGACCCCTTCAGTCAAGGAAATAGCCTCGGATGGCCACCCTTAAATCCTTTAGGATTTAGGTCAGGCGAAAATATTCAATAGGCCATGGTATTGAGGATATCGGCCCCTTCCAAGGCCACGTCGGCCCCATCCTTTATCAGCATTCCGGTCATGTCGTCGTCCTTGAAATCATGCGGTACGACCAAGACGTTCTTTCCGAACTCAACGGCATGGCGGACGGTGATCGAAGTGCCGGAACGGACCTTGCACTCCGTCACCAAAAGACTTTGGCAGAGTCCGGCTATGATCCGGTTCCGGAAAGGGAAATGATCCCGGTCAGGGGCCACGCTTAACGGATACTCGCTCAAGACCAGGCCTTTCCCCGAGCGACAATATTGGTAGATGTCCTCGCTGGAATCGGGATAGGGCCTATCGATGCCGGATCCCAATACCGCTATCACTTCCCGTCCCAAAGCCATCGCCGCCCTTTGGGCCTTGGAATCTATGCCTTTGGCCATCCCGGACGCTATTACGACTCCATTCTCCTTGGTCAGGATTTCCCTGACCAACCTATCGGTCGTCTCCAGACTATATTCATCGGGCTCTCTTGACCCAACCACCGAGACTATCCTCGTGGAATCAAGGAGGGAGATATTGCCGTAATAGAAAAGGACAAAGGGTGGATGCCAGATGTTCTTCAGGTTCTCGGGATAGATGGCATCGGTGAAGGCCAAGCACTGGCACTTCAGTTTGCCATATGCCTGGTCGATCTCCTCCCGGGTGATTGGAACCTTCTCCTTAAGCATCGCATAGACCTTTTCCCAATCACCCGAAGACCTTAAGCTCATGGCGACGAGGATATCGTGAATGTTTTCCATCACCTACCCCTTTCGCCATCTAAATAAGAAGCGCCTCAGCCCTTTTTCGTGGCCTTCTCCCGGCTGAGCAGGATTTGCTTGGCTTCGCTGCCGAAAATGTATTTGCCCGGCTTGCCATTGCCAGGGACCACCCGGTGGCAGGGGACGAAAAGGGGCAGGGGATTGGTCGCCAAGGCATGGCCTACGGCCCTATAGGCCCCAGGTCTTCCGATCTTTTGGGCCAATTCCTTGTAAGTCATGGTCGAGCCGCGGGGAATATTGGCCACTTCCTCTAGGACCTGGTATTCAAAGTCAGGAGCATTCAAGGCAAAGGGATAGTCGATCCCAAGAGTCTTGCCCGCCAGATAATTCCGTATCGCAAGGGAGAGCTGGACCAAGGGAGCCGTCAATTCATTGTCCTTTCCCACCACGCCTCTATAGGGCTTTAGGGAAACGCACCTGCCATCCTCGACCACGGCCTTGACCGTCTTTTTCACCTCGGGCGAAAAAACAATTTCGAAAATTCCTTCTTCTTTCATCTGCCACCCTCCTTGTGCGTTAGACCACGTGGGAAAGACAGCAACAAGATGGCTAAAACCTCGATGGGACTATATGATAACCTCTGAATGCGATAAATCAAAACCGGGGGGTATTCAGGAAGATGGAGAAGACCATAGTTTTCGCTGGCGGATGCTTTTGGGGCGTGCAAGCCTATTTCCAAAGGCTCAAGGGCGTAAGCGACACCTCAGTAGGTTATGCCCAAGGTCATGAGAAGAACCCCAGCTATGAGGAAGTGAAAAGCCAAAAGACCGGAGCCTGCGAGGCCGTGAGGATCGTCTACGACCCAAGTGCGATAACCCTGGGCACCTTGATCGACCACCTGTTCCGTTTCATCGACCCGACCGTGAACGACCATCAGGCCCACGATTACGGAAGCCAATACCGCACCGGGATCTATTACGTCGATCCCGAAGACAAGAAAGTCATCGCGGCCAAGCTCAAGGCCTTGGCCAAAAAATACGACAAGCCGATCCTTACCGATAACCAGCCATTGAAGACCTTCTATGAAGCCGAGGGATACCATCAGCATTATCTGGACAAGAACCCCACCGGCTATTGCCACGTAAATTTGAACCTGCTTAAGCCAGACGAGCGCAAGTGATCACCAATCGGGTTCCCATGCCGGATCCTTGTAGTTATAGCCCGTCAAGGCCAAAGCCCTTTTGACCGGGGCATACGACATGCGGTAAAGGCCCCTTATGACACCATATCTCAACAAGGCTTCCATATGGGCCTTGGTCGGATAGCCCTTGTGCTTGTCAAAGCCATACTCGGGATAGATCGCCGACAGCTTTTCCATATACCGGTCGCGGGAGGTCTTGGCAAGGATGGAGGCTGCCGCCACGGCTTCAGAGGTGCCATCCCCATGCGGTATGGCCAAGACCGGTATAGTGGTGTGAAGTTCCATGTAGTCGGTAATGATGAAATCCACCTTGACCTTCTTGAGCAATTCCCCAAGGCAGTTTTCCATCCCCAGCCTTGACGATTCCAGAATGTTGATCCTGTCGATGTCGGCCGGGGAGATTAAGGACACGGCCCAAGCCAAGGACCGCGCCTTTATTATCGCCTCGGCCTTCTCCCGCTCCTTGGCCGTGAGTTTCTTGGAATCGTCGATATAGGGACAATAGAAGTCATCCTTAAGCACCACCCCGCCGGCCACCACCGGACCGCACAAAGGACCTCTCCCGGCTTCATCGAAACCCGCCAGGAAGATGCCGTGATGTCCCTTCAGTTCCCTGGCATCGAACTGGCTTAGCCTAGTCCGGTCTTTCATCGACGGTCATCCTTCCCAACTGACCCGACTTGAAATCCATTAGAAGGGAGACGATGGCCTTTTCGATATCGGGCTTTCCCTGGCTGAGCAAATAGCCCTTGGCCTTGGCGATATCCTCCATGGCCTTGGTCGGTTCCTCGTCCTCCTCGATCCCATACCTGGCCTTGAAGGCGTTGGGATATCTATCCTTTAGGAAACCCAAAAGATAAATGGCCAGTTGGGCATGGGGCAAGACGGTATCCTTAACGCTCCCGACCAAAGCCAGATTGGTCATGGCCTTCTGGTCATGGACCCGGGGCTGGAGGATGCCCGGCGTATCGAAAAGCCAAAGCCTATCGGTGGCCCTGAACAGGGAAGTCCTCTTGGTCTTGCCCGGCACGTTCTCGGTCTGGGCCCGCTTCTTGCCACCCAAGACGTTTATCAGGGTCGACTTGCCGACATTGGGGATGCCCAGTATCAAGCACTTTATGGGAGGCAGGGCAAAGCCAAGCTTCTCGAACTTCTTGTCCTTGTTGGTCCTTATGGACTCAAGGCTCTTCTTCAAGGCCTTGCCGCTGTTGTCCTTCTTGAGGTCGACCGGGAAGACAAGATAGCCCCTGTCCCTGAAATACCCCATGAAGGAATCGGTCTCTTTAGGATCAGCCAAGTCGATCTTGGTAAGGACTATGGCCTTGGCCTTGTCCTTGACCAACTCTTCCAGCCCCTCGGGGAAGGACGACAAAGGCGCCCTGGCATCCAAGACCAGTACGGCCGCATCTACTTTCCTTACGGTTTCCCCTATCTCCCTTAAGGCCCTCGCCATATGGCCGGGGAAGTAGTTTATCTTTTCGTTCTCTTCGTCTTTATCCATAGCCATTTAAGTATAGCGGAATTGCTATAGGTAGTTTGGCTATAGG
>DHEG01000011.1:76676-77416 GCA_002399765.1 Caryophanales bacterium UBA4856 | reverse complement strand
TTTATTCAAAGCAATGATGGCCGCTTCACGATAACAGGAAGGCCCTCAGACTACATAATGAAATTCGATTCAAAATCATTTCCAAAGATTTGTATTGCCGAACATGCCGCGATGTTAATGGCGGAGGCCATGGGGATAAGAACAGTCAAAAACGGGCTTCTGAAAATCGAAGATGATACTGGTTATGTATATATAACCAAGAGGGTCGACAGAAACCAAAAACACCTCTTGCCAACTTGCCGACATACATTCCGAAGATAAATACTATGGTTCATACGAAAAGTGCTTTGGATTGATAGATAAATACGATTCGGAATACTCAAAGGATTTAGACAAAGACAAACTGCTATTGGAAATACTCTTTTATTACATAATCGGGAACAATGACATGCATAGGAATAATATTTCATTGCTTTCAAATGGAAACTCTCAATATTCTTTCTCCCGCCTATGATATCGTCCCTTCGAAAATATATCCTCTGGAGCAAGGCAATTCCCAGCAGTTTTTCGACGTTGCCCTGACCGTAAATGGCAAACAGAGGAATATCAGGAAGAAAGATTTCCTGAAGATGGCCGTTGACGTGGGTCTGGCTACCCATTTGGATAGATTCGTTAATGCTATCAAGGAAAAAGAAGGAGTACTATTCACGCTGATAGACGAGAGCCATGTCGAGGAAGGCTTCAAGAAAGACTGGAAGGAATACATAAAAGACAAATTAGACTTATTGACAATTTAGTCA
>DHEG01000011.1:76192-76522 GCA_002399765.1 Caryophanales bacterium UBA4856 | reverse complement strand
TGGCGGAGCAGATGAGGGTTCCACGTTTTCAACAATCAAAAGGACACGGGGCATACCGAGCTCCGGACAAATAAACTTGGCTTCGTTACGAAAGTTGATTCTGTCGATGGGAACGTCCTGTCTGGGCAGGACGTTCTCGATTATGTCTACGGTTATGGCAAAGGGTCAATGGACGTCGATGGTGGGGACGGGAAGTACTATTCCTCTGATCTTCTCTACGTTCCAGATTATTCCTTCGACAACCCCATGGAAAGTGTCTTTTCGAATTCTTATTTTCGTTACGGTTCAAACGAAAGGACCACTTCTTCTTCCGATTTGACTGTTTCTGTT
>DHEG01000011.1:74693-76077 GCA_002399765.1 Caryophanales bacterium UBA4856 | reverse complement strand
TTATTGATCCGTTGGCATTTGGTGCTCTTGGGTCCTCCTCCGGTGACAGTTTCCTCGATACTTATTCCGATATGGTCAAGGAGGAGATTCTATCTCAGTATCCTGAATATTCTGGGATCATTGGCACTTCCGAGGCCTTGGCTGTGATGAATACTTCTTCCGATCCTTTCTATCGGAACATGACTGATACCTATTCTTCTTCTGTTAAGGAATTCGTCGATGGTCATTCCGGGGAGACGCTCTACCGCTTGACCTTTGCCTCTGGTCTCTCCTCGTCTTATGTTGCCCTTAGTGGCAAAGCCACTTCCTATGACGGGAATTGGTCAGACGACGATAAGGTTGCCATGGCCAAGACCGATGTAATCCTTGGCTTCAAGTTCATTGATCTGACTTTCAAGGATGAGGACAACGTACTCTATACCCTTCCTGCCGCGTCCGATTCCTTGGATTCCGCTGGGAACATTCATAACTCCACCACTTCCAGTGACGATGACGGGATGCCCCTTTGGGAAATCATCCTCATCGTCGTGTCCGTCGCCGTAGGGATGTTCCTTCTTGGCTGGATCGGCAAGATGTATCCGATGGTGAAGGACCTGGTCGGTGGAATGCTCAAGTTCGGGTTGTTCGTTGTGGAAGTCCTTCTTTGGGTTCCCTATCTCGTCTTGGTTTATCCCGTCAGGAAACTGACGGCGAAGGGTGCCTATGTGCCCGTCTGGCCCTTCGGGAGGAGGAACTGACCATGGGCTTTGACCTCGGTGTCAGGTTGGTCTTCCATGCCCTCGTCCTGTTGGTCGGGCTTGCGGTGTCGCTGTCCCTGTGGTTCGCCTACCGGGACTGGAAGGGAGGCGGGAGATGAGTGCCCATTATTTTAAGAATTTCTTTGTTATGTATAACAAGGTTAATGGTCGGTCTGATTCTAGGTCTCATCCTCATGTTGTTGTCGGTAGTAATTCTAATGGTAAGTTTGTTTCCTTCAATTTGACGAGTTCTCCAAAGATTGAGGGCAAAGAGCTTGTAGAGATGAATAAGAATCCTGAGAGGTCCTTTTTAGTTACTGATGATGTCTATTTTTTAGATAAGGGTTCTTATTCTTATCCTACTCATGGTTATTGGAAGGTTGATCCTTCCGATAGGAAAAAGATTCTCGTTGCGCTAAAAAAGCACAAGAGAATCTTTAAGTAAATAAAAAGGGTAGGGAGCTGGGGGCAAAACCACAGTTATTCATCCCTACCTTCTCGATTAGTTTTACATGTTTGGAGGTGGAAGTCAATATGGTGAAACTTAGTTTCATACCGCCGGAGATGGGCATCCTGATGTTGCCCCTCTACTGGGTCTACTTCGTCTGCTTCTACGTGGTCTACCTGCCCATATATGCCGTCTTCCT
>DHEG01000011.1:71397-74570 GCA_002399765.1 Caryophanales bacterium UBA4856 | reverse complement strand
CTCTTCAGTCCGTTCAGGTCGAAAAAGGCGTTGTGGAGGTTCTATGAGAGGCGTGGATCCAAGACTAAGCCCGATCTCACCTACGAGAATCCCAAGAATGTTGCCAAGGCCTTTGAGGATGCCCTTTCGGATGTCGAGAATAAGTGAAAAGTTTGTAGAAACCTTGTCAAAACCTTGTCAGGGATAAAAATGATACAAAAAAGTGCCCATCTGGTGGGCATTTATATCGATATGGCGGAGCAGATGAGATTCGAACTCATGCAGGGATTGCTCCCTCTACGTCCTTAGCAGGGACGCCTCTTGAACCAGCTTGAGTACTGCTCCATACCAAGTGACACGCTTAAGGGCGCTTAGAAATTATGGTCCAACAGAGGGTAAATGTCAAAGCAGTCATGGACCTATGGCAAGTAGGCAAAGCATCGTCACCATCTTTTGGTCCCGCAGGTAAGATAATTACCTAGGGAGGATTGTTGAAATGACATTTGGATTCATCGGCAGTGGCCATATCGGGCAAGCCGTGGCGGAATGCGCCATAAGGCTCGGCTATGACGTGGTGATGTCCAACTCCCGTAGTCCCGACACCTTGAAGGCTGTCGTGGCAAAGCTAGGACCCAAGGCCAAGGCGGCCTGGAACAAGGACGTGGCCAAGCAGTCAGATGTAATAGTTGTCTGCCCACCTCTCTTCGCCTTGTCTAAACTTCCGACCGCTGGAACAGAGGGCAAGATAATAATAGATACCATGAACTACTATCCCTCAAGGGATGGCAACATCAAGGAACTGGACGAGAAGAGGACGACCACCAGCGAGATGACCCAAAAACACTTTCCCAAGGCCTATGTGGTAAAGGCCTTCAACTGCATCCCCGCTTTCGCCATCCCGACGGACAACTATCCGGCCGGCGATCCCGACAGGAGGGCTTTGCCCATCGCTGGGGACGATGCGAAGGCCAAGGCCTTCGTCAAGGAATTCATGGACAAGATTGGCTTTGACGTATTGGATGCCGGTCCCCTTAAGGAAGGCTTCCGCTTCGAGAACGGCACCCCGGCCTACGTAAGGAGAGTCGGCCTCAAGGAATTGGAGAAACTGGTCGAATCTTTGCCCGAAAGGGCTTAGGCCTAGGCCCTCTCCTTGGCCAGGCATTCCGGGCAGACACAATACAGCACGGTCTTCTTGTAATCCAGCATGCAGCCATGCTCTTTCTGCACATGCTCGTAGAAGGTCTCAAGCAGGGTGCATTCAAGGGGCAAAAGCTTCCCGCATTTCAAGCAGATCATCTTGCCATGTGAGAAGTCCTTCTTGTCCAAGGCCACGTACCTGTAAAGGGATCGGTCGCCTTTTACATCCGAGACCCTGACGACCTTACCGGCCTCCTCGAGCTTGTCCAGATAACGGTAGATGGTGACCAACGAAGTCTTCTCCTTGGTCTTTTCCAGCCCTTCCCTGATGTCTTCCGGGTTCAAGAAGTCGTCCTTATGATCTTCCAGGTAATTGAGGATGGCGGCTTTTTGGACAGTCTTGTACACTTTTTTATTATTGTGTTGGACCATTGCCAATGCCCCTCTTATATAAGGTCCATTATAGGAGCAATTTGAAAACATTGTCAATTTGGCCTCGCCCACAGAACCAATAGGAAGGACAAATCAAGTTTTTTCAATGTTCATCGGTATTTTCAAATATATTGCTATAAGAGGTCAAAAATAGTTAAAATACTAAAACATTGCACTTTTGGTACTTAACAACTCAAACGCGAGCCAAGAGCCCTTTATTCCAAACAATGGGCTTGTCTATTGCCTTTTTTATGATTCATTGATATATTCCTAGCATACAGGAGGTAATCAAATGGTTGCCAAGGATTTGGTTGCATACGTTGCAAAGGAAGCGAAGATAACAAACAAGGATGCCGATCAGGCCATAAAGTCAGTATTCGATGGCATAGTCGGCGCTTTGGCCAAGGGTGACAAGGTCCTGATTTCAGGCTTTGGAATCTTCGAGGTCAAGGAGACCAAGGCTCGTAAGGGCGTCAATCCCGCCACTCAGGCCAAGATCGACATCCCGGCTAGCAAGAGGGTCACTTTCAGGGTTTCCAAGACCTTGAAGGAAGCCATCAAGTAATAGCCTTAGCAAGCTGAAAGAGGGCCTGACCGCACGGTCAGGCCTTTTGTTTTGCCTCGGCGTGCCTTCTTTGATAGAGCACCAGGGCATAGGCGACGGCAAAGCCCACGATCAACAGCGCGGCCCCGATTCCGATATCCCAGGCCATGGGGACCGACTGGGCATAGGAATCGCCGACGTCCTCACCGGCCCACTTTAGGTAGAGCGTCATTATCTCGGGGTTATAGAACATGGCGACTATGGAGCCCAAGGACAGGCCGACAACCGCAAAGAAGGTCCGGGCATGGTATTTACCAAAGAGCCAGGAGAGACCCTTGGCCGAAGCGAACAGCCCCACCAGGAAGCCGACGCCGATAGCCGCATAGATCGCAAATACGATTGGGTTATCCTGCCAGAAAGTCAGGGAGAAAGAGCCATAGATGGCGTTGAAATAGCCGATGGCCATAAGGAAGGCACTGGCGGAAAGGCCAGGCACCAATTGGGTTATGGCGATAACGAAGCCGATGAGAAGCCAGATCAGGTAGAACCACCAGGGTTCACCGATCAACTTGTCGCTCGCATTGCCGGACAGTTCCAGGGGTGTGAAGGAGGCGATCAAGGACGAGGCGATTACCGGAACGAGGAAGCCCACGATCAGAAGAGCCCACCTGATGGGGGTCTTCTTTTCGTCCTTTATCTCGTCGGTTACCGCCGGGAAGGCCCCGGCCATCAAGCCGGCGAAGAGGCAGACCAGGGCGAAGGGGATGAACTTGAGGCCGAAGTCGATGCCGAAGAAACCGACCACGAAGCCGATTATCCCGCCGATAAGTATCGGAAGGAGGAACAGAAAGCTGGACCGGAAGTGGCTGAAGAAGGTTGACAGGGCCAAGACGATCCTTTGGTAGAGGCGGAAGATTATGGCGATGGTGGCACCGGAGATCCCCGGGACTATGACCGCCAACCCGGTGAAGAAGCCCATTAAGGCACTGACCAGCCAGCTCTTGCGGTCGTGGGGTGGGACGACCTTTGTCGGTCCACCGGAAAGCTCCGGATCGGTTTTCTCTGACATGATGATTCCCCC
>DHEG01000011.1:57557-71244 GCA_002399765.1 Caryophanales bacterium UBA4856 | reverse complement strand
ATGGGGAGGATTAACATGGAGAAACCATTGATATTCTTCTCCAGCCAGACTTGGCAACCGGAGAAGTCGGACATCATACGGAAAGGCCTGAAGAAGGCCATCCACCTTTTGGCCAAGAACGGCCTTTTCGTCGATTACCGGGAGGCTTCCAACAACCAGACCGGCTCCAAGCTGCTTCTGAACGTGATCACCCAATTGATAGACCAGTCGTTCATGTTGGTGGGCGATGTATCGAACCTCGGAACGGTCCTCAAGCCCGAAAACTACGTGACCAATCCCAACGTTATGTTCGAGGTAGGCTATGCCATAAAGTCGTTGGGATACGACCGCGTCTTCCTCTGCTATGAAGGCGACTACAAGATACCCTCCGACATAAGGGGACTGCAGATACTCCAATTCAACAAGGATTCCGCCGATGACCTGGCCCAGAAGATGTATACGGCAATCCTGGACTTGGCCACCAAGCACATGCTCTATCCGGTCTCCGACGATGCCCGGGACAAGTTCCGCCACATCCTCGAATACGAGTGGGGCAACTGGGTCGAGAAACCCGATGGCATGTATTATGCCATCGACCCCTTCTTCCAGGTGAAGGAACGCGAATACCAGGTCAGCCCCTCCTTCTACATGGCCCATTACGAAGACTCCCAAAAGAAGGGCCTGGCAGTCGACTTCATCGACAAGTACATGACCTTGGAATCCCTGGTCGTGGACCTTCTCGATGGCCGCTATCAGGTTCCAAAGCCCCATATAGAGCCGGACTTCTTTGGCTATCGGCCCCTGTTCTTCTACTGCGAGGATTCCCTGGAGTTCGCCTACTTGGTCAACAAGCTCTCCAGTGCCATCCATGAGCAAAACAGCGGCAAAAAGGCCTATGACGTCTACCAGTCCTTCCTGGATGAGATGGTGGTGTTCGGGACTGCGAAGGAAGAGGAAGACTTCAAGGACTTCGTCTCCGGTTCGAAGGGCTTGGTAGACGAGAAGATGGCCAGGTTCAAGAAAGAGGGAAAGGTCTTGATAAACAAGGACTTCCGCCTGAGCTTCGAGGATAGCGATCCCCGTCACAACGACGATGCCCTGACCCAGTCCCTGTTCCAGCGAGCCATCAAGGAAATCCACACCGAGTACATGGGCAAGAAGGGCCTGTTCGACATCAACGCCACCCTCTTGGCGAAATAGGTCCATAGGGGCTTATACCGTGAACCCATATGGCTTAGAATCAATGATGATAGAAGGAAGGATGTGAGACCATGGAATTCGGATTCAAGGACCTCGATTGGCGCTCCCTGTTGTTGAAGCGCTACAAGGACTACGGCCTAGGCGAAGACGACGTGATGGTGATCCTCATGGCCAACGAGGTGCAGAAAGAGGACGTGAATGCTCCCATCACTTCTGATACCCTTTCGGAATACATGACCATTGGCAAAGACGAGATAGACCAATCGCTATACAAGCTCTTGGACCGCAAGCTTATCGTCTACGAGACTAGCGGCACCGTCGTAAGGATGTCCTTCGACCCGCTTTTCAACAAGCTGTTCGGCGACGTGAAGAAAGACCTGGTCTTGGCCTCGGACAAGAAGACGGACAAGAAGGTGGACGAGGCCTATGCCTTCTTCGAGAAGACCTTGGGAAGGACCATAACCCCCCTGGAATTGGATAAGATCTCCAGCTGGCTTGGCGAGGGGGCCACCATGGGCATGCTCCAGACCGCCGTAATCAACATCCAGGCTTCCAAGCAGCGCGTCACCTTCCCCCGCCTGGAAAAGGAGATCCTCCGTCTCGAGAAGGCCAGCGACATCTCCAAGGAAGGCTATACGGTGAGAGACGATACCAATCGCAACGACCGCAAGCTGGCCGCCATCCTGTCTCACGATTGGCTCCATGACGACAAGTGAAAGATGACCAAGAGAGACAAAGCCATAAAGGTCAAGGCCTTCCTGGACCGGGAATACGGCCTCATAGCGACCTATCTCCATTACGACAGGAGCAAGCCATATCAGCTTCTATTCTGCATCATGCTTTCGGCCCAGACCACCGATGGCGCCGTAAACAAGGTCACGCCCATCCTCTTTGCCAGATACCAGACCCTAAAAGACCTGGCCAAGGCCGACGAAAGGGAAGTGGAAGCCATAATAAGGCCAGTCGGCCTGGCCCCGACCAAGGCCAGGCATTTGGTCAAGGCGGCCCAGATGGTCCTCACTGACTTCAAGGGCCAACTGCCCAAGGACCGCAAGGCCTTGATGGCCCTGCCGGGCGTCGGCTACAAGACCGCCGGGGTATATCTTGGCGAACGCTATGACTTTCCCTATATCCCGGTCGATACCCATGTCGCCGTGGTAGCCCAAAAGCTCGGCTTCGTAGCCAAGGGCACTTCCCCCGAAAGGATCGAGAGGACCTTGGAGAAATGCTTCGGGGGCCTGGGTGACCTCATGAATACCCATCGTCAGCTCATAATGTTCGGGCGGAAGGTATGTCATCCCTCGACGACGCCGAAACATTGCTGGGACGTGATCGAAGGAAGGAGCATAAAAGGATGAGCGGCGACTATCAATACTCGAGTGAATTCCACCTCGCCTGGTCATTGAGCGCGGTATTGCCCCTGCTCCTTTTCATCGTCTGCCTGATCTTCTTGGTCAAGGCAGTGGTGAAGACCAAGAGGCGGAAGGGCCAAACCAAGCGCAACGAAAGCAACGACTGGAAGCTGTTCAAGGAAAGGCTGAAGACCGATCCAAAACTGAACAGCCTGCTTTTGACCGTAAAGGCCGACAAAGACGTAAAGAACCAACTTATGAAGCACAAGCGACAAATCAAGATGGGCTTCACGGGGATGATAGTGCCATTGGTGTTCTTCATCGTCATCTTCGTGGTGATTCTCCTGTCCGGCCTTAGCATGTCCGGCGTCGATGCCAAGGCCGGAGCCATGACTTCGATAATATTCGGCTTGGGCTTGATACCCGAGTTTCTCTTCCTCTATGTCTTCGTGATGGCCCTAAGGAAGCTGGGTGGCCTTTTCGATTCCCCTTCGCCAGAGCTTATAGGCGCAATCCTGAATGCCGAATTCGGCCAGGACAAGGACTTCTCCTATTCGCGGGCCCGATACATCAAGAAGGAAGTGATGGACTTGGGCTATCCCTTCAAGTCCAAAGACCAAATGGTCTATGCCGGTTCCGACTGCATCCAGGGAATCCAAAGGGGCATACCCTTCGTAGCCACCAACGAGACGGTGATGGCCCTGGGCCAACCCGCACCCCTCTTCCATGGCTCGATCCTACTCTTGCCTTTGAAGACGCCTAATTCCGGCATCGTGTTGATAACCAACGACAAGGAAGCCAAGGTCGAAGGGCTGAGCCGCGTCGAGACGGAAAGCCTGGCCTTCAACAAAGAATTCAAGGTCTTTGCCGACAGTCCCCTTCAGGCCTTGCAGGCCGTAAACCCCGTGATAATAGACCGCCTCAACGCCCTGGCCCAGAAAGGCCAGCTCACCGCCTGCTTCCATGACAGGTACCTGTTTGTCTACAGGGACAAGAATTCTTTGGATCTCTATGCCAAAAACAGGGACCCGATCGAGAACATCCTGTGTCAGACGCTGTTCATCCTGGATTTCTGCGAGATCTTCGCAAGCGATTTGGAAAGGAGCCGTTGATGGAAAGGTATTTGACACTCAAGGACGGGACGAGGATGCCAAGGCTGGGGCTAGGGACCTGGAAGATGGGCGATAGCAAGGCGCTCCACGACCAGGAACTGGAATCGCTCAAAGCCGGTCTCGATAGCGGCATAACGTTGATAGACACCGCGGAGCTATACGGCTATGGCAATTCGGAAAGGTTGGTCGGCCAAGCCATAAAGGGCCGTGACCGCCATGGGCTTTTTTTGGTCGACAAGGTCATCCCCACCAACGCCGGCAAGGACCACTTCTGGCAAAGCCTCGAAAGATCCCTATCCCTTCTCGACACTTCTTATTTAGACCTCTACCTCCTCCATTGGATCGGACCCGTCCCCTTGGCGGAGACCGTCTCCCTCATGGAAAAGGCCAAGGCCAAGGGCCTGATCAAAAACTGGGGAGTGTCAAACTTCGATACCCCTGACATGGGACGTCTCTGGCAGGTGAAGGACGGGGATAGGTGCGCCGTCAACCAATGCCTATACCACCTTGGCTCCAGGGGGGTCGAATACTCACTATTGCCGTGGCAAGAGAAACACCACGTCGCCTTCATGGCCTATTGCCCCCTGGCAATCGGGGGAAGCCTTAGAGAAGGGTTGATGTCCGACCCCGTCGTGAAGCAGGTCGCCGGGAAATATGGCCTGACACCAGCTCAGTTGCTCTTGGCCTTCGTCCTTAGAAATCCCGACGTCATTGCCATACCGAAATCTTCCAACCCAAAGCATACCTTGGAGAATGCCAAGGCTTTCGCAATCGACATCGCGCCTTCTGACTGGACAAGGATCGATCGGGAATTCCCGGCTCCCTCAAGCAAGGAGCCGCTGGACATGCAATGATCAGCGCCGGGGATCTTTGGGATCGAAGGGGGTCTTGAAATACAACTTGTCGATGCAGTCAAGAAGCTTTAAGCGGGGAAGGTAGCCCTGCGGGATCAACAGGCCCTTTTCCTGGAAGAACGAACGTTTGTACCCCGCATGGGAATGCTCCTTCAAGACCCTGTCCACGACATAATGGGCATCGAGCATGTAGACCTCATTGCGCTGGGTGAAGGAAACCACGAAGAACCCTATCCCGCCCAGTTTCAAGACCAAGTCGAGATGGGTTATCTGCTGGGGCCTTATGCGCTGGAACTCCAACGTGTCGATGGCGCTTTCCTTGCATTCGAAATCGATGTACTTGGAACGGTAGACGCCGACGAAATCGGTCGTCGATTTCTGCTCGAAATGGGCTTCGGTGATCTTGTTGGGATTCTTGGGATCGACCCTGTAGACATGTATGGGCGTCGGCCTCTTGTATATGGAAGCCCAGCCCTGCTGCCTAAAATAATCGCAGGACTTTATGACATCGCCCTCGAGGTTCATGCCCATGTTGGCCCGGCCCGAAACCCCATGCCTCCTAACCTTCTGGCCGGTTTCCTTCTTCAGGTCGGCGACTGAGTCATCGTAGGTTTGGCCATTGGGATACCTTATCTTCATCCGAAATAGTCCTCCAAATACTTCCGGAAGGAGTTGGCCGTGACATCCTTGCCACCCGCCAGGTCGGTAAGGACCGGTCTAAGGACCTTGCCCACTTCCCTTCCGGTGAACATGCCCTTCTCGAATTGGGTGACCATGATGTCCGGTCTTTTTATGACCTGGACGAAAAGGTTCTTGAGATTCTCGGCATCGTAAAGGGGGTCGTGGGCATGCTTAAGGTCCTCGGCCTGGAATATCTCCAGGAGCTTGGGCTGGGAATAGGTCATGTGACGCTCATCGTGGACATAGCGGGAGACGAATTCCTGGAGGTCGAACCAATTCTTCTTGATGTGGTTGTAGAACTGGCGGGCCTTGCCGCTCTCGTCCTTTATGGTGGAGGTCCTCAGCATGTTCAAGTCCTGGTTGCCGAAGGTTATGTAGACCCTCTCCCCACCCGGGCACTTGCTGAACTCGACCAATTCCGAGATGGCCTTGGAGAAGGGGATGCCCTTCTTCTTGAGCAGATCGTCGGTAATCCCGGTCAGGACCGATACGACGCCGCCGACCTTGCCTTCCGACTTCACGAACTCCTTGTAAACCTTCACCCTCTTGCCCTTCAGTGGCAAAAGATGCCCGTCGCAATAGTATGAACAAGCCCCGATGGCGATGGTCTCATGGGAAAGCTGCGTGCCTTCAAGATCGAGAAAGACTAACTCCTTGGGGTGACCGATTTCCGCTTCCAGAAGCCTCATTACTCAATCGCCGTCCTTCAGATCCTTTATGACGCCTTCGGGGAACAGCGATTCGCCACTGGCGAAAACTCCCTTGATGGCCGTAGAGGTGATATCCAAGGCCCTCATCAGATGTTCGGTCTCAGGGCCCAGGATCTTGAACCACTTGGCAAAAAGCTGCACCATGTTGTCATTGATGTGGGAATAGACCTCCTCGCCTTTGGGGGTGAGGGTCACGAAGACCTGACGCCTGTTGGAGGGATCGGTCTCCCTCGTGAGGAAACCCTCGTTCTCCAAGGTCTTCAAAGAAGAGGCGACATGGGGGCGGGAAAGGCGCAAACCGGCGGAAATCTGGGAAGGATGGCATCTCTTGCGATAATGGATGAACAGAAGGATCCTCGGTCCAGGACCCACATACTGGATAAAGGGATCGAGCGCTCCCGAATCGTATATATAGAGAAGGTAGGTCAAGAACTTGCTTACCGATGAGCCGTCTTGGGGAATCCCCGTCTTGCCCCCGGAAATGGTACCCAATATGTCGCGTTCCTTGTACGACTCCTTCGCGTCATTTGCTTTTTCGTTTTCCATAGTTTTGTCCTGTTTCGCACCAACTATTAAACTTTTTAATAATTTTATCGCCATTTGTCAATACTAACAGCAGTTTACGTCCAAAGGCCCCGGCGTTGCCAGGAAAGACCCTTTGATGGTATATTAACTTTCGCACCTTTTAAGGCCAAGGCCTTTTTAGGTGAGAAAAGCACACGGGTGCGGATTTCGTCGACTAGTCCTCGGGAGCCAATGTCCTATGTATAAAGGATTTCGCAATGGCATCCCCTGGGTTGACGAACCTGAAACATCCGGAGGTTATAACAAAAGAGGTATTGCTAGCATGAGTGATGAAATAAAGACTCAGGCTCCAGTGGCAACCGCCACCGCTCCTGTAGCCAACAAGACTACTGCGACTACTACTGACGTAATGGCTCAGACCGTGCATTCCGATTCCGACCCCGTCGTATCCCCCAAGGAATTGCTGGCCGTGGGCGCTCACTTCGGACATCAGGCCAGGCGTTGGAACCCGGCGATGAAGCCCTTCATCTACACCAAGAGAAACAATCTGCACATTATCGATCTAAATAAGACCGCCGTTCTCCTCCAGGCCGCTTATCTGGCCTTGAAGAAGATTGTCGAGCAGGGTGGCAAGGTTCTGTTCGTCGGCACCAAGCCCATCGCCAAGGACACCATCGTGGCCGAGGCTACCAGGTCTGGCTCCTTCTATGTCTCCAACAGGTGGTTGGGCGGAACCCTCACCAACTTCCGCACCATTTCCCACCGTATCCATCTATTGAAGAACCTTGAGGATGAGGCCGACGAAGGCCTCTTGGAGAAGCTTTCCAAGAAGGATGCCATCGCCCGCAACAAGCAGCACGATCGTCTCAACATGTTGCTGGGTGGCATCAAGGAGATGCGCAAGGTCCCCAATGCCATTGTCATCATCGATACCAAGTACGAGCACAACGCCGTCAATGAGGCCAAGCTCCTTCACATCCCTTCCTTCGGCTTGGTGGATACCAACTGCGATCCCACCGTCGTGGACTATCCGATCCCCGTGAACGTGGACGGACCCGAGTCCGTGAAGTTGATAGTCGGCATCTTGGCCGATGCCGTGGTCGCCGGCAAGGGTGGCGAGGTGGAGTATGCCTACAAGACCGATGCCAGCGATAAGGAGACCATGAAGGACATCCTTCCCGCTCAGTTCAGCGTGGACGATTTGAGAATCATCCACTCCAAGATCAGGGAAGATATCTTCGCCGCCAAGCGCAAGGGCAAGAAGCGCAAGAAAGCCAATGCCAATTCGCGTTTCGGCAAGAAGTTCGGAAACAACAGGTTCCACAATAACAACGGCAATGGCACAAACAGGCAGGCTGCCACTTCCAATCAGCCCACTGACATCAAACCCGCAAAGACCAACGTAGTTCCCGCTGCCCCCGCAGAAAAGAAAGAGGTAACCAAATAGAATGACAAAAGTAAGCATCGATGCCATAAAGGCCCTGAGGGACCGGACTGGCGCCGGCTTGATGGATTGCAAGAACGCCTTGGTCGCCACGAACAGCGACATCGCCAAAGCCATAGTCTGGCTCAAGGAGAAGGGCATAACCAAGGCTGCCAACAAGGCCGGCAGGATTGCGGCCGAGGGCCGTTCCTGGATCTTGGTCAACGGCTCCAAGGCCTTGATATTCGAAGTAAATTCCGAGACTGACTTCGTCTCGGAGAGTGCGGCCTTCGGTGAGTTCACCAAGAAGGTAGGCGAGCTTCTCTTGGCCAAACAGCCCAAGGACCTGGCTTCCGCCCAGGAGTTGATAAAGCCCCTGATCGCCGACTACACCTTGAAGCTTGGCGAGAAGATCGATCTCCGTCGTTTCCAGTTCGTCGACCTGCCCGAGGGCGACATCTTCGGCACCTACATCCATAAGCAGGGCAAGATCGCCGTCTTGGCCATCTTGAAGGGTGGGGATCAGGAGTTTGCCGACAACATCGCCATGTGCGTCTGCGGCAACGACCCCAAGTACCTGTCCGACAAGGACATCCCCGCTTCCGTCTTGGCCGAACAGACCAAGATCGAGACCGTGGCCAGCGAGAACGATCCCAAGTTCAAGACCAAACCCGCCGCCATCCAGAAGAAGATAATCGAGGGCCGGGTCCACAAGATCCTTTCCGAGAACGTCTTCACCGAACAGGAATACATCCTCGATACCACCAAGACCATCGGCCAGGTCCTCAAGGAGAGCAACGCTACCTTGGTCACCGCCTATCGTTTCGAGACCGGCGAAGGTATCGAGAAGAAGGCCGAGAACTTCGCAGCCGAAGTCGCCGCTCAGCTCAAGTAGCATTACAGGTCAGCCTGCTGGGCTGGCCTTTTTTCGTGCCCATATTCCAATATGAGGCCATCTTTGTATTAAAATATCGAAAAGAGAAACGGAGGTCAGACAATGTCCGTCAAATACAAGCGAGTCCTGTTGAAGGTCTCGGGCGAGGCGTTGGAAGACAAGGCCGATGGCCAGGTCTTCTCCGAGCAGATGCTGAAAGGCTTGGCAGACCAGATCGGTGGCTTGGTCAAGCTGGGCGTCCAGGTGATCGTGGTCGTCGGGGCCGGAAACATCATGCGGGGCGGACAGGGAGCCCACCTCGGCATGCCTCAGGCCGAGGCCGACGACATCGGGATGCTTGGGACCGTCATAAATTCCCTGGCCATAAAGGGCACCTTGGAAAAGGAGGGGATAAAGGCGAAGGCCTTCTCCTCCTTCGAAGCCCTTAAGCCCATCGCCTACTACACCCGTAGAGAGGCGCTGGAGGCTTTGGGCGAAGGCGAGGTGGTAATAGTCGGAGGAGGTACTGGCAATCCCTTCTTCACCACCGACTCCGCCGCCGCCTTGCGGGCCTTGGAACTGGATGCCCAGGCCATACTGATGGCCAAAAACGGCGTGGACGGGGTCTATACGGCCGATCCCAACAAGGACAGGGACGCCAAACTAATAAAGAAGACCACCTACAGGGAGATACTAACGCTCGGCCTGAAGGTGATGGATGCCACCGCGGCGGGCTTGCTGTTGAACTCCAAGGTGGTAACCAGGGTGTTTTCGATGAAGCCGGAAAACTTCGCCAAGGTCATCGGGGGCGAGGACCTGGGCACCGTGATAACCGCCTGAAAAACCTTTTGGCATCGAAGCGCTGGTTGAACTTATACTATACTTTTGAAGATGGATTTCCTTTCGAAACATTGAGGAGCAATCAATAACATGGACGAGAACGAGATATTGAACGAGGCAAAGGCCGAAATGGACGATTCGATCGCCAAACTCAAGGGCTCCCTTTCCACCCTCAGGGCCGGAGCGGTCAGCCCCAACGTCTTGGATAGGATAAAGGCCGATTACTATGGCGAGCCGACTCCCATAAAGAACTTGGCTTCCATATCGGTCCAAAACGGGACTTCCCTTTTGCTCAAGGTCTTCGATCCCGGCGCCTTGAAGCCCATCGTCGCTGCCATCGGGACCTCCGATCTGGGTGTAAATCCCAATGTGCAGGGCAACGTCATAAGGCTTAACTTCCCGCCCCTTTCCGGCGAGAGGCGCCAGGAACTGGTCAAGACCGCCAAGTCCTATTGCGATGACAACAAGGTCACCATAAGGAACGTCCGCAAGGACTACATCACCAAGGTCAAGAAGTCGGAGGAGTTCTCCGAGGATCTGGAGAAGCGCATCGACGATGGAATCCAGGCGCTCCATGATGCCCACATAAAGGAAATCGATGACCTGTTCAAGGTCAAAGAGAAAGAGCTTTTGACACTTTGACGGACACTGCTGGCAAGAAGAAACTGAACCACATCCTCTTCATCATGGATGGCAACGGGCGCTGGGCCAAACAGCGCCTTTTGCCGCGTACCGCCGGACACGCCGCCGGAGTCAAGAGGATCAAGGAAATAGCCGATACCTGCTTCAAGGGCTATGGCATCCCCTATGTCTCCCTGTTTTGCTTCTCCACGGAGAATTGGAACAGGCCCCAGGGCGAGATCGCTACCCTTTTCAGGTTGCTGAAGCAGTTCTTCGCTTCCAACATCGACTATTTCAAATCCATCGGCTGTCGGGTGAGGGTCCTTGGCGAATTGGACGATCCAAGGATACCCCAAGACATCTTGCGCACCATCGAAGACGCCATGGAGCAGACCAAGGATTTGAAGGTCTATAACTTCAACGTCCTGTTCAATTACGGCGGCAGGCAGGACATCGTCCAGGCCACCAAGAAGTTCGCCCTCCTCTATAAGGAAGGCAAGGCACAGCTGAAGGACCTCAACACCGACAGCTATGCCGATCTACTTTGGACGGCTGGCTTGCCCCCGGTCGACCTGTTGGTAAGGACCTCCGGGGAACTAAGGATCTCCAACTGTTATCTGTATCAGGTCGCCTATGCCGAGATGGAGTTTCCCAAGACCTATTGGCCGGCCTTCGGCAAGGAAGACCTAAAGGAAGCAGTCGATGAGTACTATGCCCGCGACCGCCGCTTTGGAGCCATCAAGCAATGAAGAAGCTTTCGGAGAACACGGAACATACCCTCTGGGTCAGGACCGTCACCGCCATCGTGTTGATGGCCATCGGCATCCCGGCCGCCACCATCGGTGGCTGGTTCATGCTGGGCCTCTCTTTCCTTTTCGTGGCGATAGCCACCTATGAGATATTGACCCTTCCGGGCACCAAGCGCTATAGCCCCGTGATATGGGTCATCACCTACCTCTCCATGTTCGCCTTGGTCTATTGGCCATTCATCAAGAACTCCGACATCCGGACCAGTCTGCTGCAAGGCAACTTCTTCTACCTTGGCGATTTCAGCGTTTCGGTCATCGCCATCATGGTCTACTTGGGTCTACTTTTCATAGCCTCCTTTTGGTGGGCCAACTTCAGGGTCGAGGACATCTTCTATCTCTTCACCATGTTCATCTTGGTGGGCCTGGGCTTCTATTCGATCCTGTTCCTTCGCTTCTTCCCGCCCTTCCTGGACAATGGGACCGCCTATGCCAAATGGCTGGACTTCGCCTGGGATCCGTCTTCCTGCATCCTCTTGTGGTTCGTCCTGATCGGGGATTGGACTTCCGATACCGGTGCCTATCTGACCGGCATCACCATCGGCAAGCATCCGATGAATCCCCGCATCTCGCCCCACAAGACCTGGGAAGGGTTCTTCGGGGGCGCCATATTGTCCATAGTCTTCTCCTACTCATACGTCTTGGTCCTGGACTATTGGCTCGGCTATCCCCTGCTTCCGGGCGTGTTTGACGTCAGGACCGATCCTTATGCCTGGGGCTGGGTGACCCTATTCGCCTTCCTCTTCCCCCTGTTGGACAACCTTGGTGGGTTCATGTTCTCGGCGGTGAAGCGCAAATACGGCGCCAAGGACTGGGGCAGGATCTTCCCCGGCCATGGCGGCGTGCTTGATCGGTTCGACTCTTCCCTGGTGACTTCCATCGCCACGGCCATAATAGTGATAATAACGTTCAACAACTGGGACTTCTTAAGCTAACCTAACCAATATGGCTTATAATCCCTCTCACCGAAGATTTGCGTAAAGCGAAAATCAATGGATGCCCTAAGGAGGCATAAAGATGTCAAAGTCTATCGTCGTTTTGGGTGTTTCGACCCCTTGGGGCCAAAAAGCCCTGGAAGCATTGAAGACCAATGGGGATTATGCCGTGGTGGCCCTGGGCGATCTGAAGGCCACCCAGGACCTTTTGGATGAGAGCGAGTCACTCGATGTCAAAAACGTCTGGGTCAAGGACGAGCAATATGCCCTGCCGGCCGGATCGGACGACAAGCTGTTCGCGGGAGACAAGGGCTTTGCCGATCTGCTCTTCACCACCAAGGCCGACGCGGTCTTGATCGCCCTTACCGGTTTCCCCTCCATCCCATTGATCCTAACCGCCCTGAGCAAAGGCCTTGAGGTCTATTCCTACAGCCGGGAGTTCTTGGCCTTGGCCGGTTCCGAAGCCAAGAAGCTCCAGGGCAAGTATTATCCCTTGGACGAGGATCTCAAGGCCCTGTTGCCCTTGGCCGGATCGGACAACCTCCAGGCAGGTTCCCTGTCCTTGATAGACAACAGCGATCCCTTCAAGGCCGTGGCCATCAAGGATCTGTTCGGCACCGCCTATGGTCCCTACATCGAGAAGAGCACGACCATCAAGGACTTCGTCGATGAAGCCACGGGCCTAAAGGCCCTGTTCGGTTTGGTTACCGTCTCCTCCTTGTCCAACAAGCCCTTCGACTATTTCAGTGCCAAGAGCTCAGCCGATCCAAAGGACCTGGCCGCGCTTAAGACCGACAAGGGCTTCGAGATTGCCCAAAAGGCCGGTGAACCTGGGCTGTTGGACGCATGGACTGCCAAAGACCTCGCCTTGACCGACAAAGGCAATGACTATTTGACCGACTATGACAAGGATCGCCATCCGCTGTTTGGCTATCTGGCCTTCATGTACAAGACCCAGGGCGAAAGGGCCCTAATCGCGGCCAATGCCGCCGACGAGATCGCCTTGCAGCAATTCAAGGACGGGAAGATCCGGTTCGGGGATGTCGAGACCATCATCAGGCGGACGGTGTCAAACATCGGGCGCGACGATCCCCAACCCCAGAACATCGAAGACATCAAGAAGGTGGATTCCGATGCAGCCAAGATGGCCACTACCATCGCCACCAGCATTGCCAATGCCTTGAAGAATGGCGTGCCCGTGGTCTTGAAGGCCCATAAGAAACCCCAACCCTTCGCCTTTAAGGACAACCCAAAAGAAGAAGCCGAATCGAAACGCGACAGCCGCTGGAAGAACGACCCCTCCAAGAAGCACCTTTGGCAAGAGCACCTTAAGACCAAGGCCCAAAAGGAAAAGCAGGAAGAGGCCGGGGACGGAGAGGATCACCGCCACTTCGATAGAGGCGACAGCCATAAGCGTTATGGCCATTCAAGCTTTGGTCATTCGAGTTATGGACATCCAAACAACTATGGGCATTCAAGCTACGGCCATCGATCCGATGACGATCATTCCCATTACGGCCATTCATCCTCCTCTCGCTACCATTCCGACAGGGATAACGACCAGGATGGGGACAACGCCCATGGTTACCATAAGGACAGCTACCACAAAGACAGTTATCACAAAGACTTCCATCGTGATTGGCATTCCAACAACCATGAGCACAACGACGATCCCCGTTACATGCCATCTACTCATTTCGGCCACGGTCCAAATGGTCATTCCTACACCAGTCATCACAGTTTCCATCACGACAGTGAGGGCGGTGAGTCAAGTG
>DHEG01000011.1:31688-57318 GCA_002399765.1 Caryophanales bacterium UBA4856 | reverse complement strand
CCATGGTTCCTTCCATGGTAGCGACCATGGCTCGTACCACAATAGCCACACCAGCTATGGCAATGGCTCGTTCCACAAGGGCTTCAACAGGACCAATCACAATGAAGGCGGAAAGAAGTTCTCCGTTCCCCACGATGGCAAGGACGACAATTCCGACAAGAAATAGATAACCCTAAGGAGGTAGGCAATGGAGCTATTTATCTCGATTATCGTTTTCGTATTGGGCCTTGGCGTGGTCATTTGCCTACACGAAGCCGGCCATTTCTCAATGGCCAAGCTCTTCAAGGTCTATTGCGAGGAATTCTCCATCGGTTTCGGCCCCAAACTAATATCCATAAACCCCAAGGACAAGAAGACCGGCAAGAAGAAATGGGAGACAACCCTTAACCTTAGGGCTTTGCCTTTGGGTGGCTATGTGTCAATGGTCGGGGAAAGCGACGATGCGGCCTTGACCGAGGCCGGGATCGGAAAGCTACCCAAGGAACGTACTTTCTCCGGGGTCAGCCATCCCAAGCAGGCCGTCATAATGGTGGCGGGGATCGCGATGAACCTGATCCTTTCCTATTTCCTTTTCTTCTTTGGCAACTTCTTCTCCAAGCAGATGGATTCCTATACCAATAGGATCAGCGTTGTCCAAACCGTAAACGGCTCGGATTCGCCTCTGTATCAGGCCGGCTTAAGGACAGGGGATCGCATCCTGACCATGTCCATGGCAATCGACGACCTCGATACCGACGATCTTTCTTCCCAGATAATAGTAAAGGATTCCCAGGGCAAGAGCTACGACGAGAACACCATAGAAAGCCTTAAGGACGATTTGGTCTTCACCCTGTCCAATCGCAGCCGGACCGTCTCCTCCTATACCGACATCGACTATGTCCTTTCCGACTACGTCTTCGCCTCCGATTGGTCCACGGTCCCCATCGCTTCCGATAGCGACACCTACTATGTCTACTACCCCGTTTCCTCTACCGTCACCTATTCAGTCGAGCTGACCTATGAATCGAAAGAGAGCGATGGCAGCTATTCCCAAGAGAAGAGCGCGACTTTGGCCAACATCCCCTCAGTGGCGCAATCCGATGGGACCTATGCCTTCGGAAAAGTCGGCATCACCTACTATGAGTCCTATGTCCCCGTGTCCGGCAAGGAGGGCCTGGATGAGATCTCCTGGGAAAGCCTGGGAAGGTCCCTGTCCTATTCCTTCGTGATGCAGGGCAGTGGCATCGCCGATACCTACATCGCCTTGGGCAAGCTTTTCACCCCCAGCGGCTACCAACAGGTAGGCAGCATAATCTCGGTATTCGTCGTCAACGAGCAGGCAGTGAGCCTAGGCGCCTACTATGTCCTCTACATCTGGGGTTTGATCTCGATTAACCTTGCCGTGTTGAACCTGTTGCCGATCCCCGGCCTCGATGGCTGGCAGTTGCTCCTTTGCATAATCGAGGGCGTGACCCATAAGACCATCTCCAAGAAGTTCAAGGAACGGGCCACCATCGCCGGCTTCGCCTTCCTTTTGGTCTTTGGCATCGCGATAATAATCCTCGATATAATCAGGCTCGTCTAGGGATTGTCATGGCTTTGCGCTACATTGAGGCCCAAACAACTTAAAAGAGGGCCATGAGAATAACAGGGAGGGCCAAAAGGCCCTCCTTTTCAAAGCCACTTATGGTGTTCTCTCCGGTGGCAAGAACTTATAATACCCATTAGCGGAAGTAGGGAAATGGTGGTAATGGATCAACTCATCGAAAGGTTTCTGAAGCGTATCGGGGTGGAAGACCTCACTCCCTTCGCCTCATCCTATTTCGACCTCTTGACCCAGGAGAAGGACTTCAACCGGATCTTGGCCGTGATCCATTGCCCCACCCTCCTGCCTTGGCAGACCTATGCCGACCTTTTCGGTAAAGTCGAGAAGATCAAGGCCGACAAAGGCGGTTTCGAGACCCGCCTGTCATTCGAATACGACGACGAGAAGGAGGGCTTGGACAAGTTCATCGACTCCTACATAGCCCTGACCGATGCCTACGATCTCGGTGACTACACCTTCGACAAGCCGACCAATACGTTGATCTTCACCTACGACAGCGAGGAGAGGAAGGAGACGGTAAAGGAGGAGACCGGAAGGCTTGCCCAGGCCCTGAGGGCGATAAGCTGCGATCTAAAGATCGCGGTCAGGCAGAAGGTGACCGACCCCACTTTGGTAAACGATGCCCAGGCCGCCCCTGCCAATGACGAAGGCCTCGATGTCGCCCAGCTCCAAGACGAAGCCTCCTTCCCCGATGATGATGACAGACCCGACGATTACGACGATGAGGACGAGGACGAAGACGAGGAAAGCCAACCCAATGCGGTAGTGGCCGAGGACGAGAAGGCGTTGGAACTCAAGCGCCAGGAGAGCATAAGGAAGGCCATCAAGATCGCCAATGCCACCCGGGGCCGGATGAGGACCGACTCCCAGCAGCGAGATGAGGACGACCGGTCTTACTATCCGGCCATGCTAAAAGACATCGACAACCTCAAGAAGGTCATGGTGACAGGCAAGATCTTCAAGCATGACCAACGAGTCAGCAAGAAAGGCAAGGCCTTTTTGCTTTTCGAGTACACCGACAACACCAGTTCCATCGGCTCCATGATCTTCGAGAGCAAGCGGTACCCGGTTAGTTTCATGGACAAGCTTGCCGTCGGGACCAAGATAAAGGTGAAGGGAACGGTGGAAACCGATGCCTATACCCATCATTTGACCATAGTCCCGGACAAGATCGAGATCCTCCCGCCTGATCCCAGCCGGGAAGACCCGAGTCTGGACAAGAGGGTCGAACTCCACCTCCACACCAACATGTCGGCGTTGGATGGCATCGCCTCCATAACCCAATACGCCACCTTGGCCAAGTCTTTCGGGATGAAAGCCATCGGCATCACCGACCACGGCGTGGTCCAGGCCTTCCCGGAAGCCCAAAAGATCAGCAAGAAGCTGGGGATAAAGATCTGCTATGGCTGTGAGCTATACATGGTGGACAGTCACTTGGACATCTGCATCAATACCAAGGACATCGATCTCGACCATGCCGACTATGTCGTATTCGACTTGGAGACCACGGGTCTTTCGGCCCGTTACGATCGAATAATAGAGTTCGGGGCGACAAAGTATTCCCACGGACAGGAAACGGACAACCTGGACTTCTTCATCAATCCCGACCGCAAGCTACGGGACGTAATAAAGAACAAGACCAACATCACCCAGGAGATGGTCGACTCGGGAAGGCCCATCAAGGAAGCATTGAAGACCATCTTGGATTACTTTGGGAGCGCGGTGATAATAGACCACAACGCCGCCTTCGACATCGGCTTCTTGAACGAGGCCTTGAAGAACAACGGCCTGCCCCAGATCACCAACCCGATAATCGATACCCTGCCCCTTTCCCGTTACATGTTCCCCAAGCAAAGGTCCCACACCTTGGAGGCCGTGGCACGTACTTTGGGCATCAACTACGACGAGACCAAGGTCCATCGAGCCATATACGATGCCAAGGTGTTGGAGGCGGTCTATATCGGCATCCTTTCAAAGATCAGCGAGACCAATCCCAACCCCAACATGAAAGACCTCGAGGACCTCACTTCCAACGACGTCATCCTCACCGCCCGTCCCAAGCATGTCTGCGTCTATGCCAAGAACGAGCAGGGACTTAAGGACCTATACAGGATAATCTCCCTTTCGTCCACCACCTACCTGTCGGATGTGCCCCATACGCCACGCGCGCTGATAGACCAATACCGCGCCAACCTCTTGGTCGGCTCCGCGTGCTTCAACGGGGAGGTCTTCGACTCGGCCTTGACCAAGTCCGAGGATGTCCTAAAGAAGGTAATGGCCTGGTATGACTACATCGAGGTGCAACCACCAGCCTGCTACTCCTGGTTGATAAACGATGGTCAGATATCCTCCGAAGATAACCTAGAGATGATATTGAAAGACCTTATCAAGGCAGCCAAGGATATAAACAAACCTGTAGTCGCTACGGGAGATTGTCACTACCTTAACCCGGATGACAAGATCTATAGGGACATTTACATATTCGCCAAGGGACTGAAGGGTGCCCAGCATCCCTTGAACCCTTATCGTCGCAAGTCCCAAAAGCCCTATCCCAATCCGGACCAGAACTTCCTCTCCACCCAGGAGATGAAGGATGCCTTCAAGTTCCTTGACGACGATAAACTGGTAGACGAGATAGTGGTCAGGAATTCCAATGCCATCGCAGATCAGCTAAGTGAGATAAAGCCCACCAAGGATCGCCTCTATCCGCCTTTCATAAAGGACTGCGACACCAACCTCATAAAGTTGGTCTTCGATACGGCCCACAAGCTTTACGGCGACCCGTTGCCCGAGCCGATCCAAACCCGTCTGGACAAGGAACTAAAGGGTATCGGGACCAACGGTTACTATGTCATTTACTGGATAGCGTCGGTCTTGGTCCGTCAGGTTAACGCGGCCGGCCACTTGGTGGGTTCCCGTGGTTCTGTGGGTTCGTCCTTGGTGGCGACGATGTCTGGCATAACAGAGGTCAATCCTTTGCCCCCCTATTGGCTTTGCCCAAACCCTGCCTGCAAGGACTTGATCTGGGCCGATACCAACGTGTACTCGGATGGCTTCGATCTCCCCGACAAGGACTGCCCCAAATGCGGCACGCCCATGAAGAAGGACGGCCACAACATACCTTTCGAGACCTTCTTGGGCTTCCATGGCGACAAGGTGCCCGATATCGACTTGAACTTCCCCTCCGACTTCCAGTCCACGGCCCACGAGATGACCAGGAAGCTGATGGGTGCGGACAACGTGTACAAGGCCGGGACCATCCAGACCACCGAGGAGAAGAACGCCATCGGCTACGTCAAGGGCTACTTCGAGAACCAAAACATCGATCCCAAGACCATAAGGCCCGCCGAGATCGATAGGTTGGCAGCTGGCTGCGTAGGCGTAAAGAGGACCACCGGTCAGCACCCGGGCGGCATCATAGTAATACCCAACAACATGTCGGTCTTCGACTTCACCCCTTATCAGTATCCGGCCAACTCCGAGGATGCTTCCTGGAAGACGACCCATTACGACTTCCATGCCATACACGACAACGTCTTGAAATTCGATGAACTGGGCCACGTCGACCCCTACGCCATCAAGATGATGTGCGACATGGCGGACATCGACTGGAAGTCCATCCCCTTCGACGATCCGGCCACCTTGAGTCTCTTCTGGTCCACCAAGGCCCTGAAGCTCAAGCGCAACATCCTGAACAACAAGACTGGCACCTTGGGCCTTCCGGAATTCGGCACCACCCTGGCCATGAGGATCTTGGTCGAGTCCAAGCCTAGGGGCTTTGGCGATTTGGTCCGTGTCAGCGGTCTCTCCCACGGAACCAACGTCTTCTCCGGAAACGCCGAGGACATGATCCTGAGCGGCAAGGCGACTTTGCGCGACGTCATCTGCAGCCGTGACGACATAATGCTCGAACTGCACCGCAAATGGGGCGTCCCTTCCGACAAGGCCTTCACCATAATGGAGTTGGTCCGTCACGGCCAGTTCACCAAGCCGGGCTTCGAGCAGAAGACCAACGACGCCTTGGCCGTGTTCAAGCAGTACAAGGTACCTCAGGAATATGTGGACTCCTGCGCCAAGATAAAGTACCTCTTCCCCAAGGGCCATGCCTGCGCCTACGTCATGATGGCCGTTAGGGTCGCCTGGTTCAAGGTCCATCATCCCGAGGTCTACTACGCGGTCTACTACACCCTCAGATGCGATGCCTATGACCTAAGGATCATGCAGGCCGGGCAGGAAGCTGCCATCCGCTGGCTAAGGTCCTATCAAGCCAAGAAGGAGCAGAAGATCCATGTCGAGAACAAGGAGGATTCCCTGGCCGACACTTTGACAACCTATGTCGAGATGACCGACAGGGGCATCAGGTTCGGCCATATCTCCGTGGCCAAGTCGGATGCCACCAAGTTCACCGTCGATCCCAAGACCAAGGAGATAATCCCCCCCTTCTCCGCCGTCGACTCCCTGGGCGAATCTATGGCCCAGAAGATAGTCGAGGAGCGGAAGAGGAAGCCCTTCGAGTCGGTCGAGGATTTCGTGAACAGGTGCCACATCTCCGCGGCCATCAATGCCTCCCTAAAGTCCTTGGGCGCTTACGGGGATCTGCCCGAGTCGGCCCAGATGACCTTGGACGAGTTCATGTAGAGAGGCCTAGGCCTCTTTTTTTGTTGCTTGTCATTAATACAGGTAATACAATTAAGACAGTTAATACAAGAGGAGGCAAAGATGGACCTTAACGGAAGCGAGCCCTTGTTTTGGCAAATTGCTTCCCATTACGAGAAACTGATAGTCCTTGGCGTGTATAAGCCAGGGGAGGAGATGCCCTCGGTAAGGGAGATAGCCCTCGAGAACAACATCAATCCCAATACCGTGGCGAGAGCCATGGGCGTGTTGGAGGAGAAGGGCCTCGTGACCGCCATACCCAAGAAAGGCTATTTCGTAAGGGAAGCGAGCCAAGCCAAGGACCAGAGGCTGAAGGCATTGGAAGAGAGGATCGGCGCTTTGCTGAAAGACGGATACACCCCCGCGGAAATCGCGGAAGTGCTAGCGATGGTCAAGGGAGGACGAGGATGATAGAGATCAAAGACCTTACGAAGGTCTTGGGCCAGACCAAGGCCCTGGACGGTTTCTCGGCAGAGATAGGACCAGGCATAAACGGCTTGGTCGGAAGAAACGGAGCCGGCAAATCGACTCTTTTAAGAACCATCGCAGATGTCTACAAGCCTACCCAAGGGAAGGTGACCATAGACGGCTTGCCCGCAGATGACGTCAAGGCCAAGGCGAAGCTGATGTTCCTGCCCGATGAGCCCTATGCGCCCGCCAATGCCAAGATGAAAGACCTTATTTCCTTCTATTCCTGTTTCTACAGAATAGACGAGAACAGCTTCCAGGCCTTCACCGACAAGGTGGGATTGCCCAAGGACAAACCGCTTAAGTCCTTCTCCAAGGGCATGAGGCGCCAGGCCTTCTTGGCCTTGGCCCTGTCCGTCGATGTCGAATATCTCCTCTTGGATGAGGCTTTCGACGGCATCGACCCTTTGGCCCTTTTCAAGATCAAGAACTTAATCATCAGTCGGTATGCCGGCAATGGCAAGACCGTGTTGGTCGCTTCCCATAACATGCAAACCCTGGAGAGCCTTTGCGACACCTTCGTCCTCATCGACAAAGGCCATAAGTTTGCCCAGGGCAGCGGAGAGAACCTCGGCAAGTCATTCGTCAAATACCAGATCGCGCCAAGGCTCAGCCTGACGAAAGAGGCCTTGCTAACCAAGGGCATGGAGATAATCTCCTTCAGGAAGAGCGGCTCCGTCTATGAGATAGTGGCCGTCCAAAGGGATTCAAACATTGCGTCACTTAAATCTTTCGAGCCTCTTTTGCTAGATACCATTCCCATCGATTATTCGGAATTGCTAACACTCGAGATGTCTTTGGCTGAAGAGAAAGGAGAAACAAGATGATAAAGAAATACGCCCTTTGGCAAACCAGGCGCTGGCTTCCCCTATTTGGCCTAATCGCCATTGCCTTTGCCGGTTTCTTCCTCTTCCCTGCCGCGTTGTCAAACATCGACCTCACCAGTGGCCATTACTATGGCAACGCCTTCTCCTTCACGCCCATCATCCAGGTCGGCCTGATTGCGACCATCGTGGTTCCCTTCTTCGTCTTCTCCTATCGCTTCTCCAGGAAGAGCGCGGATGCCTTCATGCAATTTGCCGTCCCCGAGCGGAAGATAAAGAACATTAGGGTCTTGTTGGGCCTCTTGGCGATAATGATCCCCTTCGTGGCGGTGTTTTGGCTCGGGACGATGATCGTGGCCATAAGGCAAGCCGTCAGTCCTAGGGATTATTGGTACGACTACGGTTGGATAACCTTGGGATTCCTGTACCTGATGGTCGCAATACCAGCCGCCTATTTCGTCATTTGCGCCATTCTTTCCGTGGCCAACAATCCCATCGATGGCGCCTTGGCCATCGCCATAGTCCAGGTTCTGCTCCTGTTGACCATCGAGCCTTTCAGCCAATACATAAAGGTGTTTGACTACTCTTCGGTCCCTTACTTCAACATCTCCAGCTACAACCTGACCCTTTGGTCCGTTTCGTCTTCCTTCAGCTTCCTCTTTTCCAACATGATCGAAGGCCAGCCATTCTCGGAAAGCGCGGGCTGGGCAACCGCATACACCTTTGAAGCCATCTACATCCCCCTGTTCTTGGTACTAGGGTCCTTGGCGATGGTGTTCACCTTCAGGAAGAAGGATCCTTCGGGTGAATCATTCGGGGACAAGGGCTATGACATGGCCTGGCCAAAGTATTCAATCCACGTATTGATGGGATCCTTCGCCTTCCTCATCGCAACCATCGCGCCCCAATTGCGCAACTGGGATTACTCGAGCACCAATGGCCTTTTGATCTTCACGGTTAGCGTGATCGGCTGGAGCCTGGGCTACTATGCGATCTTGGCCATCCAGGAACGTTCATTCAGGATTCCCAAAAAGGAACTATTGATAGGTATGGGGGAACTGGCGCTCCTCTTCGCCCTGACGCTTCCGGTCTCGCTTTACCAAGCCGACGCATACTATATGGCTTAGGTTTGGCCAAAGCCGATGGGAAAGAGGCGCAAACGCCTCTTTTTCGTTGCTTCCATATAGGCAAATAGGCTGAGGAACGCTTATCATATAAAAGGAACACGAGAAACCGTGTCGGCGATTAAAGGGTTAGGCTCAGCCCTCTCGCTAGCGGCTTTGCAATGCTTGGCGCGATGGCTGATGCCCATTTGTCCAAAAGGTACAAAGGGGAGGCTCCAGATGAAACTAAGAAACAAGTTCCTTCATGGCATCGGCTTTATGCTGATTTCGCCTCTTTGGCTAATCTGGCTTTTGCTCAATGCCGTGATAGGTCTCTTGATATGCATCGGAACCCTTTTGGCCTGGGCTTTCGGAAAGAAGCCTTCGTTCAAGACCGGCTTCGACCCAAAGATCGATGCCAATAACGCCCAAGGTCCAACCAATCCGGCGGTCATAAACAACAACATCTATGCCCAAGCCCCTCAACAGCAGCAGCCGCCCTATTCGGCTCCCTATCCTGGGCCTTATTACAATCCGATGCCTTATGCCGCCTACCAAAGGGAACCGCAAGCTCCCTCTGCCTCGACCCAAATCCACAGCAACAGCACGGTGAATAACTACTACATGCTGAAGCAAAACATCCAAAGGGCCAACGCCACTCCCCAGCCGGAGAACCAAAATCCCGTCTATGGCCCGACCTATGTCCCTTATCAATATCAAAACGCCCAGCCCCGCCAAATAGACCCCCTCTATGAGAAGAAATTAGACCAGAACGGTCGGATAATGATCGACACCAACGAGAAAAGCGCCCAGATCCCCGGGGTTTCCCCGGTGGCCCAAATACCGCAGGAGAACCCCAAGGACCATTCTTCCAATCCGTTCGACGATGGCAATGGCGGAGGTTATCGGCAATGAACACGACAGTAAGCGACCCCGTATCTTCGGCCTTGGTCATCTTCTTCGTCGCGATCGGCGTTGGCCTTCTCCTCTTGGCCCTTTTGACCTTCATTTTCCACAAGGGCTACGCCCGTCAGCAGAACATGGTCGACATCTACATGGAGCCATTGGTCAATGCCAGGACCCTCCACTCGATTCACGACTACCGCAAGGCGGCCTTTGCCAAGTCGCGTTTCCTTCTGTTCAAGAAGGCCACCTGGGCTTATGTGCTCTTGGTCCTGTTGGCCGCGGCCTTCATCCTCTACGCCTACCTGCACGAGAACTTCGATTTCTCCTTTTGGGCCGAGGACTCCTTATTCGGCATAGAGGTAGCAGGATACACTACCGTCTGGGGCATGAACTTACCATATTACTTCGAGCAGGACTATGAATATGTCTTCGGCTGGGAGCAGGGCCTGGTCGTGGCCTGGAACGTCTTGACCTTCGTCACGCTGTTCGTGATCCTCTGGCAGACCCAGGGCTTTCTGGCAAGAACCCATCGGATACTCTCCAAGAAAGGCGACGACTATCTTCCTAAGGTAGCCCAATATCAGACCTATTCGACCAACAACATCGCCGTAAACAACAATTTTTCCGGACCTAAGCCTTATGACCCCAATACGCCAAGCAAGCCATTGTACTGAAGGGGTGGTAGGCAAAAGATTCAGCCTAGTTTACAATTGTCCATGGTTGACAAATGCCAAGGGGATATAAAAGATGCCAAATGCCATTAAGACCAAGCAAATGGTTTGCCTGATAATAAGGTCCATTTACCTTTCGACTCTGACTTTCGCCATCGCCATATCGATAGCCCGGTTCGTGATGATGGGTTTCTGGCCCAACGATTACCAGGATTTCTTCCACGAAAAGCCCTCCAACTTCTTCTCCTTCGAGGCCCTGACCAATTACTTCTGCTACGTGATGGGCCTGGTCTTTCTGGCCGACGCGGCATATGTATATAGTCGCGGCACCTCATTCGTCGAAGAGACCTCCTACAAATTGAGGTTCTACGGGGTAGTCGCCATCGCCCTTTCGTTCATTATGAAGAATCTCATAATAAGGATTCCCTTCACCTCCGATTGGTTCACGTATATGGGCAACGCCAATCCGTTAGCGATATATCAGGATGTCATATTTGACTTCGTAGCCCCGATAATGATTGTCATAGATTGGATATTCTTCAACGAAAGAGACAAGATAAACCTCTATGACACCTATTTGGCCTTGGGCCTGCCGGCCCTTTATGCCCTCTACGTCCTGTTGCGCTCCAACTTCGGAGAAGGCTTGGCCGATAGATACCCATACTATTTCCTTAGCCCCGAAGCCGAAGGGGAAGGTGGGCTAGGCTCGACCGGATTGGTGATCTTGGCCTTGATTGGCTTGGCCTATCTTGCCATCGCCATCGGCACGGCCTTGTTTGCCGCTGATCAGCTGTTCCTATCGAATGACGAGAAGAAGCAGGGCATAGTACCGGTCTACAAGGCTTTCCGCATCGTGGGGTTCAAGTCTTCCATAATCGTCTACGCCACCATATCCGCAATAGCCTTCCTGGTCCTGTTCATAAACGCCTTGTTCTTGGACCTGCTGCCTAATGACACGATAATCGTCTGGATCGCCGGGGTCATGTCCTTCTCCACCCTCTTGCCCCTCTTCTATTTCGCCTTGCAATACGAGACGAAGCTTAAGCCGTTCCTTAGGGCCAGGAAGATCGCTTCCAAGCCTTCGGTCGGAGCGGTGGAGTCGGTCTCCGTCTCCTATATGTCGGGATTGTATCGGGAGCTATTCGTCTCCTACAGGCACAACTCCCTATTCACCATTGCCCCGACCCAGAACCCCCTGCCTTTCTTCCTGGCTGGCAAATACAAGACCGGTGACAAGGTCGATCTCTACTTCCCCGAAATAGGTGCCAATCCCATCGCGGTAGTGCGCGAGAAGAGCGAGGAAGGGAAGTGACGAAAAAGACCCGCTTGCTGGCGGGTCTTTTTTTATTAGCCTCTTTCCCAACTATTTCTTCAAGGCCTTGGCAATCTCGTTCAGCTTGACGTGGTCGGCCTTCTCGATCCCCGAATAGACGCCGAGATGGTAGAGCTTAGGGAGGTTCAAGGGCTTTGCGACCTTGATGTGCTTCCGGTCCTGGGCATCGAGGCTTACGGCCTTGCCCTGATCCTTATACAGGTCAGGATGGGTGCTGTACCACTTGATGGCGGAAGTGATCATGCTCTTGAGGTCGTATTTGGGACTCCAGCCAAGTTCGGCCTTGGCCTTCTTGTTGGAGGCGACGATGGCGGCAGGGTCGCCGGCTCTCCGGGGGCCAAACTCGAAGGGGACGCCATCGGACAGCTTCTCTTCCTTCAGGACCTGGGAGACGGTGTTTATTATCTCCAGATTGGTGTACCCATTCTCGGAGCCGAGGTTATAGGTGCTGGAGGACTTGCCAGACAATAGCCTCTCCATTCCCAGCACATGGGCTTCGGCAAGATCGACCACGTGGATGTAATCCCTCAGGCAAGTCCCGTCACGGGTGTCATAATCCTTGCCGAACAGGGTCATCTTGCGGCCGGTAAGGCCGGCCTTGACTGTCACGGGTATCAAGTGGGACTCCACCGGATGGGCTTCGCCGATGGTGGAATCGAAGGCCGAGCCGGCGACGTTGAAGTAGCGGAAGATGACATGCTTGATGCCATAGGCCGCTTCGGCATAGTGAATCAAATGTTCCGAAGCTAGTTTGGAATACCCATAGGGAGACTCGGGGGTGAGGGTGGCATCCTCGCTGATGACCGGTTCCTTCTTGGTGCCATAGACGGCCGCGGTGGAAGAGAAGACGATGTTGTTGACCCCGAAGGCCTTCATGCAGCGCAAGACGGAGAGGACGCCGTAGATGTTGTCGTCGTAATAGGCCAGGGGATCGGAGACCGATTCCGGCACTATTATCTTGGCCGCGAATTGCATGACGCCATCGACGTGGTTAGTCGCAAACACGCCGGCCAAGAACTTTATGTCCCTTACGTCGCCAAGATAGAGCCTGGCCCTGGGATCGACCGCCTTGACATGTCCGGTAGACAGATTGTCGACCACTATCACGTCGAAGTCATGATCCAGCAACTGCCTGACCGCATGGGAACCGATGTATCCGGCCCCGCCAGTCACGAGAACTGTTTTCTTGCTCATTTCTTACCCCTTTTTTCGGCTAATATTCTACACCGCTGAAACCCCTTTCGCACCAACTGACGAAACTATTTGCCCATCCCTCACTCTACCGAAAGCACCAATATGTTAAGGAGCGAAGGGTCTTGAATGAGGCTCAGGCCGGTGGAAGGGTCGGTAAGGACGGGGTTGGAAGCCGGGACTATGGGCCTCAATTTGGCACTGGCCTGATTGCCCCAGCAAAGGATGTAGTCCCCACTGGTGAAACGAGTGGAATCGATGGTCATGGAGGCGCCGCTGTCGAAGGCCATGTCCTCGGACCAGAGGACCGAAGAACCCGGCTTATAGAAAACATATTGGTCGCCGGTGTTGCCATCGACCGACAGGACTTTTCCGTCAAGGCTTACCGACTCGACGGAATAGGAAGAGGAGAAGTCGATAGCATCGCCTTCCGACGCTATCAGTTCCTGATAGTTCTCGTTCTTGAACTCGCCGGTGTCGATATCCTCGACCCTGACGGTCTTCTCCAGGGCCCGGTTGTCAGAGATCTCGATGCCGCCTTCGACCAAGTCATAGATGACCAAGCCCAAAAAGGCGAAAACCAAGGCGAGCAAAAAGCAGACCCCTGTTTTCCTGAAAAGGGTCTTGTCCGCGCTTTGCCGCTTGCCGCCATACACTTCCCGCTCGATCTCCAAGTAGGGATTGTAGTCGGCGCTTTTTGGGTCTAGTCCTTTTTCCATCCTTGTCTCAATGCCTCGATTCGCCTCTAGAACGCCATGTCCTTATAGGTCCTGGGATAAGGCTGGACATCGCGGATGTTGTCCAGCCCGGTGATGTACATCAACAACCGGTCGAAGCCGAGCCCGAAGCCCGAATGGACACAGCCCCCAAACCTCCGGGTATCCAAATACCACTGGTAGGCCGGAATGTTCATGTGGAGTTCTTCCATTCTCTTCAAGAGCTTGCCGTAGTCTTCCTCGCGCTGACTGCCCCCGCAAAGCTCGCCGACATCGGGGAAGAGCAGATCCACGGCAGCCACGGTCTTGCCATCGGGATTCTGCTTCATGTAGAAGGCCTTTATCTCCTTGGGATAGTTCTTGAGGAATATGGGTCCCTTGAAGTGCTGCTCTGTAAGGTAGCGCTCATGCTCGCTCATCAGATCCAAGCCCCAGTAGATGTCGGGGTTATCGAACTTGTGTCCCTTGGCGACGGCATCCTTAAGGATGGCGATGCCCTCGCTGTAGTCGACCCGCTGGAATGGCTTGTTGAGCATATGGTCAAGACGGGTGGCGACATCCTTGGAGATCCAGGTCTCGAAGAACTTGAAGTCCTGGGGGCAACGCTCGACGACCCTTCTTACGACCGTCTTCAGGAAATCCTCCATCAAGTCCATGTCGTCATCGATGTCGGCAAAGGCGATCTCCGGCTCGATCATCCAAAACTCCGCGGCATGGCGCTGGGTGTTGGACTTTTCGGCCCTGAAGGTAGGACCGAAGGTGTAGACCTTTTGGTAGGTCAAGGCGAAGGGCTCGACATGGAGTTGGCCGGAGACTGTCAAAGTCGCCACCTTGCCGAAATACTCTTTGGGATCCTTGGGATCGGCCACGACCTGGAAGGTCTGGCCGGCACCTTCGGCATCGTTGCCGGTCAAGATCGGCGTATGGACGTAGAAGAAGCCATGTTCATGGAAATACTCATGGATGGCATAGGAGAGCTCAGAGCGGACCCGGAAGACCGCGTTGAAGGTGTTGGTCCTTTCCCTCAGGTGGGGCAACGTCCTCAAGAACTCGAAGGAGGTCTTCTTCTTCTGCAGGGGATAGTCATCGGCTACCTGTCCGGTCACCACGGCCTTGGTGAGATGTATCTCGAAAGGCTGTTTCATGTTGGGGGTCAAGGCCAAGGTCCCGGTGGCTTCCACCGAAGCCCCCAGCCTTAGCTTTTGGACATCCGAGAACTTCGCCGGATCGTAGACGACCTGAATGGCATCGAAGCAGGAACTATCGGAGACCCAAAGGAATCCGACGGTCTTGTTGTCGCGGTTGGACTTGACCAAGCCCCTTACCGTGACTTCCTTTCCTTCCAACGCCTCCGTCGGTCCCTTTAGGCCGGCATAGAGATCTTTAATGTATGCGAGCATTGCTTTCTTTGCTCCTTTGGCTATGACAAAGAGTATTTTATGACTTTAAGGACCATAAGACTAAAGTGGATGTACGGCCTAGCCTAGCTTTATTCCCCTGATCTTTGCCAAAGAGTCCAATTCGGGGACGGTAGGCATGGGCAAGGCGCCCTTCTGGCCGCAAACGAAAGAGCCGGCCAAGGCCGCATAGACAAGGCTCATGTGGATCTCCTTTTCGGAGATTTCCTCCAGTTCGTCCAAGGTATTGAACCCTCGTTGGGACAAAGATCCGATGAAGGCCCCGAAGGAAGCATCCCCACACCCGACGGTATCAACCATCTTCAGGGGCTTCACGCTTCCCACTGCTACGCATTCCCCATTCCTCAAATAAGCCCTTAGCCCCTTGCCACCATCGGTAACCAAGACGAGAGCCAGGGCTGGATGGGTGGCAAACAGGTAAGATGCGGCCTTCTTTTCGTCATCGCTGCCGACGATGGGCTCTATCTCGTCCCTGCCCAATTTAAGGACATTGGCATAAGGCAGAAACACCTTCGCCAGCCTCTCCTGTTCCCCGGGCTTGAACAAGGAGGGCCGAAGATTGGGATCGAAGGTCACCATCGCGCCCTTCTTTTGAGCCAAGGAGACCAATTTCAGTTGCGCCTTGATTATCCCCTCGCCCAACAGACAGACAGTCCCGATATGGACGACGTCCCCCTTATTGACCCACTCGTCTTTTATGTCATCCTCGCAAAGTCCCAGAAACGAGGCCTTGTCCTTATAGAACCTGAACTCCCGTTCGCCAGTCGAGGGATTGACCGTCACCGCCGTATGGCAGAGCACCAAGTCCTTGTCCAAGCTGACCAAACTCGTGTCCAGCCCCTCGTCCTTCATGGCCTTCAATAGCCTTTGGCTGGCTTGATCGCCACCCAATTCGGTGATCATCTTCGTGGGTAGGCCAAACTTCACCGCTTCCGCGGCCATGTTCAAAGGCGCCCCGCCCGCCAGCTTAAGATAGCCATCGCCAACGGGGACGTAATCTTCCAACACCTCGCCGAATGCCAAAAGGGAACAAGCCATGTTCATTAGCCTCGCCTGAATAGGATAGCAAAACAAAAGGGCGACCCTAAGGTCACCCCTGGATAAACTCGGACGATCCCTTACTGCTTAAGGAACGCCTTGGCCTTGGCCAGATCGACCGGATAGGTCCCTGAAAACTCCCCGTTGAAGGGGAAGCCATTGAGGTCCATGCCCGGGTCGGTCGGCAGCGAAAGATCGGAGCCATAGCCGGCGTCTATCAAGTGGTCGGCGGCCTTGGCGATCATGGAGGCATTGTCGGTCGTGCACCACATCGGCGGGATTATTATCTGGTATTGATCCTGGTGCTGGAGGACGGAATAGCGGAGATAGGAGTTGGCCGACACCCCGCCACCGATCACTATTTCCTTGGCGTGGAAGTAGTCCGCGGCCTTCATGGCCTTGCGCATGAACTCGTCCACGAAGGCAACCTCGACCGACTTGGCGTATTCGACCACTCTCTGTTCGCTAAGCTTCCCGCCGTTTTGGGCCTTCTCGTGCTCCGCAAGCCTTATGACATGGGACTTGAGCCCGGAATAGGAAAGGTTATAGCCCGCAACCCGGGGCTTAGGAAGCGGGAAGGGCTTGACGTCCGGATTGGCCTTGCAGAGACGATCGATGTAAACGCCGCCGGGATAAGGAAGGCCTATCTCCCTGGCGACCTTGTCGAACGCCTCGCCTATGGCATCGTCCAAAGTCTGGCCGACGATGTCGAAGTCAAGATGGTGCTTCATCAAGACTATCTCGGAATTGCCACCGGAAGCGATGACGGCGATGAGGGGGAACTTGAACTTGCCCGCATATTCGTTGGCATACAGATGGCCAGCCAAATGGTGGACGCCTATCAAGGGGATGCCAAAAAAGTCGGCCACGGTCTTGGCCGCGATGACGCCTACCTGCAAGGCGCCGGGAAGGCCGGGGCCGGCGGTTACGGCCACATGGGTCAACTGCTCCGGTTTCACACCCGCCTTGGTAAGGGCCATGAAGATGACGGAAGCGACGTTTTGAAGATGGAGACGGGAAGCCAGTTCCGGATACACGCCGCCGTATTTTTGGTGTTCCTTTATCTGGGTGGAGACGATGTTGGATTTCAAGATGCCGTTGTCCAAGACGGCCGCGGCCGTCTCGTCGCAAGAAGACTCCAGGGACAGGATGACACGGTGCTTGCCATCCTTTAGGTCCTGGTCCATGCAGATGGCATCCTTGCCATCGTAATAGCCTTTGCGGACGCTGTACTGGCCAAAGCCGGAAGACTTGTAAAGCCTCAAGGCCCTCTCGTTTTCCTGGCTTACCTCAAGAAGAACGCGCTCCACGCCCATACCGGCCAGACGGACCTTCAAGAACTCCAAAAGCCCCGTCCCGATCCCTTGTCCTTCATAGTCGGCGGCGACGGCGATCGATTGGATCTCCGCCTCCCGACCGGACAGGGAGGCCAACACATAGCCGACCAACCTCTCGTTCTCCTTGGCCACCAGGGCCATGAAGCCATCGTTATGGATGGACCGGGTGACCTCTTCCTCAGTCAGGGATTTGCCATTGAGCCTTTGCTTCTCGAGAGCCAAGACAGGCTGAACGTCTTGGGTTGCTATTGAAATTATTGTCATATTTTCTCCGTGTAATCAGGCACCAGATCCTGGATCTTGTTCGGGCTGTATTCGGTGTAGGCATCCAAGGACAGCAGGGCCTTCTCCATCGGAATGGCCAAGGACTTGGCCCGCCCCTGGGCGACCTGCTTGGCCAATTCGTCTTCGCTTGAGAAGACCAGCGCCTTGTCATCCAACTCCTTGATCTCGGCCAAGGACTTGGCATGGCCTTCGTTGACCTTGGCCCCATTCTCGTAGACGGCATAGAAGAAGCTTTCGTGACGGTCCGAGACCAAGACGATGGCCTCTGCCAGACCCGAGGCCCTGAAGAGGACCTCGAAGGTGGTGGCACCAAAGATACGGGCAGCGGGCTTCAAGGCGAAGAAGACCCTGGCCTGGGTCAAGGACATCCTCAGGCCGGTATTGGAACCGGGGCCCAAGGTGACATAGATCTCGTCGAGATCGGCGTACTTCTTGCCAAACTTGTCCACCACCTGATTCACCAAAGGGAACATCCGTTCCAACGTCTCCCTGGCTTTGACATCTATGGCGGATTCGGACTTTTGGCCCTGTTGGGCCACGACGACCAACGCCTTTTCCGATCCGTCCATGAACAACCTGAATGGTTCAGAGCTTCCCATGCTTTATGACCGCCTCCCTCTTGCCGTCGGCCCTCAACTTAAGGTCGACCAAGATCACGTTCCTGACGCCTTCCAGCTGCTTGACTATGTATTCGGGCCACTCGACATAGACGACACCCGCGGGATCGTTAAGCAGATCCCAAAGGCCGATATCCCTGTTCTCCTTGGCATCTTCCAGACGGTAGGCATCGACATGATAGAAGGTCAAAGGCTTGCCCCTATAGACCTTGATCATGTTGAAGGTGGGGGAGTTTACCACCCTATCGACGCCCAAGCCTTTGGCGATGCCCTGGGCCAGGCAGGTCTTGCCCACTCCCATCGGGGCATGGGCCAGGATGACCTCACCACCCTTAAGGGTCTTTCCCAAACTGTAGCCGAGTCCCTTGGTATCGGCAGCCGTTGCCAAAACGTGCTTGCCGAAAGGATCTTTGAAAACGCGCATATCTAGTTGTGAAACCTTCTTTTCCTAAGACACCTACTAGGCTCCGATCTTGTTGTCCGCCAGGGACTTGAATACGGCCAGGGCATGCTTGACATCGGTGGCGTATTCCATCAGCTTGTCGGATGCGGGAGTCACATAGACGGGGAGAACCATTATATCGTCAGAATAATTGAAGACAAAATAGGAGCCATGGCTGTTGAAGGCGAAGAACCAGTCGAACAGGACCGTGTTGTCCACCAGGCCCTGGAGTTCTTCCTTGACGCCCTTAGCGGAGAGAACCGCCTCGGCAAATTCCAAAGACGAGGCGTAGACCACGAAATCCGGACCCAATTCCCTGGCCAAAGCGGGCAAGCTGACCAAAGCCTTCACATGGGTCGGAAGATAGGAATCGCTGACCTTCCTAACGACTATCAGGACGTTTCCTTCCGAGGCCTTCAAGTCATAGGTCAAGATCTTGCCGAAGGCTCCGACATCCTGAGCCCTTATGGCCTTGGGTTTGGCCTTGGCCTTCTTGGTTTCCTCCTTGACCGGCTCCGCGGCTTCTAAAGCCGCGGGTTCAGCCTTTTCCTGAGGTTCCTCCACCACCTTGACATCGGCCAGATCCTTGACGAATTCGGAATAGGGAGGCACCGATACGGAGATCTCGGTATCGGTAAGCTCCCTGCCGAGGAACTTGGTGACGACCCGGTTGCGGGAATCGATGGCGTTTATGCGTGCCCAGTAATGGGTATTGATCACGTCGATGTCGCGTACTTTGCCATCGCAGCTGTATTGGGCAGAGGTTATCCCATCCTCATCAAGATAGGCGACGGCCGCCTGGCTCTCGGCCCATCTGTCAAGGTAGACGGCGATGCTCTTGTAGTTCTTCTTCTTAAGGGAAGAGCTGATTATTAGGTAGACGACGAAACCGACGATGGCCAAGGCAAACAGGGGCCAGATAACGTAGTTGCCCCAGGTATTGCCGCTGTCCGAACTGCTGAGAAAGGCCGCTACCACGGTTCCGACCGAAAGCAGGAGGACGATGGCCAAAACCGACCAGTTGACGATCTTGGTCTTGCCATAGTCCTTCTTGAAGTCGAGCCTTATGGCATCCACGTAATCATGGAAGCTGCCCTTCTCCTTGTAGCTGGCAGTGACCGGGACGAAGATGGCCTGGGCGGTCTTGACCGCCTTGGGGTTATATTCCCCATCCGCGACGGGACCGGCCGGGGCCACTGCCCCGCCGGGCTTGCTTTCGGTTTCTGTGGCTGTGGGGACGGCCTGGTCCTTTTTCTCAGCCTCGACGCCTTCTTCTTTCTTGTTATCTTCCGCCATTTTTTGGCCTCCCTGGGTCAGCAACTTCAAAGCCGGAAAAAAGATACTACGGTCCGTCTTGCATTACAAAGATAAGACTACCGTCCAAGCAGGGAAAGGAAATCCTGCTTCTTGGAAGTCGCATCGTAGCCGAGCTTGACGGCCAAATCGTAATCCTCTTTGGCCTCGGCAAAATCGCCTTGGTCGGACTTAAGGGACCCCAGCAGGTAATAGCCATAGCCCAAGCCCCGATGGGCGGCATCGACATAGAACTCCTCGGCCTTGCCAAGGTCCTTGTCGACCCCTACGCCTTTCTCATAGGCCTGACCCAAGACCGCCAAAGCCTCGGGAAGGCCTTTGGATGCGGCCTCCCTCACCAAGGCCAGGCCATTGCCGACGTCGTGTTTGGCATTGTCGCCCAGATAGAGGGCACCCAAGCGGAACTGTCCGTTGACGCCGCCTTGGTCATAGGCCTTCTGGTAATACTGCTCGGCCTTGTCCAAGTCGTATTCGGCAAAGAGCCCTTCCTCATAGAGGATGCCCAAAAGGACGCTGGCCCGCGCATTGCCATTGTCGCTTTCCTGCCTTATGACATCCAGATCCTTTCCGGCTGTCTCGCAGCTTGTCGAGGGATCGGCCAAACCCAACAGAGCTTCCTTGAAAGTCACACCCGCCTCTTCTTTTGCTTCAACCGCCATACCGTTATCCTCCGCTTTCCTAACCGGTTGGGTTCCCACCGGGGGAACCTTTGCCGCATCTATCTTATTATTGTCGTTTCTTTCATCGCCTTTTGGCAAGAGAAGGTAACTATATTGTTTGACTACCCCGGATAGGGGGAAGATCAGATAAGAACCTATCAGCAGGTCCAAAAGCAGGCTGACACCCATATAGGGGGCGTTGTAGAAGAGGAAGGAGTAGAACCAGGGGTTCATGGAACCGGCATAATCCGCAAAGAAGAGGACTCCCGAGAACGAGGAACTCAGGTAGCGAAACACCATCGCTACGGTCATGGCCGGATAGAAGACCCACCAATCGCCTTTGACGAACTTCTTGGAGAAGAGACCGGCCAGGCCCATGAAGGAGAAGGCCAGAAGGTAATCGAGGAACAGGGAACCCCAATGGAGACCGTAACCATCGATGAAGAAATCCAATAGGCCATAGATGAAACCGGCCAAGCTACCCCAAAGGGGACCGATGGCCAGACTGGCCAAGACCAAGGGCAGGCAGGTCAGGGAGAAAGTGCCGCCGTTTGGCATTTCCAGACCCGGTATGACCTTGGCGGCATATTCGAGGCAGATGGCCAAGGCGATCATCAACGCCCCGATGGCGATGGCCGAAACGGAACGCTGGACCCTAAGCCTCAAGGCACCGGTATAGTTAGCGCTCATCCACGTTTCCTTTCCCTAAAGAATCACGTAGAGGAGGAACGAAAGGAAGTGGAGGATCGTGGCAATCACATAGAGGATGTGGGCCACGCCATGGACATAGTGGATCTTGGCTCCCATCCCAAAGAGTATGGCTCCCAGCGTATAGAGGATTCCGCCGGTCATAAGGAGGGCAAAGCCGATGGTGCCAAGGCCGGCGATCAGCTGGGGGACGAAAAAGATTATGCCCCAGCCCAATACGATGTAGCCGGCAATGGAAATGCCCTTGACCACGGGATTCTTGAGCCACAGGGCGTTGAACACTATCAAGGTTATGCCCAATCCCCATTCGATGCCCAATATCACATAGCCCCAAGGAAAGCCGTTTATGGTCAAGAAGTCGGTCAGGCATATCGGGGTATAGGACGAGGCTATAAGGACGTAGATCGAACTATGATCGAGAATCCTCAAGACTCTCTTGCCCCGGTTAACGTAAAGCAGATGGTAGGTGGCGGAGATGGTATAGAGGATTACCGCTCCCAAGCCGAAGATGGCCATGCCAGTTATGGCCAAGGACCTATTGGCCATCGGGAAAGACCCCGGCACTTTCGAAAGGGATGCGAACACGACGCCCACGATAAGCATCACCAGGGAGAGACCGGCACCGGCGATATGGCCGATCGAAGACAAAAGTTCCTCGCCTCTTGAATATTGGGGCAAGTAGGCGCGGACGACGATCCGGTTCAGCTCCTTGTCGGAGAGGTCCTTGGGCAAGGTCCCAGTCCCGGAATTCTCCGAATAGACATTGGCCTGGTCGAAGAGATATTCGTGCTTCATCTCGGCAAGCTTCTTGTCCCGTTCGGCCTGGAGATATTCGACCGCCGCACCATCGTCCTTGACCTTGCTTATGGCCTTCTTGTATTCCTTGAGGGTCTTGTGCTTCTGGATCCGACCTTGTTTGGCAAAAGCCTCCATCTCGGCCTGTACCTGACTGGAGCCTTTGGGAACCAAGGGCGTATGGCCCTCGGGGGTGATCCCGGTCAGGGGGATGCGCGGATCGTTGGCCTTCAGATGTTCATCGCTTGCCATGCTTTAGCCCTCCGTCATAAGGACTATTCTAAGCGAATGGAAAAGCTTTTCACAAAAAAAGACCCATTTGCCGATGGGTCTTAACGTCACTTGTCGAAAGTCGGCTTGTATATCTCTATGCCATCCAGCCACTGGATGCGTGTGGTGAACTCGCCTGGCGCCACACCCTTAAGGGCATTTTGGAGAATGTTAGCCTTGGCATCCATATCGTCGGCGAAGTGGACCAAGACGGCATCCGCGGTCTTGGGTACAACCGGGGACCCATACTCAGGCTGACCATGGTGGGAGAGGATTATATGGGTCAAGAGGTCGGTCTTTTCCTGGGGTATTCCCAGTTCATGGCATTTGGCGTTGATGATCATGGCACCGATCTGGATGTGGCTCTCGAGCTTGCCGATGCGGGTGTATTTGGTCTGGACCGGGCCGGACAATTCCTGGACCTTACCGATGTCATGAAGCAGGGTCCCGCAGATTATGTAATCGCGATGGAAAAGTTCTGGATATAGATCAGCCACGGCCAAGGCGACCTTGCATGTATACAGACAATGGAAGATCAAGCCCGTCTCGTAGGCCTCGTGGACGGTTACGGCCGCAGGATAGTGGGTATAGGCGGCCCAGTTGTCCTTCATGACCCCTTCGCATACGGCCTTTATGTCAGGGTCCTTTATGGAATCGACCAGGGTCTTGACCTGGGCGATTATGTCCTTCAAGGGCAAGGGGGCGGTCTCGACAAACAAGGAGCGATCGACGAGATCGGGATTCACCCTCTCGACCGTGTTTATCTTCACCTGGGGTTTGTTACGGTACTTCAGGACCGCGCCATGGACGCCAATGATGGCCCCCGGCACGATTATTTCCTCATCGCCAGGGAGCACGTCCCATTTGCGGGCATCGATGGTCCCGGTCACATCTTGCAAGACGATGTTGAAATATTCCTTGTTAGACGAGGTCGACACGCCCTTCTCCACGGACTTGACCATGAAATTATCGTCGACGCTTCCTTCTATATTGAGCAGATCCTTAATCAAAGCGATAGCCCTCCTTATCAGCTGGCTTGGGGCTCAAGGGCCCTTTGGTCAGATTACCTCTAAGGTTTTGCCTTCCTACAAAGTTTAGCATAACGGCCCCAAAGGCATTGATAACAATAGGATATATTAATAGCATTGAAACCAAGTTGTTTATTTAAACTTAAACTCATCCTTTCTTATCAATTCGTTTATGCCCCCGCTGGAGAAGCCTTTGGACAAAAGGAAGCGGTACAGTCTGTCGGTCTTCGTGGCGGAATCGACATTCATGACGTCCAGCCGGGCATAGGCCTTGGTGGCCATAGCCAGCAGGGCCTTTTCCTCCCGGTCCCTGGAAGTAAGCTCTGGGAACGAGAGCTTGGCTTGCTCCAGGATGGCATCGATCCGGTTGGGGCCATAGCCCATCCCAAACAGCTGCTTGTAGATCTTCTGCTCCAGGACTTTATAGGAATCGTCAGGGTGAAGCCTTATGACCTTTGCCAGCGCCTGGATGGCCGAGGAGTAGTCGCCAGCATCTATTTTCCCAGCCAAACCCGCCACTATCTGGCTGCCTATCCCCTTCGCCTCGAGCTTCCGCCTGATTCCCTCGGGGGAATAGCCCTTGTTTTTCAATTCGTCGACCAATTCGGTCGCATAGCCCTTTTCGTCTATTATCCCTTCCCTCTCCATTTTGTCTACCAATATCGCGGCGGTCTTGTAATCCAGCTTCTTGACCTTCATGAGCTTGTCCAATACTTCTTGGGGAGCATACATGCGCCTGTTCATCAAGCCTTCGACGTAGGAACGGGCACTGCTTTGGCCATCGATGGCCAAGATCTTGTTCCACTCGGCCTTTGATAATTTCTTTCCTGGGTAAATATATGACGAAAGATAGGCCTCTTGCGATATCTTGGCCTTCGTCCCATCTTCAAAGGTAATCTTCACATTGCCTCTTTTGGTGAATTGGGTATCCTTGACCTGAAGCAAGGAATCACCAGCACTTCCTGATAGCCCGCCTATAGACATCGGTCACCTCCCTGCCAAACTTTTCAACCGAATAGAGATCGGCATTGGCCTTTTGGGCCTCATCCCTAATGGCTTCCCTTTCCTTTGCCGAGAGAGTCAGGATCTTGGTCAATTGGGTGGCGAAGGTATCGCTGTTGCGGAAGAAGAACCCCGTCTCCCCTTCTTTGACGATCATGTCGAAGTTGTAGTCATGACGAATCAGGACCAAACACCGTGAAGCCATGGCCTCGTTGACGGTCAGTCCCTGGGTCTCGGACTTGGAGCCCGAAAGGAGCACGTCGGCCATGAAGTAATACGCATAGATATCCTGATGAGCCACTTTGCCAACCAATTTCACATAGTCAGCGACACCGGCTTTCTCGATGACCTTCTCCAGTTCTTCTTTGAAGGGACCATCGCCGGCGATCACGAGCTCGACCGACTGGTCCCCGCCGTTGGCCAAATACCTAGCCAGGCAACTCACCACATAGTCCATGCCCTTCTCCTGGCCGAGCCTTCCCACAATCAGCAACACCTTCCTGCCATCCAGCCCCAGTTCATGCCTAAGGGCCTTGGCTCTCTCCATCTTTTCCGCCGTCCTTTTGAACAGGGAAAAATCGACCCCGTTGGGTATGACGTTGATGTACCGTTTGACCCCATAAGTCCTTAAGACATCCCGGGTCTTGTCGGAGGTGGTTATGAATTCGTCGGGTGAGTCGCCCCATCGATGGGAATAGGCCGAGACAAATTTCTTAAGGATGAGATCGACTCCCCTGTTCTTCTTGGCTATCAGGTAGGTAAAGTCGGCATACAGGGTATGGTAGGTATAGACCAAAGGTATGCCTTCCATCTTGGCAAAGAGACGGCCAAAGTAGCCGATACCCGCCTCGGTCTGGACATGTATCACATCGAAGGGGATCTTCTTTAGGATCTCGTAGGCCTGACGGGAAAAGAAACCCGAGAAGCGATAGGAATAGAACTTCTTGATGGCTATCCCCGGAATCCTTATGACATTGTCGATCTCATCCACCTTATTGGAGCCTTTGAAATTGGTGGTTATGACATAGACAGTGTTCCCTTGCTTTTTCAATTCCGTGGCCAGGGTGTGAGTAGCCGTGGCGACGCCATTGATGTCAGGCGGATAAGTATCCGAGAAGAGGCCTATCGTCATGATCTACAAGGCTTCTAGGGCCGCCAAGGCCCTTCTCTTGCTCTCCTCGTCGCCCAAGATCTTGAGGACGTAATAGAGCGAAGGGGAATTCTTGGAACCGGTCTCGGCGACCCTGATTACGGAAGCCACATC
>DHEG01000011.1:0-31461 GCA_002399765.1 Caryophanales bacterium UBA4856 | reverse complement strand
GGTTTCTCCAAGCCGGTGTATTTGCTGAAGCCTTCCAAGATGGCCTTGATGTCTTCCTTCCTCAGCTTGGGGTCGAAAGGAAAAGGCTTGGGGAATTTGGCAAACTCCTCGCTGTCGAAGAACCTGACCTTGGGATAGATGTCCGAATAGCGGGAATAATCCTTGCGGGGCTTAGGCTGATCACGCTCGATGTTCATGATCGCCTCGAACCTTTCCGGATCGGCCTTTATGAAGTTGGCCAATTCGGGGCTGAACTTGTCGGCCCATTCAGAGGCCTCGGACGATATCTCCTTGGCCGACTCATAGGCCAATTCGTTTTGGGAGATGTCGGTCAGCTTAGGAAGATCGAACAAGGCGCCTTCCCTGGACATCTTGGCAAAGGTGAAGGGGAAGTCGAGCAAAGGCTTGCGAGGATTGGAACGGAGCCACTCCTCGAAGTTCGAGTTGGAGATCGTCATCAGGTACTTCAAGATGCCAAGACGGGGATAGCCTTCCTGGATGAAGTAGGATACGGCAGCTTCCTTGTCCTTGCGCTTGGACAGCTTTCGCCTGTTCCCGGTCTGGGGATCGTTGACCATTATCACCGGCAGGTGAGCATACTTTGGGGCCTTCCAGCCAATGGCCTCGAACAGCTCGATATGGATCGGCAGCGAGGAGAGCCACTCCTCGCCTCTGGTCACTACCGTAGTACCCATATAGTGATCGTCGACCAAGTGTGCGAAGTGGTAGGTAGGAAGGCCGTCGGACTTCCTTATGACGATATCCTGGTCATTCTCCGGCAAAGAGAGGGTACCCCTGACCAGATCCTTGACCTGGAAGAACTTGGTATGGTCGCCTTCGGACCTGAACCTTATGACGAAGGGCGTACCTTCCTTTATCAACTTGATGTCTTCGGCCACGGTCCGGAACCGGCACTTGGCGTAATTGCCATAGTAACCGGGTACCACCTTGTTGGCCTCCTGGACCTTGCGGAGTTCGTCAAGCTCAGCCTCGGTGCAAAAGCAGGGATAGGCCCGGCCCCGCCTGATCATCTCCTTTATCACCACATCGTAGATCTCCTTGCGGTGCGACTGGACATAAGGCCCATAGATTCCCTTCTCGGGCCTGTTGTCCCCCATGTAGCCTTCGTCTTGCTTGATGCCGAAGAAGGCCAATTGGTCTACCAGCTGCTCTCCGGTTCCCTCGACCTCGCGCTTTTGGTCGGTATCCTCAAGACGGAAGAAATAGACACCCTGGCTGCGCTTGGCAACGGTATAGGCAATCAAGGCAGTGAAAAGGGAGCCGGTGTGAAGGAAACCGGTGGGCGAAGGGGCAAAACGGGTTACCTCCGCTCCTTCGGGAAGATTCCTGGGCGGGTATTTCTTGTCCAAGTCGGCCAAGGTCTCGTGGACATCGGGAAAAATCACATCGGCCAATTCTTCAGTGGTGTGCTGCATGCTGTCCTCCAATACGCCAAAAGGCATTCACTCACTAATATTATAAGTTTAAGTGGCTGTTTTGATAAACGACTAATCCAAGGGCTTGATGTAGAACTTGCCGTAGACCTGTTCGGTCGAAAGCACGGATACGAAGGAATGGGGATCGACCTGCCTTACGATCTTGACCACCTTCTTCTCCTCGGATTTCGACACCACGATGTAGATGACCTTCATGCTGGCGCCGGTAAAACCACCCTTGGCATCCAAGATGGTGCAGGCGTGCGGGAAGCCATGGATCAAGACTTGGGCCATCTCCGGCTTGCTGGTCATGATCTGAAGCTCGGTCTTCTTGTTCTTGATGTTCATCCAGTCGATTATCTTGGCCGAGAGATAGAAGTAGATTATCGAATACAAAGCCATGGTCGCCTGGGTCGAGCCTTGCTCGAACTGGCTTGTGGCCGAGGAATCGACGCTTGGGGCATGGACGAAGTTCAAGGCCGTGAAGGCCAAGACGGTGACCAGGTTGATTATCAAGGAGTACTTCCCCATGCTGGTCGACTTCTTCTCGGCAATGTAGATGGAAAGGATGTCCACGCCCCCGCTTGAGGTCCCGATGGCCAAAGCCATGCCGGAGGCGATACCGGTCGTGATTCCGCCGGCCAAGGCCCTGGCGATGTTGTCGGAATAGATGTCTATAAGGGTGTACCAACTATCGGGTATTATGTATATGAACAAAGATGCCATTCCGACATTCACCAATGAATAGAAGGTGAATCTCTTTCCTATCTTAAGGAAACTAAGAGTGAGAATGGGGATGTTCACCACGAAGTAGAAGATCGACTGGAGCAACGATTCCTGGGCCAAGGTGGTCCCGAATAGTATTTCGCAAATACGAGTCAGGACCTGCGATATGCCGGAAGCGCCTCCGGATACCAAATGGGTTGCCTGCCCCCCATCGGGCGCCGTAGTCGGCGACATGAAGGCCTTGAAGCCGTAGGCGAAAATGAAGCCGGAAACCGCCTCGATGATCAAGATGTAGATCTGCTCGACGGTGAATTTGGTCTTGGGATGGTCTAACAGGAAATCCCGGAAAGTCTTGCGGCACTTCTCGAGACGGTTTTTTATGAAGCCTGTCTCACGGTGTCCTCTCCTCTCGAAAACGGGAACGGGAGGCACTTTCTCCAAGTTGTCCTTGCTACTGTCAGTATCCATGTTCATGGTCCGGTACTTAAACCGCCTTGCAATGATTCTAACTCATACCGACAAGGACCATAACTGCCGTAATCAAGCCTTGCACAGGTGGAGTTGGGCCATTCGGTTAGGTTGCAGCCTTTTCAGGGTTTGACCTATTGTTTTTCTCGCTATTTGAGGTTATTTGGCAATCGCCATGTCTTCCATGAAAGTATTGGAAAATATAGTAGGTATCTAGTGTTTCAGATATGGTAATCACATCCCCTTGAAGTTGTTTATTTTTTTTTGCGTTTCACGATAAGCAAAAGGCGACGAAAAGATTCTGGGCTTCTGAGAATGGATAGTCCTTAATGTTAAGATTCTATTAGCGTTGTCAGGAACTATGCGGCATCAACGGAATTTCGCGACGAGCAAGAAAGGGGACAAAACATCATGGATACGGAGACATTGACTCACGCGTTGGGAAATAGCGTAGAGAGATTCGGGGGACGGGTCAAGGTTTGCAAGAAGTCCGGGAAGATAGAGGACTGGGACCCTTCAAAGATAATCGTTGCCGTTTCGGCTTCGGCCCAAAGGGCCGAGAAGATCCTTTCGGAAGCCCAGAAACAGCAGCTGATTGGGTTTATCGATCAGGAAGTCACCGCCTATGATAAGGATGTCATACCCGTGGCCGATCTCCATGTAATGGTCGAAAGGGCTTTGGACAAAGTCGATCCTGAGATTGCCAATCAGTATCGGACTTATCGTAACTACAAGGAGTCTTTCGCCACGATGATGAAGGAAGTGGTGAAGCAGAATGACTTCTTCCGCAACCACATCTATCACGAGAACGCCAATGCCGATGCCCAGTTGGTAAGCACCAAGCGAACCTTGATCTACAAGGCCTTGTCTTGGCAACTGTACAAGACCTTCTTCCTGTCCGAGGAAGAGCGGAAAGCCCATGAGGATGGCTACATCTACATCCATGACCGTTCCGATAGAAGCGACACCATGAATTGCTGCCTATTCGATATGGGCAACGTGCTGCAGGGCGGATTCGATCTGGAGAACATGCACTACAACGAGCCGACCGGAGTAGACAGCGCCATATCGGTCATAACCGACGTGATGATGGCCGCGGGCGGCAACCAATACGGTGGCCTGACCGTCCCCGAGATCGATACGATTCTGGAACCATATTGCGAGAAATCCTACAAGAAGTACCTCAGGGAATACGATGACATCGCTTCCGGCTTTGGCCTTGCGCCCGATCCCAAGAAGGCCGATGAATATGCCTTCAACAAAGTGAAGCATGACCTTGAGGAGGGAATACAGGGCATGGAGTACAAGCTCAATACCCTTAGTTCTTCCCGTGGCGACTTCATCTTCACCACTCTCACTTTCGGTCTCGATGGCCGTAGGTTTGGAAAGCTTGTCTCCGAAGCCATACTGAAGGTAAGAGAGGACGGCCAGGGCAAGGCCGGAAACAAGATTCCGGCCATCTTCCCCAAACTCGTGTTTCTCTTCGACGATGAGAAGCATGGGCAGGGGAAGCCGATGCATGATGTCTTCGTCGCCGCCATCAAGTGCTCCGCTGCCGCTCAGTATCCCGATTACCTGAACCTCCGTTGCAAAGGCGATACCGAATTGGGCGTCCCCTATGGAAGTGCGGCCTATATGTACCAGCATTTTTACAATGGCGTTTACAGATGGTATCTAGGAGACGATGACAAGATTCATGAGGATCCCAAGTGGGTTGATTGCATTATCTCCCCTATGGGCTGCCGGGCCTACCTAAGCCCTTATTTCGTGGATGACTACAAGCACCCGACCAAGCACAGCTTCTATGAGTTCCCCGACTGCAAGCCGGTCTATACCGGGCGGTGGAATGGCGGCCCCATTTCCTTGAACCTTCCGATGATCTACATGAAGGCCAAGACCGAGCACAAGGATTTCTATCAGACCCTTGATTACTATCTTGGGATAATCAGGGACATCCATTTGAAGACCAGGGATTATCTCGGAAAGCTAAAGGCCTCTTGCAATCCGTTGGCTTATTGCCAAGGCGGGTTCTTCTTGGGCAACCTGAAGGGAACCGATGACATCGCGCCTCTTTTGGACTATGTCACGTTCAGCTTTGGCTTCACGGCCCTGAATGAACTCCAGGAACTTTATGATGGCCACTATATGGATGATGACCATACCTTTGCCTACGAAGTCGAGAAGCACATCATCGACTTCTATACCAAGTTCAAGGACAAGGACCATTGCGAATACACCCTTTACGCCACCCCGGCAGAGTCCTTGGCCTACACCCAAAGGGAGCAATTCGTAAAGAAGTATGGCATCGTGAACGTTGGCTCAAATGCCGATCCGGTCGGAAGCCATGCCTATTGGACCAACTCCTTCCATGACCCGGTTTGGGTCAACATACCCCTTGCCAATTTCGACAAGAAGTTCAAGGACGAGAAACGTGGATTCGACCTTGCCGCCGGTGGCCATATCGTCTACTACAGGATACCCACGGGCCAAAACCTGCAATTGATCGAGAAGATCGTGACGACCGCCATGAAGTACAACTTCTACTATGGCGTCAATATCGCAAAGTCTTATTGTCAGGACTGCTACTTCAAGTGGGATGATGACAAATACGACCGATGCCCGAGGTGCCATTCGACCAATCTGGTCAGCATCAGTAGGGTCTGCGGCTATCTTGGCTATACCAGGATGCCTGGCCAAGGCGAGGCTTCGACGCGTATGGCCGGCGGCAAACTCGCCGAGATTCATGAACGGCAGGTGATGTAGGCTCTTGAATGGTTTGGACTGGGAGCGGGATTTGTGATCCCGCTCCTTTGGTAAAAGGAGGGCTTTGAGGGATGAACGTATTCCGCATAGTAGACTCGGATGCCTTCGCCGGGGAAGGCCTAAGGACGGTGGTTTATGTGGCAGGCTGCAACCATGCCTGTCCTTTTTGCTATAACCGACTCCTTTGGAATCCCAACATCGGCCAAAAGATAGACGAAGACGTAATACAGAGAATAGACGATGACTTGGATAACCCCAACATCGATGGTGTAACCTTCTTTGGGGGGGAGGTAACCTATCCACCAAACCGGGCCGATGCCACAAAGCTCATGGCCTATTTGAAAAAGCGCCATCCCACCAAGACCAACTGGACCTATACGGGCTATCTGTTTGAACAGATAAAGGATCTGGAGATGATGAAATACATAGATGTCCTGGTGGATGGCCCCTATGTCCAAAGGCTCAACTACGGAATAGGCAAAAGCAAGTGGCGGGGCTCGGCCAACCAGCGCATAATCCTGGTCCAGGAGTCATTGAAGCAAAACAAGATCGTCTATTATCGGGACTTCGACGGTACGGAACTAAAGTAAGGAACTAATATGGAAGAAAAGACATCGGAAGACTATGGCAAAGCCTTGGCAGGAGCCCTGCTCGAGATCCGTCGCTCCATAAGCCTAAATATCGACGAGTTGGCCCAAGACAAGGGCGAGGCCTATTCCCAAGGCCTGGTCGGCGGCTATCGGTCATGCCTTGAATACGTAGACCAAAACCTTAGGACCCTGGGGATAAAGCCCACCGGAAACGAACAAGACGTCTCAAATGCCGAAAATCTCTTTGCCGCCTTGGACTATGGCATCTGGTACAAGAAGGAGGATGGAAACCTTGAGCAGGTGGATGCTTCCAAATGTTGTCTCAAGGTCGACCAGCTTAAACGCCTGGTCCTCGTGGCAGTGACTGCTGATGGGAAGACTTTGACATTCCAGCCAGCCAAATATGGCTCCATCTGGGCTTTGAGCAACCTGGAGTTGAAATAAAAAGCCCTTTTTGCTAGAACGTGGTGGCGAAAGAAGCAAAGGGCAGGGGGGTAGATGAAGGTAACCATAAAGCAGGTACCCAAGGACATACCCGAGGAGATAACCATAAACTGCCACGCCTTGGACGAATCGATAGTCAGGATCGTAAAACGACTTTCGGAGGAATCCGAACTAGTCGGTTATTTGAATGGCGCCATTTATCGCATTAACCCAAACGATGTCTACTACCTGGAGACTACAGAAGGAAATACTTTTGCCTATCTAAAGGAAAAAGTATATGAGATAAGACTATCCCTAAATGCTGTTGGGGAGAATCTGAGTGGCAATTTCCTTCGCTGCTCAAAGTCGATGATCGTAAACCTGGACAAAATGATAAAGGTCAAGCCGGATTTAGGTGGTCGAATGGTGGCATTCTTGGATAATGACGAAAAGGTGCTTATATCACGACAATATGTCAAAGCCCTAAAAGATAGGATGGGAATATGAAAAGAAAAAAGATTTTGGAGTGGCTCCGGTTACTGGGCCTGGAATTCGTGACCATAACCTTGGCCATCTTGGCTATAACGGGCATCTACGCTGGCGTAACCGATACCGCTCTTCCTTCCTATGTCATACTTGCTTCCTTTGGTATAGGCTTTTTGGCAGCATTGCCATCCTTGCTTTTCGTCATTCCCGATGACAAGACCTTTGTCTCAATCTTGATTCATGTGGCTCATTTCTTGTTGGTTGGAGCAATCGTGATGACCTGCGGCTATTTCATCGGTTGGTTCGAGAGCGTCTTTGACATCGCAATCGATGTAATTTCATTCCTGGTTATCTATGGCCTGGTGTGGCTAGCAATATATGTAAGTAATCGTAGCAAGGCAAAGTCGATAAATGCCGCCTTGAAGAAAGAGAGAGAAGAAAAAAAGCACGACTCGGAGTAGGCCTGGTGCAGGTCAGCCTCATAAAAATGCGACTTAGGCTTGTCACTATTTTGTTATTCCACTAGCTTTGGCACAATTTTGTCGTCCTATGAAGGGAGGCAAAAGGTGAGTGACATAATCGAAGCCCAAAATCTTTTCAAGCGCTACAAGGATGGGGTAGTAGCCCTCCAGGGTCTTTCGTTCACGGTGGAGCAAGGCTCTTTCTTCTCTTTGCTAGGTGAGAATGGCGCAGGGAAATCCACTGCCATCAATATCCTTTCGACTGTCCTTGCCAAGACCAGGGGAAGAGCTGTCGTAAATGGCCATGACATCGACAAAGATCCCAAAGGTGTTAAGGAATCGATAGGGATAGTCTTCCAGAATTCGGTTCTCGATGGGGTCTTGACCGTCAAGGAGAATCTTCTTACTAGGGCGATGTGGTTAGGACTTACCGGCAAGAAAGCCAGGGAAAGAATAGAGATTTTGGCCAAAGAACTGGACTTGGGCTCTTTCTTGAACAGGAGATTCGATCGTCTCTCCGGTGGGCAAAAGAGACGGGCGGACATTGCCAGAGGGGTCATGAATGACAAGATAAAGATCCTTTTCCTCGACGAACCCACCACTGGTCTTGATCCACATGCCCGCAAGGAACTTTGGAACATGATCCATGACCTTCGCAAGAATTTGGGGCTTACGGTCTTCCTTACGACCCATTACATGGAAGAGACGGAAGATTCCGACAAGGTTGTCGTAATAGACAAAGGCGAACTGATAGCCAATGGGACGCCTTTGGAGCTGAAGACCCGCTACGCCACCAACCAGGTAGTCTGGTATGCACCAAGGACCATCGTAAACGACCAAATTGCTGGTATGTATGGTCATTCTTTCACCTATGGCGGTCAATCCTACAAGGTCGCCGTCAGGAATAGCCTGGATTCTTCTTCCTTCATTGCCAAAAACGCCAGGTATTTGACTGATTTCGAGGTGAAGAAAGCAACCATGGAAGAAGTCTTCTTGAACCTGACCGGAAAGGAATCGAAATGAAATGACAAATGAATTTAGGATTGGAGCCATAAGCTACTTAGGCCTCACATGGCGAGATGTCCTGGTCTTTTTGAAGAACAAGGCGATGGTCTTCTTCTCCCTTTTGGCTTCCTTGATAGTCTTGGCCTTATATCTCCTGTTCCTCAAGGATTTCCAGGTCGATTCGGTTGTCAATAGACTTGAAGGGGCTTCATTCCCCTTGGTAGACATAAAGGGCTTGGTGGATGCCAACCTGATATCCGGAATCTTAGGTACTTCAATGGTGACCATCGCCATGTCTACGCTCAGCATCATGGTCGACGACCGGGAAAGGAAGGTAGATTTCGATTGTGCCGTCACCATCAAGGAGCCGGCAATTATCGTCTTGGCCTACATTACCTCTTCTTTCTTGATTACCTTTCTTATGACTTTGGCAATAGGTCTTATTGGAATGGGAATAATAGGAGGAGTAGATGGAATAGTCTTCGAAGTCGGTGGATTGGGCATCATGGTGGGGACAGTGGCAATAGGTTCCCTTTCGGCCGTTACCCTTATGGCCTTGGTCATAAGTTTCATCCAGCGCGAGAACGTAATGAGTGCCATCGGAACCATCGTCTCGACTTTGGTCGGCTTCATAATAGGTGCCTATGGACCTTTGAGTATCCTTCCCAAGGCGGTGCAGACCATAGCCAACCTCTTCCCGGCCTCGAATGCCACCGGAATACTGCGACAGACCCTACTGACTCCTTATATAAACAAGTTGGCTACCTACGTACCAATAGAACAACAAGAAATGTGGAAGGAGGAGATGGAGAAAACTTTCGGCACAAAGGTCAATATGTTTGGAAACTTTGTCGGGATAGACTGGATGTGGGCCATTTTGGTTGGCAGCCTTTTGGCATTCATCGTGATCGATGCCTTGGTCTATTCAAAGGTATATAGATCGAAGTAAGAGAGACAAGGTGAATTTAGATACAAAAAAAGATGCCCATTCAGGCACCTTTTTTCATTACTCCTTGGTCTTTACGTCCAAGACCTTCTTGCCCCGGTAGTAGCCGCACTGCGGGCAGATCCTGTGCGACTGGATGGCTGCACCACAATTCGGGCAACGGGAAAGGTTCTTGGCGCTAAGGACGAAGTGAGTCCTTCTCAAACGCTTGCGTCTCTTAGAAGTACGTCTTGCAGGAACTGCCATTTGCCTACACCTCTCGTTATCTTGTTTGTTCAGGCCTTCCGGCTTGAATAGCCTTCACATTATAGAGAGGGTATTTTAGTAAGTCAAACAACAATGAGGAGAGGGGTTTTGCCTTTGCCCTGCTCGATAGCGGAAAAGCAAACCGAAGAACCGAAAGTATAGGGATGAAGGCGCTAATCAATACAGGATCAGCTTACTTTTTGATAACGTTTCCAAATAATAGGTGGCGAGACCCGTTCATAAAAGGCCCAAAAGGATATGTTTTTCAGGCTTTTTGAACATTGTTAAGTGATTATAAATCAATGAAACCAGTATTTTTCAAGTTGTTTTGACAGCAGGCCGTGTTAAGTTAAGTTGTCGTGGCTATTTCCACAGGCGGACCTTTCGAAGTAAGCGCAAATAAACCACTTAATAAAAATTTTCGAAAAGTCTCTCCTGTTATTGCTAGTCAAGTCTTTTCACTACTTAATTAAGAATCTTTTTTTGTCAATTGTCATTTGATTTTTTCTAAGCCTCGTCATAAGCGTTTGCGCATGATTTTATTGCACACTTAATTTTTTGCATTATAATGAAAGCGCTTTAGGGATGAGAGTAATCCTTAAAGGCATTGCGGATCATTTCTAGAGAAGATACGCAAAGTAACCCGGAGGTTAAAACCATGCGTAAATCATTAGTTTCTCTATTGTCAATCGTCACCACTGCTTTCGCCTTGGTCTCTTGCGGAACAGTTTCTTCTTCTTCCACTGGCACTTCGTCTTCCACTGGGACTTCGTCTTCCACTTCTTCCTGGAGCGGAACCTTGATCATCTCTGGTGCTGGCGTTGACCAGGACTTCTGGCTCGGCCGTGCCGATGCCTGGAAGGAAGCCAATCCTCAATACAGTAACGTCACCTTCTCTTTTTCGGCAATAGGTGACGATGTCGTCGATTCAACAGTAGCCGATTGGACTTCATCCACTTCACCCGATGTCTTCGGCTTCGCTTCCGATAAGATCCAGCCTCTGTACAGCGCCGGTGCCTTGGCTGAGGTACCCGATGATTACGCCAGCTGGATGGAAGAGAACATGAGCGCCGGTGCCTACAGCTCTGCTGAATTCGCCGGCTCGGTATTGGCCTATCCTTGGACTCCCAGCAACGGCTACTACCTCTATTATGACAAGACCAAGTTGAGTGCAAACGATGTTTCCTCTTGGGAGAGCCTTGAGGCTGCCGCCGAGGCTGCCGGTGAGAAGATTGGCTACCCGGTGCAGAGCACTCCGTTCTATTCCGTCGGTGTCCTTTCTTCCTTCGGCGCTGGCTGGGATGTCACCTACGATGATGATGGCAACATCAGCAACATCGAGGCGACCTTCGACACTGAGGAAGGCTTCCTTGGTGGCAAGGCCGTTCAGGAGATAATGACCAGCTCCGCTTGGGTCGACACCCAGCAGGCTCCTACCGAGGACAATGGCTACATCGCCACTGTCAATGGTCCTTGGGCTTTGTCTGCCAACTCCGATGGCACTGCTTCCGCTTATGACTCCGATGACATCGGCATCGCCACTCTTCCTACCATCACCGTCACTGGTTCCGATGGCAACGAGCAGTCCGCTAACCTCAAGTCCTTCTTGGGCACCAAGCTCCTTGGCGTCAACAGGGCCAAGAACTCTGGCGATACCGCTAAGCTGACCGCCGCTCACTCCCTTGCTTACTACATGGTAAACGAGGATTCCGAGAAGGCCAGATTCGACTACGATCAGTCCGCTCCCGCCATCACCTCTTTGCTTGATGATTCTGAGATTTCCAGCAACAAGTCCGTTGCCGCCATCTCCGCTCAAGCTGATCACTCGATAGTCCAGGCCGCCCTTCCTGCCAACATCTGGACCGCTCCCGCAACCTTCACTGCCGCAATCGCCGATGGAACCGTCAGCACTGATCAGCAGATCAAGGATGCCTTGGAGACGATGAACGAAACCCTGGAGTCTGTCGATTAGTCTTAGTTCCTTCAAATAGTTGTCTGTTTTAAAAAGGCACATGCCCAAACATGTGCCTATTGTCGTAAATTAATAGGGTAAGGAGCGCTCGATGACAAAAATAGAATATCTTTCAATGTCAAAGCCGCAAAGAGCCTTCCATGGCTTCATCGATTTCTTTGCGAACTTGCCCAGGAAGACCGGCAGACTTGTGAGCCGCTTGCCTAGGAAGACAGGTCAATTGGTGCAAAAGGTCGTAAAGCCCTTTTACAACATTTACGATGCTGTGCTCCACGGCGACTGGCGTACCAGGCTGTCCGTCTTGCTGATGGGTTTCGGCCAATTCACCAGGGGTCAGCAAATAAGAGGTGTGCTCTACTTCGTATACGAAGCGTTCTTCGTGACTTTCATGGCCCTGTTCGGTTTCAAGTACCTCTCCGGGTTAGGAACCTTGGGACAGTTGGCCGAGGTCACGATAAAGGTCGACGGGATAAGGACTTCCTACTATTACGACAACTCCTTCGAAATCCTGATTTACTCGATAGTCACCATAGCCTTCATAGTCATCGCGGCTTACCTTTGGTACTCTCAGCTGGTCGATTCGATAAAGCTCCAACGCTATGGCTACGTGGGCAAGAAGTTCAGCAACAAGCAAACCCTAAGCAGCATCGTGAACCAAAACTACGATAAGACCTTGATGGCCATACCGATGTTCGGCTTGACGCTCTTCACCATAATCCCCACCGTGATAATGATTCTCATAGGATTCACCAACTACAGCTCCGCTCACTTGACACCCAAGTCCTTGGTCGACTGGGTCGGCCTCCAAAACTTCGAGAAGGTGTTCGGCGGCGTAGGCTCCGATGGCTCGCTGTTCCTCTATGCCTTCGGAATGGTGTTGCTCTGGACATTGATCTGGGCTTTCTTTGCCACCTTCTCCAACTACTTCCTCGGAATGTTCGTCGCCATGATCATCAACTCCAAGGGCATCAAGTTGAAGAAGCTTTGGCGCACCGTCTTGGTAACCACCATCGCGGTCCCGCAATTCATCTCCCTGCTATTGATGAACAGAATGCTTAATACCGATGTCGGTATCTTCAACGAATGGCTCGAAGAGCTGGGCTGGATCAGCACCGGCATCCCCTGGCTCAATTCGCCGATATTGAGCAAGGTCGTGATAATCCTTGTCAACACCTGGATCGGTATTCCTTACACCATGTTGATCTGCACCGGCCTATTAATGAACATCCCCACCGATCTGTATGAGTCGGCCAAGATCGATGGCGCCGGTCCTTTCAAGACCTACACCAAGATCACTCTCCCCTATATGCTGTTCGTCACCACGCCATATCTGATTTCCCAGTTCGTCGGCAACATCAACAACTTCAACGTCATCTACCTCCTTTCCGGCGGCAACCCTCTGTTCACCAACTTGGGCAGCGATACCATCTTGGCAAGTCTCGGCCAAACCGATTTGCTGATCACCTGGATCTACAAGATCTCCTTGACCAACGTCAGCAAGGACTATGGCTTCGCCTCGGTGTTGGGTCTATTGATATTCGTGGTGGTCGCGTTCTTCTCGCTCATCTTCTTCAACAGGTCTTCGTCTATGAAGGATGAGGAGGAATTCCAGTAATGGACACGGTATTGGATACAACAAACAAGTACAAGCACTTCGCCTCTCATAGACGTCGCACCATCATCAGGAAGGTCGCAACCTACGTCTTCTTGGTATTGATGTCCCTGATCTGGCTCTTCCCCTTCGTCTACCTTTTGCTCCAGTCCTTCGCCGTGAACTATTCCTACGGTGACTTCTTCCCCCGGCAGTGGACTTTCAAGAACTACATCTTCCTGTTCCAGGACACTACGTTCAATTTCGGCCAAGCCTGGCTCAACACCTTCATAATCTCGGTCATCACCGCCGTGGTCCAGACGGTCCTCACCTTGGCTAGCGCCTACACCTTCTCCCGTCTGAGATTCAAGATGCGCAAGCCGTTGATGAAGTTGATCCTGATCCTCGGCATGTTCCCCGGCTTCCTTTCGATGATCATCATCTACTACATCATGAATGCCGTAGGGATGGCCAACAGCATCTTCTCCCTGATTTTGATCTACATCGGTGGCTCGGCCATGGGTTATTACATCGCCAAGGGCTTCTTCGATACCATACCGCGTTCGTTGGACGAGGCGGCCCTCCTGGACGGGGCCTCGAAGAACACCGTGTTCTTCAAGGTGATCATGCCCTTGTCAAAGCCGATAATCGTCTACACCTTGCTCCTTTCCTTCGTCGGTCCTTGGGGCGACTACATGATGGCTTCCTACTTCGCCCAGGGCCATCAGAGCCTGTTCAACGTCGCCGTCAGTCTACAGCAGATGCTCGCCAAAGGCGCCATAGACGTTTACTTCCCCACCTTCTGTGCCGGTGGCGTGATCACTTCCATACCCATCATGGTGCTCTTCTTCGTCCTGCAGAAGTACTACGTAGCTGGTGTCACTGGCGGTGCCGTGAAAGGTTGACGGAATGGCCTACAGCAAAAAGACCTTATTGGGCATGTTGGGAATAGCGGGCCTTCTTCTATCCTCCTGCGCCCAACCCAGTTCCTCTACCGGTGCCAGTTCCTCTACCTCGACCTCTTCATCCTCAGCGGTCCTGGATGAAAAGGGCTTGACCGATGACATCCTTGACGATGAGTATCGGAACTACTACGAGATCTTCGTCTACTCCTATGCCGATTCCGATGGGGATGGCATAGGCGATCTAAACGGCATCACCCAAAAGCTCAGCTACATCCGCTCCTTGGGCTTCACCGGAATCTGGCTCACCCCAATCTTTGAATCCCCGACCTATCACAAGTACAACGCGACCGATTACTTCACCGTCGATAGCCAGTTCGGGACCAACGACGACTTGAAGACCTTGGTTGATACCGCCCATGACGATGGCATCAAGGTGATACTGGACCTGGCCCTCAATCATTCTTCCACGGAAAACGAATGGTTCCAGGAATCGGTCAACGCCTTCGCCAAGGAAGAACTGGGTGGGTTCTCCCTCACCGACGAGGAAAAGGAAGAGGCCTCACTCTATTCCCTGAGCACCTCGGCAGCGACCTTCGCCGATGACGGCAAGGGCTATCAAACCTATTCGACCCAATATGGCAACGTCTACTATGAATGCAACTTCGGTTCCGGCTCGGACATGCCAGAATTCAACTTCGATAGTTCCTACACCTGGGAAAAGTTCGAAAGCATCATCGCGTATTGGGAACAGGACTACGCCGTCGATGGCTTCAGGCTGGATGCGGTCAAGTACTATTACCTTGACGACACGGCCGACAACATCACTGCCCTAAGCAAGATAAAGAGCCTTGCGGATGAGTATTCCCTGGATGGCAAGGCCTATGTAGTCGGGGAATGCTGGGATTCCCAGGGCGTGATCGAGAAGTACTACGAATCGACCATGGACAGTTACTTCTGGTTTCCCGGTCAGGGTTCCACCGGCTTCATAATCGCCTCCACCAACAACACCGGGACCAACAACAAGGCCTTGGCTACTGGCCAGGCGGCGATGGGGGAGGCTTCCGGTTCCAACATCTCCGCTCCCTTCCTGGACAACCACGATACCTCCCGCTTCAGCGGGGCCAACGCCTCCACCAACAAGTTCAGATACGGATTGCTTTCGACACTCTCCGGTAACACCTTTACCTACTATGGCGACGAGATCGGCATCAACGGCAGCGGGGATAGCGATGCCAACTACCGCACCTACATGGACTGGGGCGATGGGATGGAGACCAACGGGGCCCCAAACGGAACCGCCACCTATCCCTTCGGCTCAGTGGCCGACCAACAAGATGACCCCGATAGTATCCTGAATTACGTCAAGAAGGCCAACGAGATACGCAATGCCTTGCCGGGTATCGCCAGGGGCAGTCAAGCCTCCTACGAGAAAATCGGTAAGCGCGGACTGGTGATAGACAAGACCTATACCGGTCAGGACATCCAGATCGTCTACAACTATTCCGATACCGACAACCTCGACTTCACCCCCGATTCAGGCTATGAGTTCTACTATGCGTTGACCGCCTCTAAGGCCGATAATGATAGCGGCATATACGGTGGCGTAGCCGAAGGCGAAGATGGTTCGTATGTCATTCCCCCTTTGGGGATTGGCTACTTCGTAGATTGAAAAGAGGACATAGAACATGGCAAGCGTAAAACTGGAGCACATTTACAAGGTCTATCCGGGAGGTGTCAAGGCCGTCAACGACATGACTTTGGACATCAAGGATGGCGAGTTCATAGTCATAGTTGGCCCTTCCGGCTGCGGCAAGTCCACAACCCTTAGGATGATCGCCGGTCTGGAGGAGATAACCGCTGGCGAACTGTACATCGGCGACCAGATCGTGAACGACATGGAACCCAAGGACCGCGATATCGCAATGGTCTTCCAAAACTATGCCTTGTATCCTCACATGACCGTCTACGAGAACATGGCCTTCGGCCTCAAGCTCAGGCATGTCCCCAACGATATAATCCAGACCAAGGTCATGTGGGCCGCAAACATCCTGGGTCTGACCAACATGCTAGACAGGAAGCCCCGTGCCATGTCCGGCGGCCAGCGTCAGCGTGTCGCCTTGGGCCGGGCCATCCTGCGTGATCCCAAGGTCATGCTTCTGGATGAGCCTCTCTCCAACCTGGATGCCAAGCTGAGGACCCAGATGCGTACCGAGATCGCCAACCTCCATAGGAAACTCAACACCACCTTCATCTACGTCACCCACGACCAGACCGAGGCCATGACCCTCGGCGACCGCATCGTCGTCATGAAGGCCGGACGCGTCCAGCAATTCGATACGCCGCGCAACCTTTACGAATATCCTTCCAACATGTTCGTCGCCGGCTTCATCGGCACCCCGCAGATGAACTTCTACGATGCCTTGCTAAAGAGGGCGGGCGACAAGGTCGAGATAAGCCTGAAGATCAACAATGGCACCTTGGTTGTCCCGTTCAACGACCTCATCAAGGTCAATCCGCTCTACCTCGATGGCAAGCATCAGGTAGTGATGGGCATCCGCTGCGAGAGGATTTCCTTGACCAACAAGGACGACAAGGACGGCAATGTCGTGCCCTTCCGCGTCAGCCACATCGAGGAACTCGGCTCCGAGGCCTTGGTCTATGGCGACGTCAACCTTGACAACCAGGACCTCCAGAACAAGAGCGGCCAGATCACAGTCAAGGTCAAGACCAAGCCCGACGATGTCGTTCCCGGTGTCGTTGCCTATGCCAAGTTCGACATGGCTCACACCTACTTCTTCGACAAGAAGACCGAGGAGACCATCGTGCCTCTGATCCCGACCAGGAACGTCTTCGACGCCAAGGTGGAGGGCGACAAGCTCTCCTTCCTCGGCCAGGTTACCACCTTGCCCAAGGCCATAACCGCCAAGGACAGCGAAGGCGAACTGTCGATACCCAACAACGCCTTCCTGCTTGGCAAGGGCCCCTTGAAGGCCAAGGTCGTGGCCATCGAGACCATCGGTGACACCAAGCTGATCCACTTGGAGAGCAACGGCCGTACCTTCTTTGCCATTTCCCCGGTCGTTCCCCCCGTCGGTTCCGAGATCCCGTTCGATCTCGACTTCACCGCCTTGACCTTCGTCGATGGTCAGGGAGACGAGGTCATCTCGCCTCTGCCCGCCCTGGACGAATACCACGCCGCCTTCTATAACTACAAGACCGTCATCGCCAAGGACAACGATCCCGACTTCCCCAAGGCCAAGGCCGCTCGCGAAAGCGAGGCCAAGGCTTTTTATGCCACCAAGCTCAAGGACCTGATAACCGGCTACAAGACCAACGTCGATGCCTTCACCGGCGGCAACAAGGCGAAGGTCGCCGCCTTGGAGGCCAACCTCGAAAAGGTATTCAAGAGCCTCGAGTCTTCGTCCATCTCCTACGACAAGGCTGCCGATGCCATAAAGAACCTCGGCAAGCAATATTCGGCATCGATCGTTCCCTCCAAGGAAGAGAGCGCCAAGAAGGCCGCAATCTTGGAGCCTTTGGCCAGCAAGGCCAAGGCGGATGTGGCCGCAATCGACAAAGAAGCCCAGGAGAAGATCAAGGGCCTGGAGGCCGACTACAAAGCCGAGCTCGATAAGGAAGTCGTTGCCATAAAGGAAGAGAAGCGGGTGGCCAAGGAGAAGAAGATTGCAGAGTTTGCGACCGTAGCGAAGAATGCCTCCCTCGCCAACACCGAGCGTGCCACCGCCAAGATGAACATCAAGTTGGTCAAGATCGACTACAAGGCCGACCTGGCCACTGCCATAAACGACAAGACCAAGGAGCTCGAGGCCAAGTACAAGGCCCTGATCGATGGCGTGAAGGCCGATGCCAAGGCCAAGATCGCCTTGGCCACCAAGGCCTATGACGACAAGGAGAACGAGATCGACTCAGTAGCCTACGAGCTGAGGAAAGGTCAGGAAGGTGCCGACGGGGACATCGCCGACGTGAAGGCGAAGGCGGCCCTCGAGCTATCGGACCTCAAGCGGGACCACAAGGTCGCCGTCTTGGTTCTGAAGGCCAAGAACAAGCACATCTTCTTCCAGCAGAAGGCCGAGGAGAACATCGACTTGAAGAAGTTCCTCGAGACCAACAAGGACCGTGATGCCATCAAGCGTCGCAAGCAGGACCACCATGTCTTCATGGAAGCCTTGCCTGACCAGAAGATCAATGCCCTGAACCAGGATCTGAATGGCGAGGGTTTGGTTTACGACTCCAACGTGTCGAAGAACAAGGCCTCGACCAAGCGCTTGGTCCAGATAATCGCCAAGAAGAAGTCCGACCTTGCCTCGGCCGCCCTGCGCAAGAAGGATTATGTCGGCTACCTCACCAAGGACTTCTCCGACAACGTCAGGGCCTTGGGCAAGCAGCGCGATGCGGCCATCAAGCGGGCGAGCCTGATATTCTTCTTCGGGGTCAACAACTTCTACTTCCTCTCCAACGTGAACATCTCCAACAAGCTGATCCAGGGTCTAGGCACCTCCGTCTTCACCAAGGAGTACAGGCTGGACGTCCCTCACGATGCCTATAGCCTTGTCCCGGAGGGCAAGAAGGGCATCGAGGCCACGGTCGAGGACGTGGTCGACTATGGCTTCAAGTCCTTTGCCAAGATCAGCTACAAAGATGCCTTCGGCGATGTCAATACCGGCTATGTGTCTTCTGTCCCCAGCCTTAAGAAGGGTCAGACCGTCAAGCTTGCCTTCGACGTGACCAAGGCGGAGATAACCGAGACCGGCATGGGCATCAGGCTCTACTAGAGGACAAGGAGGATGAAAATGTCCATAAGGAAAACGATGGCGTTGTTAGGGGCGTTAGGGACAATCCTCCTGTCCTCTTGCTCTACGTATAACGAGACGGAAGCATTGGAACTGGCAAAGGAGACCGTGGCCGCCTATTCTAGCGATGTCTCCTACACTTCCTTCAGCGCCACGATCGAAGGCCACATCCGGGACCTTTGGCCCGATGGCGGCAGCGGAACCGATACCAAGGACGTCACCGATTCAGTCGGCGATGACACCTCGGCCATATTGCATGCCCCCACCAAGCTCAGCAGCGACAACTTCTACGAGGAAGGGGACGAGGACAAGAACACCGGCACGACCCAATACGCGATAATACGCAGCAAGACCCTATCGCAGAACTCGATAACCGAACTTCACATCGAGAAGAACGATACCGGCCTGCTCTTCTATGTCGAGCATTCAAACCTCTCGCTTCGCAAGATATACAACATCAAGCCTTCATACATAGAGGTCTCGGCCAAGTTCAACATCCAGTTCCAATACGATAGCAATGGCTATCTGGTCAAAGAGGTAGTCAACAACGAGGGCCTGTATACCACGGACTATAGCGGCATAATCGACCTTGTCGCTACCTATACCTATTCAGACTGATGAGAGAAAGAAGGATCATATACCTGCTCTGCGTAGTTACTAGCCTGGTCTCGTGCAGCTCAATGCCCACGGACCTGGCTAATTTTTTGAACAACCTTTCTTATTCGAAGGCCGTCGCATATGTCCAGACTGCCCAATATACCCTCAACAACACGTCCTATGATTCCACGGACAAGACGACCGTATTGGGATCGGAGGTCGAATACTTCCAGATGTCCTTAATCACCAACGACTATTCCCTCCAGATAGAGGAAGACTATGCCGGAAGCCTGGTGGTGGCTGACGATGACTTGGGCTTTTCCGTAGTGAAGGAGACCACCACCATCGCCAAGGGCGACGAGGACTACGTCAAGACCGTGACCTATGCCGGCCCCGCTGACGGCGATACCGATACGACCACCTCCTCCTTGGGAAGCGGAGACGTGTTGGATCTTCTGAAGTCTTACATCGCCGATTCCGATACCCAGGAAGACGGTCTCTATTACGGTGAGTGGCTGAAGACCGAATCCAGGACCATGAGCAGTTTCATGACCGTCGATGACAGCGACAACACCCTTGACTACAATCCGGGGACGGTCGGGACCGATACCGACGTGAACGTCTATTACGACATGGACATAACCATAAACGAATATGGCCTATTGATCTCCTATTCCCTGAATCTATATAACGGCGACGAGGGGACCTATAGTGTCCTGACGATGGCTCCCACCTATAACGACTGAAGGAAACAGGCTCAGGCCTGTTTTTTTCGCAAAAGCCTTTTCGACAGGCCCTTCGATTGCCATTGCCAACCCCTGAAACGGCAAAACAACATTTGTTACATGGAATCTATGAGCGAAATAACCTACTGAATTTTTGTTTTATAAACCCCATGTTTATTTGCCAATCCTAAATGGCCTGACGGCTAACCAAGATATCTTTTACAACCTCAGGGCTTACCGACAGGTTTTCTGAATCTTTCGCTTTCATCCGTTTTCATCGTTTTCATTTGCTAATATGCCCTTGAAGGTAAGGGAACATGGAACAGGTAATGGATGGCTATAGGCCACGCAATGTTTTGGCCATAGATCTAAAGAGCTTCTACGCCTCGGTGGAGTGCGTGGACCGTAATCTCGACCCTTTCAAGACCCCCCTTGTCGTCTGCGATCCCGATAGGGGCATGGGAACCATAGTATTGGCCACGTCTCCCTATCTAAGGGCCATGGGTGTCCCCGGCAGGTGCCGTAGACGGGATCTTCCTGAGGTACCGGGAATGATCTATGCCGTGCCACGGATGAAGCGCTACTTGGAAAAGTCGGCTGAGGTGACTGGCATCTATTTGGACTATGTGGACAGCAAGGACATCCATGTCTATTCGGTGGATGAGTCGTTCCTGGACGTGACCGATTACCTCGAATGTGCCCACATGACCGATGTCGAATATGCCAAAACCATAATCGCCGACGTGAAGAAACGGACCGGCCTAACGGTCTGTGCCGGAATCGGCGACAACGTGTTCATGGCCAAGGCGGCCATGGACATCGGGGCCAAACACGATCCCCGGTTCTTTGCCAAATGGACCCATGATGACATCGAAAAGAAACTGTGGCCCGTCAGTCCCCTCACCAAGGTCTGGGGCATCGGGGATAGGCTTGCCAAGCGCCTCAATGACATGGGGCTTTATACCATGGGCGACATCGCCAATAGCGATCCCTACTATTTGTCGGAAAGTCTGGGTGTCATAGGCGAGGAGATCTGGCTCCATGCCAACGGGATCGACAAATCGCTAATAAGCCGCAAGTACCAAAAGCCCAGGCAATCGCTAAGCGTGGGCCAGGTCCTCTTCTTCGATGCCGACATAATCGACATCAGGCTATTGGGCCGAGAGATGGCCGAAGCCCTGTCGGAGAGGCTTAGGAAGGAAGACAAGGCCTGCCAGGGGCTTGGCGTCTGGCTTAAAGGGCCATTGGGAAGCAAGGGCAGTTACTCAAAATACATCGAATTCCCCAGACCCTTGGACACGACCAAGGAACTAGAACAGGCAACAAAGCTCCTGCTGTCCTATGTCCCCTATGACTTTTTGGCCAGGGGTATGGAAGTCGTGGCCGAAAAGCTTTGGCCCCGGAAACTGATACCGGTCGATCTATTCACCGATCAGAAAGAGCACGAGGTCGAGAGGAGAGTAGACGATACCGTCGATTCCATAAGGAAGATGTTTGGTCCAAATTCGTTGGTCAGGATGTCATCTTTGTTGGATCATTCGACTGAGATAAAGCGGAATGAGGAAATAGGAGGTCATAGAGCATGATAAGGGATCGAGGGATGATGAAGTGGCTGCCGTTCAAGTCCTTGCCAGAGCAGGAAGACTATCTGAAGGACATGGAAAGGAAAAGGAATCAGGTCAAGCCACCTGAGCTATCGGAAGACGAGAAAGAGCAGTTGGACTATACCCTCAACCATCTTGAGGTAGGGCAAAGGATCAAGGTGATAGTGTTCGAGAACGGCAATGAGCATAAATACGACGGGGATTTCGAGGGTGTCTTGATCCAAAGGCACCTGCTGTTGCTCTCCGGCATGGCCATCGCCTTGAAGAAGATAATCGGCATCGAGAACGAGAGCGACTATATCGAATATGCCTGATGCATTCCCATCTATACATATCGGATAGTCCAAGAAGGATGTAGCGGTTCTTGTCTACGCCATCAGTGAATCCATCTTTTGATATAAAGCCCAATTTGTAAGCTTCTATAGGTGCTTCCAATGCTTGTTCCTCTTCGTCTTTTATATCTTTGGCATCTAGTTTGCGGCTGAGTCATTTGCATTCATATAGTACATATCCATTCTCATCTTCGGCTGTCCCATCGACGTATTTGCCTATCGTTTTCCGAAGGAAGCCAGCCATTGAGGAGTCGAGTCTTATATAGGGATATTCATCGATGGCAAGGGCAATGTTTTCAGTCTCTGTCTTGGCAAAGATCCATTCGGTGGTCGATTGCAAAGGCAGGCTATCGGGTATGTACTTTGTGGGGAACTATTCCTTGAGTATGGAAAACGGGGCCTTGCCTATCTCGGTCAGTTCCTCTTTGCGGCCAATGAATTTCTTGCTGTCATATCAATATGCCTGTCTATAGGAAAAGGTCTTTGATGTTTTAGTAAGGCTCCTTTAGTTAACTTTAATTTGCTAAATCATTCTTTGCTGAATTTATTCTCGCTATTGGTGTGCGAACAAATTAAGCACCGGATTCTATTTAATATGCGGATGACAAGGCAATTTCTTTACATGGGGCATATATATACCTATACTTGTAATGCTTTGGAGGGGGAGGCTGATTCTCCGTGCCAAAGCTCTCTGCTACGCACCCATTACTGCCAATAGGCAGTTGGCTGTACGTAGCCGATAAATGTCCATGGGGAGGTAAAGGCACATGAAGAAATACGAAATCATGTACATCCTTCGACCTGAATTGGATCAGGACGCCACCAAGGCAGAGATAGCGAAACTCGCTAAGACCCTGACCGACAATGGCGCCACTATATCCAAGACCGACGAGTGGGGTCTGAAAGACCTCGCTTACGAGATCAAGAAGGTCAAGAAGGGGTACTACGTTGTCGTTGAGTTGGAGGCCGCTGTCAAGGCTCTTGCCGAGTTCAAGCGTGTTTCCAATCTCGATGCCAATGTCATCCGTTTTCTCGTGACCAAGGCACCCAAGGTCGGGGCAAACACCCGTCCTTCGGCCTCAGTCGCTATCGACAATTCAAAAATTGGCGACTGATTAAAACGGTTACGAAGTAAGGGGGAATCATGGCAATAAACAGAGTAGTTCTGGTGGGTCGTCTCACCAGGGATCCGGAGCTTAGGAGGACTACCTCCGATACTCCCGTCGTCTCTTTCACCCTTGCGATAGACGGGAGGCCAAGGCACGATGGCACTCCCACTCCTACATCTTTCATCGGGTGCACGGCCTGGAGCGCTACCGCTACCAATGTCAGTAAGTTTTGCCATAAGGGGAGCCTGGTGGCTGTCGACGGTAGGTTGAATCAGCGAACCTATAACGCCAAGGACGGTCACAAGGTGTCGGTCGTCGAAGTCGTCGCCGAACAGGTGCAATTCCTTGAGACAAAGAAGGAAGCTGCCCTAAAGAGCGACAATGGCTCCGAGACTCCGACCCCGAGTGGCGACAACAATTCCAACTCCACGAATAAGGCCGATGAGCCAGTCGAAGGTATCGATTCCTCCGATGACGATCTGCCTTTCTAGATAGGCATCAGCCAGATCTAGGGAAAGGATAAAAATGTTCAAGAGATTCAAGCCTCGCAAGAAGGTCTGCTACTTTACCAAGAACCACATCAAGTGGATCGATTACAAGGACACCGAGTTGCTCAAGAAGTTCGTAAGCCCCAATGGCAAGATAACTCCTAAGGCAACCACTGGCACCTCCGCCAAGTATCAGAGGATGCTTGCCAAGGCTGTCAAGAACGCCAGATTCATGGCGCTTCTGCCCTTCGTTGACGACAAGTAGACGATAAGCTTGCATGGTAGCCATGGGAAACCATGGCTTTTTTCGTACAGAGATCCAAAAACCCATTTATAGAAAAAACAGGCACCTATAGACTTAGTGCCTAGTTTACATAAATCAATCTCTAAGCTTTTTAAACAGTCGATCTATGACCAACATCTATTGCAAGGATTATCAATTCCTTTTTTTCAATCTTTGTGATAAGCCTATAGTCACCAATTCGGTAGCGCCAAAGCTTTGCAAGATTGCCGGACAAAGCCTTTCCTCTTGAAAACGGATCCTCTATACCAGCCAAATTTTTATCTATCCAGCCGAGTATGAACTTTGCCGTGCCCCTATCCATTGATTCAATCTCTTTCGCGGCATCTAGGGAGAACTTTACGGCGAAGCCCATCTATTTAAGCTTCTCTTCGATTTCTCTCAAGGAAACGGTTTGGGGATTCTTTAGATAATTGGAATAGGCTTTCTCGCCGACTTCAATGTCGTACTCATCTTCTATCTTCTCAAACAAAGCTTTCTTAAAAGCCTCGCCCAAGGACATGCCGTTTATCTTGGCATATTCTTTGGCTATTTTCTCTTCCTTGGGATTGAGCCTGATTGAGAAACTCATATCGTAGTTCTCCTTTCGTATTACATTGTATTACACAGTTTTGTGTAGTTCAATGTATTACATATATTGCTATCGATGAAAATAAATGCCAATCTTTTGAATAGAAACTAAAATCATCCTTAATGACAAACCAATACAAGAAAGGCTGCGGCTATTCCTATACGGAGGGTTTCTTCCCTACCATATGTCTTTTGGAACACCAAAAGGACGAAGTGGAGAGGATTTACGTTAGCGAAGAGGCAGTGGAGACTGAAGGGTACAAGAAGATCGAGTCCTTGGTCCCCAAGGATCTGATAGTCGTTTCTTCAAAGGCTGTATCAAAGTTAGGGGAAAAGGGCAACGACCATGTCATAGGTGTCTTCAAGACCCATGAGGATGAATTGCTTCCCAGTACCGATCATGTGGTCATGGTCAATCCCCAGGATATGGGAAACGTCGGCAATGCCATGCGGACCATGTTGGCCTTCGGCTTCAAGGATCTGGCCTTGATAACCCCCTGTGCCGATTGGCTTAATCCCAAGGCCGTCAGGGCTTCGATGGGAGCCTTCTTCTCGGTGAGGAAGCAGGCCTTCCCATCCTTTGAGGCTTACCTAAAGGCCTATCCCCATGACTACTATCCTTTCGTATTGCAGACTGACAATGTCCTCTCGTCAGTAAACCAGATACCCAACAAACCGATAGCCTTGGTCTTTGGCAACGAGGCTTCGGGATTGCCTAGGGATTTATTCAACGAGAATTCCATAAGGATCGAGGAGTCGGACGAAGTCGATAGCCTTAATCTCACTACCGCCATAGCCGTCGCCTTGCATGACTTCAGGTATAGGATAAAGAGAATATAAGTTGTATATAATTAATGTATATTTTTGGGCGAATCTTTATATATTTTGTAGTTAAATCCTAAAGGCCTTAGTAAAAAAGCCATTTAGTATTTTTTTGTAGTGCTGCTTCATATTTTATGGAATGCTACTACTAATTTTACTAATTCACTTCTTGTCGGTCTTGTGGGTCTTCATCTCCACGATCTTCCCGTCGATCATCTCACGGTCAGGGGCTTCCTTCTTTTCCTTGCCCAGTTCCATGAAGAAGAACTCGAAGACGAGGATTCCAAAAAGGCAAACTGCCAGGATGTAGAAGATTGCCATTACGACCCATTCATAGGCCATAAGGGCATTGCCATCGTAGTCGGTGAAGAAGGCCAGACCCTTGGCCATGTCGATGGACCACATGATGGCCATGAGGAGCAAAAGGAGGCCGAAGAACAGTTCGCATACCATGCCGACCCATTGCGTCCAAGTGAATTTCCTTATCCTGTCTTTCATGGCCTGGTCCTTTCCAATCCTAAAAATGATACCACAGGCATATACTTATCATGGATTTTGAGAGGAAAGGAGGACTGTATGTTCTGTCCTAAATGTGGAGCCAAGATCGATGATGCCAACGCCAACTATTGCCCTAAGTGCGGGGCCAGGCTGAAGGAGGGTCCATCGGTGGGGGTCTTCGATGCCACCACTTCCGGCGAGTCTAGTGCGCGCACCCATGGAGCCCAAAACGTCAACCGGGCCAATGACCTGGGTCGCCTCTATGTGATCGGCGGCCTTTTGAACATCCTCTTCCCCGGCCTTGGACGCCTCTACCTAGGCGATATCGGAATAGGGGTGGCCGAACTACTTTTGGCCTTCATCGGCATCGGCTATATCTGGTCTTTGGTCGATGGCGTCATCCTCTTGATCTCCAATGTCGATTGAGCCGCCAAGCCATACATATTGCCGACAACAAAAAGCCCAGGAAACGATCCTGGGCTTTTGCTGTCGTCTGCCTGGGGTATCTACTTCTTCTCTTCTTCCTCGGGCTCGGCATTGTTGACGTCGAAGTCGGCATCGGTATAGACGTTTTGGACATCCTCCAATGAGTTGAGGGCGTTGACGAAGTTGATGAGCTTGGTCCTGTCATCGCCTTCGACATGCTTCTTCTCGTTGGGGACCATGGCGATTTCGGACTTGAGGAACTCGGTTACGCCCTGTTGCTCCAAGACATCGTGGGCCTTGTTGAAGTCCTTGAAGCCGACGGTGACCTCCACGGTCTCGTCCTCGTCGTCATAGGACGCGTTCTTGAGGTCGACGTCTTCCAGTATCAAGGCATCGGCGTATTTCTCCACGTCCTCTTTCTTGCCCTCGAAGATGAAGTCGCCGAGTTGCTGGAACATGAAGGTGACCGAACCGGTGTTTCCGATATGGCCACCTTTATGGGTGAATACGGCCCTGACGTTGGCGAAGGCCCTCTTGTCGTTGTCGGACAGGGTGTCGACTATCAGGGCTATGCCACCGGGTCCATAGCCTTCGTAGCGGCCGCTTACGTAAGTGGAGGCATCGGCGCCTTGCGCCTTCTTGATGGCCCTGTCGATGACATCCCTGGTTACGCCCTGGCCTTTGTATTTTTCGATGGCTGCTCTCAGCGATAGGTTGGAACTCGGGTCTGGGACGCCTGATTTGGCCGCAAGGTAGATCTCCTTGCTGGCCCGGTTGTAAAGCGCTGATTTGGCAGCGTTGGTTGCAGCCATTTTCTTGGCTCTTACTTCATGTGCTCTTCCCATAATCCTGAATTACCTCTATATGTGAGTAGACCGAACCGAAAGGCCCGGAATGCGTTGAATAATATACTCTCAACCCCTTTTGGGGGCAACCTGATAGGACCCTGGGACAACAAGAAAAGCCAGGTCTTCGAACCTGGCTTTGCCATTGGCTTATCTCAGGCCTACATCTGGGGCAACTTGAAGTTGGGATTGAGCTCCTTGACCTTGTCATAGGCCAGGGTGAAGTATTGTTTCTCCTTTGAGACCTTGATGGACTTTGAGGTGGAGGGAAGGTTGGTCTTGAAGAAGGTGACCAGCTCGTTTGAGGCATCGCTCCTGTCCAGGATCAAGCCGGAGACGATGAAGGCACTCCGGGCCTGGCTAAGGTCACTGGCCCTGACCAGTTCGACCTTGATGCTCTTGGGGAGCATTATGAAGAGATTGTCGGCACCGGAGCGGTCGTTTAGAAGGACCAGGATGAACAAGCGCTCTCCCGCGGCGATGGCCTTCTCCTTGTCGCTTAGCAAGGGGGAGAGGTAATGGGCTTGGGACAACAGCTTTATGCAGTCTTCCACCTCGCCCTTGTAAAGCTTGTCCAGATAGAGATACCTCAAGGTCCGGGCTTTCCAATAGGTCTCGTAGTCTTTGAAGTCGGGGACCAACAGATCCTTGTCGGCAAAGGCGTTGGCCTGGTTGATGGCCAGAAGGTTGAAGGCCTTGCGGTTCTCCCTGTTCCTGGTCGAGACCAAAACGTAGATATCGGGGGCGATGTCCTCCCGGAAGGGCGAGGCCTGATAGATGGGATAGCTGGCGCTCAAGGCCGCCCCGAACACCAAGCCCCACTTGACGGTAAGCGAGAAGTCCATGGTGAAGGCCAAGGCCAACACGATGCCAAAGGCGATGGCCCAGACTATCAAACCACCCAATGACATAACCAGCGGATCGGCATCGAGCTTTTCCTTCTTGGGGACAAAGTGGGAGTGGAACTCAAGGAAGTCGGAGCCGACGAAATACCATTTCCTGTTGCGGCCCTTTTCCCAGTGTATCCCGGAGAAATCGAAGGAGTCCATGGAGTAGCCGGACGCATTGGCGAAGATCAGCTTGCCAAGGTTATAGAGGATTATGCCGGCCAGCCCGCCGCCGACCAAGGTCGCCAAGAGGAACATGACGTTCCCCCCGGTGGAGCCCGTGCCATAGATCCTGACCGCCACGATGGCCAAGGTCAGGACATAGGCCAAGACCAATATGAAGAAGGGCCATGACCAGTTCTTGTCCCTGAGTCTCAGTTCCTTCTTGGGGGCCTTCAGTTCATCGATCATCTTGACGGCAGTCTTTGAGGGAACGGGGATCGAGGGGTCGGATACGGCTGTGTTCTTTGGTTCGTCGGCCATTGGCATATCCTCCAGTGAAAAATACAAAGATGATTATACCCTTTGCGCCAATTTGCTATCGATTCTTGAATCTATCTCCTTGGGAAGTTGATATCCGGCGATATTTAAGGAAGCGAGCCACGTGGACAAGGCGGCCTTAAGCCTTTCGTCTTTGCCTAGCCTCATGACCTTACCAAGGGCAATGGCCTGGGCCTGCTTGAGGGCGATGTCAGGACACTTTGACAAAAGGATGGCGATCACGTATCTGACCTGGAGTGGGGCGAGGGAATGGGTGAGCATGGTCCCTACCAATAGGGCTACCTTCTTAAGATCCAGCCCCTGATCATCTTTGCTGCTTGCGCAAAGTTCCGACAGGAGGGCCTTGGCCATTGCGGCGAAGGCCTTGTCTTTGGAAAACAGGGACAGGTCCAACAGGTTGCAGACCAGATCCAGTTTGTCATCTTGGCTTGGGGCCTTAAAGGAACCCTCTTGGTCGTCCAATGGCAATACGTCCATGGGCCTCAATGAATTAAGCCTGATGGTGACGTAGGTCTTTTCCTTTTTGTCGCTCAGGACAAACGCGGGGCATATCTCGTTTCCGTCCACCCCCTCGGTCATCACCTCCAGCCAGGGTAAGCTGAATAGGGGTTGGACCTTCTCCTTGGCAAAGTCATCCATGGAGCCGTCATACACAAGCGCTATGGCCAAGGCCTTGGTAAGGGAAGCCACATATCCGGAGCCCAGGGATATCAATAGGTCGAAGCCGGTCTTCTTAAGGCCCTTGGTCAGCTGATCGACGGTGGCCGAGGAGACTGTCTCCTTTATGTCTATATAGAGGGGCGTCGTCGACTTGGCGCTTTGCCTGAGAAGTTCCAGCAGGGCCTGGCTGGCCTTCCCGTCCCGATACTTGCTATCCAATACCAATAGGCAGTCCTTGCCATATGCGTCCTGCCACAGGTTGTCTTTAAGTTCTTTTGTCATTCGAAGATACCTTGCCTTAAGAGTATGACACCCTCCTAGGAGGGGATGGCAATAGTGGTTTTACCCTAGAGCTTTATTTTGTCAGGGCTTTCAGTAGGGCAATGATTGGATAAAGTGCTACTTTAGTAAAGACAAGTAAGGCAAAAACCTAACATTCTTTGTTTTTCATGCCTGTCTTTTGTGGGGGGCGGCTATGCAAAAGGTCAAGATGATGAAAAAGTATGCCGATCTATTGGCCGAGGAGGGCTTGGCTTCCGGTCCCAAGGAGGACGTGGCCATCTATGCGGACGTGGAGATGTATGGCTTTGTCCGCTATATGGTCGGAGAGCTTTACAAGAACAGGGTCAAGCACGTGGTAGTCCACTATACGGATCAGTCCCTTTTGCGTCAGGAGCTGATAAACACGCCCGATACCAGGATCCCTTGGCTCATCCATGACGAGGAGCAGGGCCTTGAGGACGAGGTGAACAAGCACATGTCCAGGTTGGTCCTGTTGGGCGAGAGCTACATGACCTACAAGAGGATGCCAAACGACAAGGCCAAACTGTACAGGGAAGCCCGGGAGAATAGCCTGGGCCAGCTGTTGGATTCGTACAGGAAGGGGGACATAGTCTCCTGCTATGCCCCCGTCCCTACCAAGTCCTGGGCCAAGGCCCTCTATCCCAGCCTCACCCCCAGTCAGTCCTACGACAGGCTTTGGGAGAACATCTACGGGATCTGCCAAATAGAGGACGAAGGCAATCCGGCCCTTTCCTATCACAAGCACATAGTCGAGCTAAACAGGAAGGCCGAGGTCTTGAACAAATACCATTTCGAGTCCCTGCACATAGTCTCTTTGGCCACCAAGACCGACCTCACCGTCTCCCTGCCCATCAAGCATCTATGGCATACGGCCTATAAGGAGGAGCGGAAGAGCGGATTCAAGTACCTGGCTACCATTCCGGCGGAAAGGGTCTATACCTCGCCTCATTCCCATGGGACCAATGGGGTGGTCCACATCACCCAGCCGGTCTGGATCCAGGGGAGCAAGATCACTGGCATTTGGCTTAAGTTCGACGGAGGCAAGGTCATTGCCTTCGGTTCCGACCAAGGCGAGGAGAGCCTCAAGCCCATCATCCAATACGATGATTTCTCTTTCAGGCTTGGGGAAGTGAGTTTGGTCAGCAAGTCCTTGTCTTTGGCCAGACTCAAGGACGATCCATTTGGGAACTGCATCCTGGATGCGGCCAGCGCGGTCACCATCGCCTTGGGCAATTCCGATCCGGAATGTTTCGAGGATGGCATCAACATGGATGCCACCGAGCTCAGGTCCCATGGCCTTAACCAGTCCAGGCTTCGCTTCCATCTTCCCATCGGCAGTGAGGACCTTACGATCGTGGGGGAGACCGAGGAAGGGAAGAAGACCACGGTTTTCAAGGCTGGGGAGTGGGCTTTCTAGTCTCTTCGGGGATTGGAGTATACCTTAGGTCCGACTAATATATTAGGTCTTTTACTATGCTATACTTTACGCGCTTACGGCACATGTTTTTTTGTCGTGTGTGCCATAGGTCAGCTTAATTCTTTGGGAGGAAACAAATGGCTGCAAGCAAGAAGCAGTACGTCTACTTGTTCAAGGATGCCCATGGGCTCGGAAAGAACCTGTTGGGTGGCAAGGGCGCCGGCTTGGCAGAGATGCACTCTATAGGAATAAGGATTCCTGAGGGCTTCATCATCACTACCGAGGCCTGCACTCTCTACTACGATTCTAATGAGACTATCCCTTCGTTCCTGGAGAAGGAGATCCTGACCAGGCTGAAGGAATTGGAGAAGATCACCGGCAAGGACTTCGGTGGTTCCAAGAAGCCTTTGTTGGTATCGGTCCGCTCCGGCGCACGTGTCTCCATGCCCGGCATGATGGATACCATCTTGAACCTCGGCTTGAATGACACCACTGTCGAGGCCTTGAAGGCTCAGACCAACAACGGCAGGTTCGCCTACGATTGCTA
>DHEG01000015.1:154764-184251 GCA_002399765.1 Caryophanales bacterium UBA4856 | reverse complement strand
TGAAAAGTTTTGTATTTTGAAATAAACCGCAAAAACCGCTAAAATCCAACCTGAAACGAATTTGCTCTTACTGAATGTTGGGGCTCTACTGTTAAAATAACGATTGCCATCCTCCATAAGCAGTGGCAACGGAGGCAAAAAAAGATGAAAATCCTCTTGATAGAAGATTCGGTTGAATTAAGCGACGCCCTGATGGAACTGTTTCGGCTGAATGGGATAATGGCCACTTCGAAAACCGATGGGCAAGAAGGGTACCAGGAGGCAACCAAGCCGGGCTACGATGCCATAGTCTTGGATTTGATGCTTCCCTCTCTCGATGGCATTTCCATCATCAGGAGACTGCGAGAAGGAAAGATTCAGACACCCATTATCGTGGTGTCGGCAAAGAGTGAGATCGATGACAAGGTTAAGGCCTTGTCCCTCGGGGCGGATGACTATATGACAAAGCCATTCAACACCAAGGAGCTTTTGGCGAGGATAAACGCCTTGTCGAGGCGCAAAGGCGATATAGAGCCCAAAGTGATTTCATATGGAGACATAAAGTTGGATACCTCGACTCATGAGCTTGTAAAGCAGGATTCCAGAATATCCTTGACATTGCGAGAGTATGAATTGATGAAGGCCTTGATCGATGCCCAAGGAGGCCTTGTGAAGCGAGACTTCCTGGACAACAAGGTTTGGGGTTACGATGGCCCCAATATGTATAACGGGGTGGAGGTCTACGCCAGCTTTTTGCGTAAGAAGCTAAAGGCCTTGGGTTGCTCCACGGAAATAAAGGCTATGCGCGGCTCGGGATACCGGTTATTGGGAAAAAAATGAGTGAAAAGAGAAAGAACTGGAAATACCAGCTGCCTGAGGAAGAGAAAAAGAGCCTTCACAAGGCCAGGCAGATATTCATGACCTTTGTGGTGATTGCCATTTTGGTCATGGGTATTTTGGTCTCGGTCATTAGCCCCATCTATACTTATTTCACGCAGTACAATTATTCGACTTCGGCTCTCTCCCAATTGATTGTGAAGGTCGACAATTTGATTGAGGATGGATTGGACGTCAAGGAGAGTCCTTACAAAAGCAATGATTATTTTGTGGTGGCCGTGCCGAAGAGCGCGTTGGATGACGGACTTGTCGATCAGGGCGAAATAGAGTGGTATCTTTCCGGGGACAATCTGAAAGTCAACTTCTTTGCTGATTCTAAGGAAAACTACAAGTTCTTCACGATTGGGGAAGGGGTCTCGCATTCGTTTCTAATGGTTTCCCAGTCGTCCCACGACGGCGAATCGGTCTTCCTGGCGGGAAAATATTTTGCACCCCAGGAGAACATAATATTCTCGACAATCTTGATGGGGTCCTTGTCGGTGTTTGGGTGCTTCATATTCCTGGTGGCAGCGGCGTTTCTCTTTAGCAAAAAGGTATTCGAGCCGGTTGTGGCGTCTTTGACGAGTCAGCGCGAATTTGTCGCCGATGCCTCCCATGAACTTAAGACGCCGATTTCCATCATCAGTGCTGATGTCGATGTCCTCAAAGAGCAAAACCAGGTGAGCAATCGCTGGTTGGACGATATCGACAAGGAATCGTTAAGGCTTTCCGATATGGTGAACGGAATGGTTCAACTTACGGCTTTCGACAGCAAGAACTTGGCCAAGACCCGTATCGATGTCTCCTCGCTTCTCTTGGATTGTTGTCTTTCTTTCGATGCGGTCTGCTATGAGAAGGGCATTTCATTCGACTACTCGGGCCTAAGCCGCAATGTCTTTGCCCTCTTGAATGGTAATGGGATGCGAAAGGTCTTCGAGCAACTGATTGACGATGCCATTAAATATGTCGATAAGGACAAGAAAATAAAGGTCTCGCTTTTGGTTTTCAAAAACGTTGCCATTTGTTCCTTCCTCAATTCCGGTTGCACCATCAAGGACGAGGAGAAGAACCGGATGTTCGACAGGTTCTTCCGAACTGCTGCGCAAAGAGCTGGCCCTATTCCCGGCACTGGCCTCGGTCTGGCCATATGCAAAGCCATATGCGAAAAGAATGGCTGCACCATTTCCTTAAAGACCGTATACGGCAAAAGCACAGAGTTTTTGGTGAGGATCCCGCTATGAACGAAGAGCAACTATATTTGGCCCTGGAATTGGCACTGCTGGGGATCGACCAAGGCGATGACGATCCCAATGGCCACTTCCAGCATTTCCTTTCGCGGATGGATGTCATTCCCAACGGCTTCAAATACGGCATATGGGAAAGCGAGGACCCTTCACTGACTTTGGCTTGGAGAAACCATGTGGCCAAGGATGGTGTTTCCCAATTCGACTGGGGCTATAAGACCGCCATGTCTTTCCTGGACTCTTTGGGTCGGTTGGGAATCGCACGGCCCAACGGGCTCTATGAGGAGGATCGCCTCCGGGAAAGCGACGCCAAATGGGGTGTGGATTTGGAAGCCAAGGCGGCAAGGCTTAAGGGTAGACTCATTAGCAGTGCATCTTCATGGTCCTTGAATTGCAAGCGGTTCCTGGCCCAGGAAACAATACGGGAGTTCCTGTGGCTCAAGTCTAACCTGAACGCCGGACACGAAGACAAAGACACCGTGGAAAACAAAGAAGATGCTTTCATTGAATATTTCGGTTCCAATGCCGATGGAACTGACAATCCTTTTCAGGTGCTTTTGGCATTTTTGAAAGGAAAGGATCACAGACTGGCCGCGCATGTTGGCAAAGTCGCCTTTGGCTTGCTCTCCGACAATTGGTTTTGGTTTGACAGACGGGATGGGAAAGGCATTCTTAGGCCGGCGATTACCACACCCCTAGAGATGCAGCGACAATTGGAAACGGATTTGTCGTTCCCGATGATTGCCCTGGCGATTGTGAGTGGTTTCACCCTCGAGTTCGGATTTGCCGATTCGGTTTTCGAAGTCGTATATCCGCATGATGGTGATACGGCCGAACTCTGGGAGAACATCGGCGGGAAAAAGACCAGGCTTCACTATGGAACCATTGACGGTTTTTTGACCACGGCTAGATTCCATAAAGGCGAAAGCGGAAAAGGCCTGAACCTGTTGAAGGCCATCAGGGAGAGCCACGGCCTTAAGGTCTTGGCTTAGCGCCTCTTTCTCTCCACGAGGCCTATGGTCAGGGCATTTGCGACCTTGGTTCCTGAAGGGTTGGCCAGATCCTTTCTCACGGCCGCTATGTCGTTACCGTATTCCTTGGCTAATTCGTTGAATACCACTTTGAGATCGTTCATCAAGCCTAGATAAAGGCCATATAGATTCGTGTCTATCTTGTCACCAGGGAATCTATTGTGGAGGAATCCGGCAGCGAAAAGCCGGCAGACCCAATCGGTTTCCTTCTCGTTTCGTGGGAGAACTTGGTTAACCTTTACGTAAGTGGTCAGGGCCTGGGTCCTGAAGACCAACAGATCGTTGTTCGTGAAAGTGCCTCCGAAAAGGTTTTGGAGGTTTTCGGCCAAGAGCGACCAGTTTGCCACTACCTCCTTCTCATAGGGGGAGATGGCTTGATAGAAATTGGTTCCGAAGGAGATTATGGTTTCTCCGGGTATGTCCCTTACCCTTTCCCATTTTTCGATCTCCTCTGGTGAATATTCTTTCAGTGAGGGATCGCTTTCCTCATTCATCTGCTCGTCTGTGGCCTTTTCCTGTCCATCCGGAGCGCCCTTTTCCTCCTCCTTTGGGGATGACTCTGATTGGCTCTCTTCCTCTGCCTCATTACCTTCCTTGGCTTTCTCGGTTACTTCGGGCTCATTCTTGGCCAGGGCCATGATGCCGGCACAGAAGGATATCTTTTGGAAGACCAAGCCGGGTATTTCTTTCCTAAACTCATCGTATACGGGGTAGTCGGCATCGGTACGCCAGGTGCTTCCGGCTGAGGATTTGCAAGCCTCCAATTCGGTCTCGTTTTGGAAAGCGACGTCTCCCAAAAGGATCAAACCGTCGTCTTCGAGATTCTCCTTGCGCAAGGATTTGATGAATGCGATCCTTCCCTCTTTGGGAAGGGAGTGAAAAAGATAGGACGATACGATGAACTTGAACTTCTTGTCCTTTATCTCTTCGGGAAGGACCCCCTTGGAAAGGTCGAACTCATAAAAGGTGGCAGCCGGAGCGTTGGCCTTGGCAATCTCGACCATCTTCGGTGAGAAGTCCACTCCCGTGACTTCATAGCCAGATGCGGCCAAATCCCGGTCCAGCATGCCGGTGCCACTTCCCAAATCCAGTATCGATCCGCCCTTTGAATAGGTCTTTATCGTTTTCTTGATGGTCTCCAGGACAACCGAATGACCGGCAAAGGGAAAATGGCCCTTCTTTTCGGCCTCCTCAACGTATTGGTCGTAGTTTTCGGACCATTCGTCGTATTTTTCACTGCTTGCTGACATTGTTTGTCTCCTTGGGATTCGTCTCCTATTTTAAACCTTTACGGAAAGCTTTTCGCTTCATAATGTTAGGTAAAACGAAACACGTATGTAATAAACACCCTAAAGGCAATTATTGTAAATAACCTTAGCAACCTAATTAGACAAAGGGGAATGCCTGAATTTGAAGCCGAGCCTTATCCAAGTGCTAAAATCACAAGGTCTCATTATATGGAAGTAACGATAGTAATTTTTGTTCTTGCCATAATGCTTATGCTTCTCTCTTTCTTCCTTTTCCCCTCCATAAGCATCGGACATCGCGATTTCGGAACCTATTGGATGATAACCCTGCTATTTGCGGCGGTCATCTTGATGGTCGACCGTGAGTATGCGACAAGGATATTGGCTATTTTTGCCAGTGACGATTCGACAAATCCGCTGAAGATAATCACGCTTTTCATTTCCATAACATTCATTTCCAAATTCCTCGATAGCGCAGGCCTGTTCGACTTCTTGGCCACGCGGGCCGCAAAGATCGGTCACGGGAACCAATTCGTCATTTTCACCCTGCTCTACTTCCTCTTTTCGCTGATCACGATGCTGACGAACAACGACGTGATAATAATCACCACTCCGATAGTGATCTACTTCGCCAAGGCCTCAAAGGCCAATCCCATCCCCTATTTGATAATGGAATGCTTCGCCCTTAACACTTTGTCTTCCACTTTCCTGACCAGCAATGTCTCGAATCTATATCTTGGCTCCTTCTTTGGCATAACCTATCTTGACTACCTTGTCCGCCTTACGCCTGTAGCCTTGATATTGATGGTGTTGCTCTACGTTGCCTTGCTTGCGTCTTTCTGGCCGGCTTTGCGAAAGCCTATAGACGATAAAGTCGAATTGGCCCCCATCAAGGACAGATTCCTCTTGGCCTTGGGCCTTTCGGTCCTGGCCATCTGTACCTTGTTCCTTGTTGTGAGCAACTACATTCATCTGGAAATGTATCTGATTACCCTTGGCTTCGCCCTTTTGGATTTGGTCGTGGGAAGCATCTACGTCTTGGCGAAGAAGAAAGACCGTGAATATATCCTTAAGCCCCTAAAGGGATTGCCTTATGAGTTCATCCCCTTCCTGTCTTCGATGTTCGTCTTGGTCTCGGCCCTCCAGGAGGTGGGACTCTTAAGAGAGGTAGGGAAGGCCCTGGCCTCCCTGCCCTTGGCCAGCCAACCTTGGGTCTATGGCTTCTCGAGCATGATTGCCGCCAATTTGGTGAATAACGTCCCTATGTCGTTGCTGTTCGCCGACATAATCAATGCTGGGGGAGCGGGCCTTACCAGTGTCTATGCCGCCATCCTTTCCTCAAACCTTTGCGCCCTCATCACCCCAGCCGGTTCCCTTTCGACCTTGATGTTCATGCGCATAGTCAAGGAGAACGACGTCAGATTGAGCTACGGGGGCTTCATGAAGTACGCTTATGTCGGTATCCTATTGGAAGCAGCCGGCATCGGCTTGCTGTTGGTGCTCTGAAACCTTAAAGAGGTCGGTCAAATGAAAGCGAAAAACCAAAATCTTTTCTTTGCCCTTTTGCCGTCGTTGGGGTGGCTTGTTCTCTATTTCCCGCTGTGGCTTTTGCCCTTCGCCCCTTCTGGCGAGAATGTGAATCTATCGGGTTACGGCCTGATGAATTCGCTTCCCTATATGGTCCTACTCTTGCTCTTGGTCGTACTGGCTTTGGTCATCTTCTCCTTTTGGGCGCTTTTGATAATCTACGAGGGAAAAGGCGGGGTTGGCGAGATGAAGGCCTATTCATTCCTGTTCTTGCTTTCCATGGCCCTGATAGTCCTGGCGGATGGCCTATTCACCATGGTTGACGTTGGGTTCACGTTCACCTGGGGCTACTATCTGGCTTTGGCCTGGGTGGCCTCGGCCGGAGTCATGCAGGTGGCGCTTTCGTCTGTTTACGTCGCCAAGGCAAAGAAGGGCAAATAAAAAGCCCTCTTTCGAGGGTTTGTTTACTGTTTGGTGACCCGTGCCAGGTTCGAACTGGCGAATGTATCCTTGAAAGGGATATGAGTTAACCGCTTCTCCAACGGGCCAGCCGACATCAAAACGGCTTCACTATTCTATACACAATGCCGGCAAAATCCAACTCCATAGGTCTCATCTACAGGGGCAAGTCCTTCTTGTCGAACACGAATATGCCTGTACCGTAAGCCAAAACGGCAATGGCCAGCAGGCCCAATAGCTTATAGAAGAACAGCGCCAGATTCCCATCAGTCACCGCCTCGGCATCGAACAGGGACATTATGCTGACGTAGTTGAAGTATCCCATGGCATCGATCCTGATGGTGGAAGGCATGGCCTCGCTGCCGAACAAGCCCATGATTGCGGCGACGAGGGAGAAGATCGGGATGCCCCCGCCAACGCCCATCGAATACCGGGTCTTGTTGAAGATGGCCGAAGCGCAGAAGCAAATGCCGGAGACCGCAATCATTACCATATAGGAACCGAATATGTATTCCAGAAGCATCGCGATGGGCAAAGACGAAATCAAATCCGTTGAGCCCGTGGCGATTCCCACGGCCCTGGCAATTATCGAACCGAGGGCCAAGACCAAGTACATGGCCGTCTCCGCATAGAGCATATAGGCCATGTCCGAGAACACCACGGTTGTCCGCTTCACCGGCGTTGACAAGGTGAAGGCCAAAGAACCAGACTCCACCTTCTCGGCGATGAGGGAGTTGGCCGTCACGATGGTGTACACGATAGGGAGCAATAGGCCTGCCAGGCCGAAGAAGATGTGACCAACGATTATGCCATAGGTGTTCATGGTGCCAAGTTCCTCAAGGCCCGTCAGCGACTTCTCCGGAAGGAGATCCGTTTGCCCGGTCGTCGAATTCACCAGGGAATAGAAAAGCGCCGTGCTATCGTCCCAACCCTGGCTTATCCCGCTTTGGTAATAGGCCCCAAAGGAGGCCACAGAACCATAGACATAGCCGTTTATGGTCTCTATTGTCGCTTGACCATCGATATCGTATTTGTCCTTGGTGATGTTTGCCAGACTGGTCTCGCCGAATTCCTCCAAGAGCTGTTCGGTAGCTTCTTTTTCAAGGTCGGCTGCCACGTATGACAAGACGGCATCGGTGTTTACCGAATCCGTGGAGGAATCGTAATAGGGAGAACTTCCATCTTCATCCTTGGAAACAGCATATTTTTCCAGGAAAGTCTGGACCTTTGCGCTGGCTTCCGAAGCGTCTGCTGCGGCTTTGGTGTTGGCATCGGCCTTCTCGCTGTCGGTATAATCCACACCCGTCAGCTCCTTTTTGTGCTGCTTCTCCAAAAGGTTGGATGTAAGCTGCATATCCTTCGCGATGGGGATCAGCTTGGAAGTGTCATAAGTTGTTATCACGACTTCGGTGGTCACGACGTCTCCCTTTGAATCGGTAGTTCTGACGTAGTAGACAGGCTCGCCGAGTTCATTGGTCAGATAAGGCACTGCGAAAGTGGGGAGCTCCTGCCAGTAGGCCATCTCCTCCACATCGGCCTTTACCGCATCGACGATGGCCCCTATCAGGGCATTGTCGCGGTATCCGATTTGCTCACCGCTTGAGACGGTATTGTTGTCGAAGGAAACGGGATCGTCATAGTAGGAAGTCAGAAGCGCGGTGCCAAAATCCTTGGCCGGGTCTGAATACCCCGTTTGAGCCAACGCGGCAACGGTATCGCTTCCCCTGGCGATGGCCGAAGCGCTCTCGCCTACCCCATCGTTGAAATCGACGATTGATTCCTTGGCCTGGGTCTCCATGGCCGATGCCATCGCCTGCGTGTATTCCTCCTGTGAAGCGACGTAGTCATACACGGCCTGGGGAATGACCTGGTCATTCTCTAGTATGTCGATATTTGGAAGGTCCTTGCTTTCGGGATAAAGGTTGAAATAATTGCCAACTATGTTGTGGCCTACGGCTTTTTGCGAATCGGTAAGGCCTGAGGAGGTTTCGGCATATAGGTCATAGGCGCTTAGGACAGCCACCTTGGCCACCGACTGCTTTTGGGAGTCACTCCCTATGGCATATTTGTAGGCGACATCATAAACACCTTCCAATTCGTTGAACTTGTCATTCACGATTTGGTCATCGCCCAACAAGTCGTATATTCCCGATGTCAATCCATAGATGTTCGAAGCCTGGTCCGCAGCCGTCTTGCCATCGCCCTCGAAGTATTCCAGCCCTTCCGAGTAGCCCAGGTATTCGGCAATGGCGCTTGTCTTGATCTCCGATTCGGTATGGGCATTGGAGAAGAGGTTGTTCATTGCGTCCTTGGTGGCGTTGATGGAAAGCGTGGACATGATGAGAATGACCAAGACTATCAATATCGCGTTTCCGATGGAGGTGACGGACCAAGCGACATAGTTGCTCTTGAGGCTCTCGAGGAAAATGGCAGGCGAGAGGATCCTGAAGCGATGCGGCTTGGCGTCCTTCTTTACCCCTTCGGGTATGTTCAGTTCACCGGTTTCCGTATAGAGGGAATTGGCTATTTTTCCATCGTCTTTTTTCATAGGCTGTCCTTTCTCCTTTCCTTGAAGTAGGTTTCAAGATCGTATGGCTGCTCAGACATAAACTTGAGATTCTTGGTTTGGAGGTCTTCGACGAAGGTCCCGATCCTGTCTTTGGGAACCCTGACGGTTACCTGGCAATAGACGGGTTGATCCCTTATGATGGCAAAAGGAGAAGAGGCCTTGAAAGACCGGTAATCCCCTTCCGCCTTGAATTCGATCTTGAAATCCCTCTCGTTCCGCTTCCTTATGGCCTTGAGATCGGCGATGTCGAGCAAACGGCCTTTGCTTATCAATGCCACCCTGTCGCATACCGCCTCGAGTTCCTCGTAGGTGTTGGAAGACATCACTATCGTCTTTCCCTCTTGCTTTTCCTCGGCCATTATCTTCAGAAACTCATCTCTCATCAAAGGATCGAGACCGGTGGTAGGCTCGTCCATTATCAAGATTTTTGGGTTAGCCACCAGGGCAAGGACTATTGCCGTTTTCTGCTTCATGCCCTTGCTCATCCTTTTGGGATAGGCCCTTATATCCAGCTGAAGCCGCTTTATCAGGGAATCAGCCAATCTCGTGTTGGCTGCCCCCTTCATCTTTCCGTATGTCTTCAGAAATTCGCTCCCGGTCTTTATGTCGGGAAAGTTGATCTCGCCAGGGACATAGCCGATCAGGTTCTTGGTGAGATAAGCCTGCCTATACGAATCCAGGCCGTCAATGGTTATCTTTCCCCTGTCCGGTCTTACGAACCCCATCATCTGTCTTATCAAAGTGGTTTTCCCGGCTCCGTTTTCGCCGACGAGACCGAAGGCCTCCCCGGGGGCTATCGAAAAATCGATGCCGAAATTGCCACGTTCTTGACCGTAGTCCTTGGTTACGTGACTGACTGTTATTTCGCTGGCCATGGTCATAGTCCTCCAAAGGTCCGGTCTTCTTTGTAGAAACTCATGAAATAGTCTTCCAAGGTCAGCTTTATTTCCGAGAGGTCGTCGATGGCCAGGCCCTTCAACGACATCAGGAACGTGTTTATGTCCTCGTCCTCGACGTTTACTATCATCGCAAGATCCTTTTCGTCCCTATCCACGGCCTTGCTTTTGCCCTCCTGGCTGTTTGCGAAGGCGTCGTAGTCTTTCCGGTTCTTGAATCTCAGGCGATAGTTCTTCTTCTCATTATGCTTGATGACGTCCGAATCGATTATGGAGACTATTTTTCCATCCTTTATGACTGCTATCCTGTCGCAGCAGGAATCTATCTCGCTGAATATATGCGATGACATAAGGATTGTCTTTCCACGCTTCTTTTCCGCCTTTACCAATTCGATAAATACCTCCTGCATTTTGGGGTCGAGACCCGAAGAAGGCTCGTCCATTACCAAAATGTCGGGGTCTGACATGAAGGCCACCACGATGGTCAGTTTGCGCTTCATCCCCATGCTCATGTCCTTACATCTTAGGGAAGTGTCAAGCTGAAACAAGGCCGTTAGCCAATCGGCGAAAGCATAATCGGAAAGCCCCTTTAGTTCGCTTTGTTCCTTTATGAATTCCCGGCCCGTCAAAGCCCCTGGCAAGGAGATCTCCCCGGGAAGGTAGCCTACGTTTTCCAGCGCCTTGCTCCGATCCTTGACCGTTACCACCCCGTCTATGGCCGCGTAGCCTTTGTCGGGAGTCGAGAAGCCCATCAAATGGCGAATGGTTGTGGACTTGCCTGCCCCGTTAGGACCCAGAAAGCCAAAGCATTCACCTTTATGTACCGAAAAGGATACCCCGAAGATACCTCTTCCCTGTCCATAGTCCTTGGTCAGATCATTAATAGCGATTCTATCCATTGGTTTTAGCTTTAATACTGTTGCATAGAAAGTTTACACTTGTGTATTATATATACGTTCGTAAATAAATAAAGGCATGATTTCCTTCCGAGGAGAAATGAAATGAGAGCAGGCAAAGTTGAGGGAAAAACATCACTGAGGAGAGAGGATCCGCGGGTCTTGAGAAGCAAGAGAGATCTTGGGGACGCCCTTGAATATCTTCTTACGAAGAAGAACTTCTCCGACATAACGATAAAGGAAATAGCCGATACGGCCATGGTAAGCAAATTGACCTTCTACAACAATTTTGCTGACAAGAATGATCTTTTGTCCTTCATCTTCACCAGGCGTATTGACCAAATGCGTGTCCCCATAACCAAATTCATCGCCACCCATCACGACGTGAAGGAGATATATGGCTTTTGCATCAGGGAAGTGGTCGGCTTTTTCTACAATGTGTCCAACCAGCTGAAGGAAGTGGTGGCCAACGACAAATCGCGCACCTTCTATTGGACGCTGGCGGGGTTCATAGAGAAAGTGTTGGAGGATGCCGCCGAAAAGTTCGGATCGAAGGTGGGCCTTGACGTTCCCAAGGAGTTGGTGGGGTCGTTCTACGCCGGGGCGATATCCAATACCCTCTATAAATTTGCCTCAAAGTTGAATTCCATCAAGGAAAAGGAGATGGAAGAATACATCACCAAGATGGTCAGTTGACCAATGACCCACTTTTTGAATCGACAGGATAAGCCATTGAGATACCCTAGATTTTCGACAATTGCCTGAAATAGGCCGACCCTTAAAACAGCCATCATGAAAGGCCTTGTCGCAAGAAAGGCACTCAGCACCGGTTATTGTAATGTTGCATTCGTTTCTTCCTCCCATATCTATGGGATCAGGCAGGTTTCCGCTTGCATTTTCGGCTTTGGGAAACCGCTCAGACAAGAAAACGATTCATGCAGCAAAAAAGCCAACCCTTTGGGGGGTTGGCCTTATCGAACTGTTTATCTAAGTGGCGCTTACTGTAAGACTCGAACTTACGACCGCCCGGTTAACGGCCGGGAGCTCTACCAACTGAGCTAAGTAAGCATGACAGCGAAGTGTATTTTAGCAACCTACGGTTAAGGTTGCAATATAAAAGAGGCTGTTTGTTGAAGGGCCATGGCAACGCCACTATAATTTGTAAGGCAAAGAAGATAGGCTTAGGATGCCTAATTCATAGAGAGGATGCAAAGATGAACGACGCGGGAGTCATGCTTTTGTTTACTTTGCTTCCCACCATAGTGGGATTCATCGTCGTCACCGTCCTGATCACCTGGACGTTGCTTTCCAATCCCACCCGTCATTTCCTTAACAGGCATGATGCGAACGTCCGCTATTATTACTTCGATTCGCGGGTTGGGAAAATAACCGGGTTCGACAGCAAGGACATGGGTTCGTTAAAGACCAGCGATCTCTCGGACTTTGCGAAGCAGTTTGACTTCGGCAAGGGCATTGGCGAAGGCAGGAGGGTAGCGGATTGGCTCAATGCCTTGCTGAAGGCGAATTCCGCCCCCCTCTACTACCGCACCTCGGCCTTTTTCAATTTCCACCGCCAGAAGAAGGAAATCCTTTTGATAGTGACCAACATCAATAGGGAAAAGGGAATAGTCCACTTCGAATCACGCATACTACCCAACATCTCCTTGGCAAAATATTCTTCAAGCGGCGACATCCGCCACCATTTCCTTACCTACGGTGATTACCTTAGGCGCTTTAGGGGGATACTTTCACGCAAACGCCTTACCTGGTTCTTCTATGTGGGTTTGGTTCCCAACCCCCAAAGCATTCGCTTCGTTTCCGAGAAATCCCAAAAGGATTACATAATGACCCTCCTTGCCGATCGCCTCGCCGAACATCTGTTTTGCAAGGATGGCTACATAGTGCTTTTGGACAATCTCTCGATGCTTTTCATCTCCTTCCGTGAATTCAGCGACGAGAATGCCAAGAGGACCGGAGCGGACATCAGGGAAATGGTCCTAAGCTTTCTTCTCGCCAATGGCCTCGAAGACCATTATTCGATTAAGATTGGCCTTTCCTGCCATAGGGAAAACACTTCCATCAAAGTCTTGCGCGATTATGTCAACGAGAGTCAGGAGGCATCGGAGGGGGATTCGGGGAAGGGACTTCCTCCAATCTTCGATTCCTCGCTAAAGCTCTCCTCGGTCCAGGACAATCGGGTGACGGCGATTAAGAAGATTATCACCAAGGATATGTGGCGAATCTATTACAAGCCCATTTTCAATCTCATCAATGGCTTTCCGGTTCTCTATGAGCTTAAGGTGATTCCCTTCGGCTATGAATTGGGCGGCAACAGCATCGATGATTTCCTTGGAAGTGCCTGGCGGTATGGGTTGCTGAAGGATCTTGCAAACAGGGTGATCAAAGATGTCATGGCCCGAGCCAATTACACCGCCGCATCCAAGAACATCCTTGTTCCGATGCGTTTGGCTTATGTCGACACCCTAAGTCAGTTCAATGCCAAATGGCCGAGCAACATCAAGTTGTCGCTGGCCTTCTTTGAAAAGGACATCGCGATCTACGAGGGGCCTAAACTCCAGGAAATACTGCAAACTATCGGCAGACTGGGCATTGGAGTCTACCTCATGCTTGACGGGACGGGGGGGCTGGACGACAAGACGGTGAAGATGTTCTCGGGCTTGATAATAAAGAGGAGCCCGGGTCCGGTATGGACCGCCGATGACAGACTAAATACCCTGGTTACCATCAATTCCCTCAGGAAATACGGCAAGCCCATTGCCGTCAATGGCCTGATGAGCGAGGACGAGTGCTATTTCGTCAAGGCCTATGGTGTCGATTATGCCTATTCTCCCGCCCTTTGCCCACCCAGTTCCTATCCCGAGACCCTCGACTCCGATGGCAAGGCCTTGATCGTCAGACTTAACCAAAGCCATGTCCTCCAGCGTTTCTAACTTGCTTGGCGGGACTACAATATGTGAGTCAAAACTTCTTTGAAAGTTTAACAGGAAAGAAAAAATGACCAAGAACGTTAACAAGAACGAAAGCATAACAAGTCAGGAAGAAAACTTCTCGCAATGGTATACCGACATTTGCCTCAAGGCGGGATTGATGGACTATGCCAGGGCCAAGGGCTTCATCGTCTATAGGCCTTATGGCTATGCGATCTGGGAACTGGTCCGCAATTGGCTTGATGGCGAATTCAAGAAGACCGGCCACCATGACGTCTACCTTCCGCTTTTGATACCCGAGTCCTTGATGGATGAAGAAAAGGAACACGTCAAAGGCTTTGCACCCGAGTGTGCGGTCGTGACCATCGGCGGCGACAAGCCGCTGACCGAGAAGATGTACGTCAGGCCAACCTCCGAGGTCCTTTTCTGCGATTACTTCAAGGACATCGTCCATTCCTTCAGGGATCTGCCTGTAAAGGACAACCAGTGGTGCTCGGTCGTCAGGTGGGAGAAGACCACCAGGCCCTTCCTTAGGGGAGCGGAATTCCTTTGGCAGGAAGGCCATACCCTGCATGCTACCAAGGAAGAGGCTTTGGATGAGACCTTGGGTCAGCTTAAGCTCTATGAGCGGCTTGGACGAGAGGTATTGGCCATTCCCTTCGAGACCGGCAAGAAGACCGAGAAGGAGAAATTCGCGGGCGCGGAGGCCACTTATACCGTCGAGGCCATAATGAAGGATGGCCAGGCCCTCCAATCCGGCACTTCCCACTTCTTCGGACAGGGCTTCTGCCAGCATTTCGGCATCAAGTTCCTCGATAGCAACAACAAGCAGGAGACCCCCTGGCAGACTTCCTGGGGCGTCTCCACGCGTCTGATCGGTGCCGTGATAATGGTCCATGGCGATGACAACGGCTTGGTCTTGCCTCCCTATGTGGCTCCGATACAGGTGGAGGTGATACCCATTAGATTCGACAAGGATCCCAAGGTCAAGCAAGCGGCCTTGGATCTGGTGGAGGCCTTGACCAAGGAAGGCATAAGGGCGGAGGCTGATTTCTCCGACAAAACCCCCGGCTGGAAATTCAGCGAATACGAGATGAAGGGGGTGCCTTTGAGAATAGAGGTCGGTCCGCGTGACTTGGCCGCGGGCAATGTCGTTCTCACTCGGCGCTTCGACGGCGTTAAGCAAACCGTGGCGTTGAGCGGGGCGGCAAAGGCGGTGCCCACGGTCCTCAAGGACATTCATGAGGCCATGTATGCCAAGGCCTTGGCCTATCGCGATAGTCACATCCATGAATGCCATACCTATGGGGAATTGAAGGACGTGGTTACCACTGGCCAGGGTTATGCCAAGGTCATGTGGTGTGGCGATCAGGCCGACGAGGACAAGGTGAAGGCGGATGTGAACGCCACTTCGCGCTGCCTGCCCTTCGACCAGACGCCATTCGACGATAAGTGCGCGATATGTGGCAAACCCGCTACTAAGGTCGTCTTGTTCGCCCGGGCTTATTGAAGGAGATATAAAAATGTCAGAAAACGAATTCGATGAAAGGCTTTCCAAACTTCAGGCCCAGTTGAAGGCCGATGGAATAAAGGCCTATGTCGTCAATGTGACCGATCCTCACCAAACCGAGGAAGCCGCCGATCGCTATTCGCTTGAGCGGAGGCTTCTTTGCTCTTTCAAGGGCTCCGATGGTGTCTTGCTCGTGACCCAGGACCATTCATACCTGTATGCCGATGGCCGCTATTGGGTCGAAGCCTTGGATGAGCTAAAGGGAACCAGGACCGAGTTGGTGAAGATGGGCGATTTTGGTGTCCCTTCCCTTCAGGACTTCCTTATCGATAACAACCTGTTCCCGTTGGCATTCGATTTTTCCACCTGTTCGGCAGTCGACTTCAAGAGGTTTGCCAAACTCGGGTCGGGCAAGATCGTCGATAAGTCCTATAGGGAATTGGTTGCCGGTAAGACTAAAGGATTCAAGTCAACACTTTGGAAAGTACCTCAGGAATTGCTTTCTACTACTTATGCGGACAGATTGAAAGCCGTCATCGATGAACTCAAGAAGGTAGGAGCTAGGTCCACATTGGTTTCTTCTTTGGATGATGTGGCCTATATCCTTGGTTGGCGCGGCTATGACACGGTCTCTTCCCCTTTGTTCTACAGTTACCTTTACATAAGGACCGATGGCACCGCTGACTTGTTCGTGAACGCCGACAAGGAGCCGGAAGATCTCTTGGGGCTCAAGATCCACCCCTACGATGACGTCTGGGCCTTCCTGCAGAAGGAAAACCGCAAGCCGGAGGCGACCTTGATAGATCCCTTGCGCACCAGCCAAAGGGCCTTGAACCTAATCAGGAAGCCGCTCTTGGCTCCCAATCCTTCGCAATTGCAGAAGTCCATCAAGGGTCCGGTGGAGATTGGGGAGACCAAGCGGATCCACGAACTGGATGCCTTGGCCGTCTTCCGCCTTTGGCATTGGGTTACTAAGCATATCGCAGAGAACGGGGAGACCTATACCGAATACCAGCTTGCCCAGATAGTGGATGGGTATAGAAGGGAAAGGAAGGAATGCTATGGCCTTTCGTTCCCGACCATCGCCGCCTTCCGTAGCAACGGCGCCATGATGCACTACATGCCTGACGAGAAGCATTCGGCCATCGTTGACAACAAAGGGATCGATCCTATCCTCTTGGTCGACTCCGGCGGGCAGTATTATGGCGGCACTACCGACATAACCAGGACTTGGTGCTTGGGAAAGGCCTCTGCTGAGTACCGCAAGGACTTCAGCCTCACGGTCAAATCGGTCATGGACCTCGCTTCGTCTGTTTTCATCCAGGGCTGCTCTGGTATCGCCTTGGACATCAAGGCCAGGGAGAACATGTGGCGTGAAGGCATGGACTACAAATGCGGTACCGGTCATGGTGTAGGCTACATGCTGAACTGCCATGAGGGGCCCAACGGTTTCCGCTACAAGATGGTACCCGAGAGAGACGACTCGCATGAGCTTATGCCCGGACAGATCCAGTCCGATGAACCGGGCGTATACAAAGCCGGCAAGTATGGCATAAGGATCGAGAGCGAGATACTGGTGGTCCGCCACAGCCAGACTTCTGACGGTTTGTTCAATTCCTTTGAGAACATAACCTATTGCCCGATCCAAAGGGAGATGATCGATCCCAAGTACTTCTCCGATTTCGAACTCGGCTACTTCAACGAATACCAAGCCCTTTGCCGCGAGAAACTTCTTCCTTTGGTCGAGAAGGACCAGGAACTCAAGGACTTCTTAATCAAGGAGACCGAACCGGTCGTTCGTTGACATCGGCAGCCCCGCAACGGCTGCTTTTTGTTTTCGTCATTCGAGTCAAGTGTCGTTTTGCTTTCGGAGGAATGCGACAATGATTGAAGTCTCGCTTTATGAGCCGGAGATAGCAGGTAATGTCGGAAACATAATCCGTACGTGTCTTTGTTTGGGCGCTTCCCTTTCGATTATCGGATATACTCCCTTCGACATAACGGACAAGAGCCTCAAAAGGGCGGGGATGGATTACGCATTGGGGTTCCCGATAGTCAAGTATCCCGACATCGAGGCTTTCGACAAGGCCCATGTCGGCAAGATCGTCTACTACGTCACTCGCTATGGGGTCTCTTGCTATGCCAAGAGGGACTTGACCGGCGCTGGCAAAGACGTCTGCCTCATGTTTGGGCGCGAGTCGACCGGCATACCCAAGGAAGTGCTTAAGGACCACCTGGACATGACCGTGAGGATTCCGATGGTTGCTGAGGCGCGGGCCCTTAACCTCGCGAACTCCGTGGCCATCGTCCTTAGCGAATGCCAAAGGCAGCGCGATTTCAAGGGTCTTTCTTACCTGGAAACGATAAAAGGCCCTGACTTTTTGAAAAACTGGAAACCAACGAACAAGTAAGGTGGCTTATCATATAGGCAGTCACGGTTGGATCGAAAAGGAGACTGAAATGAAATACGACGGTCTGTGCGTGTCGGCACTTAGAGCTCTTTCCATCGATGCCATAAACAAAGCCAAGAGCGGCCATCCCGGTATTGCCCTCGATGCCGCACCCTTCATATACACCCTGTTCACCAGACACCTTGTCGTTGATCCCAAACAGCCGGACTGGATCAAGAGAGATCGCTTCGTTCTCTCGGCTGGCCATGGCTCCGTCTTGCTCTATGCCGCCTTGCATCTTTCCGGCTTCGATGTAACCATGGATGACTTGAAGAACTTCCGCCAACTAAACAGCATCACTCCCGGCCATCCGGAATTGGGCCGTACCCCCGGGGTGGATATAACCACTGGGCCTTTGGGCCAAGGCCTAGCCCAAGCGGTCGGGTTTGCCATCGCCGAGGAACACCTGAGAAGCATCTACCCCGGCTCGGATGACCTCTTCTCCCATTACACCTATGTTCTTTGCGGGGATGGCGATCTTGAGGAAGGAATATCCCACGAGGCCGGGTCCATTGCCGGCACCCTCAAGTTGAGCAAGTTGATCGTGATTTATGATTCCAATAACGTGACCCTTGATGGTCCATTGGCAATGTCTGCTCATACCAATGAGTTGGAAAGATTCAAATCCTATGGTTGGAACACTGAGGAAGTTGCCGATGGCAATGATGTGGAAGCCTTGGACAAGGCGCTGAGGGAGGCTAAGGAATCGGCGATGCCGACCTTCATACTCATGCACACCATAATCGGCTATGGCTCCTCGAACCAAGGGACGGCCAAGACCCATGGGAGCCCTCTGGGCTTGGAAGACGGTGAGCATGCCAAGGATGAGTATGGCTGGAAGTATCCGCCCTTCATCATTCCCGATGAAGTCTACCTGACCTTCAAAGACACCTTGGGAAAGCGTGGCGAGAAAGCCTATGCGGAATGGGAGAAGGCCAAGGAAAAGTATTTCTTCGATCATCCCCAGGAGGCCAACTTCCTCGATGCCACCATTCATAACGATGTTTCCTCCTTGGTCCTGAAATCCCTGCCTCATTTCCCGGAGGGGGAACCCTTGGCTACAAGGGATGCCTCTAACCAGGTACTTAATCTAGTGCAACAGGAACTCCCGAACCTAATCGGCGGAGCCGCCGACGTTGCTAGTTCCCTGAAGACTGACATCAAAGGGGCGGAAGACTTCTCTCCCGAGAATCCCCAGGGCACGATGATGCGGTATGGGGTAAGGGAATTCGCCATGGGCGGGATAGCCAATGGCTTGATGGCCCATGGTGGCCTTAGGACCTATTGTGGGACCTTCTTGGCCTTCTCGGATTACATGAAGGGGGCGATAAGGCTTTCCGCCTTGCAGCATTTGCCTGTCCTCTACCTCTTCTCCCATGATTCCATAGCCGTGGGTGAGGACGGGCCGACCCACCAGCCTGTCGAGCAGGTCGCGGCCCTGCGCTCCATCCCCAATCTCTACGTCTTCCGTCCTTGCGACGGCACGGAGGTTGCCGCGGCCTATCGCATGGCCCTGCGCTCCGTTGACAAGCCCACCTGCATAATACTTACCAGGCAGAAGCTGCCGTATGTTTTTGGGACCTCGGCCCAGGGAGTGGAAAGAGGCGGGTATGTCGTCTCCAAGGAGAACAGGCGTGCGGCCTTCACCCTCATAGCCTCCGGCTCGGAGGTCAGTCTCGCGATCCAGGCGCAAAAGTCATTGCTGGGAGATGGCATCGACGTCAGGGTGGTGTCGCTTCCGGAGATGAACCTTTTCCTGGCTCAGCCCCAAGGCTATCGCGACGAAGTCCTTGCCAATCCCAGGGGCAAGCGCTTGATGATAGAGATGGAGTCTTCCTTCGGCCTCTACGCTTTGGCTGACCAAGTCATGGGCATCGATTCCTTCGGGCTTTCCGGCAAGGGCCCCGATGTTATCAAGGCCTTTGGCTTCACGCCCGACAATGTCGCCCATCGCGTCAAGAAGATCCTGGGAGTTGAGACCAAATAGCCACGATGGCCTTTTTCATTTTGCTTGACATCCCGCTTGGCGAAGGGGAGAGGAATGACGTTGTGCGCGTCCTTAGGTCTGTCCGCCACCATGCCTGGACTGAGGCGATGGGCTTTGGGGCCGAATATCGCCTCCCCGACAGGTTTGCCAGGTATGCCACCAAGGAGGTGGTTCCCGAGGCCTATGATCCCGTGTCGGCAATGGCGGTCGAAGGGATGGTCGAAGAAGGGCTTTTGCGTCTTGAGGGCATTGAGAAGGCCTTGGCCCGGGCTGACCACGGCAAGCGGCTGAAAACGGTGGAGGGGCGATTGGAGAGGATCGGTGACGAAAAGGAAGGCCTTTTGGCTCAAGCGCGTTCGTTTGTGCTGAAGACCTTGGCCACAAATGGCATCTTGGGATCCGACCCTGGCGAAGGGCGGGAGAAAGACCGTCAAGACCGGGGCGAACTCGAAGGAATCTATTCGCGGATCAAGAATTCCCCAGCCTACCTGGATCTTGAAAGGGAAGAGGAAGGAATTATTGAGGAGAACAGGCTCCTGCTGGAAAGCTCATCCTTCCCGCAAGACGAAAGGGAGGCCCTGAAGGACATGGAGGGCACTGGCATAAGGGTCATGCACGATCGCCATTGCCCCAAGACTGTCGGCCAAAGGCGAAGCGAGCTCCGCTCATGTCGCCGTAGGCTCAAGGCCTATCGCAAGGCCTTGGATGATTTCTCGTCCCTGCTCAACTCGATCATGGAAAAACATGCCTTAGTCGGCCTGACCATGGACCTAAAGCGCCCAAGCAAGAGGACCTTTCTATCCCCCGACCAGGAGGTCTTCTCCCTCTTCCCCTTCCCGGGCCGGACGATTGTTGTGGTACGTCAGCGAAAGGGCCTTGCAAACAGAGCGGTTAACTGCCATAATAACCAACGCACATGAAAGGTGGTGATACCGTTGCCCAAGATTGTAGTACGCGATGGCGAGAGCTTGGATGATGCGTTCCGCCGCTTCAAGAGAAGCGTGAACAAGTCTGGGATTCTTGCTGACTACAAGCGTCATGAGGCTTACCTCAAGAAGGCCCTCAAGCGCAAGATGAAAGCTCAGCAAGCACGCCGTCGTCACTGATTGACGGTATTGCCAGTCTCGGTTTAAGCCCGGTGATGCAACCGGGCTTTTTTGGCCAAGAATAACCCTTGTTTGACTTTGGGGAGGACAACAATTTAATATGGATATAACTCTTGAGAAAGACGACTTAACGAAAATGACAGACAAATACCTTATCGCTTTCGATATGGACGGAACGCTATTGAGATCCGACAACACCATTGGGCCTAGGTCTTTGGCCTTGATAAATAAGTTCATTGCCTTGGGCCAATATGTGACTGTTGCTTCCGGACGCCCTCCTCGCGTCATCCTCCCCTACTATTTCCAGACGGGAATGAATGGACCGATAGTCAGTTACAATGGGGCCTATGTCTATGAGCCCCGGGATTTGAGTTTCAATTCTTTCCGCATGACCTTCAGGAAGGAAGACCTGGTATCGTTCGTCAACGGGGTCGGCTATGACAAGTTCGACATAATAATGGCCGAAAGCGACAAGAAGATCTTCATCAAGAAATACGACCCAAGTCTTGACAGCTTTTTCCATCACGAGGGTATGGAGGTAATCGAAGGCGATTTCCGCAAGATCCTATCGGAAGACACCTACACGATGATCGTGGCCATGAAGTCCCACGATTGGGATGAGAGATTGGTCAAGTGCGCCTTCTCCTTCCCTGGGATTGGCCTGAGGTTCTGGGGTGGGGCGGAAAACAAGTTCTCGGAACTCTACCACCTCGACATAACCAAGACCTCCGGTCTTGAAAGGGCCCGGGAGTTCTTGGGTTTGGACCGGGAGCATGTCATCGTCATAGGCGATGCCGACAACGACGTCGAGATGCTTACCGACTTCCCCAATTCGATAGCCATGGTTAATGGCGAGGATCAGGTCAAGGCCCGGGCCCACTTCGTCTCCGACTTCGACAACAATCACGATGGGGCCGCCTTGGCCGTGGACAAGTTGCTAACCTCGTTGCTTGATAAGGGAAAATAAAAGGGGGCTGTGCTTGAGCACAGCCTCTTTTGGCAACGGCCCAGACCTACTTGTAAAGACCGTCTGGCATGGTCTTGAGCGAAATGAAGATGTTCTTTACCTGTGAATAGGCATCAAGGATCAGCTTGTGGGTCTCCCGTCCTATCCCGGATTCCTTGTAGCCCCCAAAGGGCGCTCCAGCCGGAATCTCGTTGTAGGTATTGACCCATACCCTGCCGGTTTCAACGCCCTCCCCAACCCTGAATGCAGTATCGAGGTTGGTGGTCCATACCGCACCGCCAAGGCCATATTTGGAATCATTGGCGATGGCGATGGCATCGGCGGCATCCTTGAACTTGGTAACGACGGCAACTGGTCCGAATATTTCGTCTTGGGCCACTACTGTATCGTTTCCGGCGGCGATTAGGGTAGGCTCATAATAAGAGCCGCCCTTTCCAACCCCTTCGGAAAGCCTATGGCCACCGACCAGGATCTTGCCTTCCTTCTCCCCTATCCTTACATACTTGTCTATGGTATCGCATTGATGTCCGTTTACTTGAGCGCCCATCTGGGTCTCGGTATCCCAGGGAAGGCCGATCTTGACCTTCTTGAAGGCGGCGACCAGATCCTTGACGAATTTGTCGTATATGCCTTCCTGTACCAAGATCCTGGAACCGGCGCAGCAGACCTGTCCCTGGTTGAACAAGATGCCTTTTACGGCACCTTCGATGGCCCGTTCATACGGGGCATCGTCGAAGATGATGTTAGCGGACTTGCCACCCAACTCCAAGGTCGAGGGAATAAGGTTCTGGGCGGCAGAGAGGGCAATCTCCCGACCGACGGCGGTAGAACCGGTGAAGGCCAGTTTCCTAAGTCCCTTGTGATGCTGCATGTATTCGCCAGACTTGGATCCCTTTCCGGTGACGACGTTAAGGACGCCGGCAGGGAGCAAGTGGGCCTTGTCGATCAGTTCAGCCAAAGACAGCAGCGACAAAGAGGTCGAGGAGGACGGATGGATAACGATGGTGTTGCCGGCCGCTAGGGCGGGGGCAATCTTCCAGGCTGCCATCAAGAAGGGGAAGTTCCAGGGCACGATTTGGCCGACTACGCCCAAAGGCTCCCTCAAGACAATCGATATCGTGTCTTTGTCGATCTGGTTGACGGTTCCCTCTTCGGCCCTTATCGCCGCCGCGAAGTAACGGAAATGGTCGGCACCGTAGGGGATATCGACATACCTGGTCTCCCTTATGGGCTTGCCGTTGTCCAGGGTCTCCTGCAGTGAAAGAAGGTCGGTTTTTTCGTCGATGAGGTCACCGATTTTGTTCAGTATCGCAGCCCTTTCGGCCGCCGAGGTCTTCTTCCAGGCCGGGAAGGCATCCTGGGCGGCCTTTATGGCATCGTCGACATCGGCATTGGTCGCATCGACGAAATCGGTAAGGACCTGGCCATTGGCCGGGTTGATGCTCTTGAGGCGATCCTCGCCATGACCCTTGGTCCACTTCCCGCCAATATAGAGATCGTAGTGGGGCTTGAATACGTCAATATCCTTGATAATCATTCAATTACCTCCTGGTAATGTTTTATCACTAAAGCGCTTTCACCCCTATCTGAAGTGCTTACGAAAAAACCGCCGATGGACGGCGGCTTGTCAGGTAAGGACGGCGGATTACTTGTCGATGTTTAGCGAGTCGAGATCCAAGTGCTTGTCCAACGCCTCGATTATAGCATTGGCCAACCTGTTTCCCTCTTCATCGCTAGGGGCTACGGCCTCGCAATATATCTTGCACTTGGGCTCGGTGCCCGAAGGCCTTATCGCCAACCAGCCATCGGCGAAGAAGTACTTTATGCAATCCAGGGAGGGGATATCGGCAATCTTGGTCTTGGTGCCTGACCTTGCATCGTAATGGACGCTGTTGAGATAGTCGTCAACGGCCACGACTTTGTCCCCGGCCAACGCGTCGACGGGATTGGCCCTGAGCTCATCCAGCTTGTCGGCCAATTTCTTGCGCCCGACGATGCCGTCGAAGTAGATGTTCTTCAGGGCGGTTACGTAGTGGCCGAACTCCTTTTCCAATTGTGCGAACTTCTCGTCAATGGCAATGCCCTTGCGAGCGCAATCCTCAGCCATGTCGGCGATGGCGACATTGGATTGAAGGCAGTCCTTGTCCCTGACGAATTCCTTGGTCAGATAGCCGTAGGATTCCTCATAGCCGAAGACGAATGGCTTGTTGGAATGCTCGATGGCATAGCCGATGTACTTGAAACCGGTAGGCACGTACTTAATGGTCATGCCGTATTTCTTGGCGGCGATGGCAGCGCCGAACGAGGAAGTAACGAAGGAGTTATAAAGGACACCATCCTTGGGCAGGGTCCCCTGTTTCTTCCGTTCCCCGAGGATGAAATCGATCAGCAAGGCCCCGGTCTGGTTTCCGGTATAGCGATGGAATTGGCCATCCTTGCCGATGAAGCCCAAACCGACACGGTCGGCATCGGGATCATTGCAGATGGCGATGGTGTATTCCGGATCCTTCTCGTGGAGCTTGAGCAGCAAAGCCTTGGCCTTCACCCAGGCCACATCGAATTCGGGATTGGGGAACTCGACGCCGTCGAATTCGCTATCCCATCTATCCTGACCAGGGACAGATGTGACCACATAACCACATTTACGTAAGCAGGCCGGGCCCAAGTAGACATTGGTGCCACATTGGGGGGTATAGACAATCTTGACATGACGGGTGGAATCGCCAACTCCCTTTATTATCGAGGTGTCAGCCTCGCGAGTGATGAACTTCTCATCGAAATTCTCGCCCAACACATTGTTGGTCCCGTTCTTATCGGCCTTCTTGACCTTTATGTCCAAGAAGTCCGGGAGCTTGTTTATCTCGGCCATCAAGCCATCGATGTTCTCATAGACCATTTGGCAGCCGGTCTCGTCATATACTTTGTAGCCATTGTACTTGGCAGGGTTATGTGATGCGGTGATCATTACGCCGGCAACGCATTTGCATTCCCTGACTGTGTAGGAGAGCTCTGGCGTGGGATGGGGGCAGGCAAAGGAGAAGGTGTTGATACCCATGTCATTGAGTATCGTGCAGACTTCGCTTGAGAAGATGGCGGACATCCGGCGGTTATCGAACGAGACGGCCACACCCCTTCGCTTCCCTTCGGCACCATATTTCTTGATCACGAAATTGCCCAGGCCTACGGTCGCCCTTCTTACCACCAGGGTATTGAGCCTGTTTGTGCCCGGACCTATTTCGCCTCTCAGTCCAGCAGTGCCGAATTCGATATCGGCTCCGAACATGTCGTTTAAGAGGTGGTCATCCGCCTTCTTTATGATTGCCTTGTCCTGATCAGAAACCTGATCGCTTGATAGCCATCTCTCAGCACGGTCTTTGTAATTCATTCTTTGCCTTTCTCCGACCTTTTCGTTAAATGCCAAACGCAATCGCTTTTATTGATGACAACTGAGTTTTTGACTAATGCAAAAGGCTCTTCCCACTTCCCTTGCAAGGAACAAGTTTAATACAAATCAACAGCCTATTCAAAAGTATTGAATTCATTTCTGACTGTCCTTGGATGCGAGGAAATAGTCGTTCAGCAGCCTGTTGCTCTCGGCAACGGCCTTGGCAAAGGAATAGCGCTTTCCTTCGCCTATGGCCGAGAAATAGGCCGCGCAATATGGCATGGTCAAGAAATCGTAGTTTTCCATCACCTTGGGGTTTCGCCCCTCAATCATGAAGAAATCCTTGATCGTGGGGAATTCCCTGCCATTGAAGAAGAACGACTTCTTCCCACTCAAGCGATAGGCCAAAGCAAAGTATGATTCCAGGTTCCCGCCTTTGGACTCGAGCGCCAATTCCTTGATTTGCGCGAATGTTTCCGGGTGCTCCTTGGGAAAGGACCGGAAGTTCAGATACCAGGTCAGGGATTGCGAATTTATCAGTTCATAAGCCGATTCGTCAAGGCCTGGAGCATGGCCTAGGATGGCCGTTCCCACCGATGTTACATTGGGATAGGAGCGTTTGTTGAAGACCAGGCCGTGACCGGGGCTCAAGACATAGGAGGCCTTGAACAGTCCCACTTGCTCATCCTCTTCATCGCCGAAAAGAGCCAGGGCCGAAGAGGCCGACTCCTCGTCTTGGGAACGCAGCCAGATCCGGAATCCCGAATCCTTGAAGAGGGAAATGCAAAGTTCGGGATATAGGCAGCAGACGTCCCCCAAAGACCTAAGGTCCTTGAAGGACAGTTTTTCGTTTACCCGGTACTCTTTCATGCGAATAAGCCCTTATCCGCCAACAATGATATGGCTATCATGGCAAAAAGGACCGCAAAGAAAGTGAGCCAGGTCACCACCACGAAGACGATCGAGAGGAAATTGCGCTTGCCGCTGCCGACGGACTTCTCTTCCCTTCCGGCTATTTGGCTTCCGTATTTCAATGGATAGGCCCATAGGCTTCCGGCGCCCATCGGCGTCTTTGCCTTGAGATGCGATTCGATATCGGCCATTAGCTCTTGCGAGTTTTGGGCTAGTTCGGAGAAGAACTTCCGCGAATTGAAGAAGACGAAGCGGCGCGAATAGGAAAGGCTTTGGTTCAAACGATGGTCCATGGTGTTCCACCAAACGTAGATGACGTCGTAGATGAGGGTGAAGATCAAGGGGATGTAAATCACAAAGGAAATGATGTCCGCGCTGTTGGGGTTATAGAATGCCAGCCGGAAATCCTCGGATGGCACCAAAAACAACGCTACCGATAGGAGGTTGGCGATCAGCAGCAAGGACAGGCGCAGGGAATAAACCAAGGTCTTGAGATGCTGGCGTCTCTCCCATCCGACTCCGCCTTTTATCTGGCTTATCTGTTCGGTGACTTTTTGCGCCACGTCCCTTTGCCAGTCAAAGACCCTTAGGGCCAGGGCGTTCTCCTTTGCCGCAAACGACAGTTCCTTGTCGGCGATCAACTGGTCGATCGTGGTCGGGTTCCCGTCTTCGTAGGCATAAAGCTGTCCTATCGAATTCACTTCGTCTTGGCCGGCGTTGTCGTTGTCCAAGGGATTTACCCAGCTTTGGGGTCTTGCCTTGACGTAGAACAAAAGGACATTGGCCTCAAGCCTTGAATAATCGGCTATTGTGCTTACGGAGAAATCCAAGTCCCGGATGTCGTTGTAATTCCTGAGGGCCGAGGGGCGCTTGGTCTTGGCCGCTCTCGCCAAGCCTTCCTGGGCCGCATTGAAGACGGCCGTATTGAAAAGCCTATTGGATAGTTCGGGGGCTTCCTTGGAACTATCCAGGCCCGATACCTCCATCAAGAGCCAGTTCCTCTCGACAGTATTCATACGAAGCACTCCTCGAAGGGAAAGAGAGCCTCGAAAAGGGGGTTCAGCAGTCCTGGCCTAAGGTAGATGGCATTCCTCAAGCCGGCTAAGGTGAAGACGACGACGAAGGAAAAGCCGATGGTGCTGAGCAATACCATCGGGAAGCGCCAAAGAGTCCGGGTTAGGCTCGTCTTCCAGGGGGCTATGCCCAAAACGATTCGATAGACCACGATCAGGGAGACCAAGAAGATAAGCAAGGCCAGCAAGAAGACCAACATGACTCCGCCGTCGGTGTAAAGGCCGGCGGTGGTCACATCGAAAAGGGCCGCGAATGAAGGAAGGGACAAGGTCAAAGCAGTCCCAACGGTCTTAACGATTCCATAAGAAAGGAAGAACTTGTCTGCCATCCAGATGGCAAAGACGAAAAGCGCGGCGGGAATCATGGCCAAGAACAGGGAGCGGGAGCGGTTATAGGACATAAAGAGGTTGGCGCCCAAAAACAAGGCCACGAGGATACCGACCAAAAGCGAAATGGTCATTTTCCAAGCCTCCTATGCCTTTTTCAAGATTATAGCAACTGCCGGTTCTTGGCAAACTAACCCAGTTGATCGAGGATTTCCTTTAGCTTGGCAGGCAAAGGGGCCTCAAAGGCCCTTCCGGATAGGTATGACAAAGGCCCGGAGGGATTCAGGAAGGAGAAGGAGGCGGCATGGAGGAATTGGTAATGGAGGCCATAAAGATCGTCGAATTCCTTGTTGACCTTGAAGTCACCGTATTTGCCATCCCCCACCACCGGGTGGGAAATAAAGGCGAAATGGGCCCTGATCTGATGGGTCCTTCCGGTCAGTAGGTGAACCTTTACCAAGGAGAAGTCGGAATAGGCCTTGATCCTTTGGTATTCGGTAATGGCGGTCTTTCCGCCTTGCTTTAGGGTGCTCTTATATACCATTCCCCGTTCGGGGTCTTTCTTGAGTGGGATATCAATCCGTCCCTCTTCATCGATTTGGCCTTTCACCAAGGCGATATAGGTCTTGTCGATTTGGTCGCGCTCCCTGAAGAGACGGAGGAGTTCCTGAATGGCCATAAGATTCTTGCCGCATATGACCACACCCGAGGTATTGCGATCAAGGCGATGAGCCGGCCCCGGAAGGAAGCCGAAGGACTTCGTGGGATCGAATTCGCCTTTTTCCTTTAGATACTCCAGGAAGATAGAGGCGAGCGTCATCCTCGTGTCACCATCCGATTGGACTATCAAGCCGGCTGGTTTGTTGACCACCAAGATGTTGGTATCCTCATAGAGGATATCCAATTTGGCCTTCACGGGCCTTATGACGTAATCCTTCTTGAACTTGTCAAGAAGCTGGGGTTTAAGGTAGATGTCTATCCTGTCCCCGTCTTGGAGGATGTAGTCTATCTTGGCCTTCTTGCCGTTAACCTTAACGTCTTTTTGCCGGAACAGCTTGTATATGAAAGACAGGGGGGCTTCCTTGATCCACCGCCTTACGAACTTGTCGATACGTTGGTTGGCCTCGGCCGAAGTTATCGTTATTTCCATGTTTCGCAAAAGATGATAAGTCTTTTGCACCCCATTTAAAACATTGTTGCCATCGGCCTATTTCAAAGGCTGTCCAAGCAAGCCCGATGCGAAAGTTACTTTTTCCCTTGTCAGTTTGGCTTGAGGCTTACTATAATAACGTCCGCTGGAGCGATACCCAAGTGGTTGAAGGGGCGGGCTTGGAAAGCTCGTAGTGACCGAAAGGCCAGCGGGAGTTCAAATCTCCCTCGCTCCGCCAGTTATTTGAAAAAGAAAAGCGGGTTCAACCCCGCTCTTTTTCGTATGAGGTCTCCTTAGAACTTTGGCCCGTTCTTCGCCTTCACGGCCGCAATGTCGGTCGAGCGCTTGATCTTGTTCAACTCCTTGAGGTTCTCGGCCAAGGCCCTTTCATAGCGCCCGTTGTACCACGGGTAGTAGAAATGGAGGTCTTCCAATCCCTCCGGGAGGTATTCGATCTTGTCCCATACGTCGGGTCGGTCGTAAGGATAAGAAGCCTCCTTGGAAAGACCGACTGGATGAAGCTTTACGTATTCCCTGACGTGGACGGGCACATTCGAGACTGATGAAGTGGCCTTCTCAATGGCAAGGCAGGCGGATTTGGATTTGGGGGACAGGGCCAGGTCCACAACCGTGAAACCCAATGGGATCTGGGCTTCGGGGAACCCCACTTCCCTAGCCACCTGGCAGGCGTTATAGCAGCGATCAACGGCCTGGGGATTGGCAAGCCCGACATCCTCGTAGGCCGTTACCATTAGTCTCCGTATTAGCCCTTCCAGGTCCCCGCCCTGAATCAGTTTTGCCAGGTAGAACAAAGCCGCATCCACTTCGGAACCCCTTATGGATTTCTGAAGGCCAGAGACCGTGTTGTAATGCTCGTCTTCATCCTTGTCCGACAAAAAGTTTGGCACCGCCTTTACCGACTTGACATCGTCTTGGGTGATTGGATGG
>DHEG01000015.1:8972-154470 GCA_002399765.1 Caryophanales bacterium UBA4856 | reverse complement strand
CGCAAGGCTGGGTTGATGGAAATGAAGGGGTTGGCCGTGGTGGTCCCCACCACGAAGAAGTCGCCATCTTCCAGCTCCGGTAGCAGGAGGTCCTGCTTGTCCTTGGGAAGGCGATGGATTTCGTCGATGACAACCAGGGTCGGGAATTGGGCCTTGGCCAGGTTGAAGTCCTTTATCATGTCTGCTTTCGAGGTCAAGACGGCATTCATGGCGATGACGGGGATCTTCATGTCGTTTCCGAGGGCGAAGGCCATGGTTGTCTTTCCGGTTCCCGACGGTCCATAAAGAATCATCGACACCAAGGAGTTGGTGCGAACGCAATTGGTAAGGAAGCCATTGTCACCGACCAACTCTTTTTGGCCCAGCACCTCTTTCAAAGAGCCAGGCCTCATCCTATACGCCAAAGGCCTATCCATTATGTTTACCCTCTTTGTATATATTCTATAGTGTTTGGAAAAATTGCCGATGATTAAAGGATGGTAAAAAATGAGACTCTTGATTCAGGAAGCCAGGGACGCCAAGGTAACCGTAGATGGGAAGACGGTTGGTCAAATTGACAAGGGTGAGGTAGTCTTGGTCGGCTTTACCAACGGGGACGACGAAGGGATTGTCGATAGAATGGTCGACAAGTTGCTCAAGATCAGGATCTTTCCCGATGAAAAGGGCCTGACCAATGTGAATCTCGCATCCTTCGGTGGCAATGTGTTGGCAGTCAGCCAATTCACCCTCTATGCGGATATGAGTCAAGGCAATAGGCCTTCCTTCAACAAGTGCCTGCCCAAAGAGCAAGCCAAACCCCTGTTTGATCGCTTTTCCGCTACAATCAAGCAGAAGTTGCCCCAGGTTCAGTTCGGGATTTTCCATGCCGACATGCTAGTTACTTTCACCAATGTCGGCCCCTTCACGATCCTCTTGGATTCCGAAGAACTGGGATACGGGAAGGAAAAGGGCGATGGCCATTAAGGTCTTGATGGGTTTCTCCGGAGGCGTGGATTCTTCCGTTGCGGCATACCTTCTTAAAAGGCAAGGCTACGATGTCACCGGCTGTTTCATGAGAAACTGGGATTCCATAGCGAACAACGACATAAAGGGGAATCCCACTTTGGGTGGCTCGAAATGCTCGCAGGAAATCGATTATGACTACGCGGTAAAGGCTGCTTCCGTTTTGGGCATCCCCCTCCTTAGGAAGGACTTCATAGACGTCTATTGGGACAAAGTCTTCGAAGCGTTCATAGATGGCCTTAAGAAGGGCTTGACCCCTAATCCAGATGTCTTTTGCAACCGCTTCGTGAAGTTCGGCAGCTTCCTCAGGTTTGCCAAGGACAAGGGGTTCGACATGATCGCCATGGGCCATTACGCAAAAAGGGTCGAGGTCGATGGCAAGGCTTGTCTTGCCATTCCCAAGGATCACGAAAAGGACCAGACCTATTTCCTGTGTCTTACCACAAAGGAGCAGATCGCTTCTTGTCTGTTCCCCCTGTATGACATGACCAAAGTTGAGGTCAGGAAGGTGGCTGGCGAACTTGGGCTTCCCAATGCCAACAAACATGGCTCCACTGGTGTTTGCTTTATCGGGGAACGCAATTTCCGCCCCTTCCTTGAGAATTACATTTCCCCCAGGAAAGGCGATATAATCGACTTGGTGTCCGGAAAGAAGGTTGGGGAACATGAAGGCGCCTATTTCTATGCCATCGGTCAGCACAAGGGACTCAACATCGGTGGGAGGCAAGGCTTTGCCGACGAGCCATTCTTCGTGGTCGCGAAGGACGTTACGGACAACGTGGTCTATGTGGCCCAACAAGAGGGGAACGAATGGCGTTTCTCCTATGGCTGCACCCTTTCGCATTTCAACTGGATTGGGCCGAGGCCTTTCTCCGAGGTAGGTGATTGCCTATGCAAATTCCGCTATAGGTCCAAGGCCTTGCCAGTCAGGCTCACCATAGCTTCCGATGGCAGGCAAGCCCGCCTTTCGTACGACGCCTATGAATATATTGCGCCAGGACAGATTGCCTGCCTTTATGATGCGAATGGCATTTGCCTAGGCGGTGGAGTCATAGAAGATACTTTCGGCAAGGATGGCGTGAATACTTTCGAGGCCGTATCGAAAGCCATTGGCAAGGAGATGAAAAATGAAAAAGAAGCTTAAGTTCCTGAGTTGTGGGGTCTTTGTATTTTCGCTTGCCCTGACATCGTGCGATTTCCCTGCCTTCTTTGATTCGGCAAGCGACGATGTTTCGTCATCTTCGACTTATGGCTCCCAGTCGAGTACCGAGGACAGCAATGGGGATATGACCTATGGTGATTTCTCTTCCGGTTCGAGTCTATCCCTCTATGGCAAGATGTCGGAGACGCAAGACATCGAGGTGATGCCCTCTTTGGGCTCGCCGCGGATCTTCGTGGCCAAAGTGGAATTCAAGGATTCTGATGATGATCTCGGCGGCTTCGACAGTTCGAGTTACCAAAACAGTTACACCGGGTCCGTCTTCCATGCCGACTGGGACGATGTGATCTATGACGGCTTTTTCGGCGATGACTCCGATACCGGCTGGCAGTCCGTGCGTTCTTTCTACAAGGAATCTAGTTATGGCAAGCTAAATATCGAGGGAACCTTGGCTGACACCGTCTACGTCACCCCCAAGACACTTTCCCAGTACGAAAGCAGCGGGACGTCCGTTGAGGTGATAACCTCCGATATCGCCGAAGGAGTATATGAGGAGTTCTTTGGCGGGAGCGGGACCGTCTATAACGGCCGGGATTACGATTCCGATGGCGATGGTGTCATCGATGGCCTTTGGCTGGTCTATGACTTGCCCTACGATGCGAGCGAGAGCGACTTGCTTTGGGCGTTCACTTCTTGGCATGTGGATGACAGTGGCTACATAGACACGACGGGCTTCTCCACCTATGGCTGGGCCAGCAAATGGTTCTTTGCCGACGGGGGGTATCTGGACTCGGATAACGATTTGCTTGCCGATTCGCACACGTTCATACACGAGACGGGGCACTTCATGGGGCTTTTGGACATGTACGACACGTCCAGTACCCAGAAAGGCCGTAGCCCGGCCGGCGCCTTGATAATGATGGATCACAATGTCTATGACCAAGACCCTTATTCCAAATACATGCTGGGTTGGATCGACCCCCGGCGGATCTCGGTAAACGATTTGACCGGAGACAGCGCGAGCTTGACCCTGGAACCGTTTGAGGAAAGCGGGGATGCCTTGATAGTCGATCTTCCCGACAACACCGGCTGGGAGGGCGAGGAATACCTGCTGGTGATCTATTGGACTCCCACCGGCCTTAACGAGAAAGACGCCAGCGAGGAATACGAAGACGAAGCGACTAACTATGGCTTGACCGAGTCGGGCATGATGGTTTTCCATGTCGATTCAAGATTCATGGAGTACGGATATAGTGCGATCGGGAATAACTTCGTCCCAACCGGGGACTTTGCCTCCTCGGCCACCGATATAGATGAGGCCTGGGAGGATAGAGGCAAAACCACCAGCACCGTTTATACCTCGGCCTATGACAACTCCAGCGATGTCGACAACCTGACGACCAACGTCAATGACGTATTGCTGCTCATGATAGATGCCTCGAACAACTACGCGAACATGACCAGGGGCGCGAATTACACCACGGCCGGGACTGCCGACAACGATTACCTCTTCAGGGAAGGTGACAAGTACGACGATAGCTATCTCGGCTATAAATCCCAAAGTGGCTTCACCGAAAAATTCCATAAGTCCACTTCTTCTGATCCGCTGGGTCTCTCCCTGACCTTCGGAACCCAGGACTCGAACGGGGCCGAGATAACCTTCGACAAGGATTAGTCTTTCTTATACCAGAGGGGGATTGGATCGGCGAAAGAGGAGAAGTCGGATACCAACTTGGCGAATTTGGCTTCGGCTTCTTCGCTTTTGCCCTTGGCGCAAAGCTCCACGTCCTCCTTCAATACTTCCAGGGCCGAATAGAAAGCCAAGGCAATGAAGAATCTGGCGGGTGGGTTGCCTTTGAAATAGGAATCCATCAGCGCTTTTGCAAAGGCGGGATAATCTTTCGCGCATTCGGTTTCGAGAGAGGAAAAGTCATAGAACGGTTCGAAGATGCCACTGTTCATGAAGTTAATGAAGCCTATCTTGCCATCGCTTTTCAATACTATGTGCCGTGGCAAGAGACTGCCATGCACGTAGGACTGGCCGTTTCCGTACATGACGTCATGCATATTGGCAAGGATATAGGATATCGTCTCCTTCTCTCCCGGAAGGTAGAGGGCCAGGTCTATGTAAGCGGAAATGGTCTTCTTGAAGGAGACCTCGTAGGAATCGATATCCCCAAGGCTTTCGGGCGTCAGGGAATGGATGGCGGCAAGCAGCTCGCCAACCGCTGCTCCCAGGGATTCCTGCTCTTTTCTGCTGGCCTTGGGAAGGACCGTGTCCAGCGAATGCCCTTCGGTATAGGAAACGACAAGGGTTGCCGAGTCAACAGTCTTGGTAAGGTAGTAGGCCTTTGGTATCCCCTTCTCATCAAGGGAGGCCAGATCGTTTAGGGAATTGTAGACTTGCTGGTATTTGGGATATAGGATCGGCTTCCCGACGCGCATCAAAAAGGAACTCCCGTCTTTCATCTTTAGCCAGTACTTGCGCTCCTGGGGATTGGTGAGGCCAAGTGCTACGACACGTTCGGCATGACTCTTTAAATCCGAAAAATCCATAATGTTTTCCACAGGGATTTTAATTTATTTTCGCCTTAGGTGGGAGAGAATGTCTCGGCAGTTGGTTTAGAATGAATGCTATTGGTGGGAGGAGCGAATGGAGATAGCGATAATAATAATCGGCGCCATCTTTGCCATGGCTTGCCTTTATACCCTCGTTTATCGCCTGCATCACATCGGTAATTTCCTCACCGGAAAGGTGATCGAGTTTTCCTGTTTGCCGCTCGGGATCATCGAAGCCTCTTTGTTCGCGGCGGCGGCCTACTTCAAGGATTCCTACCTGTTCTGGGCCATGATCCTGGTCCTGATCGGCCTCTGTCTGCTTTTGGTATCGGTAGGTGTAAGATGGCTCAAAAGGAAGTAAAATATGACGCTTAGTGAGCCATGATGGTTTCTATCTTTGGGAGTGTGTATGGTAATTGGCAGAAGAATCAATAAATATTATCGCAAATACTGGTACTTGTTCTTGCTCGGCGCGCTGTTTTTGGCTACTGTTGATATTTCCCAGTTGTTCATCCCACTTATCATGGGCGACTTCGTGGGAGCCTTGACCTCGAATTCCGACCCCGATTTCTATTCCTTCGGATTGGTTTGGTCCGGCAGTTGGTTCGAGTTCAACGTCGGCTACATCCTCCTTGCCATCGGGGTCATCGGCTTTGTCATAACCTTTGGGCGCATCGGTTGGCGTCTGACGCTTTCAAGGGTCGGTTTCCTTATTGAGTGCGACCTGCGCGAGGAACTGTTCAACCACACCGAGGGTCTGCCTGTCTCCTGGTTTGCCAAGGAGAAGGTCGGTGGCCTGATGGCCTACTTCACCAACGATTTGGAGGATATAAGTTCTTCCTTCTCCCAAGGCATGCTTTACCTGATTGACGCCACGGTCTTGGGACTGTCATCGCTGGCCTTCATGTTCTATACCCATTGGGTATTGGCTTTGCTTTGTCTGGCTCCGCTCATCGCCATGGGGGTATCGGGCTATTTGATAATGAAAGGTGAGACGAACCTTTGGGCCAAGAGCCAGCAAGCCTTCCAGAACATGTCGGACATGGCCCAGGAATCCATCTCCGGTCTTTCGGTCATAAAGGCCTTCGTAAGGGAAGGACGGGAGATGCAAAGGTTCGCCGACTCAAACGGAAAGCTTAAACTAGCCAATATCAAGTACTTCCATTTCTCGCAACTCTATGGCAATTGCTGGATAAACATCCTCATTTACTCTACCGTAGTGATCATACTGGCGGTGGGGGCTTACTTTGCGGTAACCCCCGATCTTGTCTTCCCGGGAATCGCCGCCTTCTCCGATACCAATACTGCGGCGGCCATGCTGACCAAGTTCTTCGGCTACTACAGCTCCATGATCTGGCCCTTGATGGCCTTGACACTCTTGATCGATTTGGGCTCGAGGGGCAAGGCTTCCCTTAACCGCGTCTCCAGGATCCTCGATACCGACAGCGATCTAAAGGATTCACCCTCTTTGTATTCCGGAAAGGTCCAGGGTGATATCGAATACCGCCATCTGACCTTTGCCTATCCTGACGATACCGATTCGCCAGTCCTTAAGGACATAAGCTTCAAGGTCAAGGCCGGTGAGGGCATCGGGATAGTGGGCAGGACTGGAAGCGGAAAATCCTCATTGCTCACGCTTCTCCTTAAGCTTTACAACGTTCCCCGGGGGATGGTCTTCATCGATGGCCGGGATATCAACGACTGGTATGGGAAGGCCTTGAGGACCCACATGGGCTTTGTCTCCCAGGATGCCTTCCTATTCTCCGAGACCATAGCTGGCAACATTGCGTTCGGTCACAAAGGCGCCACGGCAGACGAAATATACAACGCGGCGAAGTTCGCCGACGTGGACGAGAACATCCGAGAACTTCCCGAAGGCTATGACACCTTGGTGGGAGAGCGGGGCAAGGCCGTTTCCGGCGGCCAGAGGCAAAGGATTTCGATGTCTAGGGCCGTGATAAGGGATCCTGCGGTCTTGGTACTGGATGATTCCGTTTCGGCCGTGGATGCCATCACCGAGAAGGACATCTTGGCCAACATCAAGGAAAAGCGGCGGGGGAAGACCACCTTCGTGATCTCCTCGAGGCTTTCGGCTGTCGAGAACCTCGATGCCATAATCGTCTTGGATCATGGTTCCCTGGCGGGCTTTGGGACTCACGAAGAACTATTGAAGGACTGCCCGGTCTACAGGAAACTGTATGACCTGCAGATGCTTCAGAAGGAGTTGGCATGATGGCTGAAGGCAATAAGACGGTCATTCCCGAAGAGAACGACATCGGCGTAAGGGCCATGAAGCGGGCCTTGAAAGCCCAGGAGGATTTCGAGAATGCTATGGACAAAGGCGAGTTCAACCTCCATGACTTCACGATCATCAAGAGCTTCTTGAAGTACTTAAAGCCTTATTGGAAGATTTTCCTTTTCGGCATACTTTTGGATGTTGTCATTACCGGCGGCTTCGTCCTCATTCCCCGCATCGAGGGTATTTTCATCGACAAGCTTCCCACCCCAGCCAATCCAACTGTATCCTTTGGCACCTTCTCTTGGCTTATCGGTGCCTATTGCATAGTCATCGCCATCATCACCGTGGCTCAGTACTACAACGGGATAATCTTCTATACGGTCGGCCAAAAAGTGGTGACCGACATCAGGGACGATCTGTTCCGTCATGTCGAAAGCCTTTCCCTGGCTCAGATCGACTCCCTCCCGGTCGGCAAGTACATTACCAGGATCACCAACGATTGCCGTGGCCTGTCCAGCTTCTTCACCGACATGATCGTCAACATGGTGCGTGACATCCTGAACGTCATAATGACCCTTACCATGGCCTTCTTCCTCTCCTGGAAACTGTCCTTGATATTGGTGGCCTTCCTCCCCCTGGTCTTCCTCGTCTCCTATGTTTTCCGCAAGGAGACGAAGAAATACTATCGCGATCAACGGAGGCAACGCTCCGAGATCAATGGCTTCCTCTCGGAGAACATCTCGGGCATAAGGACCATCAAGACCTTCGACAGGGAACCGGAGCAATGCCAGCAGTTCGGCATAAAGAACCAGGCCTTGAAGAAGTCCTACATGAAGGCGGTGAACCTCTCCTCCTTCTACCGGCCCTCGATCTACTTCATGCAGATCTCGGCCATGGTCCTGGTCATCTATGTGGCCATGAGGTTCGTGGTGGCAAAGGATGTCGTTCCCTTTAGCGGCGGAGACCTTTTTGGGGCCGGCGAGGTCTACACCTTCATCTATGGCTACACCTCAAGCTTCTTCCAGCCGATTCAGGATATGGCCGAATTGTTCAACTCCTTGCAAAACGTCCTCACCTCGGCCGAACGGGTCGGCGCCTTGATGTCGGTAAAGCCTTCGGTGGAAAACGACGAGAAGGCTCGTCCCCTGGAGAGCTGGGAGGCCATCCATGCCCTGGAAGGACAGGGCCAACGCATTGAGGAGCTGTCCTCTCTGTCCGACGACAGACTGGTGTCGATGGCTAAACCCGAACAGCTCAAGGTCAAAGGCGACATCGAGTTCCGCCATGTCTGGTTCGCCTATCTTGGACAGGAATGGGTCTTGAAGGATGTCTCATTCCATGTCTACCCAGGCGAGACGGCGGCCTTCGTCGGGGCGACGGGAGCCGGAAAGTCGACCATAATCGGCTTGATCGTGAGGAACATGGTCCCCCAAAGGGGCCAGATCCTCATCGATGGCGTGGACGTGAACCTGATCACCATCGAATCTTTGCGATCCAACATATCGCAGATGATGCAGGACGTCTTCCTTTTCTCCGGGACCATCAGCGAGAACATAAGCCTGTTCGCTCAGGAGCCAGATCAGACCAGGATCAAGGAATCCTGCGAGTTGGTCGGAGCCGACGGCTTCATAAAGTCCCTGGATGGTGGCTATGGGGCGTTGGTCAGGGAACGTGGCAACAACTTTTCCGTCGGTCAGAGGCAGTTGATCTCCTTTGCCAGAGCCGTCTACCATAAGCCATCCGTAATGGTGCTGGACGAGGCTACTGCCAATATCGATACCGAGACGGAGAACCTTATCCAGCACTCCCTTAAGAAGATGCGCTCCTTGGGAACGATGGTCATAGTGGCCCATCGCCTTTCCACCATTCAGGACGCCGATTGCATCTACGTCGTCGAGAAGGGGAAGATTGTCGAGAGCGGCAAGCACAACGAACTCTTGAAGAAGAAGGGCCTCTACTATTCGATGTACAAACTCCAGGACCTGGAGCGTTCCTTGGATTACAATAAGGTCGAAACAGCCAAAGCCTGAAGAGGTTAAAGATGGGAAACATTAGGATCTTCGATACCAAAGCCGGGCAAGTCGTCGATTTCAAGCCTTTGAGACCCGGTCGGTTCACCATGTATTATTGCGGACCGACCGTCTATAACTATGTCCATTTGGGAAACCTGAGGCCGGTGATAGTCTTTGACATACTCACCCGGCTTTTCAAGGCCGAGGGATACCAGACCAAGGTCGTATCCAACTACACCGATATCGACGACAAGATAATCAACGAGGCCCTTGAGGAGAAAAAGACCGAGAGGGAAATCTCATCGTTCTACATCGATGCCTATCAGGACAGTCTTGCCAAACTCAACCTGCTCCCTCTTTTCTATCGTCCCAAGGCCAGCGAGGTCATCGAGAAGATGGAGGGATTCATCGGCGTCCTGCTCGATAAAGGCTATGCCTACAAGGCGGGGGACGATGTCTATTTCCGCACTTCGAGAATCGCCGATTACGGTTCCATGTCACACACGATAATCGAGAACAACCAGGCCGGCAAGCGCATCGAGGTAAACGACCTGAAGGAAAGCCCCTATGACTTTGCGCTGTGGAAGAAGACGGCCGATCAGGGAATCAAGTTCGACAGTCCTTTCGGCAGGGGCCGACCCGGTTGGCACACCGAATGCGTCGTGATGATAAAGAGCGTGTTTGGTCAGCCGATGGTCGATGTCCATGGCGGGGGTTTCGACCTGAAGTTCCCCCATCACGAAAATGAGAGGGCCCAGTCCATAGGCTATGATGGCACCCCGTTGGCATCCTATTGGATGCATGTCGGCTTCCTAACGGCCGCAGGCGGGGTCAAGATGTCCAAGTCCTTGGGGAACGTCGTCTTGGCCAAGGACTGCCTTTCCAGGTATTCGGGCAATGCCCTCAGGCTCTTCTTCTGCCAATCCCATTACCGGGCGCCGATCGCCTATTCGGACGAAGCCATGGAAAAGGCGGAGGCCGATGGAAGACGCTATGTCTCCACCCTCCAGAAGCTTGAATATCGTGCGGAATGGCTGAATACAGACCTGAATGGGGCCAAGCCCGATGCGGAGGTTTTGTCGAAGGCTTTGGGCTTCTTGGCCGATGACCTCAATGTCGCCAATGCCCTAACCGTCTTGGAAAGGCAGGTCCGCGTCGCCCTGACGATCCTTCGCCAGCTTAGGCCCCGACCGGAAGATCTGAGGACTTCTTATGCGACTCTGGCTGGCCTATACGATTTCCTTGGCATCAAGTTCGACCATGTTGCCCTTTCCGTAGATGGCAGGGAGGAAATGGAAGAGTTCGAGAAAGCCCATTCGGAGCATCGCTTTGACGCCTCGGATGAGCTGAGGGCTGATTTGATCAAGAAGGGCATACTCTAGAGAAAAGCCCTAACGCCAGGGGGGAGATTATGGATGAAGCGATAAAGGGATTGGTCGATACCTATGGCATTTGGCTCTTCACGCTGATTGTCTTGGCGGTGACTACCGTCTTGGTTGCATTGATTGGCCTGGAAAGGGAAAGGAAGGGCTTCTCGGCGGGTTTGCGGACCCATTTGCTAGTCGGAATTGGGAGCTGCATCCTCATGGTCGTGTCCGAATACGCCAATCCCGAGACAAGCGATACCATGCGTTTGGCGGCCCAGGTAGTCGTTGGCATAGGCTTCATCGGCGCGGGTGTCATCATACATACGGGATTGGACGTGAAGGGTTTGACAACGGCCGCCACCCTTTGGGTCTCGTCCGCCATCGGCCTTTGCACCGGGGCCGGGTTGGTCTTGGAGGCGATAATCACCACCTTGGTGGTTATGTTCGTCCTGATAGTCCTCAAGCAGGTGGAAAACAGGGTCACCCGGAACAGGGCTCGCATCTCCTACGTTGTCCCATTGGGCCAAAAGACCTTGGAGCAGGTATCCGCGGCTTGCGAGAAACTGAACGTGGAAGTAGCCGATATCGATACCAGCAACGAGAAATACAAAAATGAAGTGTGCACCAAAATAATAATCACGGTAAGAATAAATGACAAAAGCCAACTCGGCAAGATAATGGATGAGATAAATGACGATATAAAGCCTCTCGCCCTTGAGGAGATCAAATAGGAATGGATGGCCTCTTCTTGGTAGACAAGCCTTGCGGTCTCACCTCGCGCCAAATAGACAATTTCTTCAAGCACCGCTTCGATGAGAAGGGCGTGGGTCATCTTGGAACCCTCGATCCTTTTGCGACCGGGCTTTTGGTGGTGGGTATGGGCCAGGCAACCAAGGTCTTCCCCTTTTTGGACGATAAGGTCAAGACCTATCAGGCGACCCTGTCTTTGGGGACGAAGACCGACACCGGGGAACTGACGGGGGCGATTGTGGCCTCAATGCCCGTCCCCCAACTGGATGACAAGACGATTTCCAAGACCTTTTCCACCTTCATTGGCAAGATGATGCAGACACCTCCGGCTTATTCGGCCAAGAGCGTCAATGGCCTAAGGTCTTACAAAGCCATTCGCCTAGGGGTGGAATTGAAGCTAAAGCCCCAGGAAGTGGAAATATTTTCCCTAACGCTTTTGAGGTTCGACAAGGAAAGGGCCGAAGTCAGTTTCAGGGCCGTGGTGTCTAAGGGGACCTATGTGAGGACCTTGGGGGAAGATATCGCCGCGAGACTTGGGACCGTCGGCCATCTTTTGTCCCTGACGCGCCTTTCCGTCGGGCCCTTTTCCCTGGCCAAGGCCAAGAAACCCGAGGATATCCGGATTGGCGATCTGATCCCTCTATCGGATTGCCTCTTGGGATACGACAAGGTGGTCCTTTCCCCAGAGCAGGCCGCCTTTGCCCGCCATGGGGGTGCTTTGTTCATAAGCGAGAAACACACATCCCCTTTCATGGCCCTGGATCCGTCCAACAAGCCCCTTGGCATCTATGCCTCGAAGTCTTACGGGCAATATGTCTGCCTTCGGGGATTCAAACCCTGAGCCATCCAGTTAACGACGACGGCCGATTGGATTATCCTCTTAGCGTGAAAAAGATCTATTTAAGACTTCCGCTCCTAGAGTCGTCTGTCCCCATGGCGTTAGCCATAGGCGTTTTCGACGGGATCCATAGAGGCCACGAGGCCGTTCTTGAAGCGGCTTTGGCCTCCCCTTTGCCGGTTAAAGCCGTCATGACATTCACTCCCGACTTCAAGTCCAAGGTAACGAATTCGGCAAGGCCCTATTTGATGACCCTTAACGAAAAGGTGGCCGAGATCGGCAAGCTGGGCGACTTCTCTTCAGCCTATGTGATGGAGCCCAAGCCCGAGTTGGTCTCTCTGCCCCCCAAGGAATTCATCGAAAGGATACTCAGGCCATTGGGCGTAAGGGAAGTCTATGTCGGTGAGGATTTCACCTTCGGTCGCTTCGGGGTCGGCCGTCCCCAAGACCTAAGCCAGGCAGGGATCACGACCTATGTCATACCGCTGGTCAAGATCGGTGGCGAGAAGATTGGGACCACCCAGTTGATCGCGGCCTTGAATGAAGGCAATCTCGATAAAGCAAATGAGATGTTAGGTCGCCCTTATTCATTTACCGGTATTGTTGAAAAAGGATTCCAGGAAGGGCGAAAGCTCGGTTTCCCAACCCTCAACCTATATCCGCTGGAAGGCCAGGAGACCATCGCCAAGGGCGTCTATGCGACCTTGACCATAATCGGCGGGGCGACCTATGCCTCCATGACCAACGTCGGTACCCATCCGACCATCAACGAGCTTAAGGCCCCGGCCATAGAGACCAACGTGCTCGATTTCAAAAGAGACGTATACGGCCAAAAGGCGACAATCGTGTTCCTGAAGAAAATACGCGAAGAGATGAGGTTCCCCTCGGTGGACGAGATGGTGGAACGGATGATGGGCGACGAGAAGGTGGCCCGGTCTATCTGCCAGCCGTATTTGGAGGCAAAACAAAAGAGAGCCTAGGCTCTCCTCATTTCAGGTCCTTCAAGGTCTTGGGCTTTTCCTTTTCGGCCTTGTCGAGCAACTCGTCAATCTTATGGCCCTGGTCGAAGAGGGTATCCTTGACGAACTGGATGTCGGGGATCTTGTAGATGTCCATCTTCTTGGCCAACATGGATCTTATCTTGCCCTTGTCCTTGGTCAGAAAGGCGACCAATTCGTCGGCCTTGTCCTGCTCGAGATGAGTCACGTAGACGGTTGCCAGGGTGTTGTCCGAATTCAGCCGTACTTCATTGACGCTTGCCAGTTTGCAAAGCGGGTTCTTGAGTTCGGAAAGGATGATGTCCGAGATGTTCTTGAAGACCAATTGGGCGATGCGCTTCTTCTTGTCAGCCATTGTCATGTACCTCCTCAAGGCCGAATGACTCTATCACGTCCCCGACCTCGAACTTGAAGCTGGAGGCTATCGTCAAGCCGCACTCGGAATTCAGGGTCGCTTCCTTTATGTCGTCCTTTACGTGCTTCAGGGACGTTACCTTGGTCGTCTCCAACACCTTGGCCTGCCTGATTACGCGAGCCTGGGAATTGGCAATGATCTTCCCGTCGGTGACGTAGACGCCGGCGATCAGGCCCGCCTTTGACGACTTGAAGACAGCCCTGATCTCGCCGTGGCCATAGATCTTTTCCTGATAGACCGGCTTGAGCTTGCCCTTCAAGGCTTTGGTAACGTCGTCTATCAGACGATAGATTATGTTGTAGCTCCTGATTTCGATGCCTTTGGACTTGGCCAAATCCAGGGCCAGGCCCGAAGCCTTGGTGTTGAAGGTGATGATGCCACCTTTGGAAGCCTCAGCCAGTACCACGTCGCCTTCGGTTACCTCCCCGGTGGTGCAACGGACGAGGTTAAGCTGGACCGAGGGCACGTTGATCTTTAGCAAAGTGTCCTTCAGGGCCTCGGCGGTTCCCTGGGTATCGGTCTTGATTATGAGGTTGACGGTCTGGGTCTCCCCCGAGTCGGAATCTCCTATCTGGGAAACGGCGTTGGCCAAGGTGAATCCCTGGCTGTTTAGCCTGGTCAAGGCTTTCTGCTGTCTTTCGGAGGCCACTTCCTTGGCTTTCTTCTCGTCGGGGAAGCAGCGGAACAAATCCCCGGCGGTAGGTACGCCATCCAGGCCCAATACCGCCACGGGGGTGGAAGGACCGGCGGTCTTCAAGGACTTGCCGTACTCGTTTATCATCCTTCTGACCTTGCAGTAGTGCTCTCCAACGACAAGGCAGTCGCCGATATGGAGCATGCCGTTCTGGATCAGGAGAGTCGCCTTTGGACCCTCGCGCCTATCCAGGCCCGAGTCTATTACGGTTCCCTCGGCCATCCTATTGGGGTTGGCCTTGAGCTCCAACAGTTCCGCCACGGTCAAGACGTTGTCCAAGAGGTTGTCGACCCCCAAACCGGTCTTGGCCGAGATCTTGCAGGTCACAATGTCGCCGCCCCATTCCTCAGGGGTCAGGCCCAAACCGGACAGCTCGGTCATGACCCTTTCGGGGTTGGCGCCAGGTTTGTCTATCTTGTTTATGGCAACTACGATCGGAAGCTTCGCGGCCTTGGCGTGGTCGATGGCTTCCTTGGTCTGGGGCATCACGCCATCGTCGGCCGCGACCACCAAGATGGCGACGTCGCCAACCTTGGCGCCCCTGGCACGCATGGCCGTGAAGGCCTCATGTCCCGGGGTATCGAGGATGGTTATCTTCTTGCCGTGCACATCCTTTTGGTAAGCCCCTATCTCCTGGGTTATGCCACCGGCCTCGCTCTCAACGACGGCAGCATGCCTTATGCGGTCGATCAGGGTGGTCTTCCCGTGGTCGACATGGCCCATCACCACTATGACTGGCGGCCGCGCCACTAGGTCCTTGGGGTCGTCTTTGTCCTCATTTGAGAAATCGGAGGGATCGGCTACCTTCTTGCGCTCGAAATCGAAATTGTGCTCGATGCATATCTCGGCTATCAGTTCGTCGTCCAAGATCGAGTTGATGTTGAGCATCTTTCCCTTTAGGAAGAAGGATTTTACGATTTCCGCGGGATTAAGGCCCAGTCTCTTGGCAAGTTCGTCGACGGTTATGTCGCCCTCGTAAACAAAGGTACCGTTCTTGATCTCCCCGGATCCCTTGGTCTTCTTTGGGGCATCCTCATGTTGGTGAGGCACATAGCCGCTCATCCTCTTGTTCTTCCGTGATTGTTTGCTCATCGTCAATCCTCCTTTCAAAGACATATAGGCACGACAAAAAGCGGGCCTTGGGCCCGTCTAATCAATGACGCTTGTGATTGTCGTCATCGTAGAAGGAATCGCTGTCATAGTCATCGAAATTGTAGTCGCCATCATCGTTTTTCTGCTGATCTTCCTTCTCGATCTCCTTCAATTCCTCGGGAGTGTAGATGGGCATGGCGTTCTTCTCGGCCTCACGCTTGGCCCTCTCTTCCTCAGTCTCGATCTCCTTCTTGGTCTCCCGGGGCTTCTCCTTATGCCACTTGTTGAAGTAGGGCTTGGCATTGGCCTTGCGCTGACGCTCCCTTTCGATCTCCTGCTCCAATTCGGACAGGGAGACCTTGGGGGTACCGGCGACGGTGATATGGGCTACAGGCTTTGCGGGAGCGGCCTTTACCGGGGCAGGTTGAGGTTTGACCTCGATTGGCTTGACCGGTTCGGGCTTGGCCTCGACAGCGGCCTTCTCAAGGGCTACGGGTGAAGCGGCCACGACAGCCGGAGCAGCAGCCGGAGCGGGCGTTTCGACCTTGGCGGTCTCTGCCGCAGGGGCCTTGGTTTCTTCCAAGGGCTTGTCGGCTTCCGCGGCCACGGGTGCGGGAGCGACGGGGGTTGCAGGTTGGGCCTTCAAAGCCTCCTCGTCGGCCTTCTTCTTGGCGAGACGGGCCTGGGCCTCGCTTATTATCTGAGTGGCTGGCACGTAGCTGACATGCTGGTTGATGGCTTCGTCGACCTCCATGATCTTTATCTCCTGACCGCAGATCCTTCCGGCCAGGCGGACGTTGCAGCCCTGTCTTCCTACCGCGACCTTCTTGTCGTTGTTGAGACAGATGGCGATAAGGGGATCGTCGGGGTTTGCCGGTGCGGCGATTCCGACTATCTTGGCGGGCTTTAAGGCCTCCAAGGGCAAAAGGGCGGGATCGTCTGGGTAGTTAAGGACATCCACCGTCTCTCGACCGAGTTCGGAAAGCACGGCCCGATAACGCACGGAGTCATTGCCGATCAATACGCCGACCGGATCGATATTGGGGAAAGTGGTGGAGACCATGACCTTGGTGCGCACGCCGGCCTGCCTGGCGATCTTTGCGATCTTGACGGTGCCATCGGCGACTTCGGGGACCTCTTCCTCGAACAAGGCCTTGACGTATCCTTCGTTGGTGCGGGACACGATTAGGCTGGGACGGCCATCCCTTTCCCCGACACCGACCAAGAACACCTTGACCTGTTCACCGGTAGCGAAAACGTCGGTGGGAAGCATCTCCCGCTTGCTCAGGGTGCCAGTGGCCCGGCCGAAGTCCAACTCGACGCCATTGGCCTGGTCGACCCTGGTGACGGTGCCCAAGATGTTGTGGCCCAGCTTGGTGGCATAGGAATCCAAGAGGATCTGCTTGCCGACCTCCCGCATACGTTGATGGAAGTCAGCCACGACCCTCCTGATATAGGCCCTATCCAGCTTGGTGTAGTCTATTTCCTTCTTGTAGATGTCCCCTACCTGGATGTCGGGGAAATCCTTCTGGGCCTCCTCCAAAGAGATCTCCAAGAAGTCATCGGTGATGTCATCCTCGTTTTGGACCTTCTTGCAATCATAGATGTGGATGTCGCCCTTGTCCCAATCGACGCTGATCTGGGCCAGCATATCCTGGGAGTTGGTGGTGGGGAAGCCGTTCTTCAGACACCACCAATCCTTGTAGGCCTTAAGCAGCGAATCTTCCAGCATCTGCTTGACGGTGGATACATCGATCTGCTGTGTTTGGTTGATCTCGACCAGGGCATCGTAGAGACTCTTGACGTCAAACCTCCCGTTGAGCTTGTCGCTCTCCGGATCCAATATCTTCTTCCTAGGCATATTTGCCTCCATTACCTCTTTTTGTGTTCCCTCTATTTTGCAAGGAAACGGCACTTCACGATTTTGTCGACGGGGATGCGATAGATCTTCTTGCGCCCCTTGATGAAGGTTTTCAAGACCAGCGTGAGGCCATCGAAAGAATCGACGGTTCCCTCCACCTTTTGGTCTTTTTCCAATTGAGCGGTGACCTGTATGTACCTACCCACGACCTTGTCGAGATCCGACTTTGGGAACTCGCGTTCCAAGCCAGGCGAAGCCACATCCAAGGTGTAGGGGCTATCCAATTCCGGTATCTCGTCCAGCATAGCCGACAAGGCGTTGGAATAGGTCTCGATTTCATCGATGTCTATCTGGTAATCCTTGTCGACCAATACTTCCAGGAATTCCGTACCGCCTTCGGTATAGGCCCTTACGCCATAGAGTTGATAGCCTAGGCTGTCTGCAACTTTACGAGCGGCAGCCTTCGCTTTGCTCAAGGCTTCTTCCTTCATCAACGCCCCTTTCCTGAAATAAAGGGCGGACCACCCGGCCCGCCCTAAATTTTCGCTTTAGTGCCGTCCCTTTCGGGACTAATCAATTCTAATACCTTGCAATGATCTTTTCAATTGAGCGCCACGGAAAATCAGTGGTATTGACTGGTGTAGAGGCGATAGTAGAAGCCTTTTTTGGCCATCAATTGCTCGTGTGTGCCCAATTCCCCGATCTTCCCGTCCATGACCACGGCGATGGCATCGGAGGAGACGATGGTCTGTAGACGATGGGCGATGACGATGGTGGTCCGGTTGTTGGAAAGCGTGGCGATGGCTAAGGTGATCTTCTTCTCGCTCACGGGATCCAGGGAAGAGGTCGCCTCATCGAGGATTATCATGTTGGGGTTCATGAGCAAAACCCGGGCGATGGAGAGCAATTGCTTCTCGCCTTCCGAAAGGCCGGCCGCGGGTCCGATGGGGGTGTCGTAGCTTTGGGGCAGACGCTCGATGAAGCCGTCAGCCCCGGCCTTATGGGCCGCTTCCCTCACTTCTTCCAAGCTGGCCCCTTCCTTGCCGTATGAGATGTTCTCCCTGACCGTGCCATTGAAGATCCAGGTGTCCTGGAGGACCATCCCGAACAGGCCCCTTACTTTGCGGCGGGGCATCCTGGAAGAATCGATCCCACCCAGGAGTATCTTTCCGCTCCGGGGATCATAGAAGCGCAAGAGGAGGTTTATTAGGGTGGTCTTGCCACAGCCGGTCGGGCCGACGATGGCCACCCTATGGCCGGCGAATACCGAAAGGCTAAGGCCCTTGAGGACCTTTTGGCTCGGCTCATAGCCAAACTCGACATCCTTGAATTCGATGGTCTTCAGGTCGAGGGGGACAGGCGTGGTCAGCTTGGCATCCTCCTCCCTTTCGTCGGTGAGGGCCAAAAGGGTCTCGATGCGCCTGAGGGACGCCATGGCGTTTTGGATCTCGGTCGCCACCGAGCTTATCTGGTTGAAAGGCTTGGCGAACTTCAGGGCATAGACCAGAAAGGTCGTCAGGTCGCCTACGGCCAAAGACGCCCCGATATCGGAGAGCCTGTCGCTGAAGACTATCATCACGACGCCCGAAAGCCCGACCGTGAAATAGACGATGTTGTTTACCAAGCGGGTGGAGGGGTTGGTCCAGGAGGAACTGAACTGGGCCCTTTGGCCATCTTTGTACAGATGTTGGTTTATGGCCTCGAACTTGGCCAGGGATTCCCCTCCCATCCTGAAAGCCCTGACGGCGCGGTAGTTCTTGACCCGCTCCAAAGTGAAGCCGGCCAGTTCGCCTTGGGTATGGGCCTGGTTGGCGAAGAAGCGATGGGACCTATTGGACACGGCCTTGGCGATGAAGAACGACAGCGGGGTGAGGAACAAGACTATCGCACCCAAGAGCCAGTTGACCTGGAACATGAACGCGATGGTGAAGATCACGGTCAGGATCCCTTCTAGAAGTTCCTTGAAGATGGCGGTGATGCCGGTCATCACGTTCTCGGTATCGACCGTGGCCAAGGAGAGCATGTCGCCATGGGAACGGTTGTCGATGTATTTGATCGGAAGGTAGGTCAGCTTCTCGAAGACCTCGTCCCTGATGTCCTTGACGGCCCTTTGCGACACCAGGTTTGCGAACCACTCGAAGGCGTATTCACCGATTCCCGAGACCACGGTCAGGCCGATCATCAGATAGATGTAGACGTCGAAGCGGTCGCGATAGGAGGACAGATCCCCCTCCGGTATGACCCCGCCCAAGGCCACGTCTATGGCCTTTCCCATGTAGATCGGTATCAAGAGCATGGTGCCCACGTAAATGAGGGCCAGGAGCAATACCATGGCGACAAGGCCCTTTTCCTTGTGGAGGATGGGCCTGAATTCGGACAGGGAACGGCTCATTGCGTCACCCCCTTTTGCAGGTTCCAGATATCGGTGAAGACCTTGGACTTGCCAATCAGCTGGTCCATCCTGCCGATGGATTCGATCCTGCAGTTGTCCAGGACTATTATCTGATCCGCGCCCATGAGGGAAGAGACGCGCTCCGATACTACTATCTGGGTCAGGCCGTTGCCCAAAGACATGAGGTTGGCGCGAAGCTTTTGCTCCGAAAGATAGTCCAGGGCCGAGAAGGAGTTGTCCAAGATCAGGGTCTCTGGCTTCTTTACCAAGGCCATGGCGATGGCCAAGCGTTGCCTTTGACCTCCCGAGACGTCCTTTGCGCCTTCGTCGATCATCCTGTCCAGGCCTTTCGGGTCCTTTTCGATGAAATCGCAAAGGGCCAAATCCAAAGCCTTATGCATGTCGCTCTCGCTGGCGTGGGGATTTGAGGCCAACAGGTTTTCCCTTACGCTCCCTTTGAACACTACCGGCCTTTGGGGCACATAGCCTATTTCCCCATAAAGGCTGTCCAGGTCGTAGTCCTCAATGTCATGTCCCTTGTAGAGGATTTCGCCCTTGCTACGGTCATAGAAACGCAAAAGGAGGTTCAAAAGGGTTGTCTTTCCCGCCCCGGTACCTCCGATCACCCCTATCTTTTGGCCCTTCCTTATCGAGATGTTTATGTCCGCCAGGGAAGGCACATCCGAACCCGGATAGCAAAAGGATACGGCCCTCAGGCTGTAGAGCGTTTCGCCTTCGGCGATGGCCAGGGCCCTTACCTTTGCCGTATTGGCCAAGGAGGGCTTGACGGCCAAGACCTTGTCGATCCTGGTCATCGATGAGTAGGACTTGGTGAAGATGACTACCAGGTTGGTCAAGACCAAGATGGCTTGAAGGATCTGGTTGAGGTAGTTTACCAAGACGACTATCTTGCCGTTTTGCTGGGCGATGACTTCCGATGTCAGCTCGCTGCCCTCGGTAACGAAGCCCCGCCAGCCGGCGAAAAGCACCACCAAGATGGTCACGGCATTTATGGCAAAGGTCGTGACTGGGCTCAAAAGCGAAGTGATGTTCGCAATCCGCATCGACTCATCGGAGTAGCCTTTGGAATATTCCTTGAAGCCTTTGACCTCGTGCTCTTCCTTGTCGAAGGCCCTTACGACCCTGGCCCCCGCAAGGCTGTCATCGGTCTTTTGCGACAACTTGTCCAGTTTGCGCTGCACCCTTAGATAGCCCCTGGAAGTCTCGGGCATCAGAAGGGCCAAAAAGATCGAGAGGAACACGGCCAAGGCCAAAAAGATGAGACCTATTTCCCAATCGATTATCAGGGAAGCGACCAGGGCCCCGATCACCAGGAATGGAGCCCTGACCGCCAAGCGGATGAGCATCGCCACGCCTTGCTGGGCCTGGTTGGTATCGTTGGTGACCACGTTTATGGCATTGCCGATCCCTATGTCATCTAGGTCGGCCGCCGAAAGGTTCTGGATTTGGCCATAGAGTCTGTTGCGCAAGTCGGTCCCGGTCCCCTGGGAAGCCACGGAAGCCATGTACTGGCAAACGATGGTCGAGGAGAAGCCGAATATCGTCATGGCCAAAATCAAGCAGCCATACAGGGCTATGACATTCCAATCCGCTCCGCTAGGATAGCCGGTTGCCGAATCGTAGATTATGCCCTTGGTTATAATGGTTTGCATCAATATCGGGGTTATGAGGTCGAATACCGCTTCGAACATCTTGAAAAAGGGGCCGAGGAAGAAGAACTTCCGATATTTGCGCGCCGAATCCCAAGCCACGCCGGCATAGGGCCTTGCTGCAGTCGCTGCCTTCTTGCTCATGTGGCCCTTAACCCTAACGGCCTTGACGCAACTGGGTTACTCTCTTGCTAAGGGTATCCGCGGTCAGATTGCCTTCGTTATAGGCCTGAAGGTAAAGCTTTACGGCATCTAGGTAGGGTGAGCCGGTACCGACCTGCTCGAATTCATCCTGGGTCGGGGCCCCTTTGTCGTCCAACTTGGTAGCCAGGGCCAGAACCTCGTCGCTTCCCTGCTCCACGAAGACGTAGGCGGCGTTCATGACCGGGTCGACGGCGGAAAAGACCACCTTCAACTTAAGGCGTTTGCCATCGTTTGTCTCGACTTCCAGATATTGTTCCTTCTCCTTCTCGCCGGGGGCATCCAGATTCAAACCCGGATCCTGATCGAAAGCAGCTGTTTCCTTTTCGGCCATCTTTATTACTCCTTGGACATATTCATATGCCTATTATGCGACTTGGAAAAACAAATGCCAAAGGAGATAACCTAGAGGCTCACCAAACGTCATAGCCCTTATTCCTGAGCCATCTCTCCAGGATGACCTTGCTGGCCTGTTCGTCTATTATGGGCTTTTGCCTCTTGGCGTTCATGTTGAGGGAATGGAGGTCCTTGGCGGCATCCAGAGTCGAGTCCCGCTCATCCTGGAATTCTATCGCCACCGACTTGAAGCCGGCCTGGTCCAAGGCCTCCCTTAGCTTCTTGGCAAAGTCCACGGCCACGAAGGTCATCTGTGTCGGGTCGCCGGAAGGATACGCCGGCTTGCCCAAGACCACTATCGCTATCCTCTCGTCCTTAACGTATCCCAACACCTTTCCGATGGCATAGTCGAACTTGCCATTGTGGAAATGCAGATTGACCAAACCGGTGGCCAGATGGCCCGAGCGGGAGACGGAGATACCCAAAGTGGTTAGACCGAGATCCAGACCCAAAACCGGTTCGAAGGCCATTTACTTGACAAGGCCCTCCAAAGCGGCTTGGACCTTGGCCATGTCAGCGACGTTCTTCCCGGCCCCGAAGGCCAGGTTGGGCCTTCCGCCACCATTACCGCCGAATAGAGGGGCCAAAGCCTTTATTACCGCCCCGGCCTTATAGCCCTTCTTGAGGCCATCGCTCCCGATTGAGCAGCCGAGGTCTATCCTTGCGCCATTGACGGACGCGATGAAGTTCACGGAGAGCGGGTTCGCGTTGGCGAGATTGGCGAGAAGGTCGTTGAGCTGTGAATGATCCAGTCCATCGCTCCTGATGGCCAAATACTTGATGTCGCCCTTCGCCTTGTACTGGCTGGCCAATTCCTTCTGCAAGGAAGCGGCATATTTCGCCTTGAGTTCCTTTACTTCCTTGTTCGTATTCTCGTTTTCGCTAGCGAGAGCCTTGATCTTGGGCTCCAAGTCCTTGCTGGAGGTAAGGCCGAGATCGTCAGCCAACCTATCCGACAGTTTCTGGCTGTCCTTCAGGAATTCGTAGGCATCCTTGCCGGTGAGGGCCACTATGCGGCGGACGCCGGCCGAGATAGCCTGCTCCGAAACGATGGCGAAGACATTTATATCCTCGGTGTTTGAGACATGGGTTCCGCCGCAGAACTCCTCGGCGTTGCCCATCTTAACGACCCTGACGGTCGCCCCATACTTGGACGCGAACTGATGGTAGGCTGGAAGCTTTAGGGCCTCTTCCTTGTCCATGTAGCGGATCTCGCAGGGTTGGGCTTGCTCGATCCTCTCGTTGACGTTTTCCTCAATAAGGTCGATTTCGTCCTTGGTCAGCTTACGGTCGAAACCGAAATCGAGACGGCAGATATGGGGGCCTACCAAAGAACCTTCCTGGGGTATGGGAAGCTTGCCATCGGTAAGGACATCCGACAGGGCCTGGTGAAGCAGATGGCAGGCGGAGTGATTCTTGCGAGTGAGCTTGCGGGTGGCGAAATCGGGCTTCAAGGTGAAGACATCGCCCATCTTTATTGCGCCATACTCAACCTTAACGTAATGAAGGTTTTGCTTATTGGGGGCATGCTGGCAGTCCAAGACCTCGGCTTCGGTAGAGTCGTTCTCGATCATTCCCTTGTCGGCCACCTGTCCGCCCTGCTCGGCGTAGAAGTTTGTCGTATCGAAGGCGACCTGACCCTCATCGTCGATGCTGGCGACCTTGACGCCATCCTTGAACAGGCCGATTACCTTGGCCTGTATGACCTTGTCGTCATAGATGAACTTCGAGGGAGTCACGAATTCCATGAGATCCTTGAACTGGGACCCATAGGTCACTATCCCTTCCTTCTCACGGGCCTTGCGGGCACGCTCTTTCTGCTCATTCAAAAGCTTCCCGTAGCCCTTCTCGTCGACTTTCTTGCCCTCGTCGGCAGCGACTTCCTTTGTCAGCTCAAAGGGAAAGCCATAAGTATCGGAAAGCTTGAAGGCATCCGCGGCGGAGAGGGTGTCGCCATCCTTGTCCAGATACTGCTCCAAAAGTTTCTCTCCGACCGCCAGGGTCTTGGCGAAACGTTCCTCTTCGGCCGCTATCTCGCGGGTGACCTTCTCTTCCTTTTCCTTCAAGTACGGATAGAAGTGATCGTTGGTCTGGACGATGTATGGCACTAGTCTTGCGACGGTGTTGGATTCCAAGCCCAAGGTCTTGGCGAAACGATCCGCCCGTCTGAGGATCCTTCTTAGGACATAGCCCCTTCCCTCATTAGAGAACAGGCAGCCGTCAGCCAAGGCGAAGACCAAACAGCGGGTATGGTCGGCCACGACGCGGTAGGCCATCTTGTATTTCCCTTCGTAAGGCTTGCCGGAGGCCTTCTCCAAGGCTTCGATGATCGGCTTGAAAGTGTCGATCTCGAAGTTTGACTCGGTGCCCTGCATGATGCAGGCCAAACGCTCCAGGGACGCACCGGTATCGATGTTCTTGTGCGGTAGTTCAGGATAATCCTCGCGCTTCAATCCGGGCTTGGCATTGTACTGGGAGAAGACGATGTTCCACATCTCGATGTAACGGTCGTTCTCGATGTCGTCGGTCAAAAGCCTTACGCCGACGTTCTTGGGATCATATTCGTTTCCCCGATCGAAATAAATTTCGGTGTCGGGACCGCAGGGACCCTCGCCGATCTCCCAGAAGTTGTCCTCCAAGGGGATCAGATGGTCGTCCGGCATGCCGCATTTGATCCAAAGGCTCTTGGTATCCAGGTCATCGGGATAATAAGTGACATAAAGCTTCTCGACCGGGAAGCCAAACCATTTGGATGAGGTGAGGAGCTCGAAGGCCCAGGGTATGACTTCGGTGCGGAAATAATCGCCGATGGAGAAATTGCCAAGCATCTCGAAGAAAGTGTGATGCCTGTCAGTGCGGCCGACATTCTCTATGTCGTTGGTCCTGATTGATTTCTGGGCGTTGGTTATACGGCGATGGGGTGGGGTTACGCTGCCGTCGAAGTACTTCTTCAAAGCCGCGACGCCGGCATTTATGAACAATAGCGAGGGATCGTTATCGGGAATCAAGGATGCCGAGGGCTCGATGTAATGTCCGTGCTCCTTGAAGAATTCCAGCCACATATCGCGTATCTGGTCGACAGTCATGTACTTCATTTTGTCTTCTCCCAAGTGATTTGTCCTTTGGACAAAGCCTAAATATTATAAATATTACCGATATTAGGTGCTACAGAAACAAATCATCGGGCTTTGGCCGTGTCCTAAAGCGAGGCGATTTCGGTCATTTCCTTTTGACTCAATTCGAAGTCAAACACCTCGAAATCCTCTCTTTGGTGCCGAGGATCATGCGACTTGGGTATGACTATCACCCCGCGCTGAACCTGATAGCGAAGCAGGACTTGGGACCAAGTCTTGCCATACTTCTCGCCTATCTTGCTCAAAGTATCCAAAGTCTGGCCTTTTGCCCCGGCTAGGGGAGACCAGGCTTCGGGAACAACGCCCTTTTCCTGGCAATGGGCAATCACCGAGTCGTTCCAATTGCCTGGATGGGATTCGATTTGGTTGACCGTAGGGAATATGTCTCCGTTCTCTATGATGTAATCAAGTTGGCTATTGGAAAAATTTGATACTCCAAGTGACTTGATCTTTCCTTTTGACACTTCCTTCTCCAACGCTTTCCAAATCCGGAGATTGTCTTCGTCATCAACGGAAGGATGATGGATCAAGAACAAATCCAAGTAGTCCGTGCCTAGGTCTTTCAGCGTATTGTCGACAGTGGCCTCGATCTCCTCTTCGGTAGCGGCGGCATGCCAGTCCGGTTCAGGTGGGATCTTTGAAGTCAAAAACAGCCTTTCTCGTTCGATCCCGCTTGCCGCTATCCCCTTGCCCACTGTCTTTTGGTTGCGATACATGACGGCACAATCGATAAGGCGATAACCGATCTCTATCGCCGATACTACCGGGGCAAAATCACCATTCAGTTTGCCCATATACTGATTGCCTTCTTTTCCGAAAGTATTGGTTCCAGTCCCTAGTATTGGGATGTCTGCTCCGCTCTTTAGTTCCACGTAATCCATTTTGCCTTCTCCTTTGGCTAGATTGTACCTTCTTTGTTTTGAACGTTCTTAACTGAATGCTTGGATGAGTTTGAAAATGATATCGCTGTCTTTTTGCAAAAGCCCAAATGATAATGGGAAGCACAAAGACAGGGGCTTGAATCCATGGAAAACGATGACAAAGAGAAGAAATGCGATGAATGTGGGATGGACATGGGCGACAGGAAAGAAAAGATGAGTTGCTGCGATGACGATATGGATATGAACTCATCCAAAGCAGAAGGCAAGAAACACATGAAGGACATGCCTGGAATGGCCATGGGACCTTCCATGGATATGCCCGGTGACATGGACATGAATGGGGATTCCTGTGGCATGGATATGGGCCATATGGATATGGGAGGCAAACACCATATGGATATGGCCAAGGATTTCCTGGTGAGGTTTGCGGTTTCCACCGTATTGACCTTTCCCGTTCTGTTGCTTTCCGGCTCGTTTATGTCGTTCTTCAATGTCGATTTCAATCTCCCCGCTTATGTGGGCTACATAGTATTGGCCATCGCTACCGTCATCTTGGTCTATGGTGGCTGGCCTTTCTTCAAGGGGATGGTAAAGGAGGTCAAGAAGCTCTCGCCGGGGATGATGACCTTGGTAAGTCTGGCGGTAATCATTTCCTTTGGCTATTCGACCTATTTGGTATTTACCCCCGATGGGGAAGGGAAAGACTTTTTCTGGGAAATGGCTACCCTTGTTGACGTAATGCTGCTCGGCCATTTCATCGAGATGAAATCGACTATGGGCGCAAAGGGCTCTCTTATCGGCCTGGCTTCCTTGCTGCCTTCCAAAGTGCATATGATCCATGCCCACGACATGATCATGGATATGGCCTTGAGCCAGGTCAAACCCGGTGACTTGCTGTTGGTCAAGCCAGGGGAAAAGATACCAGCCGATGGCAAAATAGAAAGCGGTGAAACATCCGTTGACGAATCAATGATTACCGGAGAGGCGATTCCCCTGACAAAGCATGAAGATGACAGAGTCATCGGGGGGACTGTCAACCTTGATGGCACGATAAGGTTAAGGGTAGAAAAGGTCGGTCGGGATTCCTTCGCCTCCCAGATCGTAAGCTTGGTAAACCAAGCGCTGAACTCGAAATCCAAAACCGAAAGAATTGCCGATACCGCCGCAAAATACCTCTTCTATTTGGCATTGACTGCCAGCGTCGTAACCGCCATAGTTTGGTCTTCTTTGGGAGCGGATGCGGAATCTGTCGTCGAAAGGGTCGTATCGGTGATAGTGATAACTTGTCCCCATGCCCTTGGTTTGGCGATTCCCTTGGTTACTTCGATCTCGACTAGCATGGCCTCCAAGAGCGGTATCCTCATCAAGAACCGCACTGCTTTCGAGGATGCCCATAACGCAAAGACCGTTGTGTTCGACAAGACCGGCACTTTGACGGAAGGAAAATTCAAGGTGGAAAAGGTCGTCGCCATCTTGGATGGCGTAGATATCGCTGATTCCCTGGCTTTGGCTTCCTCCTTGGCCACCCTCTCTTCTCATCCTTTGGACAAAGGCATTTGCGAATACGCTTCCAAGAAGGGCCTTAAGGTTCGGGAAGTCTCTTCCTTCAAAGCCCTTCCCGGAATTGGGATAGAAGGAATCGTGGAGGGCAAGGACGTGAAAGTGGTTAGCCCACGTTACTTCAAGGAAAGCCCCATAGCCTTAAACGCGAATTCAAGTTTCACTTTGGACATAGTTGTCATTGACGACAGACCCGTCGCTGCCATTTACCTTGGCGATACCATCCGTAAAAAGGCCAAGGAAGCAATGGCGAAACTTAATCCTTCGATAGAAACCGTCCTGCTCACGGGCGACAATGCCAATGCCGCTAAATACGTAGCCGATTCATTGCATATGTCTTCCTACATTTCAGACGTGAAGCCGGAAGAGAAGGACCGAAAGATCGAAACCCTTAAGGCCAAGGGCAGAAAGGTTGTCATGGTTGGCGATGGCATAAACGATGGCCCCGCCTTGGCCGCCAGCGACTTGGGGATAGCAGTGGGTGCTGGTACGGACATTGCCAAGCAGTCTGCGGACGTCATCTTGGTAAACAGCAATCCCCTCGCGGTGTACTGGACCCTTAAGCTCAGCAGGCTGACTTTCGTCAAGATGATAGAGAACCTTGTATGGGCCACGCTCTATAACATCCTTGCCCTTCCGATCGCCGCTGGCGTTTTCGCATCCTATGGCTTTGAGATTGCGCCCTGGCTCAGCGCTCTCTTGATGGCGTTGTCTACCGTCATCGTGTCCATCAATGCCATGTCCATGCGACTGTATAAAATAGAGTAGCTAAAAGAGGACTTCGCATGGAAAAGGCAAAGAAGGAGATCCCTGTTTCCAAGGTGCTGGAAGCTTTCACGGCCATAGCCGACCAAAGAGTAGCCAAAGACGATGATCAGACCTTCCTTGTCACTTCTTCGGATAGGAGCAAGGAATATACCGTAAAGGTCGACGGGGTTTGCTATTCCTCAAACGACAATGCCACCTACTGGCAACATTATGCCGGATATCCCATTATCGCCGTCCTCATCTTCACTGGCAAGATTCCTTTGGAATGCCCTGATTTGAAGGTGTTCAGGAACATACCTTGGAAAGCGCTCAATACGGCCAATCACAACAGATATGATCTCTCCACAAAAGACGCTTTTGCCAAACTCGATCCCGCGAAAGTCGACGGAATCATTTCCTCCGCCAAGCGCACCATCACGGACATAGGGAATCTTGGCATAGCCGTGAAGGGAAACAGGGAAAAGATAATCACTACCCAGGATTAGAAAAAGCCTCCTATAGGTTCCTATTTGATTGGCGTAACAGCTATAGGAGGCTTTTGAAATGTCTTACGAAACGAAGTCCGTTGGCTATTGCGAAGTGGTTTTTGGGGGTGTGCTTGCCATATGAGGACCCTAAAGAGCATCGCAGGTGGTTTCGCCGGCCTGCTGACCTTGATGTCATTGCAATCCTTTGCTCCGGCCAAAGGGTTTCTCAATCCCTCGTCCGCCAATCTTCTGAAGCAGTTCAGCCCCAACACCTCTACGGGCGTCAGTGCGCAATACTTCTCCCTTAGCCTTGCCGATCTTACCATTTCCGCGAATAAGTCATATGCCTTCATCCTTCCCCAAAAGTTCTCTTTCCAGGACAGCCATAACATCGCCTTTTTTTCCGTCATGCTCAAATCCGGTCAGGAATTGATACTTGCAAATGGTTACCAGGAATATGTCGGGTGGTTTGACATTGCCTGGAGCGAGGGCGCGGATATTTCCAAAAAAGAAGGTGTGGCCTTTGAGCAGGAAGACGATTGGTCGGCGGTGATAATGACCAGCGATTTTGCGCAAAGCCTCGCCTCTGCGAAAGTCTATTTGGAAGTCGAGGAGGACATTGACATCCGCACCGTCGAGCTGAACGGCTTTTACTCCTATGAGGGTGGAATCGAATTGATGGACGGAGAGTCTCACACCATAAGCGTAAACGTCGATGATGCCCCGACGATTGACGAAATAATATCCTCGATTTCTTCCTATGACTATTTCGGGGCCGAATGTGAAGTGACCATAACCGAAAGCGAAAGAGAGAAATACGACCCGACCAAGATAGGGACCTATTCAGTTGTCATCAATGCCGAGGACAGTTACGGCCAGACCGCATCTGCGACTTTGGTCATAGAAGTATTGGACATCGTAAAGCCGACGATAAAGCTCAAGAGCGGCTCTACTTTGTCATTCGTGCCGGGCGATACCCTGTCCGAGAGCTCCTTGCGTACCTATTTCGAGGTCACGGACAACGCTTTGGATAATGGTGGGACCGTGGGATCCTTGACATTCAAACTTGACTCCGTTTCTCTCACCTCCAGCGTGACTTTGACTAATTCCGATATCGGCTCCCATACGCTCAGTACCCGGGTTAGCGATTCTTCGGGAAACACGGCTGAGGAGGACTTCACTCTTGTGGTTAGGGATACCCTTGGGCCGGTGGTCTCTTTGAAAGAAGGATCCGGAAACCAAATCACTTTGGGAGTTACGGAGTTTGTCCAAACCAGCGATGCTGAGTTCCTCTCCTTCTTCAAGGCTCAGGACGAGACGGACGGAAACGTAAGCGGCACCCTTCGCCTCGAAACCGAAATCCCCAAGAAGGTGGGCGATTATTCGGTAAATGTCTTGGCAAACGATACTTCGGGCAACGTCGGCAGCTTTGGCGTGGTTGTCCACATACTCGAGGATTTCCCACCCGTTTTCCTACTGACGGATGCCATCATCGCATCAGCGGACAATCCCCTTACTTCGGATCAGATCAAGTCGATAGTCATGAGGGCATTGGAGAACCAAGGCGAATCGTTAGCCGAAGTCTACGTAAATGCTGACGGCTATCTTTCGACTCCTTCCCTCCCCGGAACTTACGAGTTGGAATACCGGGCAGTTAGGACCGACGGCACTTCCTTTGAAGGCTCCATAAACATCAAGGTCATGGAGAGGACATATGAAGAGGAAAATTGGTGGCAAATGGCTTGGGAATCCATAACCCTGTTCTTCAACCGGCTCTGGAATTTCCTGACCGGTAAGGGGTGGACTGTTACCGAATAACACCCTCATGTTTCAAAAAGGGTTGTATTCTTCAAATGCATCGTCAAACAAATTGATATTTGTTGATTGAGTTGAGCATCCAAGATGTTCTATGACCTAGCCAAAAAAGGGTATGACGGGATTCTGGTGAATGCTTTCGTCATGCACAGGCAAAGAGGGTCTTACCAAGCTTTCTTTTGCGAATTGGAAATCGTAAGCGGCATAGTTATGGAAGCGGAGGACAGGCCTCTCTTATGCTCGTTGCCAGTTAAGGTTCCTGAATATTGAAATCCAGCAAAAAAGCCAACCTTTTGCGGTTGGCTTTTCACGACATAATCACTAATGGTTGGAACAGTGAGATTCGAACTCACGACCCCTTCCACCCCAAGGAAGTGCGCTACCAAGCTGCGCTATGTCCCAAGCGCGTTCTAAATTATACCCCGTTGTTAGGACAATGCAAGGCTTAAGGGGAAAATAAGATTAGGCCTTTTTGACAACTTGGGCACCAACCGGGAACAGGCAAAGCCTTGCGAGTTCGAAATATATTTTGGAGAAAGAAATCCCGATTATCGTAATGAACAGCAAAGCCCCGGTAATGACCAAACCCAGCGCCATCTCCAAACCTCCGAAGATTATCTAGATGACGTTTAGTACCGTAGACAGCGTTCCCGAAGAGGTCTTGATTTCCCTACCGAATGGCCAAAGCACGTAGGAGGCCATCTTAAAGCATCCTAACCCTATGGGTATTAAGACGATGGTAAGACAGTAGGCAATGCCCAATACGAATAGCACCACGGCCCAGACGAAGCCACCCAGCACCAACCACAAAACATTTCCTATTGTCCTCCTTTTCGTTGCCTCGATTAATTAAAGCACATATTCTATTTTTTATTGTCTCGCAATGCCCTAAGGGCGGAGAATATTGAAACCAGGTCGACCCCTTCCTGCAGGCAAGCCCCGATCAAGGCCGGAATTATTCCCGTTGCGGCAATGACTTCCAAAAGAAGGGACAGGAAGATTCCAATCAAGACCGACTGCCGGGCAATCCTAAGAGTCTCTTTCGATATCGCGACGCTCTTCGCCACCTTTGCGAAATCGTCCACAAGTATGACCATATCGGCAGATTGAGCCGCTGCTGCCGAGCCTCTGGCGCCCATCGCCAAACCGACATCGGCAGCAGCCAAGACCGGGGCGTCGTTTATGCCATCCCCAACCATTGCGATTGGCTTGTCTTCTTTACCTAGTGATGTTATGGCGTCTATCTTGTCTTGGGGCAGGCAATTTGCCTTGATGTCCGTAATACCCACTTCCTTGGCTACTTCTTGGGCAATCCTTTCGTTGTCACCAGTAAGCAAAATGGTTTTCTTGATGCCTAAGCTGGTCAGTTTCTCAAGTGTCTTCCGCGACTCTGGCCTCACGATGTCTTTGAAGGTTATGTATCCGGCGTATCTTCCATCTATTGAAACGAATGTCGAGGTTTCGTTTATCTTGCCTTCTTTGTCCGGAAGGACAAAAGCCCGTTTGCCCAGTTTCACCTGGTGCCCCTGGACATTAGCCAAAAGACCATTTCCGGGAATCTCCTTTACCCCTTCCACTGGCAATAGCGCTTTTTTGCCTACGTAATCCACCAGTGACCTGGCGACGATATGGCTGGAGTTTTGCTCTGCGCTGGCGGTAAGGATAGCCAGGCCATCGGAGGTGATTCCGTCGGTGGGGAACACCCCATCCACCACCAAAACGCCTTTGGTTATCGTCCCGGTCTTGTCGAAAGCGATGGTCTTCACGGCCGCAAGCCTCTCCAGGGCATCGGAATTCTTGACTATGATCCCGTTCTTGGAAGACCGACTCATTCCTGATACTAGGGCTATGGGGGCTGCCAATATCAATGGGCAAGGTGATGCCACGACCAAAACTTCAGCGGCTCTCCTAAATCCTTCGCCAACCGAGGCGTCTTCGTTCAAGGCCCAATAGATAAGCCAAGCCAAGCCGGCGATAAGGTAAGAGACGAGGGTGAATGGCACGGCGTATCTATCTGCCACACGCACGAATTTGCTAGGTTTGCTCTCGGCTTCTTTCACGAGTTCGACGATAGTCTGAAACTGGCTTGTCTTTGCCGTCTTCAACGCTACGATGGTCAAAGGGGAATCGCCATTTACGGCCCCCGATAGGACAACAGTCCCAACTGTTGCCTCTACCAAGGCCGATTCACCGCTTATCGAGGATTCATCAAGGTATGACTGACCCTTCAAGACTCTTCCATCGACTGGTATGGACTCCCCGGTACGTATCGAGAGTATGTCCCCTGGCTTTACCGAATTGACGTCGACATCCTTTTCTATTCTGTCTTTGACGACATGGGCTGTGGTTGGATTGTGGTTCAAAAGGAAGGTCAGGTTGGCCCGCGCTTTGTTGCTGGCATAATCTTCCAGCGCCTGGCCACCGGTAATCATTACCATTATCATCAGTGAAGCCCAATAGCCCTCGATAGTCACGTTCCCGAATTTGTCATCGATGAATAAGGTTACGAAAATGGCCGTAAGAGCCAAAATGTCTACTCCCACTTTCCCAGACCGAAACGTTTGGATCATCTCGACTATCATGTTGATCGCGACTATCACTGCGGCAGCGAGAGCCACAAACCAGCTCGGAGAAAGCAAGGCGAAACCACCGACAAAGCCAAATCCTTCCCTAAGGATTACGGCAATCAGTATTGCCATCAACACAATGCAAAGGAGCATCATATTCCTTCTACGTTCCCAAGACATTTTCTATCCTTTCTTGGGATCTTCCTTGGCAGGGGTGGTGTCACAACGAGATACCTGCCGTGAGATCTCAATTTGTGACGCCTGAAGGCCCAGCCTTCTGCCGCATTCGTTTCTATAGGATAGTTGGGTAAATGCGGAATCTTTTCTCAGGGGTTTAACCCCGACACCGACGCAATTATAGCAAAATGACCCAGATTTTCAATTTATCAACTTTTTTTGTACCCTGCGGCCCTGTCCATCATTTCCTGCTGGATCTTGAGGGATTGGATCTTCTCGAACACTCTCATTGCCGATTTCGAATCGGTAAGTTGTGCTATTTCGCCTTCGGTGGCGTTAAGCAAAGATTCCATGGTAGGGTACGCATCCAGCAGTCGCTCCTTCTTCTTGAGGCCGATGCCCGGAATGTCGTCGAAGAAAGAGGTGAATAAGGATTTGGCCCTCTTGCCCCTATGTACCGTAATGGCGTAGCGGTGAACTTCATCCTGCATCCTCATGAGCAAGAAGAACAAAGGCGAACGCCGATCCAGGGGAATCAGCTCCCCGGTATCGCCATCCATCAAGGAATTGGTCTCGTGTTTGTCGTTCTTGACCAGGCCTGCCAACTTGACGCCCTTGATTCCCGATGATGATATAGCCTCTCTTGCCGCTTCCACCTGCGTAATTCCACCATCGACAATTATCAAATCAGGTGGCTTCAATTGATCATGAACAATCCTGGCACATCTACGGAAAATGACTTCCTTCATAGAAGCCATATCATCCGCCTTGTTCGGCTGGTGGATATTGAATCTCCGGTAAAGCTCTTTGGCCGGCTTCCCGTTCACGAAGGTCACCATTCCTCCCACGGCATCCTGGCCTTGGGTATGGGCGTTATCGAAAAGCTCGATTTCCAAAGGCGGTCTGTCCATATTCAATTTGTTCTGCAATACCGTCAGCAAATCGAAGACGTTGTCTTCCAAGCGGGCGGTCATGAAGTGTTGGTCCAAACCTGCCTTGGCATTGTCCAAGGCCATCAGAAGCAAGTCCTTCTTGAGACCCCTCACCGGAACGGTTATGGTGATGTCCAAAGCCTCTGACAAGGCTTGGCTTATCTCCTTGTCCGCCAAGATCAACTCCTTGGGCTTGGGATGATTTACGTAGAACTGGCATATTGCCGATTGAATCTCCTCCCCCAAATCCTCGCTTATTTCATCTACGTATAAGTTCTTTCCCAAAAGGATTCCCTTCCGGTACAGAAGGAAGATCATGGCAACATATCCTTCCCTTACCGAATAGGCGAAGACATCGCGATCGATTCGATCCTTCATCATGATCTTTTGCGACGATGTGGTACTTTCTATGTCCTGGATTTTCTCTTTGAACTCTTCGGCGCGTTCAAAGTCCAACGCCGCTGCGGCCTTTTCCATCTGCTCTTTGTAGCGGTAGATTACGTCGGAAGTGTCCCCATTAAGGAAGGCGTAGACCTTCTTGCGAATGAATTCGGGGTCCATCTTCCCCTCTTTTTGGGCGTCGGGATACATAAGCTGATGCAAGTACCAATACAGGTTCGGCCTACCGCTATGGACATCAGCTTCCATTATTGGATAGACCATGTTCAGGATGTTGATTACCTTGTATGCCGCACCGGAGTTTGGATAAGGACCAAAGTAATCGTAATGGCGATCGTTAGGCTTATGGGCAATCTTCAGCGAAGGCATACCACCCTTCTTGACGGCAATGTAGGGATACATCATGCCATCCTTCAGCAGGATGTTGAATTTGGGATAGTATTTTTGGATGAGGTTTATTTCAAGGAGGAGGGCCTCTTTTTCGGAGTTGGTCTCAATGGTATCGAAATCGGTGATTTCCGTTACCATCTTTGCAACTTTACCGAATTGAGGTCGGGTGAAATATTGTTTCACCCTCTTGACCAGTGATTTCGCCTTGCCCACGTAGATGATGGTGCCGTTCCTGTCTTTCATCTGATAGGAACCTGGCCTATCGGGCAGCAGTGCTATTTTCTTTTTAAGTATCTCGTTCATTGCAGAAGATCATTTAAGGATGACTACGGTGGCTCCCAAAGCGCCTTCGCCTTCCCCGCCTTCCCTGAAGGATTTCACGAATTTCAATCTCTTTAGATGATCCCATATTCCGTTTCTCAAGGCAAAGGTTCCCATACCATGGACTATGGTAACCTGCTTGATGTTGGCGACAAGGGCATCGTCGAGGAACTTGTCAACTTCTGGTAAAGCCTCAAAGACGGTCATTCCAATGACATTGAGCCTGCTTGATCCTTTAGAAGCACGCCCCAAAAGCTCTTGGTCTATGTTATTCGACTGACTTTGAACTGGTGGCAGACTTGCGGCATCGCTCCTCCTAAGATCGGCCAAAGGAACGGTCATGGAGAGGCCATTGTACAGGAAAGTGGCCTTCTTTGTACCTATGGATTCTACCTTTCCGACCATGTCTTGATAGACGACTATATCTCCTTCCTTGATCTTTTCCATGACATTACCGTATTCGTCGGTGCCTTCATCTACTAACCCTCCTTCTCTTCTCAGTTCGCCTTTGATTTTGCTTCTTTGATTGAAGGGGAGGGTCTTTTTGTTCCCCTGCGACCAAAGTCTGTCCAATTCAGCGATGCGATCTTCCGCGGCCTTGGCGATTTTAACTTCGGCCCCCTTGCGTATGCCCTCTTTGGCATCTTCCAGTTCCTTTTCCTCTTTGGCTCTTCTCCTCAGCAGTTCGTTTGCGCTTGCGAGCTTCTCCTCCAAGCCTTTCTCAAGGGCATTTACCGTTTGGATCTTTTGGGTTAATTCCTGCTCCAGTTTCTCGGAGTCGAATCTCTTTTGGCTCTCCTTGAATTCCCTTGCGGTATCGAGCAGCTCGCTTGCCATACCGGCCTTCTTTGCGACTTCGAAGGCATAGGAGTTACCTACGGCTCCAGACATGAACCTAAAGGAGGGGCTTAGCGTTTCCTTGGAGAACTCCATGGCGCCGGACATTATGTTCGAATCGGTCAGGGCCATCTTTTTCAAGCCATCGTAATGGGTCGTGAAGATACCGAAGGCACCTATGTTTTCCATATGCTTTATGAAGGCATAGCCAATTGCCTCCCCATCCTCTGGTGAGGTTCCCTGCCCTATCTCGTCAACAAGTACCAATGATTTAGAAGTAGCCTCCTTGTACATCTGGTTTAGCCCCTTCAGATGGCCGGAGAAAGACGAGAGATTGCCGGAAAGGGACTCGCTATCGCCAGTGAGGACAAAGATGTTGTCGAAAATAGGCATTGACACGTATCCCCTGGCAGGGACCAAAAGCCCGATTTGATTCATGTAAGCGGCCAAGGCTATCGATTTCAGGAGCACCGATTTTCCACCTGCATTTGGTCCGGAAACAATCAGGATCTTAGGCTTTCCGTTGCCCATTTGGATTGAATTGGGGACGGCTTTGTCCAAGCTGATCAAGGGATGGATGAAATTGGTTATCCTCAACTCGTTGGCGGATATCTCAGCCAATGAACCATCGTACGTGGAACCGAACGAAACCTTTGCCACATAAGAGTCCAGGAGGTTATAGGAATAATAGTTTCGCGACAAAGCCGAAAGCCTTGCGGCGAAGGCCTTCGACAGGGCACTAATTATTCGGTCGATTTCGCTAATCTCGTCTCCCTTTAGTTTCTCCTTCTTGTTCTCGTATTCCAAAAGGTCGTAAGGTATAACGAACAAGGTCTGGCCCGAAGAGGAATGGTCGACCGTGATTCCGGGCACTTGGCCTCTATATGGTGCTTTCACTGCCAAGGTGAGGGCCCCGTTTCTCAACACTGGATCGGGGAGCTCGAGGTAATCCTTGTATTTGGTCCTGATATGCGAAAAGACCGCCCCCTCTTTTGCGGTGAGATCCTTTAGTTCCTTCCTTATCGACATGAGGGTACCAGACGCTGTATCCAAGACTTCCCCATCGGGTGAGAAGGTATTGTCTAGCTGACGCAGCATATCCGGCATGTTAACGATGTCAAGCGCGACATCCTTTAGTGATGGATAGGAGTTCGTTGTTGCGAATTTGTCCCATAGATCATTGCAGGCTACTATAAGGGCATGCAGGCCCAACAATTCCCCTACTTCTAGACTTACGCCTTTTTCGAGTTTCTTCATCGCCAGGGAAAGGTCGGGTACAGGCAAAAGATCAGGGCTCTTGCCGCTTTCGGAAAAGGCCATTATCTCCCTAAGGAAAACATGATCCTTGGCAATCTTACGTGAATCAGCGGACAGAGCTACCAGTGATTGGTCCGTGACGTTGAATCCACTCTTAAAGTAATCCTTTAGCGATTCCTTTATTTGATTCAACTCGCCTGCGATTTGTCTATCCATTTGAACTTATCCTGTGAGCCATATTATCTATTATCGCCTTTAGCCATCAAAGTTAACTTATCTTGCTTGATTTTCTTTCTCTTCCCTTTTTGATATATCCTTAAGCACGATGGATATTGCAAAAATCAAAGCCGACCGGGCAAAGGTCGATGAAATAATGGAATTCTATGGGGTGAGGCCTTTGAACAACCCCCATAGGCCCTATGACCTTTTCCAGACTACCACCGGTGACGGGGTGGAAGTAAAGGGATATCGGACCAAAAGCCCGGATTCCTTTACCGTTGTCTTTATGGGCGGACATGGCAATGCCCTATTGGAGGCGCAGACCTTCGAGAAGAACGCCAAGGCCATCGTTCGGACAGGATCCGGTAATTACGACGACATCGGCGAGCAGATTGGCTCCGATGAGGTGGGCGTCGGGGATTTCTTCGGGCCGATGGTGGTAACGGCCACTTACTTCCTCCCTTCCGAGATGGGACTTCTAAAGCAATTGGGGGTGAAGGATTCAAAGAAGTTGACGGATGCCCACATGCTTTACATCGGCAAGCGCCTTTGCAACGGGATTAAGCATTACACCGTCTTGTGTTCGGCAAACAAAGTGGATTCCTACATCTCCAAAGGCTTCTCCACTCATTGGCTATTGGCAAGGCTTCATAACCTGGCTCACTCGAAACTGGAGGAGAAGTATGGCATCTCCAATGCAGTGACGGTCTTCGTCGATCAATTCGAGCGTGAAGGACTTTATCGAAAATACGTTGGGTCGGCCATAATAAGGAATCCCATCATATTCAAGACGAAGGGCGAGAGCCACTATCCCTCCGTTGCCGCCGCATCCGTAATAGCCAGATACGAATTCCTCGAATACTGGGAAAAGATGGAGAAAGAGTTGGGCATGATAATCCCCAAGGGCGCAGGGCCGGATGTCGATGATGCCTATCACAGGTGCGTTGAGATAAACGGGAGTGCCAAGGCCGCCAAATACGTCAAGAGGTTTTTCAGGAATTACCGAATTCCACGTTGATCTTCTCTAGGTATGAAGGATTGAAGACCCTTATCGCATCGATAAAGTAGTCATCGGGTCTGGCGATGAAGGTCATCTTCCTGTTTGTCATCGGGTGAGTGAAGGTGATGCGGAAGGCGTGCAGCAGTTGCCCCGACTCAAAGCGATGATCCACCTTGTCGCAATATAGTTTGTCACCGATGATCGGATGACCTATATATGCCAAATGAGCCCTTATCTGGTGTGTCCTACCAGTTTCCAACTTGCACTTTACCAGACTGGCTCCATTTGCGAACCACAGTTTCTCGAAGTGGGTAACCGCTACCAGGCCCTTTGGACTTGGCATGGCCTTGTGTTGGGAATGGTTGGGCTTAAGCAAGGGGACATCTATCGTGAAACGATCCTCGTTTGCGTCTCCTTCGCAAATGGCGAGGTATTCCCTGTCGACTCGGTGTTCCCTGATCTGAGTCTGCAAAGCCCTTTCGGCATCAGTAGTCTTCGCTACCAAAAGGAGACCGGAAGTATCTTTGTCGAGGCGGTGGACGATCCCTGGACGCCCTCCGGCCATCTCCTCCTCGTCGAATTCGAACTCGTCTTTCAGGGTGACAAGATAATTGACCAAAGTATCGGCATAATGCCCGGTAGCAGTATGGACCACGAGTCCCCGTGGCTTGTTCAATACCATGAGGTATTTGTCCTCGAAGACGATGCTTACTTTTATGTTTGGGTTGGGTATTATCGTCGAGGGTTCTTGCTCTAGCGGTACATAGGAAACCTCTTGGTTGGCCAAGACCCTAAAAGAAGGCTTTTGGCATATCTTCCCGCCGATTGTCACCCCCTTCTCGATCAACTCCTGAGCCTTGTTTCGGGATATGGACAAAGAAGCGGCCAAGGCCGAATCAAGCCTTCCACCTATTTCGAGAACAATAGTCTTCTCATTTTTCGCCATCGTTTCCATCGCCCTTCTTTGAGTTGTTGAGACTGTCTTTGAGATCCTTGAGCTCATCGGCATCATCTTTGGCCTTTCCCGTCTTTGCCTTGCTTTCCTTGGCTCTGGATACCGCCTCTTTCTCTTCCTTGCTTTGGTCGATCGAAGACAGGATCAGGGAAACCAATAGCAAAACCAAGCCGAACGAAAGGAAGACATCAGCCAAATTGCAAATATAGGAAAGACCTGTTGGCCAATCGTCGTTTCCCACGGCAATCCAATCGATGACGCCATTCGGATAGAAGGCCCTGTCGATGAAATTGCCAAAATCACCGGCTATTATCAGGTAAAGGGCATAGCGAAGATGCCATGGTTTGCGCTCGAAATGGTATGACAGGTACACGACCAAGACCAATCCGACAATCACGGAGACTGCCGTGAAGAAAGGCCGTAGCTGCGGGAATTTGCCAAAGCTTATCCCCTCGTTGTAGACGAGTCCGATTCCCAGGATGTTCTTGCCGTTCCCATACCACAAAAGGGAGAGAGTGGCCCCATTCGTCTCCTCTCCGCCGTAGTAGGCCTCTAGGCCAAGCTTTGTCCCCAGATCCAAAAAGAAGAGCACGAAAACAAGCCAACCCCCATGAAGGAGAAAATACGCAAAGTTGTATGGTAGTTTCCTAAACCACTCCTTGACTGAAGATTTTATCTTCTCGCCGGTTCCACTTTTCATTTTCCCTCCGGCTCTTCGACATCAGGGTGCGCAGCGACGTATTTCTCAAAGGCTTTCAGGCAGCGTGGGCAGAAATTGCCTTCCTCATTGGCCGTTATGTCTTCGAAATAGTTCCAGCAACGGTCGCATTTGGTACCTTTGGCCTTTGTGACCGCAAACCCATTTCCGGATTTGCTGACCGTTACCTTGGAGAAGCCCAAAAGGCGGGCGAGTTCCTTCTTGTCCATCTCGTCGAAAAGGGGCTTGTATTCGTCATTGGAATCGTCGATATCCAGATAGCCTTCGTTCGCTCCCTTGATTACGTTGTTTGCCCTTGCAGCCTCTAGCGCCTTGTTGGATGTGTCGCGAAGCTTTTGGAACAGCATGTACAAAGTGTCTAGTTTGCTGTCTTGGCCCTCGAATGAGGGGAACCTCTCCAAAGCCACGTTTTCCAACTTTGATCCAGGAAGGTTTTGATATACCTCATCGGCGGTAAAGAAAAGAATCGGTGAATAGAGGATGGCTAGACTCTTGGTTAGCTGGTACATGACGTATTGTATTCCCTTTCGGCGCAAGGTGTCAGGCTCATCGCAATAGAGTACATCCTTGGCGACGTCCAGATAGAAGCCGGACAGATCGTTTACCAAGAAGTTGATCAGGGTGGTGCTTACCGACAAGAAGTCGTAGTTGTCGTAGCCTTCCTTGACCTTCTGTACCACCTTCTTGAGTTTGTTCAGGATCATCTTGTCGGCTAGGGAAAGCTCGTAGCGATCCTTGAGTGGGTCGAAGGAACTGGTCTCGGAATCATGGAGATTGGCAAGCATGAACTTGAAGGTATTACGGATCTTCCGATATTGATCGGCAACGGATTTCAAAAGATCTTGGGTCAACGTAATGTCTGCGGTGGTGTAATCGATCGAGGCGACCCAAAGCCTGAAAACATCAGCACCATACGTATTGCATATGGCCTCGGGATATATCCCGTTCTTCTTGGACTTGGAGAATTTCTGCCCATTTTGGTCAACTATGAATCCATTGGTTACGATTTTCTTGAAAGGAGTCTTGCCGTTAACGGCCACGGAAAGAATCAACGAGGCGTTATACCAGCCCCGATATTGATCATTGCCTTCAAGGTACAGATCGGCAGGATAAGGCAGACCTCTAGCCACTTCCGCACCTAACCAGGATGAGCCGGAATCAAACCAGACATCCATGATGTCCTGCTCTTTGGTGAACTTGCCATCGGGTGAATGAGAGTTGACGTAGCCCTCGGGCAAGAAGTATTCGGCCGGTTTCTCATACCAAATGTTAGAGCCGTGTAGCTTAATCTCTTCGATTATCTTGGCAAACACTGCCTTGTCTGTAACTGGCTTACCATCTTGACAATAAATAATCGGAATTGGCACACCCCATGCCCTTTGACGAGAAATGCACCAATCGGATCGGCCTTCGATCATGTTCCTGAGCCTTACCTTGCCCCAGGAGGGAACGTAGCTTACTTTATCCAGCTCTTCTACCAACTCCTTGCGAATAGGCTCAAGAGAGCAAAACCATTGTGGTGCAGTACGGAAAATCAAGGGTTTGCCGTTACGGGCATCGATAGGATAGGAATGTATGATGTCTTTCTCTTTAAGCAATGCCCCCGTCTCGACCAACATCTGAATTACGACGTCATTAGCCTTTTCGTAGAAAAGACCACTGAGTCTTTCGCCAACCTCTGGCGTAAGGTGACCTTTTGAATCGATCGGGCAATAAGGCTTCAAACCATACTTTATGCCCACGTTGTAATCGTCTTCGCCGAGTCCCGGCGCCGTGTGGACGCAGCCGGTTCCTTCCTCGGCAGTAACATGCTTACCAAGGATTACGATTGAATCCCTGTCATAGAAGGGATGACGGCAAATGACGCCTTCAAGCTGCCTTCCTTTGTAAATGGATACCAGGGAGACATTGGTAAGGCCCAGTTCACCAACCAATTTTTCCTCAAGCGAGGTAAGGAAAATCAAGCGGCCTTGATCGGTCTTGAAAAGGCCATATTCGAGATCGGGGTTGAGGCAGATGGCCAAGTTCGAAGGAATGGTCCAGGGAGTAGTGGTCCAAATTACGAGGGCATCCCCCTCCTTGAGATCCAACACGGGTTTCTTTACCCTGAATCTGACAAAGATCGATTTGGCCGGAAGGTTTTGGTATTCGATATCGGCTTGGGCTACTGCGGTTTCGGAAATCGGTGACCAGTGGACCGGTTTCAATCCTCGATAAATCAAACCACGCTCGTACATTTTTGCAAAGATGCTAACTTCGTTTGCTTCGTATTCCGGGTCTAATGTTATGTATGGCTTCTCATAGTGACCCAAAAGGCCTATCCTAAGGGCCTGGCCCTTTTGGTGGGCAACTTGCTTCAAGGCGTAATCACGGCATATTGCCCTGAAAGAAGCTATGGACATGGAATGCCTGTCTACGCCTGATTTAGTGACTTCGTTCTCGATAGGCAGTCCGTGGGTGTCCCATCCGGGGACGAAATCGCAATGGTAACCTTCCAACGTCTTGGAGCGAATAATTATGTCCTTCAAAACCATGTTAAGGCCATGGCCGGCATGTAGATCGCCGTTGGCATAGGGGGGGCCGTCATGCAAATAGAACTCGCGGCCTTGTGCTGTTGCTTCCAACATCTTGAAATACAACCCGTTTTTGTTGCATCTTTCGATATATGCCGGCTCTCTCTCGGGTAATTTCCCGCGCATTTCGAAGGTGCCTTTCGGCATAATCAATGTTTTGCTGATTTTCATTATCGAAGCCATGTCCTCTCGGTTTTAGCGTAAAAAAAGCGATTTATATTGCCATAAAAGTATATATGTACCTAGACTACCTTTCAACCGACCGAAACTCAGCTTTTATGGAAGCGATACATCAATATTCCAGCGGCGATTGCGACATTCAGAGAGTCGATGCCCGACATTTCGATCCTCAAGTTCGGGCCCAGTTTCAGATTTTCCTCAGAAACACCCCTTCCCTCGTTACCGAAAACCAACGCGAAGGGCTTTTTCAATTCCGAGTACTTACTCTCGTCCGCACCTTTAAGGGAAGTCAGGTAGATATTGTAACCTTTATCCTTTAAGTAACTTAACTTGGCTTGACCTATCGGAATCTTAAAAATTGCGCCCTTGGAAGCCTGAATGGTCTTCGAGTTGAACGGAGAGGCGGAATCTATCGAGAGAAATACTGATGAATATTGAAAGGATAGGGCGGTTCTCATTATGGTTCCCACATTGCCCGGATCCTGTACCCCATCGAGGTAGATGCATTTATCGCCAGGCTCATTTGTTAAGTCAATCTCAGCAATGCCCATCAGTTTTGCAGGGCTCTTGAATTGGGCCAGCCTATCATAGAGGTGCTCGGAAACAATAAGGCCGTCATGGTCTTTTGGCAAAAGCAGAGGGTTTACGGCCAAGGCTGTCTTCAGGTGATTGGTCGCCATCGCTTCGTTTACCAAGTCTTCACCTTCGATGAATACCAAACCCTCTTTTTTCTTTTTGCCTTTCTTAATGTCTTCTATTTCCTTGAATAGCGGATTATGAGGACTATCGATTTCTTTATAAGGCATAAGGGTCACTCCCAAAGTTCCCGGTGGTGATTATCCATTTAGAGTTCTTGTAAATGCATTCCGGTATTTGTCTATATAGTATCCTATAAAACTCCTTGTCGTGTCTTATTGAAACGGTGTGGGACAATTCGTGGTCTATCACCGAGTCAACCACAATGGGAGCATAAGCGAATACCCGTCTGTCAAATTCAAATAACTTGTCTATGGATCTGAAGGAGGCTTGCTTGGAACGGTAACGGCCTACTTTGACTTTGAAGAAATCGATTCTTATGTTGGATCTTGTGGCTTCTTCCTTGATCCTATACAGAAGATATTTCCTAAAAGAGGAGTCGAAACTTTTGGTGAAGTCGCTTCCCTTTTCATAAAAGAAATAGTTTTTGTCATCCATAAGGGTGGGATCATTTGTAAGCTTTCTCTTCTTGCCAAGCACGTAGATTGTTTTGCTAGGCCAATCAAGCATGCTTTTGAAGGAAAGCTGACTGACGGCTGGCGACCTTAGTTTTCTTAATATTTTCTGAAGTGTTTCCCCGATTCTTTCATGGGGAAAACGGGTTCCGATGGTGGCCTCGATGCGGCCATAGGCAATGTATGCCATTACCCTTGATCCCCCCTTGGACCAAGTGATGGGTATTTTTACGACTCTCCCATCGGGCAGCCTCAATTCAAACTGTTCTTTATCGTTTGCCATTACACTTGAAATAATATACTTACCGATAAGTATTTCGCATTATTGGCATCAGACCAAGTTTATAATTTAAGCGATTGAAGAGGCTTGAAATGGAAGCTAAAAGATTCAAGGTCGAAGTAAGTGCCCATCATTGCCATCTCAACCAAAGGACCTTAGATGAATTATTCGGCGCTGGGTTTGATCTCGATGCTCATTTCCTTAGGCCCCTAAGCCAACACGGACAGTACGTCTCTGATGTAAGGGTAGCTATCGAAACCCTTGGCAAGGATGGCAAAGCCCATCGCATGGATTGCCTTTCCATACTGGGACCCGCCCGCAAGTACAACCAGTTTGAATGTTCCCTCACTGACGGAAGGACATTAGGCGTAGACCTTCCAATCAGGGTCTCGGGCGATGTGGAAGGCTCTGTCCCGCTTGCGGTATTGTCCTTGGATGAAAAGGGGAATGTCATGAAGAAAGTATCCCTGCCCTATGGATTGGTAGCCCAAAAACGCCACATTCATTGCAATCCCGAACAAGCGCAGCAACTTGGCGTGGCAAACGGCCAAATAGTCAAAGTGGATGTCACTTCCGACTCCCCCCGTCATCTTGTCTTCGACGATGTCGTCGTCAGGGTTCACCCCAGTTTCGACCTGGCAATGCATCTTGATACCGACGAAGGCAACGCGGCTGGGATAAGGAAGTCCGGTACGGGTTTCATCGTCCTGTGAGGCCTAGGAACAATGGGTTTATTGATATCGCAAAACGTTCTTGCGACTGAGCTGTACGACCAAGAAATAGTAAACGCCGATACGGGTGAGGGCCAAGATTGCAAAGGCCACCAATCATTCCTGTTCGACAATTTGCACTTCCTTCTCCTTGGCGCCCAAGGGCCTGATGTCCTCTCCGCTTATGGCTTGAACTCAATCATTGACTTGCATCCGTTCCTGCGACATAGAGATCTGGGCAACAAGACCCATCTCTTGACAGGCAATGACTTGATCAAGGCCTTTGCCTTTGAGATATCGGGCATTGAAGATCCTAAGGAAAGAAACGCATTCGAGTCGTGGTCATTCGGATTCCTGTCACACTATATTTTGGATTCCCGCTGCTATCCATATGTTTTGTATTTCTCCCGATTCAGCAACGATGGACGGAAGGGAAGATATTGGCTTTCGCGGCAGCTGCACTTGGAAGAGGCGATTGACATCGCCATGGCCAATAGGTTCGAGGCCACCTATTTCATAAGGAACCCCGAGGATGCCTTGCCCTTCGTCAAAAGCGAGACAAGAATTATAGATAAGCATTTTAAAAAAGTGATTGAGAAATTGCTTCATGAGGAAGTCAGTGACGATTTCTATTCCGAATGCGTTTCCGTCAGCAGGGCAAAACTTAAGAGAGGCCTGTATGTAAACTCAGGCTTTCGTAGAATAACCAACATTGGGAATGGCTTTAAGGTCTCTGGGGAAATTGGCGATAGATGTTTGAATGTTGAGGGCGTCGCTTGGAAGGATCCGCTCCTTGAAAGTACGACAAATGAATCGTTCCTGGATTTGTTCGCAAAAGCCCAAGATGATTTAAATCAAGTCTATGAATCGATTGTCTTGGATGGCTTTCCGTCTCTTATCGGGGAGGTGAATTGGCCCAATGACTTCTTCGGCTTTCCCCCTGAGTCCAAAGTGTTTTTTTCCGACGACAATCCCCAGGATTGGTCAAATATGGTTGGGAAGTGATTTTACGCGTTGACAGTGATAGTTAGGTCTATACTTTAAACCGAAACTCCAAAAAGAACTCCGGCCGGGCGAAAGACATACCGCTCATCCGCTGGTCCTTGAGAAAGGGACATATGAAACCAAAGGTACTGTTTACTTCTGAAGCTGTTGGCGAAGGTCATCCTGATAAGATCTGCGACCAGATTGCCGATAGGATTCTCGATGCTTGCTTGGCTCAGGATCCGAATTCCCATGTCGCCTGTGAGGTAATGGCCACCAAAGAGAAGATAATAATTGCTGGTGAGATAACTACCAAAGCCGATATTGGGCCCAAAGGGTATGAGAGAATAGCCCGCAAGACGGTCCGCGACATCGGCTATACGACTCCCGAATCCGGGATTGGGCCGGATTCGATGCAGGTGGAAGTGTTGGTTAATACCCAAAGCCCCGACATAGCCCAAGGCGTAAATAGGGGCAATCCCAGGGAATTGGGTGCCGGGGATCAGGGGATGATGTTTGGCTATGCGACCGACGAGACCGAGAACTACATGCCCTTGGCATATTCCATGGCCCAAAAGATCGTGAGGACTGCCGAGTTGCTTCGCAAGTCAGGGAAGTTGCCCCATGCCCGTCCCGATATGAAATCGGAAGTAACGGTGGATTACACGAATCCTGAAGAGCCAAGCGTCAATGCCTTGGTATTCTCCTGTCAGCAGGACCCCGAAGTGTCATTGCCTGAATTCCGAAAGGAACTTGAGGACTTGGTCCTGAAACCGGTGGTGAAATCATTTGGCTTCGATCTTCCGGACGAGAAGGAGATATATGTCAATCCAACCGGTCGCTTCGTCATAGGAGGACCTCTCGGGGATACGGGACTCACCGGTCGGAAGATCATAGTCGACACCTACGGTGGGGCGGCTCCCCATGGTGGCGGTTCCTTCTCGGGGAAGGATCCCACCAAGGTCGATCGCTCAGGGGCCTATATGGCCCGATATGTTGCCAGGAATGTCGTTTCAGCTAGGCTGGCTAAGAAATGCCTGGTTCAAGTCGCCTATGCGATTGGAGTCGCAAAACCGGTTTCGATCAACATCGATACCTTTGGCACGGGAAAGGTGGCCGATTCCCTGATACTTCAGGCGATATTGGAGAATGAGGAAACATTTGACTTCACCCCCTGGGGCATAATATCGAAGTTCTCCCTAACCCACCCCACCTTCCGCTACGGCGATCTGGCTTGCTATGGTCACTTTGGGCGCCCCGATTTGGATTTGCCCTGGGAGAAGGACGATGCTGTTGAATATCTGAGGAAGTTTTGCCTAAAATAATCCGGCCAATGAGTAGTCTGGGGTATTTACCCCGGGAGACACTAAGGATAAATGGAAAAGAAAATGTCGAAGCAGGCCTTGCTTGAATTCAATCTGCAGAAACGCGAGCCCTTCTTGGAAGCCCTAGAACAATATGTATTGTCAAAGCCTGTTCCCTTTGATGTACCTGGTCATAAGATGGGTGGGTTTGACAATGATTTGGAAGAATTTGTCGGTAAGCGGACCTATGAATGTGACATCAATGGACCGTATGGGATGGACAATCTCGTCAAACCCAGCGGCGTGATCAAGGAAGCCGAAGACCTTTGTGCAAAGGCCTTCAAGGCCGATGGGTGTCTCTTCTCTGTGAATGGCACTACGGGCGGCATCCTTACCGAGATCCTTGGCGTGCTGCGGGCCAAAGACAAGATAATTCTGCCGAGAAATGTTCACAAGTCAGTGATCAATGCCTTGATACTCAGCGGAGCCGTGCCCATTTTCGTCAAACCGGATATAGATCCTTTGACGGGTATATCCAACGGCGTACCGGTAGAGGAATATGCTAAGGCCATCGAGCAGAATCCCGATGCAAAAGTTGTCTTTGCCATTAACCCCACCTACTTTGGGCTTGTCTCTGATTTGAAGGCAATCGCTGCCTTGGCTCACAAACATGGAATGATTGCCATGGCTGACGAGGCGCATGGAACGCATTTCTATTTCTCCGACAGATTGCCGTTGGGTGCCTTACAGGCAGGTTTCGACATTACCACTGCCTCGATGCATAAGACTGGCGGTTCGCTGACCCAATCTTCGCTGGTGATGTACAAAGGCAAAAGGGTTGACTGGGATCGAGTGAAGGCCGTCTTCTCCATGATGATGTCGACATCGCCCAACTCGCTTTTGATGGCTTCGATTGATGCTGCCAGAAAGCGCATGTTCTTTGATGGAGACGCCCTTTTGGGATCCACTATAGCCAAGTGCCTTAGGGCTCGTAAGGAACTATCGCAGATCCCTGGACTTTCAGTCATCGACCATTCATATATTGATGGCAAGGGACGCTTTGGTATTGATGACACAAAGTTGGTTGTAGATGTATCTGGTTTGGGAATAACAGGGTTCGATGCTTACCATGAGCTTAAGATGAGAAGCAACGTACAGTTGGAATTGGGCGAATTCCGTTGCTGTCTAGCCATTTTTGGTGTTGGCACTACCGATGAGCAAACGAATACCTTGATTTCGGCTTTCAAGGAACTATCCGAAAATCACTATTCCAAGAGGATGGTTCATCGCATGCCTCATTTCAACTTCACTTACCCCGAATTGGTCGTTCGCCCGAGGGTGGCTTTCAATGCTCCCCACAGAGTCGTTCCTTCAAAGGATGCGGCGGGAGAGATATCGGCCGAGTCCGTAATGATCTATCCCCCTGGCATTCCTCTTCTTATTCCCGGGGAGCGGATCACCGTCGAGGCCCTTAAAGAACTTAGTTTCTACAAAAAGCATGGTGGGATAATCCTTTCCGATACCAAGGTTGGCGAAATCTCCATAGTGGATAGGACCAAGTGGTACAGAGCTAGCGACTTGGACTCGGAGTTTTGATCGGTGACGTTGTTTGTTAGACAACTGAGGCCATTGGTTTTATAGTCTTCTTATAAATGGATTCTAGGTCTTTCGAATCCGGTAAGAGGGAAAAATGGCTGGAATCAAGCTCATAGATGTTTCCAAGATATATGACGACGGCATAGCGGCGATAAAAGACTTGAATTTAAAGGCCGAGAACGGAAAAGTCACCGCGGTCATCGGGGAAAGGAAGGCAGGTAAATCCACCTTGCTCTGCTTGATTGCCGGCTTGGAGAAGCCAACGGCAGGTTCGATCATTGAAAGCGGCAAGGACATAACGTTTGTTACGGCCCAGGAACGTGACTTTGGCATCATCTTCAAGAACGAGGATTTCAGCTCTTATGCCACTGTGTCCGAGGTACTAAATTCTGCTTCCGATAAGCCAAGCCAAAGCGGTGCGGAATTTAGGGAAAAGCTCATCGATGTCTTGTCCCTCCGCGATTTCTTGGGAGCAAAGACAAAATACCTAAGCGAGGACACCAGGCTTAGGCTATCCGTAGCCTGTGCCTTCATAAGGGGCTCAACTGTTTTGATTGACGATCCCCTAGAAGGTCAAGATGTTGAAAAGACATCTTCTTACCTCACGGTAATCAAGGGCTTGGCAACTTTAACAAATAAGTGTGTGATCATCTTTTCTTCCTCCTGTTATCCGTTGGCCAAAGAAGTCGATTCTGTGGCGCTCTTGGATAAAGGCACCATTCTTGCCCAAGGCTCCCTGAACGAGCTTTTCAAATTTCCCGGGAACATACGTGTACTTGAAAAATTGAGCAATGGAGAGATTAAAAAGGAGGAGGGGAAACTCAAGTGGGAGAAGGGCGTGTATTCGATCCGGATGACGGATGGAAGCGAGACGGATTTCGCCAACAGGGAGGGAGAAGGAGAACTTTTTAATCCGGGCCCCGACTTTGATGAACCAGAGGTCATTGTAGCCAATGTCAAAAACCCTACAGCCTTTCCTTTGAACAAAACCTATCTGTTCAGAAAGGACAACGGCAGGGAGATCGATGGCCTGTTTCCGAAGAAGAGCTTTGTAAGGGGAAAGATCAGCGAGGGAACTTTGGTCATTGGAAGTTTCAGGCAAACCCTGCCTCCCTTGCTGAAAAGCCTTGCCAACCAAGATGTTGAAGTCGGGATTCCCCTGGATGGGATTGCGTTTGAGGGTAATGACGAGTTGGGCTCTTTGATTTCCATCGTCGAGAAAGAAAACGTCTTAAAGATGGAAACATCGGATGGTCAGGTCATCTTCGCAAAGTGCTTTGAAAACAAGTCCAAAGCAGGTTCAAAGGTTTCCGCAAGGATAAAGTTCCACCGCATCTTTCTTTTCGATAGCCAAGGCAAGGTCATAATTGGCCCCCTTCCCGAAAAGGATGTCTTCCGTTCGTACTTTTCCTTCTACCACGAATTGGCGCGCCGTTTCTCGAGCTCTCTCTATAACGAGAAGATCAGGGAAAGAAGCGCCACGATAGTCGGCGAATATGACGAGAAGGTCAAGAACCTCAAGAATCAGTATGAAAAGGTGAAGATTGGGCTATCGAAGGGGACTCCTGATGGCTGCCTTTCTGAACTTGATGTCTCGCTCAAGCGCACCTTCTCGGGTATTCTTGGTCGAAAGATTGATCTTAAGCAGGGAAGCAAACTCGTCAGGGATTCCGCAGATGTCTTTTCCGAATCATTCCTGAAAGACAAATATTCTTCTTCATATTTGGAGCAGGTCAATAACAAGTCGGCAATAAAGGCCATAAGGCGAGAGCTGAAAAAAGAAGAGAAATCCTTGAAGTCCTCATTCATTAAAGACAAAAAGGATTTCGTCAAAAGCAAAAAGGCACTTATGTCTTCGACAAAGGCCAATTACAAAGATGCACGAAGGAAAGACCAGAAGGACTTTGAGCTTTTGCAATATCAAAGCAATTCCCTCGAACAGATAATCAGCCAGCTCAATGCCCTGTTTGACAAGTCGCAGATTTCCCATAAGGCGGGATTGGCCGAGGGTGTTGACAAAGCCAGGTCTGCCATTGATTCTTACTTAAGGAAAAACAGCATAACTGGAAACCCCTCTTCTTTGGAAGAGGCGAAGATATCAGGACTCAAAGGACTTCAGGAGAAGTTCACCAAATCATTTGCCAAGCAGGAAAGGAAATTCGCCAAGGATATTCACAGACTTTCGCGAAAGTCTTTGATGATCAGGACGAAGTCCATTTTCGCGGAGCAAAAGGCCAACGAGTCCGAAGATTTCGCTAAATACATTTCACAGGTCGAAAAGGGTAGCCAAACTTATCATGACCGAATAAGGGAGCATCGCAATTTCCGCAAGTCCGGGTCGACCGAAGAGAGACTGACCCTTGAAGACTCGCTTGGCATTGAGAACGACTTTTACAATCAGACCTTGAATCGCATTTCCCGTGACTTGGAAAAGGAGCTAAAGGAGTTGGATATGAGTTTCGCCAAGGAGCTAAAGGACACCCGTGTCCGCATTGATCCTATAGGCGAATTGACTTTCGACCTGGCTGCCGGACTGGAAAAGCTTTATCAGGAGCAACATCAAGCCTTGGGCCAGGCCAACAAGGCGTATTTCTTTGGAATTGATAAATTCCTTTTGCTCGCCAACGAATTGGTCTCAAAGAAAATAGTTGAAGGCGAAAGAGAATTGGCCTTCCAAGATGAATTCGATTTAATGGTTCAACACGATAGCTATAAATTGTCAAAGGGACCTGGAATAGACGGGTTGGTCTTGGACATACTCGATTATGGGGACAAAGTCTTCTATCGTGTGCAATTCTCTGATTCCTACGGTAACAACAGAACCTGTTTTATAAGTTCTATCAATGGCCTGGAGCGGGGCGACAGGGTAAGCTTCTATTTCGATACCGACGGAATCGAGATTGAGGATCAGACGCTAGGGTTAAGAATCATTTGATAGGCCTCCTATCTTTTGGGTCTTAATGCAAGCGCTTTCTGCTATATAATAAATGTGCAAGGAGAACATCGACATGAAACTTGAGGTCATTGGTAAAAGCGTGGTCGTTACCCCCGCCATGAAGAGCCAAGCCGAGAAGAAACTTAGGCGAATCGAAAGCTTATTCGAACCGGGTGCTGATTTGCGTGGCACGGTTATTTATGCCGTACATCCCACAAGCCAGGCCTGCGAAGTGTCCGTCTCGTCTCCGAAGATCGCTTTGCGTGCCAAGTCCACTGGGCAGGATGCTTATGAATGCCTTGATCTTTGCATAGACAAACTCGAAGGTCAGATGAGAAAGGTCAAGACCCAGGTCGAGAGGAGCCGCAATAACAAGTCGATAGCAAAGAACATCGGCCTGGAACTCGCCAAGGCAGACGAGATTGAGGCTTCTTCTCCCGAGAACATCGTGAAGAGAAAGAAGCTGGATTTAGTTCCAATGGATGTTGATGAGGCTGTTGCCAGGATGGATGCCCTTGGGCATTCGTTCTTCATATATTTGGATTCGAAGACCGGACTCGTGAATGTCCTTTACCAAAGGGACGACGGTGGGTTTGGCGTCATCGAGGTGACAAAGTAGTCTTTCGAACACAAAAGTCAGGTTGGTAGCCTGGCTTTTTTTGCGTCGAAATTCCTTAAAGTCTATAATCATTTCCGCATGTCAAAAATCTTAGTAACAGATTTGGATGGCACCTTGCTTTATCCAAAGAGAAGATGGACCATCATGACGCGAAGCAATAAGGCTTTCATCAAGGATTTCATTGCTAAGGGAAATGATGTCGTCTTGGCTTCGGGAAGAAACACCCGGATGCTAAACCCTATTGAGAGAACGGTTGGCTCGAATCTGGCGTTCATCGGCTGCAATGGCGGCTATGTCCGTGACAAGGACGGAAAGGATTTGGCTACGCATCCTTTGCCGGTAGAGTTGGTGCGTGACATCTACTTGGAACTGAAAGACAAATACGGAATCTATATGTGGTTTATGATGGACGATTCACGAAAGGATTATGTCGTCCTCGATCGGGCACCGCGAGGCCTTCTTGTCTTAGGCAAGATCGTCAATTCCCTTTCCCTGAAATACAAAGAGGACTATGAACTCGGAGTCAAGAAGTTCGTCGCCCGTATGAACAGCGGAGAGCCCATATATAAGCTCATGCCGATATTTGGCATCGGTGAAAGAGGATCGCAATGGGCCAGCGAGGCCTTGGTTCCCCTGCGGGAGAAATTCGGCGACAAGGTAACCTTGGCCCAGACGTCTTCTTCGATTGAGATAACGGCTAAAGGCGTATCGAAAGGTAGTGGCGTTTCCACCTACATAAAGGAAAAGGGAATGGATCCAGACCAGGTGATTGTAGTGGGAGATTCCGGCAACGACATTTCCATGTTCGATGAATTCTGGCATTCCTTTGTGATGGATAAGGCCCCGTCATCGGTCAAGAAACATGCTGTTCATGTCATACGTCGAGTCAGCGACATCAGTCAGTATCTCGAGAACCCTGTCCTATTAGAAAATGACCGCAAATTGATGGCAAGCAGGAACATCTGAACCCACAAATCCTTTTCAACCCTTGACCGTGTTCCTGAGAAAAAATCGGTGACTTCGGGGAAAGTCAATGGAAAGCAATCTAAGATTAACGTTACCCGTAATCAACCAAGCCCTCAGCGCAAGCCTTTGCCAAAAAGCCTGGTACGCCAACGCATCTATGGTGATCCATATGAACGCGCTACAGGCCGTTTGGTGCCGACATTCCGGGTCAAAGACTAATTGATACTTATGGCAGTTACTATTATTTTCCCTATGCTTGCTACCCTGTTATATAATCAACAAGACTGAAATAAGTCATTGGCTTAAGGAGCGTGCCAAAAAGATGAAGGTAACTAACAACGAAAGGTTCGTATTCGGGATTCTGGAGATCGCTATGGTCGTCAGGGACACATTGGAGTACTTTGTCCCCACGCGCGATCCCAATGGCTATGATGTAAAGAAGTACAACGCCCGCAAGGAAATCATCAAGCTGATGACTTCCGAAAAATCCCCGTTCGTCAATTTCTGCAAGCAGAACGGTCTGGGGAACGTGAAGGATCCGAAGACTGGCAAGGAAGTCCCCGCCCGTGGCCAAAGGCTTCTCAATATCGTCAACGACTTCTCCAACCTTGTCTATGGGGATGACCCACGTTTCGTGAGAATAGTCGATGGCAAGATCACCATCGATAGTTCGTATTTCGTTCCCGTCTTGGAGAATGTGATAGGCCTTAGGGAAACCCTTAACGACGTCATTGCGGTAATAATAAAGAACGTCAAGGTCCAAGCGCCTGCCGAAATCGATCCGACTTTCGAGGACTTGATAACGACTGAGCAGCGGTATGCCCGGGCCATTGAGCTCCGTATCAATGCCATGCAGTTGAACACCACCTTCCTCAGGTTCAACAATGCCGTCAAGAAGTACATTCAGACTTTGCGCAGCTCCACCTCGATCGATCCTCTCTCCGACCCCAACTTCAAGCCGACCGATGATCCCGAAGTTGCCTTTGACAACAACGAGATGGGAAGGCTGTTCGGCTTCATGAATTTCCTCATCAATCACTCCAAGGAGACCGATGATGAGTTCAAGAACGCCGCCGAGCGCATGAGGACCATGAGCAAGGGCTTCGCCGGACAGCCCAAGATCACCAACCTCGAATCCTTCATGTCTGAGTTCGCGGGCATCTTCATCCCCATAATCAAGGAGACCGGCGCCAAATTGCAGCCCCTGTTCTCCGATTCCTTCAATTCGATCAGGGCGTACGAGCAGGAGCTCAGGGCCAAGAATGGCCAACCTGCACCTGAGGCAGGTCAGGTTGCTGCTGCTCCCGTGTCCGAGACCGACAAAGTCGCTGCTGCCCTTTCCTCGCCTTCCGAGACCAATGTAGCGGATGAGGTAAAGAAGGAAGACTCCACAAAAGCCGATAAGTAGTCGTAGGGAGGCGATCACGATGGCAAAGAAAGTCTCAGATGAAAAAGCCGCGCTCAGGTCTCGCAACTGGGAAATATTCGACTATTCCCTCTTCGGGACCATTTGGGTTGCCGGGGTAACCCTTGGGGCGTTGGGAATTTACGCGCGAAACACCGAGACCATCAGCGACAACCCGATCTATGAGGCCGAGGTCAACATGACCAAATGGTTGGGCTGGTCCATCGGAACCATCGATTGGCGGGTGTTTGGTCTTTTGGTGATGATAATAGGATTGGTAGGCCTTTTGATAACCTTCAACCATTTCGCCAACAAGACCGAGAAGCAAAAGGATGCCCAAGCCAGGCGGGCCGAACGCCTCAAAGCCATTTTGGCCGATGAATCCAAGGTCAAAGAGGATATCGATTCCACCAAGTAGGTCTATGCGGTGATTGGAAACAGGGGCTCCCCCTGTTTTTTTGTGCAGGCAATTGACTATATTGGATGATGGTATGAGAGACAAAGAAATGAACCATCGGGTGATGGCCAGCATTAAGGGAAAGAACACGAAGGCCGAGGTGCTGTTCGGCCGAATGCTCTATGGTGCAAACATCCGTGGCTTCAGGAAGAACTGCCCTGGCGTGTTTGGTCATCCCGACTTTTGCTTCAAGGGCCTGAAGATAGCGATATTCCTCGATGGCGACTTCTGGCATGGCTTTGACTTGGCAAGGGCCGAGAAGGACTTGGTGACGAATCGGGAATTCTGGCTGGAGAAGATAACGCGCAACATGGAAAGGGACGACTTGACCAACAAGGTCCTCAAACGGGAAGGCTATCTGGTATTGCGGTTTTGGGAAAGCGAATTCTTTGCCGATCCGGGGAAATGCCTCGCCATAACTAAACAGGCCATCTCCTCAAGGAAGATGGCCGAGTCGTTCAGGCGTTTGGGCTGAGACATCAAAGCGTCGGGACGCCGAATAGAGAATTGAGTTGCAGATGATCTTTCTCGTTGGAGAAGAAAAGTATTTTGTCGCCTGGGAAAAGAATGGTGGCCCCATGTGGCACGATCATGCTATCCCCCCTGTAGATGGCTATCATCAGGGCATCGCCAGGTATCTTTATTTCCTTGACGGCCTTGCCGATGACCGGCGCCTGCTCCCCGACCGTCAACTGGATTATCGAATAGGCCCCACGGGAGAGGCGCATCAAGGTCAAAAGGGACTTCATGGACATCTCCTCGACGACCATGTGACCTATTATGTCGGCCTGGTTAACGGCCGCATCCACACCCATGCCGATGGTGAATAGCCAGGCGTTGCGGGGGTTATTCACCTTGGCTACCACACGCGGGGCCTGAAACTCGAACTTGGCGATCGTCGAGACGACAAGGTTGACCTCATCTTGACCGGTAACGGCGGCCACCACATTGGCCTTGTCGATCCCGGCAGATTCCAGGATGGTTGGGGAAGAGCCGTTGCCCAAAACGACATTGTCTTCGCCGAAACGTTCCTTGAGCCTCTGGACCGTCAGCCGGTCCTTCTCCACGATGGTGATGTCGATCTTGTTCTTCACCAACAGGTTTGCCATATAGGTCCCGATTTGCCCGCCGCCTATTATCAATACGTTCATTTTCTCCACCCCCTAAAGTCCCAGAAGGGCTTTCAGTTTCTTCTTGGCTTTGGTGCTTACGGAAAAGTAGAGGATATCGTCGGTCCTTATCCTCTCGGTGTCATCGGGAATAAGCGATTCCCGGCCTCGCACCAAGGCTATCAGGCGGAAGTCCTGACCATTCGAAAGCTCATTGGCGGTAAGGCCTTCGGAAGAGGGAGTGGCAACCACGCGGACCAGTTCCACGTCGCCTTTTTCCCCCAGCATGACGAAGGAGTTCAGCTTGCCATAACTCAATAGTTCCATCGCCCTATCTACCCCATATCCGGTAGTGGAGATGGTCCGTATGCCCAAGGTCTCGAAGATCTTGGCCTTCATCGGATCGTAGAGGCGGGCAACGACATGGGGGACCATGTAGATGTCCTTGGCAATCCTTCCGGCCAGGGCGTTCACCTCGTCCGAGCTGGTGGAGCAGATCACCGCATCCTGGTACTGGATGCCGGCTTGTTCCAACACGTCCCGGTCGAAGCCGGTGCCAGTGACCGTGTTCCCGTTGAACTCGCTTCCCAGGGCATAGAAGCTATTGGGATCCTTGTCGATGACGGTAACGTCATTTCCCTTGCGGAAGAGTTCGAGGGCCAAAGCCGACCCCAGCCTCCCGCATCCTATTACCATTGCCTTCATATAGTGCGCTCCTTTCCTTTATTATCCTTCATGTCCTTGTGTCTAAGGATTGCTTTTCTTCCCTCATCGATGGCGACGACGGCTATCGGCATCGCCAAAATGAGAAGCCAGCATTGCCAAACCGTTATCCCGTAGGCGGAGAATATCTCTTCGTTGAGGAAGGGAACGAAAGGCATGGCGACAATCATCAGGCCTTCGGCCATAATGCCCATCCAAACGGTCCTGTTCGTGAAAAGGCCAACTTTGAATAGGGAATCCTTGTTCGTCCGGCAGTTCAAGGCCATGCCCATCTGGCAGAAAACGATGGAAGTAAGGACTACGGCCGTCGAGGATTCCCATATCCTTTTGCTTTCCGACGAACTCAGGCCCAACAGCGTGGACCCGGTTGAGGAGTCGAACAGGGTGTATTGGATACCGAGGCTTTCGCTTACAAATAGGTTGTAGAGGAAGAAAGCCCCCAGGGCGAAGACGGTCGTTATCACCCCATACCAACCGAAGGCCTTCAGGAGGAGCTTTCTGTCGATTATGTGGGTATCCTTTCCCCGTGGCTTTTGGTCCATGACATTTGGCATCGGTCGCTCGGAGCCGAGTCCCAAGGCCGGGAGCATGTCGGTTCCCAAGTCGATGAAGAGGACCTCCATGATCCCGAGGGGCTGGGGAACGACGTTGAACGTCAAGAGGGGCAAGAGGAAAGGTATGGCTTCGGGCACATTGGAATTGAAGATGTAGGTTATGAATTTCTTGATGTTGTTGAAAACGGCCCGACCTTCCTTCACGGCCTTTACTATGGAGGCGAAATTGTCGTCGGTCAGTATCATGTCGGCCGCGTCCTTGGCAACATCGGTTCCCGTTATCCCCATCGCGACTCCGATGTCGGCCTTCTTCAAGGCCGGGGCATCGTTTACGCCATCGCCGGTGACTGCCACCGTCTCCCCAAGGTCCTGAAGGGTGGAGACGACCCGGTATTTCTGCTCCGGCGCCATACGTGCGAAGATGACTTCTCCCTTGAGGGCCTCCCTTATTTGCCGATCGTCCATCTTCTGCAGTTCCAAGCCCGTTATCACCTTGGTATCGTCGCTTGTGACTATGCCGATCTTCTTCCCGATGGCCAGGGCCGTAAGCCCATAGTCACCCGTAACCATGATTATCTTTATCCCGGCCCTATGGCATTCGTTTACGGCCGCCTTTATCTCCTCCCTGGGAGGATCCTGCATCGCCTCGAGGCCAACGAACACCATGTCGGTCTCGATGTTTGCGGGGGTGTAATCGGAAAGGGCAACCGGTATTCCCGCGCCTTTAGGCAGCAACCGGTAAGCCATGGCCAAGACCCTCAGGCCCTCGTTGGCATAACGATCGGTTTGGGCCATGGCGGCGGCGATGTCTTCCTTGGTTATCTTTCTCTTCTTGAGGCCATCGAATATATACGAGCATTTATCCAAGAGCTCTTTAGGGGAGCCTTTGGTATAGGCAATCCTCTGGGCACCTTCAAGCGGCGCCGATAGCTGATGGATGGTCGTCATCATCTTCCGCTCGGAGTCGAAATGGAGTTCCCTTATTCGCGGCATCAGGTTCAGCTGATTGCCCGGCTCCAGCAAGCCCTTGCGCGCGACCACCCCCAAACAGGCCTCGGTCGGGTCGCCCAATACCGTGTAGCGCCGATCCTTGCTTCCTTCTTCCGGCGGGAGGAGCTTGGCATCCGAGCACAGGCTCCCAATGGTCAAGAGAAGCTTGAGACCGGCATCATTTTGGACGGTCATCCTCTGCCCCGTCTTTTCCTTTATCTCTCCTGTGGGTGCATAGCCATCCCCCGTCACTTCCAAAACCCGTCCGGGAAGATAGAGGCTCTTTACCGTCATCTCGTTCTTGGTAAGGGTTCCGGTCTTGTCGGTGCAGATGACGGTGGTGGAGCCCAAGGTCTCGACGGAATCCAAGGACTTTATCAAGGCGCCTTCCTTTGCCATGCGCTGCACCGCCTTGGCCAGCGAAAGGGTAACGGTCGGGGAAAGGCCCTCGGGGATGAAGGCCACTATCATTCCCAACGCGAAGATGAACTGCGTAAGGTAAAGCTTGGGATTGGAGAACCCGTCCTCCTCGGTCAATCCGTTGATTGTTATCCCCAGGACCAATACCGCCAAGCCTATGGCCAAGGCAATGATCGCGATTATTTTCGTCGTATGGTCAATCTCCCCGTGAAGTGGCGATTTCTTGTCTTTGATGTTTTGGGTTAGGGAGGCAATCTTGCCAAACTCCGCGTTCATGCCCGTGTTCATGACTGCGACGCGGGCATTGCCGGAGGCCACCGAGGTCCCGGAGAAAACCATGTTCTTGGCCCCGACTGGCGAATCGGGTTCCTCCTTAAGGGGCATCTCGTTTTTGCGCACGGGCGTCGCCTCGCCGGTAAGCGAAGCCTGAGTGACGGCAAGATCGTCGCAGATGAGGACCCGGCCATCGGCCGGTATCTTGTCGCCTTCGGCCAAAACCATTATGTCTCCCGGCACGACATTCTCGGCCTTGACCCTTACCTCTTGCCCGTCCCTTATCACCCTGGCATAGGACGGAAGCATCTTGGCCAAGGCATCCGTGGCCTTTCCCGCCTTGAATTCCTGGAAGAAGGAGAAGAGGCCGTTGATGATGTTAACCAACCAAATGGCGATGCCCAGATAAAGGGTCTGGGGATCGACGATGGGCCCGATGCTATCGTCGGTCTTTGTCCCGATGAAGGCCGAAATTACCGATATTGCCCCTGCCACCCAAAGCAGTATCGCCATCGGCGAGACGAAGTTCGACAGGAAGACCAAATACGTTGGCTTGGCCTTTTTCTTGGCTATTTGGTTCTTGCCGAATTCCTTTAGCCTTTTCTCGGCTTCGCTGGACGAAAGGCCAGCGGCCTTGGTATCCAATAGGCCATATACCTGCCGGGGATAGGCGGCTCTAATCTTGGCTATTTCCGTATCTGTCATCTTGATATCGTGAGCCTCCTTTTGTCCCGATTATAGTTGAAATGGCCTTTTGCCACAAAAGGCCATTGCTTAAAGGCCATTGACAACTAGCTAGCCCGGTTTTATTATTTTAAAAGAAATTGAAAATCAATTTCAAAAGGACATTCAACAATAATGAAAATACTCCGGAAAGCAGCTTTGGCATTTTTGGTGCCGACTATGTTGGCTTCCTGCACGGCAAATGGCATTTCAGGCACGGAAGACGCTTCCAGCGACGATGTTGTCGGGAATGCTTACACCATAATGGCTACTTTTGCGCCTGTCTACGATTTGGCGAAAAGGGTTGCCGGCTCGAGGGCCACGGTGATCAATGTCGTCGGCACCAATGAGCCCCATGATTTCACCATCGATCAAGCTGGAGCAGACGTCATGGCCGAAGCGGAGGACTCTAAGCTGGTGGTTACCATGGGAGCTGGGGGAATCGATGATTGGGCTAGCGATTTGGCCCCTGACGTGACCCACTTCTCTTTGGTCCCCAATACTCCCGCCGTAACCGTCTATACCGGCACGGACCTTTTGGGTGACGAAGAGGAGGATCCCCATGTTTGGCTGGATCTGGATTATATGGAGGCCATGGCCAACTCATTGGCTGAACAACTAAAGGCGCTCGATCCCGCCTATGCTTCGTATTATGACGGCAATCTCGCCAGGACCCTTAAGGAATATTCGTATGTCGACGATATGTACAATGCCCTCCTGTCTGCGAAAAGGAAGGAGATATTGGTCACTTCCCATGAGGCCTTCGGCTACCTGGCCAGGGAGTACGGCTTCCGGCAGATGGGAATCTCGGGTGTTTCGGATTCGGAAGCGGATGCCAGCCGAATCAAGGAAATCGAGGAAGAGATGGTTGCCCAGGACATCCACTACATCAACGTCGAGAGCCTGGACGAGGCAGATACCGCCAATGCCATTAAGTCAGACTTGGAGAACCAGGGATTCAGCGTGGAGTTAACCGCCATAAATGCTTTCGAGGGCGTAGATGACGAAAGCTGGGCTTCAGGTAGTGATTACGTCGACGTGATGCTTGGCAATCTGGCGACATTTGCGAAGGTTCTTGATGTCGATTCGTCGGCCTTGGAAACGGAATAGGGAAATGATTGGAATTGAACATGTCTATTTCGGCTATGAGGGAACCAAATATGTCCTGCGGGACATAAACATGACCATCGAAAACGGTCAGTTCGTTGGCATCATAGGCCGAAACGGGGCTGGCAAGAGCACGCTGCTAAAGATAATCCTGCATTTGCTTAAACCCCAAAGCGGCGTGGTCTACGATGATTTCAAGAAGAGTTCCTTCTTGAGCCAGGTCACGGGCAACCTTGATCTTTCCTTCCCTGCCTCGGTAAAGGAAATAGTCTCCTTGGGCCTTAAGTGGAAGCCGTTCCAGTTCATGAACAAGGCCGACTGGGAGAAAGCCTACGAGGCGATGAGGACAATGGGCATCTATGATTTGCGCAACAGGGCTGTCTCTTCCCTTTCGGGTGGACAGCAGCAAAGGGTCAGGCTGGCCAAGGCATTGGTCGGACAGCCTGACCTTCTGGTATTGGATGAACCTACGACAGGGATGGACGTATCCTCTCGCGATGCCTTCCTTGAGGAAGTGAACAAGCTTCATCGGGAGCGCGGAATGACCATCGTCCTAGTAACCCATTTCTACGATGACCTTTCCGGATCCGACGAAGTGTACGAACTAAATGAGGAGACCCTTCGCCCAAAGGAGTTGAAAGCATATGACAAGTGATCTGAAAACCCTTTTTAGCATTACCCAGATATTCCAGTATGGCTTCAGCACCAATGCCTTTTGGGCTTGCCTGATGGTAGGCTTGGTGCTTCCCATCCTGGGTTTGGATGTCACCACCAAGCACCTGTCGATGATGGGCGATGCCCTGTCGCATACCGCCTTGGCTGGCGTGGCCATTGGCCTTTTGGTGGGCGGAATCAGTCCGACGTATATGGCCGTCATCATCAGTGTCCTTAGCAGCCTCCTCATCGAGTTAATGAGGATAAAGTTCAAGAAATACTCCGAGATGACGCTGGCGATAATAATTTCCGCCTCGGCCGGTACCGCTGGCTTGATACAGCATTTCCTTCCCAATGCCAACAAGATAGACTCGTTCCTTTTCGGCTCCATATTGGGAGTCACCACCGGTGACCTTTTGATAATCGGGGTCGTGACAGGGTTGGTGGTTTTGCTCTCGATCTTGTTCTACCGGACCAACATGTACGTTTCCTACAATCCCTACGAGGCGAAAATAAGTGGCCTGAAGATAAACTACATCAATATCGTGACCTCGGTACTCACGGCTGCGGCCATAGCCGTCAGCTCTTCTATAATCGGCTCGCTTTTGGTGGCAAGCCTGATGATCATCCCCGTCGCCATCGCCTTGCAGTTGGTCGGCAGCTATCTTTGGACGCTAATAGTGGCGGTTATATTCGCGGAGATATCCTCGATGGGTGGGTTTCTCATTTCGCTTGAGGCTTCGACCAGTTCGGGCTCGACCATCGTGGTATTCGCCACTTTCCTTCTAGTCCTCGTTTTGGCGGGTAAGGGCATATACAAAGGCTTCCAGATTCTCTACATAAGGAAGCACGTCCTGGAAAAGGACCTTCCCCGTCAGTGAACCAAGACGATCTTTCCGATGGTGTCGTTGTGGCCCAAAGAGGTCAATCCTTCCCTGACGCTTTCGGGGTTTAGGCCCTTTATGACCCTGGTTACCCTTGGCCTTATTTTGCCTTCCTCGGCCATTTGCTTGGCCGTGGCGAGGATTTGGTGCTGGGTGGAAAGGCTCTCGAGCCTGAAGGTGCTCTTGGCGAACATCCATTCCCAGGCAAAGGTCGCCGCCTTCTTCTTGAGGAGGTAGAGGGGCAAGTCAGCGCTGCTCTTGCCGATGGAGACGATTTTCCCCATCGGCTTCAAACAGGTGACGAAATCGGAAAACCTGTCGTCGGGCCCATAGAGGTCGAGGATGAAATCCACTTCCCCTAACCCCTTTTCCGTGAGCTGCTCGCTCAAGGCCATCCTGTGGTTTAGGACATAGTCGGCCCCATTCGAAGAAGCCCATTCCGCGGTTTCCTTCCTGCCGGCTGTGGCTATCACCTTAAGGCCGAAGGCCTTGGCGAGTTGGACGGCTATCGAGCCCACCCCGCCACTGGCATTGACGATCAAGACCGACTTCTCTTTGTTGACTGCAGTTTCCCTGGGATCTATTCCCATCTTCTCCACCAGCGATTCCCAGGCCGTTATGAAGGCCAGGGGGATGGAACTGGCTTGGGCGGGGGTGAGGTTAGAAGGCGCCAGGGCCACAATCCTCTCGTCGATCGCCTCGAGGTCCGCAAAGCTTCCCCTGCGGGTCTGGTCACCGGCGAAGAACACTTTGTCGCCCGGCTTGAAGAGGACGACTTGGGGCCCTGTCCGAACCACGGTCCCAAAGCCATCGAAACCCAAGACCGACGGGGTGTTTTCCTTGGCAAGTGGCGTCTTGTAGTGGACCAGATCGGTGGGATTGAAGGAAGAGGCTTCGACGGCGACGACTAGGTCATGTCCCCGAGGTCTTTCTGGCTCGTAGGGAAAGGCGAAGAACCCGTTTCCCTTATCCAGGGGAACGTATCTCTCGAATCCGACCGCCTTTGGTTCCATGCTTTGCAAAACTCCTTCTAGGCCTGGGCCTTTATGACTTCTTCCACCTTTTCCAAATAGCCTTCGCGGGTTATGGGGGTTTGGAGTGGCAAAGCGCCAAAGTTGGTCCAGATCACCTGCTTGGCTCCCACCGTGCGGAACGACTCGTCGAAGAAGGCCGCCTTAATGCATTCCCCGGCCTTGGAGCCGCAAAGCAGCCCGGAAGGGGTGCCGGAGGTAGTGAAGGCGATGACCTTGTCTAGATTGTCCAATGCCGGCAGCATCTCGCCATGAGGCCCTTGGGTATAGGCAAAGCCCTTTAGGAAGACCTTGTCGAAGAAGCCCTTCAGGATGGCCGGCTCTCCCATCCACCATACCGGGAAGACCAACACCACGTTTTGGGTGTCCTTGAGGATGCCCTGGTATTTGGCCACCAAGGGATCCACGGTTTTCCCCCTGCTGAACAAGGCCAGATCCTTCCCCTTCATAACCGGATCGAAGCCATCCTTGTAAAGGTCTATCAGGTAGTAGTCCTTGCCTTTGGCCTTCAGTCCTTCGATCACCTTGTCCAAGATGGCCTTGCAAAAGCTCTTGTCATACGGATGGGCATATATAACGGTAGTCTTCATTTCAATACCTCCGATTGCAATCCTATTATTGCATCGATATTGGCTTTTGGCCCTCTTTCGCACATGTAGTTTCCCTGTCATGTCGGCTTAACTGATATCATTGTCGAAAAAGAGGCTTGCAATGTTCAGGATAAGGCTTTGGCTCCATAAGCATCGTCTGAAGGAAAAATCGGGCTATCTGAGCCTCCTTTTCGCCCTTTTGGCTCAGTCGCTTATGGTCTTTGCCCCGTTCCTTGACTTGGCCGAAGAGGATGGTCAGGTGATTGTGCTTTCGGGAGCCGATTCGTTCGTACCCAATGAGGCCGGGGATTTCCGGGCCGTGTCCTACGGTTGGCTTTGCTTCTTCATCCTCTTCCTAATCCTGGTTGTCTGGGAACTGCTTTCCCCAAAAGACGACGACATCGGTGTCTTCTGGGGCTTGGTGGTGCTCTCTTCCCTCTATGTCCTTGGCTTTGGCCCCCTCTCGCTTTTCTATTTGATCAGCTTTGCCCTCGGGGGTGGGAGCGGCGGCGGAAGCACCCATATCGAATGGGGCTTTGCGGTGTTCGAAGCCCTGGTCTTCCTCCCTTGGGTGCCCTTCTATCTTCTCAGGAACCGTTTCTTCGGCCTCAGGGCGAGTCAGCCCCTCTTTGGAACCGGTTTAGACGACAAGGAAGAATTCAAAAAGAAAAAATGAGGCGGTTTGTTCTATAATTTCCACGTATTAAGGTAAGGTCTGGCCTTGGAGGCGCGAACATGAATGAATGGATAACGGATAATTTATGGATTGTCCTTTTGGTCATCCTGGTCCTTTCCATCGTCATCGTGGTGATGTCGATCCTCACTTTCGTGTTCGCCAAAAAGGCAGCCTCGAATATCTCAAAGACCAATCTGAAGATGACCGCGAATGTCTCATATGATTCGGATAACCTCGGGGAGTCTTTGGAGATAACGGTCTTCAACAACAATTACCGCGACATCGTAATCCATGACTTCGGCTTCTCCTACAAGAACCAGGTCGTATCCTTCATCGAGGAGTACTCCGAAAGGCGTTTGACCAAGGGGCGCGTCATCTGCCCGGCTCGTTCTTCCTTGACCTACAAGGTCAATCCCGAACGCATCGAGAAGTTCGTGGTGGCCCATAATTTCAATGCCAAGTCCATATCGATGATCTATTTGATCGCCGTCGATTCCGTCGGCAATTCCAATGTCTACAAGGACAAGGCCCTGACCAAATTGTTCTCGGAGCGCCAAAAGGCTCGCCTGAAGATTGCCAAGCGCAAGCTCCATGAGGAGAAGGTCCAGGATTACAAGGATACCCACGATGGCAATGGTCCGATGTCCGAGGGACTATGGAATCTTTTCCACCGCAAGCAGATAACGGTTCCCGCGCTGATAAAGAAGTCGGCTAGCCTGATCGGCGATAGCACCCTGACGCCGGAAACCGAGAAGAACAACAAGTTGTTCAATCCCGCTCCGGTCGAACCTTCCGACCTCTCGGACAGCGACATCCTCAAGCCCGATGGCAAAGGCGGCTACCAGACCACCGATTTCGGCCGCACCAGCGATTCCAAGGATCTGAAGCTTACCTTCCTTGACCTCAATGTTCCCCTAAAGTCCAAGGAAGTTGACTCCAAGAAGAAGAAATAGCCTTCATTCAAGCGCTTCCCTCACCTTGGCGGGCAATGATGCCAAGGGACTGTCGGTCTCGATTGTCCTATCGCAGTCCTTTCGGTGCTTTATCCAATCGGTATTTGTTTGCCCTAAGGCAAAGGAAAGCTGGGGATGGGGATCGCCTCTTTCCTTCAGTTTGGCCAAAGGGTCTTTGGTAAGGGCAAGTATCACCAGGGAGCAAAGGGTGCCCAGATGGGCCTGGAAGAGCAGGGGTGCCTCGATGGCGAAGGGCGTGTCCGGCTCGTCGTCCAACATCCTGACGATACGTTCCTTGAGCAGGGGGTAAAGGATTCCAAGCCATTTCCTCCTTCCTGCCTTGTCGTCAAGGAGGAGACGATAGAGCCTGCCTTTGTCCAGGTTCCCGCTTTTGTCGAACAAATCCGGGAAAGACTTCTCCAGCTTGTCCCTTACCCGGGCTTCGCCATACATTTCCTTTGCCAAGGAATCCGTATCGATCCCCTTGAAGCCCATCTCCTCGAGGATTTTCCTTATCGTCGTCTTTCCGGAGGCGATCCCGCCCGTGATGCCTATGACCTTTGGGACCTTTTGGCAATGGGGACAAAAAGAAGTGCCCCTGCCATTCAGTTCCCTCTTCATGATCTTTGTCCCGCAGACCAAGCATTTCTTCCCGGAGCGGGAGTAGACGAAGAGATGGGACTGGTACTGGCCGAGTACCTTATTTGAGGCCCTATAGGTCCTTACGGTCGAGCCATGGCATTCGATGGCCGAATCGAGAATCCTCTTGGCCTCGGAAGCGATCAGGGCGGCGTTATGGGCAGTCGCAATCTTGGTGGCTTTCTGGAAGGGGTTTATCTTAGCCGCAAAACAGATCTCGTCTGCATAGATATTGCCGATCCCGGCAAACTTTGTTTGATCCAGCAACACTTCCTTAATGGGTCTTGAGGTTGCCTTAAGGATGCTCAACACATACTGTGGCGATAAATCATTTGCTTCCGGTCCGAGATTTTCAATGCAGGTGATTGGCTGCTTGGGCGGATAGAACCAGAAGCGCCCGAATTTCCTTATGTCGTCAAAGACGAGTTCTTCGCCATCGGCTAGATGGAGGATCACGCGAGCAAACTTGCCAAAATCGGTTTCGCCTTTCCCGAAGAGGAAGAGTTTGCCTTCCATCCGCAAATGGCAGACCAAATGGGAATGGTCGTCAAAGCCGATAAGAAGGAATTTGCCACGGCGTTTTACCTCTTCGATTGTTCTTTCCCCTATTTCCTTGGAGAAAGCAACCGCCCCGGTAGCGATTGACTTAGGCCAAAATACGGTCGCACCGGAGAAGGTTTTGCCAACAAGTTTCTTCGCAAGCACCCTCCTGACGGTTTCGACTTCCGGAAGTTCAGGCATCTGGCATTCCTCTCCTTGTTTCTATTTGCAGTCGTACCAACTATGGCCGGTGTGGCCATCGACAGTGAGTTTGACCTTGAGGGGCAAGGCGGAATCCATGGTCTTGGCTATCGCGGGGATGAGTTCCTTTTCTTCCTCTTTGCATATCTTGAACACCAACTCGTCATGGATCTGAAGTATCATCTTGGTCTTCTTGCCTTCCAGGAGTTTGCTCACTTTATTCATGGCGACCTTGATAAGATCCGCGGCGGAACCCTGGATTGTCGCGTTGACCGCCGCCCTTTCCGAGAAGGAGCGCTTCATCCTTATGGGAGAGTTGATGTCGGGGAAATAGCGTCTCCGGTTCAGTATCGTCTTCACGTATCCGTTGGTTCGGGCAAAGGCGATCTGGCTATCCTCGTATTGGTCTATTCCCTCGAAATTGCTCTTGAAGAGGTCTATGGTTTGCCTAGCCTCGGCAAACGAGATTCCCAGGCGCTGCTTCAGTCCATAGGCCGATATTCCGTAGACTATCCCGAAGTTTACCGTCTTGGCCTTCCGCCTCATCTCAGGGGTCACTTGGTCTATTGGAACGCCGAATACCTTTGAGGCCGTGGCTTTATGGATGTCTTCGCCGGAGTTGCATACCTCGATCAGGTTCTTGATGTTGCCCAGGGAGGCCAAAACCCGCAACTCGATCTGGGAGTAATCCAATGACAGGAACTCATAATCCGAATCGGGATAGAAGAAGGCCTTCCTGATCTCCTTTCCCTCCTCCTTTCTGATGGATACGTTTTGGAGGTTGGGTTCCGACATCGAAAGACGACCGGTGGAAGTCATGGTCTGGTTGATTACGGCATGGATCTTGCCATCGGGGAAGACGTGCTTGGGAAGTGCCTCGATGTATCCGGAGATTATCTTCGAATAGGTGCGATGGGCGATTATCAAAGGCACGATTGGATGGTCTTCGTAATGGTTCGTCAAGACCTCTATTGAACTTCCGTTTTCCTTTGGCCCTTTTTGGAGACCGAGCTTTTCGAAGAGAATGTGGGAGACCTGCATGGGCGATTTGATGTTGAACTCTTCTCCGGCATACTGGTAGATCTGCTCCTGCAACTGTTCCAAGATCTTTCGATAGCTTTCCCCGATAGTGGAAAGTGTGCCAAGGTCTATTGGCATTCCCTCAATCTCCATCTTTGCCAAGTTCTTTGCAAGCGGAAGCTCTACCTCAGTCAGGAGAATCATTGAGTCCTGAGAGGATATCGCTTTGAGAAGCAATTCTTCGTTTGCCATCATCAAGGCGTTGGCAGTCGTAATCCTGTCTATTGCGTTGACGGGAAGGTGTATGTCCATCCTCTTGAAGGCGTCATCTAGATCGGCGGCATGGTCGCTGTCTATCAAGTAGGAGGCCAGGATGAAGTCGAAGACTATTCCCGAAACCGATAGACCCAGGCGATTGCAGACCACATACAGGGTCTTGCTGTCCAAAGACGACTTGGGGGCATCGCCGGCGAGCCATTCCCTGAGTCTTCCACCACCAGCTATGTCGTTCTTCTCTATCACTTCCTGCTTGCCGTTACCGTAGACGATTGCCAACCCCAGAATGGGAGAGGCGTTTTCGTTGGAGCCATCGATGATCGCCGAAACCCCAACCGGGCTTTCCCCAAAGTCTAAATCCTTGACGAACGCATATGAAAAGTCGGCCTCCCTTTTGTACTCGACCTGGCTTTCCTTCCCATGGGCGACATCGGCCTCAGGAGCTTCTTCCATGGCCTGCTGTTGAAAGGCTTTGGGCTCACCGGCAGGAAGACCCAAGGCGAAGGCGAACTTATGGAGATCGTATTCGTCGAAGAAGGCCTTCAATTTCTCCTTGTTGACCACCTCGGGTTCGCTTCTGTCGTATATGGCCTTGACATCCAGATCGGTTTTGATTGTGGCAATCTTCAGACAGAGCCTTCCTTGCTCGGCCCCGGCGTTCAGGTTACGGCCCAAAGCGGTTTTGTCATCGCCCTTGAACGCGGTAAGGATGTCCTCTAGGTGGTCGTACTTGTCCAGCAGCTTGAAGGCCGTCTTCTCGCCAACGTGGGGTATTCCCTTGTAATTGTCGGAAGGGTCTCCGGCTATGGCCTTGAAGTCGACCACTTGATCGGCGCGACAGCCAAACAGTTCCTTTACGTTGTCCTTGGTATAGACGATGACGTCGGTCAAGCCCTTGCGCAGTGAATGGACTTCCGTATTATCGTCGACCAACTGCAGGAAGTCCTTGTCGGAAGTGAAGAGGATTACATGATCCCCCTGTTTCTCGGAATACTTGGCGAGGGAGCCGGCGACATCGTCCCCTTCGTAGCCTTCCATTTCGGCATGGTCGATTCCATAGGCATCCAAGAAGGCATGGGCTATGGGCATCTGGAGCTTCAAAGCCGGATCGATGGGCTTCCTTTGGGCCTTGTAGTTTGCTATTTCCTTTGACCTGAAGGTGGGGTGACCGGTATCGAAACAGACCACCATCCTGTCGCCGTTACCTAGATCGTGCTTCAAGGAGGAAATCATCTTGACGAAGCCAAAGATGGCATTCGTGGGGACTCCGGCGTGATTGGTCATCAATGGTGTGCCGGGATGGAACGTCGCGAAGAAGCACCTGAACAGAAGCGAATTCCCGTCCAATATGAATGTCCTACTCATTTCTTGCCCCCTTCTTCATTGCTTACTATCTTAATGTCTGCCATACCCCAAATGCGACCGAATCGGTAAGGCCTTATGGGAATGAACGTGATGATGTCGTATAGGTTGACCTTGTAGGACGATGGCAGGATGAACGACATGGTTCCGAAGGCATTGGCCAGGGTGACTATCGAATCCCCCCGGGAGGAATAAGGCTCTTCGACGACTATGCCGATCGAATGGTGCTCACGATAATAAGGGCCAACTATGTCTTTTAGGTTAAAGGCCAGGGATACACCGTTGTATTGAAGTTCGCGTATGAATTCCTTGATCCTCTCCAGGCCAATCACCGGTTTGCTATCCAAGGCCGGAAGCGCCGATTCCGATATGGAGATGGCGGCAAAGTTTGCCAAATCGGCGGCCTTTGCGGAAATGGATTCCCTATTGAAGCCAAAGCAATCCAAGGCGCCACTATCTGATAGACCCTTTATCATCCTTTCGTCCAAAGGGGCGACCTTGAAGAGCCTTATGAGAAAGTCACCTAGGCTCTTAAAAGGACCCTTCTTTCTTTCCAGGGGGATGCTTTGGGCCAACTTATCGGGGAATGCCTTGGTCCTTTTCAATCCAAGGTAAACGTTGCCATCGTCGATCAAGTCATCGTAATCAGAGGTGTTCACCGAGATCGGCTTGAGGCGCAAGCCCCGATGCTGAAGTTCTTTTGCCAGATCCCTGAAGGCCGGAGCGGAAGAACTGATCTCTCCCAGGGCCACTTCGTAGAACTCTTTCGCGAAATGGGTCTTCAGGTAAGCCATTGCGAAAGTTATGAAGGCATAGGCGACGGAATGTGATTTGTTGAAACCGTAATTGGCAAACTTCAAGATGAGGTCGTATATTCCCTGCGCCGCCTTATCGGTCAGGCCGTTCTTTATTGCGCCCGTGATGAAATCGTTGCGGTAGGCAGCCAGCTTCGTTTCGTCCTTTTTCGAGATGGCCCTTCTTAACAGATCGGCCTCACTCATGTCCATGCCCGCTATCTGGTGGGCTATCTTAAGGATCTGCTCCTGGTAGATGATTATCCCATAGGTATCCTTGAGTATCTCGTCCAGCTTTGGGTAGCCGGAGGAGGGAATCTTGCCCGTGTGCTTCCTTTGGGCATAGGTTGGGATGTTTTCCATCGGCCCGGGCCTATACAATGCCAAGAGGGCCACTAGATCCGAAAACCTTTCGGGCCTTATTTGGGCAATCGCTTTCTTTATGCCCTCGCCATCCAGCTGGAAGACCAAGAGGAGATCCAGCGAATTTATCGTCTTGTAAGTCTCTGGATCGTCTCTTTGGCTTTGGCAATCCGGTATCTCCTTCCCGTCTGATTTTATCCTTCCCTCTATCTCCTTTAGGAGGGTTAGATAGTGGAGCGAAAGGAGGTCGACCTTCAAGAAGCCAAGCCTTTCCATCTCGGGATACTCGTATTGAACTATTCCAACCTTGCCATCGCTGAGCGGCACTTGTTCGTAGATGTCCTTGTCGGCCAGGATCACACCTGCGGCATGAATGGATGTGTTCACCGGCAGACCCTCGAGGTGCTTTGCCAATTCAATGGCCTTTCGGTAATAGGGATCTTCGTATTGCCTACGGAAGTCGCTGCTTCTTTCCAAGGCTTCCCTTATGGATCCGATCTTTGGCGATATATAGCGGACCAGGCCCGTGATGCGGTTGTCGGGCATCCCCAGGGCGTGGGCGGCGGATTTGATGGCGGAGCGTGTCTTATAGGTTTGGTAAGTCACGATTTGGGCAACCCTGAAGGGGCCGTATTTGTTCTTTAGGTAATTGGTTATCTCATCCCTTCTGTCATCCTCGAAATCCATATCTATATCGGGCATGGTCACCCTCTTGGGGTTTAGAAACCTTTCGAACGAGAGGTCGAATTCAAGGGGGTCGACCTCCGTTATCCCCAAAAGGAACGACACGAGCGAGCCACACGCTGAGCCACGGCCCGGTCCAACCTTGATGCCATTGTTCTTTGCAAACATTACGTAGTCGGAGACTATTAGGAAGTAAGAGGCATAGCCCATCTCGATGATGACTTTTGTTTCCATGGCCAGACGGTCCTCATAGGCCTTCTTGCCTTCGAGGCCTCGCTTTTTCATCCCCTCGTGGGTCTTGGCGACGAAAGCCTCCTTGTCTCCCTCATTTGTCCCAGTGAAACTCAAGAGTCGGCCTCTTTTGGTCGAGAAAAGGTCGAAGTTGCAAAGATCCGCAATCCTGCCGGCTTCCTTTATGTCCTCGGCTGGATATATCTCCTCCAGCACCTTGGGACTCAAGAGGAAATCGGGCCCCCCAACGTCTTGGCCGTTGATCTGTTCGGGTGTCAGGGCCTTGTTCTCCAAGTCGGAATTGATTACGTCGATAATGAACTTCCCACGCTTTCCCAAATACCTGACCAGCGGAAACGCAACTGTCCTATACGAATGTGACGAGGCAAAGTCGTGAATGGCCTTGATCTGCGGCTCCTCGCCTTTGGCTCTGATGTCGATGCCTAGCCACAGGTCCCCTAATACTTTTGAGAACGTCACGAAGTAGGCGGCATCCCTTTCCAAAGATTGCCGCGTTAAGGAAGAAGACGGGAAAACCGGCAGCAATCCTTGAGCCAATCCCTTCAAATCGTCCGGATAATAACCATCCTTTTTAAGAGATATTATCTTGCATAAATTGCGATAGCCATCTTCATTTTCGATTAAAAAGACGCAATTCTTTGTCCCCGTTTCCCCCAAAAGCTTTAACTCTGCGCCACCTATGCCTTTTATCCCCTCTTCCTTGCAAGCTTCGAAGAAGGACGGGAATGATTTGAGCGACATATAGTCGGCCACCGCGACAGCCGAATAGCCCAAGGACTTGGCCCTATGGGCATAGTCGGAAGGGATTACGCAACTGTCACCGAATTGGTAATCCGAGTGGCAATAAAGATTCGCAAATCCCATTATTCTCACCTTTCATCCCCTAAGGATTATAGTCTAAGGGCTTTGCGTCCATTTTCGGAAGTAGAATATTGCCAGGGCCTTTTGTTCGACAACTATCAAGGAGGATTTTCATGGCTGATGTAATTTATGGGAGGATCCCGGTTCTCAATGCCATCAAGGGCGTCAGGAAACCCAAAGAGGTCTATCTGTTCAAGGATTCACCCGACAAAAGGATTCAATACTCCTGCGTGGAGAACCACGTGAAGTTTTCCTTCCTCGACAAGGGCGCCTTGGATCGTATGGCCAAGACCACCAAACACCAGGGAGCGGTCGCCGAAGTCGATGACTTTGGGTATGCTGATTTTGCGGCGGAACTGGAGAAGGCCAAGGCCAAGGGCAATGGGTTGGTTTTGATGCTTGACGGTCTTGACGATCCGGTCAATCTCGGCAGTGCCATTAGGGCTGCCGGGGCGTTCGCCGTCGATTTCGTGGTCCTTCGCAAGGAACGGGAAGTGGGAGTGACCCCGATCGTCGTAAAGGTGTCGACCGGGGCGACCGAAATCGTTCCCATCTGCCAGGTCACGAATCTTTCGCAGGCACTCTCCGAACTTAAGAAGGCTGGCTTTTGGTCCGTGGCTGCCGCTGGCCAAGGCGAGACCTATTATGACGAATTGGATTATTCCTACCCCACCGTCGTCATCATCGGCAATGAAGGATTCGGGATCACCAGTAAGCTGATAAAGGAAGCCGATTTCGTAGCCAAGATTCCGATGCCTGGCCAAGTGCAGTCCTTGAATGCCTCGGTAGCGGCAGCTGTCTTTTTGGCCGCCGCAACAGAGAGCCGGCGAAAAAGGGAGAATCATTCGAAGTAGTGGTTTCACAATGGTGCCGTTCCGGTTAGACTAAGGCGAAACAAGTGCAAACGGAGGCTGCTTCATGAAAAGAAAGAGGAAGGAAGCAGAGGAAACAGGGGTCGAAGGGGAATCCGCATCGCTCCTCGGAAAGGACTTGAAGGTCGAAGAGACGAAATCCGACGGCTCTTTTTCCTGGCAGGACCTAAAGGGCCTAATTGCTGCAAAAGACGAAAACGGCCTAAAGAAGATAGTCAAATCTTATTCCGAAGTCAGGATTGCCAACGCTTTGGAAGGACTTAGCGTGGCGGATTGCGATTTCTTCTTCGTCGCCGTCGATCTTCCCCAGGCACCCGACATTTTTTCCTACCTTTCCGATAGAAGGAAGATTGCGATTGCGAAGGCGCTCGATCCAAAGAGCCTCTCCCGCCTTATGGAAGGGATGCATTCCGATGACCTTACTGATTTCGTCGCCGTCCTGCCCAAGGGTCTGACAGACAAGGTATTGGGATCGGCCGACAAGAACAAGAAGCTTACCGTAGAGGATTTCCTCTCCTATCCGAAGGACTCTACCGGAGCCATAATGACCTCCGAGTACGTCTCGGTCGGCGCCGAGATGACCTGCAAGGAGGCCTTGGAAAAGGTCAGGCACGATGGCCCCATCGCCGAGACGGTCCGGACCATATTCGTCCTCGACCAAGACGAGCGGCTTGTGGGTCAGTTCGCCTTGCAGGACCTGCTCTTCGAAAATCCCGATGTCAAGGTCAAGGACTTCATGATCAAGGACTTCGTATCCGTTCGCGTCACCACCGATCGGGAGGATATGGTCAACGTGGTGAAGGAATACGATGTACCCGTACTTCCCGTAGTCGACTCAAAGGGCCGCATGATGGGCATAGTCACCTTCGATGATGCGATGGATGTCGAAGTGAAGCAGGATACCGAGGATGCCCAGAAATCGGCCGGCGTGACCCCTACCAACATCCCCTATCTCCAGAACCGGGTCTTGACCATATCGCGATCATACATTCCCTGGTTGATAGTGCTACTGGTTTTGAATACCTTTACCGGAATGCTTATCTCCTACTTCGATAACTTGCTTGTCGCCATCCCTCTGTTCACGGCTTTCATACCGGCCATACAGGACACTTCCGGCGATTCCGGCGATCAGACCAGTTCCGTGATAATTCGCGAACTGGGCTTGGGCAACATAACGGCCAAGGATTATTGGCGGGTGGTCTGGAAGGAATTCAGGGCCGCCTTGGTGACGGCACTTATCGTTGCCGTGTTCAACTTCGGCTGGGCCCTAGTCGAGTTATATGGGAATTTCATAGATTCCTCAAGCGCCCAAAATGCTGCCTTCATAAACCAGTTGGGTGAGAATGTCGCCTTCCCCCTTCTGGCTGGTTTGGTCTCGGTGACGTTCCTTATCTGCATTTTGGTAGGTAAGACCTTTGCCTGCTCCATGCCCTTTGCGGCCAAAGCCTTGGGAATCGATCCGGCGGTGATGTCGGGGCCCTTGATTGCCTCCATCACCGACATATTCGCCCTGGCAATGTACCTGGCCATCTCCTTGCCGGTCTTGGCCGGCTTGGGCATCAGTATCTGAGGGGGGTCGTCTATGGAAAACAAAGCTAACGCCGAAATGGTAACCGCCCCCAAGGAATTCTCCGAATCTTTGGTCATGCGGTTGACTTCCTTGATTGAGAAGGAGGACGCCGTAGGGCTCAAGGAACTGGTGGGCCAGTCAAACCCGGTCATAGTGGCTAATTCCCTGGCGGTCCTGACCCGTTCCCAAAGGCTTTTCTTCTTCCGGGTCCTGCCCGGGGACTTGACGGCCAATGTCTTCTCCTACCTCGATTTTGAAGTCCAGCAGGACATCGTGGCCTCCTTCACCGATCAAGAGACCCAAAAAGTCATGTCGCACCTCTCCACCGACGACTTGGTCGACTTCCTCGATGACCTTCCCTCGAACCTGGTGACCAAGGTGTTGGCCTCCTGCACCAAGGAGAACCGGGCCTTGATAAACCAACTCCTCAAGTTCAAGCCTGGCACGGCCGGATCGATAATGACGACGGATTATTTCACCGTCAAGGAAGGGATGGATTGCGGCCAGGCCTTGGTTCATCTCAGGGAAACGGGTCCCAAGGGGGAGAACCTTTGGACCGCATTCGTGCTCGATCCCACGCGCAAGCTAATCGGCACCATAAATCTGGACAAACTCCTCTTCGCCGATCCCACAACGCCCTTATCCAACGTCATGAACGAGGACTTCTCTTTCGCCTATTCGAATACCGACGATGAGAAGGTGGCAAAGATGTTCAATGAGTATGACGTGTCTACCCTGCCCGTGGTCGACAGGGAAGGCCGGCTGGTGGGGATTATCACCTTCGACGACGTGATGGACGTCGCCGAGCGCGAGGCCACCGAGGACATCAAGAAATCCTCCGCCGTTTCCGCAGCCAATACCAAGCCCTACCTCAAGTCGTCGACTTGGGAAATCGCGAAATCGTATTTCATTTGGCTGATTGTGCTCTTGGCCTTGAACACCTTCACGTCCATGGTCCTGTCTCGCATCCAGAACCAAGTCGTCTTCTCCACCATCCTCCCTCTCCTGATCGCCTTCATCCCCACGCTGAGCGGGACTTGCGGCAACGCCTCGGATCAGACCACCACGGTGATAATCCGGGAACTCGCCATAGGCAATGTCTCCCCCAAGGACTATAGGAAGGTCTTCTCCAAGGAGATGAGGGCGGCCTTCGTTACCGCATTGGCTGTGGCCTTGTTTTCCTTTGGCTGGGTGCTTGTGGAACTATACGGCCATATCCTGAAGACCAGTGGCAACAACCTTGGCGAACTGCAGTCCCAGGATATAAACACGATATATGTCGCCATAGCCGGATTGATATCCCTGACCTTTGTCGTCTGCATAATGTTTGCCAAGTGGATCGGCATGAGTCTGCCAATGCTTGCCAAGACCATAAGGATCGATCCGGCCACGATGTCCCAACCGTTGATCTCCAATTTCCTGGACATGGTTTCCATGGCGGTGTTTTTGGGCTTCTCAATTTTGATAATATCTCCGATGGCGGTCTGAAAAAGGACTTTTCCCCCTATAACACTTAAGGAGGTTCTTTATGGAAGAGGGAAATCTTTTCAACATAGGCGAATTCGTCGATGTCTCCTTCAGGGGCGTCGATTGCTCGAAACTTGCCTTGAAGGCCAAGACGGATATGCCTGCCAAGGAGGAACTATACGGAAGGCTGGCCAATGCCATGGGTCGGCTCCGTTCCCATTATTCCAAACGCTACCCATTCCTGGACGAAAGCGATATCGACTATGGCCTCTTCCTTACCACGGAGAGGACCATCGCTGGCTTTAGCCCGGCAAAGGGAAACTTCGTTTACTATTGGAGCAGCTGCGCGAAGCGCTTCATGATGAGCTATGTCGCAAAGGCCTACTCCCATGTCGATAACGTCAACCGGAACGAAATCGAATTTCACGACTTCCTCTGCCCCAGTACGGAAAGCGATGGCAGGCCCAGTATCGATCCGAGTCAGGCCCTGGCCAGCGTCACCGAAAACTGCGATGGACAGGAGAAGAGCATCTATGTCCTTTACTTAGCTGGTTACACGGCTGAGGAGACGGCCAAGATGCTCGACTGCGAATTGGTTCCGGTACGTTCTGCCATAAAGAAGATAAACCGGGAAATAAAGTTGCTAAACAAGGAACGGGCAATTGAAGACAACTTAAGTTCATTAAGGGATTAAATGGTAGAATAAAAGAAAGTAATCGGTTTTTGGAGTGGGGGATAGACGATGCCCGAATTGCCTTTGGTTTCCATTGTCGTGCCGGTCTATAACGTCGCTGCCTATCTTAACGACTGCCTTTTGCCTTTGGCCGAGCAGAGCATTGCATATCCCTACGAGGTCATCTTGGTCGACGATGGCTCAACCGATGAGTCGGGTGAGATATGCGAAGTGTTCAAGAGACGCTATCCAAAAATCTTCGAGGTCATTCATCAGGAAAACCTGGGATTGCCTGTAGCCCGAAACAAGGGGATATCCATCGCCCGGGGCAGATGGATCGCCTTCGCCGATTCGGATGACATCCCCAGCCGCGATTTTGCCCTGACCCTGTTCCATTGTGTCTCCTCCCATCACGAATGCCAGGTCTGCTCGGCCAATTTCTCGATCATTAACGATAGCGGGAAGGTTAGGAGGGCCCCCGGCAAATCGGGGCAAAGCTCCGGCCTGGTCGCGGCAGGGGACCTCCTTGACGACTACGTCAGAGCCTTTTCCTGGATCAAGTGCGTCAACCACGAATTCCTTAACAGGACAGGCATCAGGTTTTATCCCTTCCGGGCGATCTTCGAGGATCTGCCTTTCTTCTTCGCCTGCTTCCTCTCTTCCTATGCTGTCGGCTATACCGCCAAGTCAATCTATACTTACCGGGTCCACCGCGAAGGGTCCATAACCGAGTCGAGCGGGGATCTGAGGCTTATCGCCCATGTGAATTCCTTCTTCGCCTGCCGAGGCTATGCCGATAGGATCCTGGGACCTCAAAAGGGTGCGGCCCTATTTCAAAACAAGCTGAAGAGGCTTAAGATGCTTATAATCCCCGATATGCCATATGCCAAGAAGAAGACGAAGGGGGACAGCGGGAGGATAGCCAAGACCAGGACTGCCTATCGCTACCTCAAGCTCCTGGGTGCGGAAGAGCTTCCCGTCTTCGGGGCGCCCTGGGAAAAGGAGACGCTTTCTTTCGCTGGTTCATTGCCGAATTTCGTAAAATATGACGAGGATAGCATCTGAGAGGACAGAAAAGTGGAAAGCAACGGTTTGGCTGTAGCGATTATCGTCCCGTGCCGCAATGTGTCGACAACCATTGCGAAGACGATGAAGGCCCTGATGGAACAGGACTTCGCCTTGCCATACCGGGTCATTGCCGTAAATGATGGTTCGAGCGACAACACGCTAGCCATCCTTAAGGCCTTCGAGGACCGTCATCCCGACAAGTTGATCGTCATTTCCCAAGACGCGGGCAATCTCTGCGTGGCCCGCAATGCTGCAATGCCCCTGGCCTTGGAGGCTGAGTATGTCGGCTTCTCCGACGGAGACGACGTCCCCCATGTTGATTTCATCTCCTCTCTTTATGGCTTGGCCAAGAGGACCGGGGCCGACTGTGCCTGCATGAATTACCGCATCGTCAAGAACGGCATCGCCAGGGACAACGACCAATTCTTCTCCGGCGAGAAAGAGATGAGCGGGTTGAGGGCAGCCTATCAGATAATCAAGGACCGCAAGTGCAAGGCCTATGTTTGGAATAAGCTCTTTCGCTCGGAGATGCTTACCAGGACCGGAATCGAGTTCCTGGTGGACAGAACCTACTATGAGGATACCGTGTTCTCCTTCCAAAGCTTCTTGCGCAGCAACAAGGTGGCATTCCAAAACAAGCCGATATACGACTACCTTATAAGGTCCGGCTCCCTCTCCCATACCCCGGATCCCGATGCCTTCGTCATGCATATAAATGCCTATGCCGCTTGCCGCGAATATGTCGAGTATTACTATGGCGTACGCATTGCCAAAAGGATGTTCCGCAAGATGCGCTTCACGATGAGGACCAAGGTCTGGGCCGACATCATGACGGCCCATACCGTATATCCCATCTCATTGAAGGAGATGTCTAACCTTGCGAGTTCGCTTCTGGGTGACCTGCGCAAGGACCGGATGCCGATCTCCAATCGCCCATGGAAGAAGTTGGTGGAAGGCCTCCCCCTTTGGGAATTGCCCAAGTTGTCGTCAAGGCCTTCGGACTTTGGAACCAGGGTCAAGCAGGGGCTTGGCCTTGAAAACGCTGGGGTCGCCTTATGGAAGAACGCATAAGGGATTTCCTTTTCGAGACCTTTGGCCAGAGACCGGCTTCTTTCTCCAAGAGCGATTTTGGGCGGGTCTTGGTCATCGGCGGAAGCGACCGCTATCCCGATTCTCCCGTCATAGCGGCAAAAGCGGCCTTGAAAACCGGCGTAGGATACGTGGCATTCTGCGAGGACGGCTTTGCCCACAATCCCCTGCCCGATGAGGTGATCAAGGAAGACTACGCTGAACTGTTCGGCCAAGATGACCAGTCTTTCGCCAAGCGCATCAACAAATATGGCGCCATCGTCTTCGGCAATGGCATCAGCAATGATCCCAGCCATCGGGAAGGCCTTGGCCGTTTGCTCGAATCGTTCAAGGGGATATTGGTGATAGACGCCACGGGACTAGATGCCCTAAAGAGCCTTGGCCTTGATAGGCTTAAGGATCCTTCGCTTTTGCCGTATGTGGTAATAACCCCTCATCTAGGTGAATACGCAAGGCTTTTCGACTTGCCCTATAAGAAGCAAGATGTGTCATTGTTTGCCCCGGAGGAGAAGGCGTTTGCGGACAGACTCAAGATAACGATCTGCCTGAAGGGTTCCTCGCTGTCGATTGCGGAAGACGGTGAGGAATCCTGCCTTGAGGTCGAAGGCGAGGACCCTTCTTTGGCTAGGGCCGGAACCGGTGACGGCTTGGCCGGGATCATCGGTGGTCTCGCCGCCTATTCCGATGCCTCCACTTCCTTGATTTGCGCTGCCGGATATTCGTTGCTCTTAATGGCCTCCAAGTATCTCGAACGTTGGCAGCAAAGCGGGACGTTCGCCATCAGCGACATAATCGCCGGCATTCCGTTCGCCTTGAGGGAATTCCTGTCTAAATAAGGGCAAGGAAGAGGCTTAGGTTACCGTATACGGATTCCCGGTCCTGACCGAAGCCGGTTTGGGCCTTTATGAACTTTCCATTTCCAAGGGCCGCGATTGCCGGGACCAGTATTTTCCCCTTTGCTATCGCGGGGTCCTCTTGTGCGAAGGAATCCCTCATCATTAGGAAGAGGCCTTTGCCCTGGCTATCGGAAAGGGCCGCCCTATCGATGAAATAGATCCTTTGCTCCCTTTCGTCTTTGATGTATTGTTCGACGAAGGGGAGGGCCTTTTGGCAATACGGGCAACTCTCAAGGGAAAAAATCCATATTTCGGAAGCATCGTCTTCGACTCTTTCCATGGCTTGTTCGAAAGAGATTCTTCTGCCATTCCGGCTGGTATTTGCGCCCGCATCTATGCACGAACCTAAGGCAAATGGCAAGAAGAGCAAGGACATAAAGATTTTCCTTAACATGAAAAGGCCTCCCTTATGTTTATGGAGACCTTTTGGTCAACTCAGGCAAAAACAGTCACTCAATCCTTTGGCAAATGCCTGTCCAAGTACTGGGCGATCTTCCCGGTGACACGTTTCAAGGTGGGAGGGACCATAGGATTATCCATATGGGTCTTCTTCAGAAGGGCTTTGTAAGGCAATGTACCGCCTAGGCTTGCAAAGGCCAAATACTTGTCGTAGGCAGCCTTGGGATCATCGAGGGACATGATGAAGAACTCCAAGGCCAACACTTCCGAGATGGTGTAGTCGACATAGTAGAAAGGGTTTTCGAAGATGTGGGCCTGGCGTTCGAAGAAACCACCCGAAGCCAAGAATTCATTTGAGGCAAAGGACTGTCGATATGGCAAAAACTCCAATTCGAGTTTACGCCAATACGCCTTTCGCTCCTTGTGCGAGATTTCGGGGTGCGAGTATACGTATTCCTGGAAGGCATCGACTATCGTGCCGTAAGGTATGAAGGTGATGGCTTCGGCCAAATGCATATAGCGGTATTTCTCGGTCTGCTTCCCGAAGAACAGATCCATGAACGGATAGGTCAAGAATTCCATGGACATGGAGTGGGTCTCGTCTATTTCGGCCGTTGAGCTGCGGTAGGCAGGCACTTCCTGGTCCGAACCCAAATATGCCTGAAGGGCGTGTCCGAATTCATGGGTGAGAGTGTCCACGTCATCACTGGTGCCGTTGAAATTGGAAAAGATGAAAGGCATCTTCAAGGCCGGAAGGTAGTATTCGTACCCCCCGCCTTCCTTCCCCTTCTTGGCGACCAAGTCGAACATTCCCTTCTCGTCCATCTTCCTGAAGAAAGCCCCGGCGGTAGTGGAATCCATGGAGTCATACATCCTTTGGGCCTTGGCGACTAATTCTTCCGGAGCCCCCAAGGGCTTGGGGTTCCCACCTTGGTAGAAGATGTCGAAATCATAGTATTTGGTCAGGGCCCCAAATCCCAGTCTCTTCTCCTGCTCGTCGCGGATCTTTTGGGCGAGGGGGACCACGAATTCACGTACCTGCTCCCGATAAGTGTCTATGTCGTTTGCGTCCCAATCCAACCGTCCCATCCGGTCGTAGCCCAACCCGACGAAATCACGGTAGCCCAAGGCCTTCGCAATCTGGGTCCTTACCTTAACCATGTCGTCGTAGATCCCGCCGATCCTGTCGTCATTGTCGGAATACCAGCCCCAGTACTTCTCACTGGCTTGGCTGCGTATAGAGCGGTCGTCGCTGTGCATGAACTTGCCCATCTGGGCCAAGGAGTAGAAATTGCCTTGGAACTCCACTTGGGCGCCGCCGGTAAGCTCTCCGTATTCGCTAGTCAACTGGTTTTCCTTTTGGAGCAGGGGGATTATTTCGGGGCTGAAGGTCTTCTTCTGAAGCCTTATCTCGTCGATCCAGAGTTTTCCGAACCTCTTTTCGATTTGGGGAAGGTAACCAGATTCCAGAATGGCATTCGAGAAAGCTACGCTGTAGCTGCTCACCTTCGGCTGAATCGAATCAGATAGCCTGGTGAGTGCCTGGTATTTCTCGTCGGTAGTGTCGATCGAGTGGCGAATGTAGATCATCGCGAATATGGTCTCCATTTGGTCTTCAAGATCGAAGAAGTCCTTGATGGCACCTATTGCCTCGTCTGCGTCCTTGGCGCCCATCAATCTCTTTGACAGGGATTCGTATTCAGAGCGTATTTCGTCAAGATCCGGTGTCGGAATCTCGACCGATGAGAATTTCTCGAACGACGAAGATAACTTTTGCATTGTCTTTTTCCTTTCTCCAGTCTCACAGATCGTATATTGCCGAGTATTTCCTGGTCAAGTAATCGATGAAATCGTCGGCTTGAAGATCCTGCCCCGTGACTTCCTTCACCCATTCCTTGGAAGAGAGGAGGTTGGCCTTTCTGAAGACATGTCCCTTCATCCAGGCCAACACCTTGTCCATCCTACCCGACCTTATGACTCCGTCCAAGCCGCCTTCGGGGGCAAAGTCCTGGTTCATGAGCTTAGCGTAGGCGGCATTGTATCCGTTGCCCATCGCATAGACCGGGAAGTAGCCAAGGCCACTGGTCCAGTGCACGTCTTGGAGTATTCCCTCCTTGTCGTCCTTGACGTCTATGTCTAGATAGTCCTTGTATTTCCTGTTCCAGACCTTGTTGAGGCCGGCGTAGGGCAAGGTCCCATCCAACAGTCCCTTCTCCATTTCGTAGCGCAGGATTATGTGCATTGAGTAGGTAAGCTCGTCGGCTTCGGTCCTCAAGGGTTGGCGAAAGACCTTGTTGGCAGCCAGATAGAATTCGTGGGGGGTTACGTCGTCAAGCGCCGGGGCATAGGCTTCCTTCATCTTCGGAAAGATCAGATCTATGAACGCCTCGGACCGGCCGATCACGTTTTCGTAGAAACGGGAGACCGATTCGTCCATGTCGGGAGTCTGGTAATCCTCCAGTCCTCGCTCCTCTTGTTCGGCAGGAATGTTTTGCGCGAACAGGGCATGTCCAGTTTCGTGGCATATGGAATAGAGGTTCGACACCATCATGTCCTCATAGACATGGGTTGCCACCCTCTCGTCTTTGGAACCCAGCCAGATGGTAAAGGGGTGCTCCGTTTCCTGAAGGGCTCCCGAGTCGAAGTCGAAGCCCAAAAGCTTCATCAGCCATTTGCTGAATTCCAGCTGCTTGTAACGTGGGACGGGTCGGGTGAGGAAATCATCGCGAATCACCTTCCTCGATGAATAGACCTTTTTTATAAGGGGGACCAATCCCTCCTTCATATTGGCGAAATAGACATCCAGGTCCTTGGCCTTGAAGCCCGTGGCATAATCGCCGACAACCATGTCTTCAAGGGATAGCCCTTTTGGATTGTCCCTTGTCTTAAGCAGTCGCTTCTGCATATCCACTACCTTTTCCAGCATTGGCTCGAACTCCTCGTATTTGCGATCGTATTTGGCCCTGATCCAAGAGTCGAAGGCCTTGCTGTAGACCCCTGTCGCCTCTTTGTCCAATTCAGGCGTTACATTCTTGTTTTTCCATATGTCGCGGTAGGAATTGACGACAATGGCCCTGTCTATGGCATCGAGTTGATCCTTGTGGGCCTGGAGGTATTCGACATCGCCAAGGAAGGTTGGGTCTTTCTCCAAAGAGAAGAGCTTTTGCCCTAAAACGCTTGTCTCTTCGCTCTCGAAGTCCCTTCCGCTGGGGGGACAAACGGTTTCGGTCTCGCAGACCAAGAGGCTATAGATGCCATTCCATACCTTGATTTCCTTTCTGCGCTTGGTTAGGTCGTCCAATTTGACTTTTGTCTCTTGATCCATGCTTTCACAAAGCCTCTTTTGCCCTTGAGTCTACACATTCTTATGGTCATTTTGTTGGCACGCGGCAGGCCGTGGTTGTTGGAAACGCTTGCAATTTTTCTTTACAATTGGTCAAACGCCGAAGAAATTTTAGGCCAAAATCCATTAAGCAATGAGACAAAGTGCATAAACAACCTTGAGAGCAAAAAGGATTGTCACTTGTAAATCGCTTTTTTGCGATATCGGGCGATTGAAAAAGTCCTCGGCAATAAATATCATTCACTTTGATTTCCAGGCAAGTCCTGCATCGAATGAATCAAAGCTTGCTAGGTGGAAACGGAAAGAGGACTAAATGAGATTATCTGGTACAGTTAAATTATTTACCCTTCTCGCTATATCTACTACCGCGCTAGCTTCCTGTGGCTCTACCTCTTCCTCTTCTACATCTTCCAGCGCGTCTTCTAGCGTAAGTTCCGGCTCTTCTTCGTCTACCCAGACTTCTGGCAGCTCAACCTTGGACATCCCATCCGATGCGCACATAACGATGCTTACCGACGTCGGAACCATCGACGATAAGTCATTCAACCAGGGAACCTGGGAAGGGGTCGAGGCCTGGGCCCAGGCCAATGGCTTCACCGAAGGCACCACCGGAGGCATGACCTACAACTATCTGAGACCTTCGGCCGGCGATACGGCTAGTTATGAGGAGACCATCGAGGATGCCATCGATGCCGGCGCCACCGTCATCGTCTCCCCCGGATATCTCTTCCAGGAGGCCTTCGAGGCTGAGACCGTTGCCAATCCCGACGTCAAGTTCATAGGAATCGATTTCACCCAGACCAATATCGCCTCGGCCACCAATGCGGTCAACATAGTCTTCAAGGAACAGGATGCTGGCTTCTTGGCCGGCTATGCTGCCGCCGAGGAGGGCTTGACCAATTTGGGCTTCGTTGGCGGAATGCAGATACCCGCCGTCTATCGTTACGGTTCCGGTTTCGCTGCGGGCATCGCCTATGCCAATTACACCGATGGCAAGAGCGCGCAGTTCACCGCCAGCCATGTTTACTATGCTGGTGCTTTCACCGAGAGCCCCACTTACGAAACCACCCCTTCCGGTTGGCTTGCCAACGATGGAGTGGATGGCATCTTCGGAGCCGCGGGACAGGTCAACAACAACGTGTTCAATGTCGTGGAAAGCTACCACGAGACCCATACTGATCTCGATGGCAAGGCTCCTTGGGCCATAGGCGTGGATGTCGATCAGTACAACGAGAGCGAATATGTATTGACTTCGGCAATGAAGGGCTTGGGCGTGGCCGTCCAGGACGCCTTGGACAATGTGTTCAGCGGATTCTCTGATGGCGGTACCAGCATTACGCTTGGGGCAAAGCAGGATGCCGCGGGTATCCCCACTGCCGATGATTCCTGGAGATTCAGCAATTTCACCAAAGACCAATACAATGCAGTTCTCGAAAAGATCGAGAATGACGATGCTTCGGTGAAGATCCCTCAGGTCTTCGATGACAATGGCGCTGATCTTGCCTCGATCTTGACCGGCTATGACGTTGACGAAGACGTTGCCTCCGCTTTGGTTGCCGTCTTACTTCCCCAATCTGACTAATTCCGCTTTCATCAGGAAAAAGGGGCATCCGGTCTTGGATGTCCCCTTTTTTTTAGAAAGCAGGTGATTATTGGTTCGAGTAGTCCTATCCTTGTCTATAAAGCGTAAGTGGTGGAGGCTTAACGAATGGAAACTGAGACTGGCACAGACAAAATTCAGGACAATAAGCCGTCTTATGCCGTCGAAATGCTCAATATCTGCAAATCCTTCGATAACCTCAAGGCCTTGGATGATGTAACCCTTCGCGTGAAGTACGGCGAAGTCCATGCCATCCTCGGCGAAAACGGTGCAGGCAAATCGACTTTGATGTCGATTCTGTTCGGCCTGAAGAAGGCGGATTCCGGGACGATAAAAGTAGATGGCAAGGAAGTGCATATCGCAAACTCGAACGAGGCCACCAAGCTGCATATCGGCATGGTCCACCAGCATTTCAAGTTGGTCGATGTCTTCACCGTCTTCGAGAACATAATCCTTGGTCATGAAGACCAAAAGCTGGGATTCCTGAGAAAAAAAGAGGCCCGGAAGAAAGTCGAGGAGACCCTCAGGGAATACGGCATCATCCTTCCTCTCGACAGCAGGATAAAGGACCTTCCCGTTGCCACCCAGCAAAAGACCGAGATAGCCAAGATACTTTTCCTAAACGCCAAGATAATCATCATGGATGAGCCGACGGCAGTGCTCACACCCCAAGAGACGGTGGGACTTATGAAGGTGATCAGGAATTTCGCCGATTCGGGCAAGGCCGTGATCCTCATCACCCATAAGCTGAACGAGATAAAGATGGTCGCCGATTCCGTCACCGTCATGCGCCGTGGGTGCAATATGGGCACCTTCGCAGTCAGGGACTGCACCGCTGAGCAATTGGCAGAACTGATGGTTGGCAGGCATGTATCCTTCACCATTGCCAAAAAGGAGATACCTTTGGGTCGGCCCGTTCTCGAGATCAAGAACCTCAGCTGCGATCGCAAGGATCATTCCAAGAAGGCGGTCGACGATGTCAGTTTGACCGTCCATGCCGGCGAGGTGGTCGGAATAGCCGCCGTCGAAGGAAACGGCCAGGAAGAACTCCTCGACATAGTCACCGGCATCGACGATTCCTTCCCGAAGCTGAAAGGACAGGTATTGTTCCATCCTTCCATGGAGGAGACGGACCAGGTAGCCGGACCGGCTGGTGATGTCGGCGAGCAAATGGAGAAGCTCAAGAGGCGGAAGAGACTCCTCGAAAAGGGCGACGTGACTTCGTCTCTTGCTTTCGGGACTACCGATCCCCAAAAAGCCCTTAGGCTTTGCCGGGATGAGATCTGGCGCCTGAAGAGGGCCAAGAGCACAAAAGACAGGCCCCAAAACATAATTCGATATGCCATCAACCGGAGGATCAAGAAGGGAATCGCCGAGATCCCATCCGACCGGCAGAGGTTTGGCTTGATCCTCGACTATGACATCCAGAAGAACCTGGTATCCAAGGATTTGCGCAAGCCCTTCGTCAAAGGTTTCTTCATAGACCGGAAAAAGATTGCCTCGCACGCCGACAAGATGATCGCCAAATACGACATAAGGACTCCTTCCGGTCGCACCACCTTGACCAGGAATATGTCTGGGGGCAACCAGCAAAAGGTAATAATCGCCAGGGAGTTGGAGCGCAAGCCCGCCCTGTTGGTGTCCAACCAGGCGACCAGGGGACTTGATGTCGGAGCCATTGAGTTCGTCAACAAGCAGATAATCAAGGCGCGTGACGAAGGCTGTGCCGTGCTCCTTTATTCCACCGAGCTCGACGATCTTTTCAACCTCAGCACTGTCATATACGTTATGTTCAACGGCCGCCTAATCGCAAAGCTCGATCCCAAGACAGTTGATTACAAGGAAGTGGGCTTCTATATGGGAGGCGGCAGTTCATATGACGGATCTGCCGATAAGGGCTTTGTCCCTCCCAAGGAAGAGGCGGGTAAGGCCAAAGCCAACCAGGACCAGAAGGAATCCCAATTCGATGACATAGATTCCGCCATAGCCAATGACGAGAAGCCCAAGGCGCGGGCGAAGGCGGCCATAGCCTTTAGGCCCGGCCTTGTCTCTTTGGAGAAACCGCTCAATTTCATAAGGAAGATGTCCTACGATGGACCGACGGCAAAGATCTTCAATTCCCTCACCTCCATTTTGGTAGGACTCCTGCTAGGCTTTTTGGTAATGCTGATCGTGAAGCCGTCCTCGGCCTTGAAAGGGTTCCAATATCTTTTCACCTCCGGATCCAGGCGGGGCCTCAAATCCGTCGGGAACTCCCTTTGGAAGGCCGGTCCGTTGATTCTGTTGGGCTTGTCGGTCGCCATCCCCAATAAGGGGGGCCTGTTCAACATAGGCGCTTCGGGCCAATTCACCTTTGGGGCGGCCTTCGCGTTCCTGGTCGCGAATCTCATGGGAAGCGTCACGTCGAGCCCTTGGCTTTTCCTGGTGGTCTTCCTTGCCGGGGCGTTGGGCGGCGCCATTTGGGGATTCGTTCCCGGAATACTCAAGGCCACGCTGAACGTGAACGAAGTCGTGTGCACGATAATGATGAACTGGATTGCCGTCTATGTGGCCAAGATAATAGTCTCCCTTGATTTCGTGTACGATGTCGACATCTCCGGAGCGAATTACAGCGTAACCGGTGCCAACGTCCCCACCTGGGGATTGAGTTCCCTGTTCACCAATTCCAACATCGATTCGGGCATCATAATCGCCATCGGCTTTGCTCTCCTCTCGTGGGTCCTTGTCTCCAGTACCAAGTTCGGCTTCAAGCTGAAGGCTACCGGCCTATCGCGCGATGCGGCAAAAGGGGCAGGCTATTCCTTCAGGAAACTGACGGTATGGTCGTTGACCCTCGGGGGCTTGATGGCGGGAATCGCCGGCGTCCTCTATTACTTCCCCTCGCAGCCGATGGGCTATCTGCAGGCCACCTCCACCGTCTCCAACGAAGGGTTCGATGGCATTTCCATTGCCCTGATTGCGAACAACAATGCCCTGGGAACCATATTCACCGGCATAATGATCGCCTGGCTGAGGGAAGCGAGCGTCCCTCTCCAGACCATCGGCTACGACAAGTTCCTGGTGGATGTGATAATGGGAGTGATCATCTACAGCACCGCCACCTTCAAGCTTGCGTCTTCGATAATCCGCCATCAGCAGCTGAAGCAAATCAAGAACCGGGACCTGCTGGAGACCAAGAGGAAGCCTGACAAGGAGGCCAAGGAAATATGAATACCGATTGGATTTACTCATTCGTCGATCTTTGTCTCATATCCTTCATTCCCCTGGTAATAGTGGCCCTGGCCGGCATGTTCTCCGAAAAAGGCGGCGTAACCAACATCGCCTTGGAAGGAATAATGATCTTCGGTGGCTTCTTCGGGGTTTTGGTGATGGACTACATGGCCATGGGATTCGGCGTTTCCATCGACGAAATGAAGACCGCTTCGACCATCATCACCAACGTTTGGGTAAAGGTCTTGATATATGGCGTCTCCCTGTTGAGCGCCATGATTGCCGGCTTTGCGTTCTCCCTGCTTCACTCCTTCGCCGCACTCCACCTCAAGGCTGACCAGATAATAACCGGCACTGCCTTGAACATCATCGGCCCGGCCCTTTGCCTTTTGCTTGCCTCCTCATACGGTTTCGCCGGAAAGACCGGAATGGCCAAACTGATATTGGACAACAACCTGTTCCTCATAACCTCGACGCCGGGTTTGGGCAGCATCCCCGTTATCGGGAAGCTCTTCTTCCAAAACACCTACCCGTCGTTCTTCATCGGCATCATCGTGATAATGATCGCCCCCATAGTGCTGAACCTGACCAGATTCGGCCTCCGCCTAAAGGCTGTTGGCGAAAACCCATATGCCGCCGCGGCCTCGGGAATAGCGGTCAATCGCTATCGCTTCATCGGCACCTCCATCTCGGGAGTGCTGGCCGGCATGGCGGGGTTCTTCTTCGCTTCCACCATCTCCAAGGAGTTCAGCGCCGACGTGGCCGGGTTCGGGTTCCTGGGCTTGGCGGTAATGATATTCGGCAACTGGAAGCCCTCGCTCATACCGCTTGCCGCCCTGCTGTTCTCCTTCTTCCAGACTTTGGGCTCTGGCATATCGCTTATTCCTGGCGGCTCGTCTTTGAGTTCCTATGGCCCCCTGTTCAGCATGGTTCCCTACCTCGCCACAATCCTGGTGCTGATGGCCTTCTCCAAGCACAACCGGGCGCCGAAATACGATGGCATACCCTATTCGGAAGAGGTCTGAAAGCCAAAGGCAAAAAAGGGGCCGCCCGAAGATGGCTGCCCCTTTTCGTTTGGATGTCACTCCGATGCTTCGCTGATGAATTCGTCGCGGACCTTCAGCGGAAGGTCGGGATCGGCGAATTCCAGCCAGACCCCCTCGCCCCTGAAATCGGATATCGTGAACCTATAGCCATCATAGGTGATCCTTCTCTTCACCTTGAAGACCTGCCTGTCGATAGCGAATCCAGCGGCGGCCATGTTGTCCAAGAAGTCCTTCTCGCTCCCGAACACCTTGAAGAAATCGCCTTCCTTGAGCAAGACATTGATGGGTCTTATCACCTTGCCGTCCCTCCTGGCCTTGGGCGAGCCCTTGTTAACGAGGCTGGAAGGGACATAGGTCTTGCCCCCATCGGTGGAAAGCTCCCTTAGGCGAAGAAGATTGTTGAAGTCAGAAGGTTCGCCTATGCCGGTGAAATAGATGTCCTTTTGGAAAGTCGTGCTTAGTAGCTTTGCCTTGTTAAGCATTTCCTGGATGAAGAGAGGATTGGTGACCTTCACCCGATCCTTGGTTAGGTAGAGGTTCCCTTCCCTTAGCTCGGCGAAGGTCATGTCGTTGTTGAATATGACCATCGCGTTGTCCCGGGAGGGGATTATGGTCTCGTTATAGGACTTTACGATGTTGTGGAAGTACATCCCGATCGTGTAATAGGAAGGGGAAGAGGTTATCTTGTTGTCCCTGATGACCCGGCGGAGGAACAAAGACTTGGGACTCCCTTCGATGAAGTTGGTCACCGCCATGCCCCGGTCGAAGCGATCGAGAAGATGGTCCGAAAGGACATAGATGCCTTCCACGATCAGGACCTGGTATTTGCTTCCATCGTAGTGGCTATGGGCGGGGACCTGTTCGGAGACGACCTTCGAATACTTCTTGCAGCTGACGGTCTTCCCCGCCAGCAAGGCCTTGATGTCCGTCGCGACCGAGGACAGATCGTAGACATCGGGTTCATCGAAGTTGAGGTGCTTGATCTCCTCGGCGCAGCCATCCAAATATTTGCTGAGATCGGCCGGGGCCAAAAAGCTGGCGAGTTTAGGCTTGATCTGGTCAAGGCAATCCCTGTCGAATTTCTTGGAAAAGGGGGTCTTCAGCAAGACGCTCTTGACCTCCCTGACCACCTTCTCGCGGTTCGGCAGATCGCCGCCGAAGTATTTCTCGGCGACCTTGTCGGTAATTATTCCCGATATTCCCTTGTTGTAGTTATCGGTGGAGACCACCAATGCCTTATGCCCATTGCCCTCCAAGACCCTCTTGAGGTTCTTGGCGCAGAACGACTTCCCCGACGAGGAAGCACCCCCGATGAATACCACGCAGCGGCTGCTGTGCTCCAAGACTTCCTCGCATAGGTCCAGATTCATGTATTCCCATTTATCCAAATGGTGGCACTTAAACGGCATTGGCATGCTCCTTTCGTCTTTGCATACGTTGATTATACATTCACGGGTAAGGAAAGGCAGGTACGAAAAAAGGCCCTTCAAAAGGGCCTTTGGCGAAGTGCGACCAACTTCAGGCGATGGTGACGATGTTGTTAACGTCTTCGGTCTTCTTCGCTTCCTTGGGGAAGGTCAAGGTCAAGACGCCGTTGTCCATCTTGGCATGGATGTCGGTTACCTTGAGGTCATCGCCGACATACCAAGAGCGCTGATAGGAGCCGACCAAACGCTCCTTTACCACATAATCGCCGCTCTCCTTGCCATTCTCCTTGTTTGTCTCGTCGGTATTGGCGTTGATAGTCAAATAACCATCATCTAGGCTCACCTTGATGTTCTTCTTGTCGATGCCGGGGACCTCGACTGTCATCTCGTATTCCTTGCCGTCGTCCTTGATATCGGTCTTCATGATGTCGTTGAAACGCGGGGCACGGAATGGACGGAACCCGAACCCATCGAAAGCCGGAAGCAAGTCGTCATCGAAACCGAATGGATCGAACAAACTCAGCAAACGCTTGTTGGAACGGTTGACGCCTTTCTCGTTGACCTGCTGATTCTCAGCTTTTCTCAATTCTTTCTCTGCCATATTCTCTAGCCTCCTATGCCCTTTCGGCTTCTTCTCCGAAAGCACTTGTAGTATAGCATGTTTGTTAGCACTGTAAAGGGGTGAGTGCTAATTGCATCAAAACTTATCGGGTGTTCGAAAAAGGCAGTGCTGATGCTATACTTATCAAAAAGAAAAGGGAAAAACATTATGGTAGGGAAAAATCTCAAGGCTTTCTTGGCAGTTCTCTCCTTAGGCCTGCCCTCTCTCTATTCATGCGGTGGGGACATAACCGGTTCCCTGAGCCTGGATTCCCAGGGCGCCGACTATTTGACTTATGCCGATGCTGAGGGCAATACCCAGACGCTTGATCCTTCCGATTCAGTCTTCGACCATTCGATAACCTCTTTTCCGACATATGTAGGAACGGCTGGTTCCCAATTGCCGCAAAAGATAAAGACGGCCAAGGCTGTCAAGGATTGCTATCATTTCTCGGGATGGGGCCAAAAGAGAAGCGACGGTACCATCGGCAAGCCTTTGCTGACCGATTTCTCCACTTCTGCCGTTCCCTTCTCTGCCGTCACCTATTCCGCGGTTTTTGCCAAAGAGTCATCGGTAACGTTCCAGGCCATCGACACCGAACAGGACATAGCCTCGGTCGTTCTCCAGGGCGCCGATTACTACTATGGCGTCCTCTTGAATATGGCGGCCTTGGAAAACGTCCTGACCACTTTCAACGCCGAACTTGCCGTTGATTCCCAAACCGGTCAGGCCGATGGCACCTTTACGGGAATCTACGCCGACGAGGATGGGAGTGGCGATCCCTTGACCAGCATCACGGTTAGCGATGCCCCTACGACCTATTACGTCAAGTTCTCGGCCTATCCCGAGCTCCGGATCCATTATGGCGGCGTCGTAAGCGATCCTTTGCCTTTGGCTTTGGCGCCTGGCACCTCCCTTGCTGGGTTCGAGCCCGATGTCTCTTCGCTTGGAATCCCGTCGCACTACAGATTCTCGGGCTGGTATTACGATTCGGACTTGACTTTCGGCTTCGTCTTCGATGACGTGATCTCGATGGGCGATTCGGATCTGGATGTCTATGCCAAGTTCGAGAAGAAGATCCCCATCGAACTTGATTATGGGGCCGATGAACAACTCGTAGACTCCACGTCTTTCGATGCGACCAAGGAAGACGATGGGAACGTCTATGTTTGGGAGGGCGAGGCCTTCGACGATTCGATCCTGCCTTCAGTTGAGGCAAGCGGCAAGACCTTTGAGTTCTGGTATTACGATGCCGATGGGAACGGAGTCTTCGATACGGGAACGGACATCAAGTTCGATGGCTCGAATACCGCAAAGGTGCCGACCGATCTGGAAAAGCTGGTCCTCGAACCCGAATTCTCCCAATGGGGTGTCCTTTATGTCGACCTGGGCACGGACCAGATCGTTCCTTCGAACAGTCTCGGCCTTGAACCGGCGCCCGATCAAGGCCAGGGAGTCTATTCGGTATCCCTGGCCAGCGGGACCGATCTGTCCGCTTACCTCGACGTCTCCAACTACACCGCCCCCAACGACTTGAGCATCGATGGGATAAAGGAAGTCACGATCGACGGAACCGTCTCCTCCTCGCCCACGGCTGGGTCAATCACATCCTACACCATGCCTGGTAATGACGTCGCGTTCAGGTTAGTGACATCTTCAAGGTACAAAGTCACTCTCAATTGGACAGGAGGCAGTTCGGAAATATACATAAGGCAATCCGATGGCACCATATTCGATTGGTCAGATCTTTCCGCCTATGGGGTGACCGTTCCAGACATTCCGGTAACGGGCCTTGACTATGTAGCAAGGACCCTGAAGGGGTGGAGCGACACCCAAGGCGGTGGCGGCCTTTCCCTTCCCTATACAATAGCCGGCGACGAGAGCCTTTGGGCCGTGTACGCCAACAAGGTCTTGCTCACCTTCCGCGATGGCGCCGACGGGGTCACCGTGGGGAGTTATGAGGGAGTCGAAGGAGATGAGTTCCCCCTTGCTTCCTATATCAAGACGCTCTATCCCGGTAGGGAAGTGTCTGGCTTTGTCAGGGAGAGCGATGGGCAGGTCGTCTCCACCATAGACGTCTTCCCAGAGTTCAACGAGACCTACGTACCCCTTTTCACGGATTGATCGTCGAAGCAGCTTCCGCCGATGAATTCCCTTATCAGGGAATCGTTGGGGATTAGCCTGGCATCGAGGCTGGGGAAGAAGCCCAGGAATTTCGTGAGCCTTGTCGCGGTAGGATAGGCTGGACTGTCCTTTGGCACCTTCGCGAGGAGTGGCAAGGCCAGGTCTTTCAAGGCGCAGGTCTCATAGCTCAAGAACGAATTGAAGACGAAGTCGGCCTGGTCCTCGAAGGGATAGATGTACTTGAACTCCCCCTCCCTGACGCCTGGCCACATCAAGATGGTCCTTTCGGCGGAAGTCGCCCTAGTAAGCGAATCCCTGACGATCCGCCTTATCAGGCGATTGTCGGTCAAAGACATTGGATTGTGGTCGTCTATGGCAAGTTGGCCTTGGGGACTTATGAAGACGTTGAATTTCTCCCTGTCCGGTATCGAGGGGGTCAAGAGGGGATTGAGGGCATGGATTCCCTCCATTATCACCGGTTGGCCGGGCAATGGCTTCACCACGCGGCTCTTGGTGGCATATCCCCTCGTGAAGTCGAACTCCGGGATGGTGGTGGCTTCCCCCCTGGCCAAGGAGGCCATATCTTTGTCGAACCTCTTCAGATCCAAGGCATGGACGCTCTCTAAGTCGGGTTTGCCGTCATCCTTATGCGGCGCCAGCCTTTGCGGAAGGTAATAGTCATCGATGGAGATCCTTATGGGCCTGAGGCCGAAGGACATCAGCCAGGCCCTGAGCTTCTTGGCAAAGGTGGTCTTGGACGAGGAAGAGGGCCCGGCCACGCAGATGAACTTGATGTCGTTGCCTTTGGCCAGGATCTTCTGGCAAAGGGAGTCGAGCTGACTATCGGCGTAGGCTTCGCTCATCGAGATCAAGGCCACGGGCCCAAAGGTCAACAGGGCCTGATTCAGCTTGGCGATGGTATCAAGGCCGGCCTCTTGGCTCCACTCGAGGTTCCGCCTCAAGGCCTTGCCATAGTTTTTCTCCTTTGTCAAAGGGGGGATTTGGCCATCTTGGTCATAGCGCGGATAGCAGAGGGCGATGCCAGGCTTGACCAAGTTAAGGCGGAATCTGGATAGATACCCTGTCGAGGGGACCATGCAGGAATAAGGGTAGTCGAAATAGTCCTTGCAGTAGTAGAGGTGGACCTGCCTCTCGTCACGGCATGCCAGGGAATCCAGGCGATCCCTTAGGCCCCTCTCCCCATATAACGCAAGGGCCTCGTCTTTGGAAAGGGTCTTCTTGACGAAGGGTAGGTCGGCTTTGACAAGTCTCCTCAATTCCACGTTGAGTCTGTCCTTCAACTGCCGGTCGGCCTTGAAAATCTTCCCGTCGCCTTTCCGGTAGAAGGAGAGGAAAAGGGAACGCGAGACCCCATAGGTGATGACGACTCTAAGCTCGGGTTGGATGGCATCCATGGCCATCCCCACCAAGAAGCGGAGGCTGGCTTCGTATATCTTGGTGGCTTCCGGATCATGGCAATCCAAGGGTCGTGCCTGATGTTGTCGATCGTCCGTAAGGACATAAGACAGTTCCTTTATTTGGTTGTCGAGACTCACGCAGAAACCAGCGGGTCCCATCAGGCCACTTAGCAATTCTTTTAGTGACTTGCCCCGTCCCTTAATAATAAAAGCGGAAATGGCCATGTTCGTCCCTCCTGCATTTGCATACCAAGGTTAGTACAATGGTATAGCCCTTACAAGGTGGTTGGGGTGTTGAGGAAGCAGGGGACCTTTTCACCACCTTGTTTTGGTGTTATATTTTCAAGGCATACGATGGGCAAGGGTGCCATCAAGGAGCGTTTAATATGGCTACAACAGATGAAACAAGTGAGCAGATTCTTACCCCCGAAGGCAAGAAGAAGCTGGAGGAGCGCCTTCAGGAGTTGATCAACGTCGAGCGTCCGAAGAACAAAGAGGAATTGGCGTTGGCCCGTTCGCAAGGCGATCTGTCCGAAAACGCCGATTATGATGCGGCCCGTAACAAGCAGGCGGAGATCGAAGGCGAGATATTGGACATTCAGCACAAACTGGATACCTACAAGGTGGTTGGCAAGCAGGCCGGAATCAGCGGCGTGCAGCTCGGATCCGTAGTCACCATCCAGAACCTCAAGAAGAACGAGACTTTCACCTACAAGGTGGTAGGCTCCTCCGAGGTCAACCTGACTTTGCCAATACCTCAAGTGGCTTCCAATTCCCCCTTGATAAAGGCCATATTCGGCCACGGCAAAGGCGATGTCGTAGTGATTCCTGTCGCCAAGCCCTACAAGGTCAAGATCATCGAAGTCAAGTAGACGCAAATCGGTTGATAGGCCCCCTAGGGGGCTTTTGATTTACCTAAAAAAGCCGAATGCCTTCCATAACCTCTACGGAGGTTAGGACAATGTTCAAAGTAATCATCGTGGGGGTCATTCTCACGATCGTGGCCCTTTTTGCCATGACCATGATCGATCCTTCCACCAAGTCTGGTTCCGATTCGACAAGCACCAGCTACGTCTCCGTAAACGCCGATGGCTCCCAGGATGTCCAAATAGAGGGACAGGTCCTCCATCCAGGCACCTACGGGATGATGGCCGACGATACCCTTGAGGAGCTCATCGCCAAGGCTGGCGGGGTGACGGAGGAGGCCGATACCGACTCCTATCTCCCCTCCTTGGTAATAGGGGAACGGGACTATTTCTATATCCCGGCCAAGGCTTTGGAATACTGCGAGCCCACGGAAGGGGAAAAGATCAACATCAACGATACCTCCTGGACTGTCTCGACCTTGAAGGAGGCCTTGGGCGTTTCGACGACCTTGGCGCAGGCCATCCTTGACTACATCGCAGCCAATGGCCCTTTCGAGACTTTGGAGGAGCTTAAGGAAGTCAAGGGAATCGGAGAAGCCACCTACAAGCAATTGCGCGACAAGGTGGTCCTGAAATGACATGGTCCTTGCCGTCTTCTTGGCCTTGGTGGTAGGCTCCCTGGCCTCTATTTCGCCCTGGCTGTCCGTGTTGGGATTGATGCCGGTGCTAGCCGCATACTTGAAGGGCAAGGCGAAAGGCGCCTTAATGGCACTCCTTTCCCTGGGGCTGTTCTATGGCCTTTGCCTTATCTATCCCAAAGGTGCGACAGGGGAGGTGTCCGTCATCGGCCTGGTAGTGAAGCCCTCCTCCAGCTATTGCCTTCTTTGGACCCTCGATGGGACCTACTATGTACCGACGGACACCCCGCCTTCTTTCCTGTCCTTGCTCAGGGTCGAGGGAGAGGCAAAAGCCTTGTCTTTCGCCCATTTCGAAGGCTCGTTCGACTTCGAATCATACCTGGAAAGACGAGGGGTGTTCAAGGCCCTGGATGTCTATCGAAGCGAATACCTCTTCAACACCCATCTGAATTTGGTAGGCTACCGGTCCTGGTGCCTTTCTCATGTCGAGGGCGATGGCAGGGCCTTGGCCTCTTCGTTTCTTTTCGGTACCGGAAGTTCTGGCCTTTCCAACGCGGAGGAGCTGTTCGGTTCGGGCCTTGGGATTTTCCTTTCGGGTGCTGGCCTGCATCTATCCTTCCTGGCCAAGGGCCTCAAAGGCCTATTTGCGAGAACGGGCCAGGGGAGGGCCTTGCCGTTTGTCAGCCTGGCCATTACGGGGACCTTCTACATAATTTCCGGCTTTTCCCAGACATTCCAACGGCTCTTGATCGTCTCTTTGGCCTATTTGCTGTTAGAAGGGAAGGGTTTGGGATCCAAGGAAATATATTTTTGCGCAGGTTCCCTGTTTCTCTTGCTGAACCCTTTCATCGTTACCGATGGTTCCTTCTATGTCCCTTTCGGCTTGGCCTTCGTGTCATTTGCCTTTTCGGGTTTCGTGGCCAAATTCGACCGCTTCTGGCGCACGATTCTGCGCAATGGGACCAGGTTTGCCTTCCTTGTCCCGATAGCGTTGGCCCAAAGAGGCTCGCTCTCTTTAGGCAACACCCTGGGCCAGCTGTTCATGATTCCCCTGTCGGGTGGGGTGTTCGTGCTGCTGATCCCGATCTTGCTTATCCCCTGGTGGGGGAAGGTGGCGTCCTATCCGGCCTTGGGCTATCTGGGTCTTTTGAATCTTCTCGAGACGATCCCGGGTCTTGGCTATGGCGGGGTATCGATCCTCTTTTTGGCCCTATGGTACCTGTTGCTTCTGTCGCTTAGCGTATTCTTGGCGTTGAACCTGAGGCGAAAGGGCTTGTTTCTCGCCGTGGGCTTCTTGGCGTTGCTGGCCCTGGAGCCATTGGGGTCTTTGGCTTTTAACGATAGCGTCCATTTCATCGACGTCGGCCAAGGCGATGCGACCCTGGTGCGGAAAGGAGACACCAATGTGTTGATCGACACCGGCGGCAGCAAATACGACGACTTGGCAACCGCCTGCCTCATACCGTATTTCAGGAAACTGCGGATAAGGAAGCTGGATGCCGTGCTCATCACCCACACCGACTTTGACCACTTTGGGGCGCTGGCTTCGCTCCAAAGCAATTTCCCAATAGAAAAGGTAATCCTGGGAAGCGAAACCTTTGGCCCCTTTGCCGTCGGCGACATCGCTTTCGAAGACCTTAACGACAATGATGACGACCCCTCCGACAATGCCTGCTCGGGAGTGTATCGGTTCAACGTGAAGGGTCTAGATTTCTTGGTGATGGGCGATGCCGGAATCGAGCAGGAAGAAGAAATCCTGGGGCGTAATCCTTCCCTGGAGGCCGATGTGATCCGGCTGGGCCATCATGGCTCCAAGACTTCGTCCGGCTTCTCCTTCCTTCAGTCCGTTAGGCCCGGATTGGCCGTCATCTCAGTCGGCCGTAACAGCTATGGCCATCCCACCGACGAGGTCCTGGAAAGGCTTGAGAGACTCGGGATCGACTATTGGCGCACCGACCTTGATGGCACCCTTGTTCTTTGAAGGTGAAGGTGATGGTAGAATCAAGGCCAATGGAGGCAGGCAAATGGCTTTGGATCTCTTGCTTTTGGAAATAGGGAACACCAACATCCATGTTCTTTGGTCCAGTCAGGGGTCGGTCGAACAGGTGCTGTCGATACCGGGAGACAATGCCGCCTCGGCGCACATTTCCTCCTTCCTGGAGGAAGTCGGGGCCAAGGGCAGCGGGGCAAGGGTCCTGGTCTCCTCGGTAAACGAGGCGTTGCTGTCCCAGGCCTTGGCGGGTATTTCCGAAGCGGGTCTTGGAAAGGCCGAGTTGCTAACCCCGGCCGTGATGGCCCGAAGGTCTGCCGAATTGGGCCTGGATGTTCCCAACTACCATTTCCTCGGCGGGGATCTGTTCTGCGATCTTTTGGGGCCCAGGCGGAATGGCATGATAGTTATCGATGCCGGGACCGCCATCAAGGCCGTGGCCTTGGACAAAAGCGGCCATTTCCTCGGCGGTGCCATTGCGCCAGGGCAGGAAATGATGCGCGTGAGTCTTAATTCCGGGACCAGTCATGCCAAGTCCGACGAACTGTTCTTCCCTCGCGAACTCCTTTCCTTGTCTACGGAAGGGGCCATCTCTTCCGGGATAGTCTTCGGCGCGGCCGCCTGGGTCAAGGGCTTAGTCGAGGCCATCCAGGCCAAATACGGCCTTTACGGAATGCCTGTCTTCTTGACCGGCGGGGATTGCCAAACCGTCGAGAAGGGCCTGGCCGAGGTGGGGCCGCTGGACTTCATCCTCGACCCACAGCTGACTTTGAAAGGCCTTGCTTGGGCCTTCGGACTGGAACTTTCCTTTCCGGAAAGCCGGTAGAGAATCGTCAAAGGTCCCAAGTAGGTTAGAATAGTGGAAAGAAACTCATGATTTCCGGGAGGAGAGAAAATGATCAGTGACAAATGCGATTATCGTGCCAAGGACACCAAATGGTCCGAGTTGGCGAAGCCCTATTACGCCGAGGCCTTGGAGAATTACGAGAAATACATAGCCACTCCCTCCTACAACGACCCCAAGACTGCCACCAAAGAGCATCCATTCGGCCAATATGTCGAGAATGCCTTGGCCTTCACGGCCGAACTGGGGAAGAGACTGGGCTTCAAGGTCGATAGGTGCGACAACTATTGCACCGAGCTTTCCTATGGGGAAGGCCCCTTGATCGATGTCTATGCCCATTCCGATACCGTGCCGGTGGTTTTGAAGAATTGGAATACCGATCCCTTCAAGCCGACCATCGTCGGCGACCGCATCATCGGCAGGGGCGCTAGCGATGACAAAGGCCCGGGGTTGGCTTGCCTTTACGGGGTAAAGGCCTTGAAGGACCATGGGCTCATCGATGGTTACAGGGTGCGGTTCGTCTTTGGGGGCAACGAGGAGCTTGACGAACGCTGCCTGGAACATTATTTCCATGTCCTGAAGAAGGGCTACCCAACTTATGGCATCAGTCCCGATGCCGACTTTCCCCTTATTTATGCGGAAAAGGCCTTGTGCAACTACGATGCGACCTACAACGTGGACTTGGGCCCCGCGCCTTTCCGCTGGGGCACGGTCCTGAACCTTGTCTGCGAGGATGCCGAATATGATTTCAAGAACCTTCCAGCCCATCTTCCCTTCGACAAGGTGAAGGCGGTGGTAGACAACTATTTGGCCGATCATCCTGAGATCAAGGGCACCTGGAACGGCACCCTGCTCCATGTCAAGGGCAAGGGATACCATGGCTCCATGCCCTGGAATGGCGTCAATGCCGGCCTTTACATGATCAACATCCTGGGCAAGGTGATCGGTCTTCAGCGGCTCCATGAGGTCTATGAGGACTACAAGACCGGGGACGGGCAACCCTTCGGCGGCAACTACAAGTCCAAGGCCTTCGACCGTTCGTCTTATTGCGTGGGAATGTTCTCCTATACTTCCGGAAAGCTGGTGCTTCACGTCAACATGCGTCTACCCGAGGATGCCGACATAGACGAGGCTGCCCAGAATGTCAGGGAGCGGACCTACGTCGACAAGCTCAAGGTGACTTCCAAGACCCCGGCCCTTTACGTCGATCCCAAGAGCGCCTTCATCAAGACCCTGATGGGCGTCTATCAGGAGGAGACCGGCGACACCAAGAGCAAACCCGAGGCCATAGGCGGTGGTACCTATGCCAAGGAGAGTCAGAACACCGTGGGCTTCGGCGGCTGCTTCCCTGGCCGCGACTTCGGCATGCACGAAGACAATGAGTGGTTCTACATCCCGGACTTCTATGCCGACATCGGCATCTTTGCCCATGCCGTCTATGCTTTGGGCCAACTGGCCAAGAAGGAAGCCAAGAAATAGGCCCGGGCAATGCGTCTCCGTCACAAGAAATGGGCGCCGGCTATTATCGCCCGCCATCCGGACACGGCTTTGGGTCCCGAAGCGCTTGAGAAGGGCCTCCCGCTTTTCGATTGCCTTGAGATAGGATCTGGCCGAGGCCGTTTCCTTTTGGAAAAGGCCAAGGCCAATCCCACCCTTCGCTTCTTGGGGATCGAGATTAACTACAATGCCTTCTCCATCGCCATCAAGAAATCGGAGGATACCTCCTATCTGCCTACCATGAAAAACTATGCCTTCCTGAACGTCCCCTTCGCCAAGGCCCTGCCCTTGATGGCCAAGGGATCCGTCAGGGAAATCTATTTGAATTTCCCCGATCCCTGGCCCAAGAAGCGGCAGTTCAAGAGGCGCTTGACCTTTCCGTCCCGCCTGGCCGAGTACTATGGTTTGCTTAAGAAGGGCGGGAAGGTGTTTTTCAAGACCGACAACAAGGACCTGTTTTCGGCCTCCGAGCAATATTTTGCCCAGTTTGGCGGATTCGCTATAGAATTCTCGGGCATCTATGAGGCTGATGACCCGTCGGATGTGATGACCGAGTTCGAGGCAAAGTTCCGCGGCTTGGGCCAGCCCATCTACCGGATCGTGGCCAGAAAGGAGTGAAGATGAGCATCGCTTCGGACGTGCCGGAAATAAGGCTCAAGGAAGATGGAGAACTGCCCCGCCTAACCAACAGGACCTTCAAGCTGGATCCCCGTTTCGGGACCGGCTACTATTCGGCAAACTATTTCTTGAAGACCCGCAGGATCGTCGAGGAAAACCTGGCCGGGAACATCACGACCTTGCAGTTCTTCCAGCGTGAGGACGACGTGATGGTCTGCGGGCTTGACGAGGTTATTGCCCTGGTAAAGCTCTTCGCCAGGAATCCCAAGGGACTTAAGGTCTTGGCCCTAAACGACGGAGACGTCGTGAAGGCCGGCGAACCGGTGCTTAAGATCACCGGCAAGTACGAGGACTTCGGCTATCTCGAATCGGCCATCGACGGGATTCTCTCGCGTCGCTCCTCGGTCGCTACCAATGCCATGAGGGTCTTGAGGGTCACCAACGGCAAGCCCGTCTTGAACATGGGCGACAGGCAGGATGACCCCTATACCCAGGCCGGGGATGGGTATGCCTCATATGTGGCCGGGATGAGGCTGTTCTCCACCGATGCCCAAGGCGCCTGGGTCGGAATCAAAGGCGGAGGCACCATGCCCCATGCCCTTATCGAGCTTTGCGATGGCGATGTCTGCAAGGCCGGCGACCTCTTCTACAAGACTTACCCCGATAAACCCATAACCGCCTTGATCGACTACAACGACGACGTGGTCAGGGATGCGGTGATCTTGGCCAAGCACATGGGAACCAAGCTGGGCTGCGTAAGGGTCGATACCTCCCTGGCCTTGATCGACCATTATTTCGACGACAAGATGGACCAATTCCCCAACCAGGATCTCCATGGGGTGGTGGTGCCTCAGATCAAGGCCTTGCGCAAGGCCCTAGATGACAATGGCTTCCCCTTCGTCAAGATCTGCGTCTCTTCCAGCTTCAATCCGGAAAGGATTGCCAGATTCGAACGCGAGGATGCCCCCGTGGACATCTATGGCGTAGGCACTTACCTGGTCAAGAACCATGTCGGCTATACCGGCGACTTGGTCCGTCTCAATGGCAAGCCGCAGGCCAAGGAAGGCCGTAGCGATGTCCCCAATCCCCGCCTTAGGCCCGTGGATATGAGGATGCCTGGCTAGGTGGCTTTGGGTTGTTGCCTGTTTAGCCAAGAGGGGCCGAGGCCCCTCTTTCAGTGCTTTGGCAGATTGCTGTTGACTTTGCCAAGTGACTTACTATAATCGTCTTAGCACTCCGAAGAAAAGAGTGCCAGGACAAGGAGGGCACGATGAACAGCCAGCAGCGCAAGGACATGATCCTCAAGTACATCGTGGAAGATTTCATCGCCACCGCCGAACCGGTGGGAAGCAATGCGCTACTCGGCAAGCATCGGCTCGATATGTCTTCCGCGACCATAAGGAACGTCATGGCCGGACTCGAGAAGGATGGGTTGATCGAGAAGACCCATACCTCCTCCGGTCGGGTGCCCTCCACCGCCGGCTATCGCTACTATGTCGAGAAGCTGGGCAGCGGCGAGAGCTTGAAGCGCAATGTGGCCGAAGGATTCGAGAAGGAGTTTGCCTTGGTCTTCAAGTCCAAGACCCAATCCGTCGAGGACACCATCCAGAAGGCCTGCGAGGTCTTGAGCCAGGTGACTAGTCTCGCCATCGTGGTCTTGGGAAACGAGGCCAGGAACGAGACCTTGGTCTCGGTGAGCATGATCCCGCTTTCGCCCGTGGCGGCAACGGTCATCTTGGTGACGGATCGGGGCAGCGTCGAGAACAAGACGTTCCCGATGCCCAAGGGCGTTGACATCAAGGCCGTAACCTATGGCGTGAAGCTTTTGAACGACAGGTTGGCCGGAACCAAGATCAGCGATTTGGAGTCCAAGACCCGGGCTTTGGAGCCTATACTCAAAAGCCAGGTTGGACGGGATTCCAAGATCGTCGTCGAGGCCTTCGTCGATGCCTTCCTCAGTTTCGCCAAGAAGCGCTACAAGGCGTATGGCACTACCAATCTATTGGGGCTACCGGAGTTCTCCGATGAGGAGGCGTTCCGCAAGGCCGTGAGCTATCTTGGCGAGGGCCTCGATCCCGAAAGCGCGGATACGGTCAAGGCCCAAGTCGGTCCGGGGACCAACGTGTCCCTTAGCGACAGGGCCGATGTGGCCGTCGTCTCCCAAAGCTTCAACCTCCCCGGTCTTCCGGCCGGGGACATCGCCGTGGTCGGGCCCCGGCGGATGGATTACAAGAAAGTGATCCTGCTGCTTAGAGGTTTGGCCAAGACGCTGGCTGATTACTATGAGAGCACCGGCGAGACGCCGCCGAAGGTTGTTTCCAAAAAGGATGACGACAAGAAAGGGGGCAATGAAGGTTGATGGCTAATAACGATAAGGACGACAAGAAGGTGGACGAGAGCCCCAAGGCCCCCCGGGGAAAAGGGGAGGAGAAGGTGGCGTCACCTGACGCGAAAAAGGCCGCCGAGCCCAGCCAGGAAGACGCCCTGAGTCGGGAAGAGAGAAACGAAGAACTATTGAAGGCGCAGCTGAAGCAAGCCCAGGACGAGAAGGAGCAGTGGATGAACAAGTACTACACCGAGCTCGCCGATGTCCAAAACCTCAGGAAGGACATTCAGCGCGACAACGAAGTATTGCTGAAGTATCGCGCGGAGCCTTTCGTGGAGCGGTTGATCCCCTTCTTCAATTCGTTCGACATGGCTTTCCGTTCCGAGCCCAAGGATGACGCGGCCAAGGGCTGGGTAAGCGGCATGCACATGATCTACAAGCAGCTTATGTCTGCCCTGGCTGAGGAGGGCGTGACCGTGATCGATCCCAAAGCAGGCGAAAGGTTCGATCCCCATACCATGGAGTCGGTCCAGGGGTTCGAGGATGACAAGCCCGATCTGGTCCATGCGGTCTTGATGAAGGGCTACATGCTCAAGGATCGGGTCTTGGCTCCGGCCAGCGTCGTGGTCACCATCCCCAAAAAGCCCGTGCTTCAGCCCCAGGAAGGGGCCGCGGCCGAGGACAAGGGCCTTGGTGGCAAGACTGCCGGCAAGGCCCAGGCCGATGGCGATGCGAACAAGGATGAAAAGAAATAGGAATCTGGAGGAAACAAATATATGGCAAACGAAGTGATTCTAGGTATAGATTTGGGAACGACCAACTCGGTCGTATCCTACATGCAAGACGATGGCACGGTAAAGGTCATCCCCACTCCCGAGGGACCGTTGACTTGTCCCTCGGTGGTCGCCTTCAAGGCTGACGGGGAGGAGATCGTCGGAAACGCCGCCAAGCGTCAGATGATAACCAACCCCGATTCGGTCTATTCGATCAAGCGTCATATGGGCGATCGTGCCTACAAGGTCCACATCAATTGCCTCAACAAGGACTTCACGCCCGAGGAGATCTCGGCCAAGATCCTCAGTTACATGAAGCAGTATGCCGAGGCCAACATCGGGCATCCGGTGAAGAAGGCCGTCATCACCTGCCCCGCCTACTTCGACGATGCTCAGCGCGAGGCGACCAAGAATGCCGGAACCATCGCTGGCTTGGATGTGGTGCGCGTCTTTGCCGAGCCCACCGCTTCCGCTTTGGCCTATGGCTACTCCGACAAGAAGAAGGCCGGAAAGATAATGGTCTTCGATCTCGGCGGCGGCACTTTGGATGTCTCGCTTCTCGATATCGGCGATGGCACCTTCCAGGTCATCTCCACTTCCGGCGATACCCATCTGGGTGGCGATGACTGGGATAAGGCCATAATGGAGTGGATCCTTTCCGGCATCAAGGCGCAGTTCGGGCTCGACCTTCACGCCAACAAGATGGCCATGCAGCGTATAAAGGATGCCGCCGAGCAGGCCAAGATTGCCTTGACTGCCCAGGTCGATACCGAGATCACCTTGCCCTATCTTGCCCCCGGTAGCGATGGTCAGCCAGTCAACTACGATGAAAACCTTACGCGTGCCAAGTTCCAGGAGCTGACCAAGAGCCTCTTGGATCGTTGCCTTACCCCGATGGAGAAGGCCCTTTCCGACGCCCATCTGACCAAGGATCAGATCGACGATGTCCTCTTGGTAGGTGGCTCGACTCGTATGCCAGCCGTGATCGACTTGGTAAAGAATTATATGGGCAAGGCCAGCCAGAGCCTCAACCCCGATACCGCGGTCTCCGTCGGCGCAGCCATCAATGGCGGCGTCATCCGTGGAACCGTCAAGGACGTGGTCTTGCTGGATGTGACCCCTTTGACCTTGGGCATCGAGACTTTGGGTGGCGTGATGACGCCGTTGATCACGCGCAACACCACCATACCCACCTCGAAGAGCCAGATATTCTCCACTGCGGCTGACAATCAGCCGGGCGTGGAGGTCATGGTCTTCCAGGGCGAACGTCCGATGGCTGCGGACAACAAGTTCCTCGGTCGCTTCACCTTGGATGGCATCCGTCCCGCGCCCCGTGGCGTACCTCGCATTCAGGTCACCTTTGCCTTGGACGTGAACGGCATCCTGACCGTCTCGGCCAAGGATCTCGACACCAACAAGGAACAGCACATAACCATCTCCAATTCTTCCGGGCTTTCGCAGGAAGAGATCGACAAGATGGTCAGCGACGCCAAGGCCAACGAGGAAGCCGACAAGAAGCGCAAGCAGGATGCCGATACCAAGAACGAGGCCGAGACCCTCATCAACCAGATCGACGACCAGGTAAACAAGAACGGCAACAAGCTGACACCTGAGCAACGCGACTCGATAATGAAGATCCGCAACGAGATCAAGGCCGATCTGGACAAGAACGACCTGGACAGCGTCAGGGCCAAGATCGCCCAGCTTCAGCAGGCCGCCTATCAGGCCAGCCAGGCTGCGGCGCAGGGTGGCGCCGCTCCCGGCGCCGCCGCATCCGGCAGCTCCGATTCGGCTAAGCCCGACAACGACACTCATGTCTACGATGCGACCAAAGACGGCAAGAGCGGCAAGTAGGGCCAAAGTCGGCAATAAAGCTTTTGGAGGCCGGATGATCCCGGCCTCCTTTGGCGGAAAGGAGACAAGGTATGGCCGAAGATGAGGACTACTACAAGATCCTGGGCGTTCGCAGGGATGCCAGCCAGGATGACATTACCCATGCCTATCGCGAATTGGCCAAGAAGTGGCACCCCGATATTAACCACAGCTCCGACGCCACGGCGATGTTCGAGAAGATCACCAAGGCCTACGAGGTCTTGAAGGATCCCCAAAAGAGGGCGGCCTACGACAAGTTCGGGACCGGGGCCTTCGACGAGAATGGCAATGCCGGCTTCAACAACGGTAACTTCAATGGCTTCCAGAACGCCGGTTTCGATGCCGACGACCTGGGCGACATCTTCAGCCAGTTCTTCGGTGGGGCCGCTTCGAGCGGAAGGCGCCAGCGGCGTTACTCCGGCGCCCATAAGGGGGACGATGTCTTCATGAAGATGAGGATCTCCTTCATGGAGGCCGTGAACGGCCGCGAGGTGCCGATGCCCTACGAATACGAGACCACCTGCGATCAATGCGGTGGCAAGGGTGCCGTCAACGCATCCGATGTCGAGACTTGTCCCACCTGTGGCGGGACTGGCACCGTCATTTCCAGCCAGCGCACCTTGTTTGGCACCTTCCAGACTCAGACGACCTGCCCGACCTGTCATGGCAAGGGCACCAGGATCGTCAATCCTTGCCCCAATTGCAAAGGCAGGGGCTATGTCAGGGTCAAGACCACCCTGAACATCAAGATCCCGGCTGGCATCAATGAAGGCCAGCAGCTGCGGGTTCCCGGCAAAGGCGGACGGGGACTCAATGGTGGGCCGAACGGCGACCTCTTCATCGAGATGGTGGTCGAGAAGGACAAGACCTTCACCCGCGAGGGCAACGATGTCCATGTCAACGTCCAGATTCCCTTGACCACGGCTGTCTTGGGTGGGGACGTCAACGTTCCCACGGTCTATGGCACCAGCGAGTTGAGGATTCCTTCGGGGACCCAGCCCAACACCATCATGACCTTGAGGCGTCAGGGCATCAGGGGCGTGGATGGCAGGACCGGCGATGAGTTCGTCCATCTGTACATAAGGATTCCCACCCATCTCTCCGATAGCCAGCGCGAACTTTATTCCCAGTTGGCTGGTCAGCCCGATCCGGACAAAGATCGAAACAACATATTCTCGGGAATCTTCCATAAGAAGTGAGGCTTGCGATGGCCCGGCATAAAGCCGGGCCTTTTTGTTTGCTATGCAACCTACCTGATATTAAAATACAGGGGATTCGCAAATGGCCAGGTAAGGTAATAGCAATGACAATCGATTATTCCAAACGCAGTTTCTATGAGATCTATCCGACTTCCTATTTCGATTCGAACGGCGATGGCATCGGAGACCTTAATGGCATCAGCCAGAAGCTTGAGTACATCAAGAGCTTGGGCTTCACCGGTCTGTGGCTTAACCCCATCTTCAAAAGCCCCTTCAGGGACGGAGGCTATGACATCTCGGATCCGTTCTCCGTGGATCCCCGCTTCGGAACGCTGGAGGACCTTAAAACGATGCTGGCCAAGGCTCATTCCTTGGGCTTCGCGGTCCTCTTCGACTTGGTGGGTGGCCACCTTTCCTGGGACAGCTACTACTTCAAGCAATCGGCCGAGCCCACGCCAAACGAATACTCGGACCTGTTCATTTGGTCCGACAATCCCTGGATGATGGACGACAAGCTGAGGATGGTCCGGGGCCTTTACGACCGCAATGGAACGTTCCTGGCTAATTTCTTCGTCCATCAGCCGGCCTTGAACTATGGCTTTCTCCATCCCCAGTACAGTTGGGAGGAGCCGATCGACGGTAAGGGTCCGACCAAGGCCAAGAAGTTCTTGGTGAAGATTATCGACTACTGGCTTAGCCAGGGCTTCGATGGCTTCAGGGCCGATATGGCAGGCTGGATGGTCAAGCAGGACGACGAAGACGCCACCGGGACCATCGCGATGTGGAAGGACGTGTTCGGGCAGGTCCGTAAGGACTATCCCGACTGCGTGGCGGTTTCGGAATGGTCCTGCCCCTGGCAGTCCTTGAAGAGCGGCTTCGACTCCGACTTCGTGCTCTACTGGAGCGAGAACTTCACCCACGCCTTCCTCAGGAACGGCAAGGGCCTGAAGGGCCAGCATACCTTCTTCGGCGATGGCACCCCTTTGTTCCATACCTGGGACAAGGCCCTTTTCGACCAATGGAAAGGCGATTTCGCAAAGCGCTTTGACGCGTCCAAGGACGATGGCAAGTGGCTGAGCTTGATATCGGGTAACCATGACACCTCCCGTCTTGCGGATTGGCTGACGGAGCAGGAACTCAAGTTGGCCTACCTGGTTGGCTTCCTCCTCCCCAACGTTCCCTTCATGTATGCTGGCGACGAGATAGGGCAGACCACCTATTTCGGCCTCCCGTCCAAGGACGGAGGTTACGCCAGGACTGGCACCAGGACTCCGATGAAGTGGGACCATGGCGTCGACAACGGCTTCTCCACAGCTCCTGAGGACAAGCTTTATCTTCCCATCAACCCCAACGACAAGACCGTGAGTGACCTTGAGGACGATAAGGATTCCCTTCTCAACGCCATAGCCAAGATCAACTACATCCGCAATACCGATTCGGACCTGACTGGCAACCATGACCTCTCGTTCGACGATTCCGACCCCATATCCTTCAAGCGCCGGAAGACTTTGGTCGTGGCCAACATCACCGATCGTATTGAGAAGGTGAAGGTCGGCAAGGGGCAGTTGCTTTTGACCTTCGGCCCGGTGGAGGTGGACGATGGTCTATTGGTCGTGCCGCCCAAGAGCGGACTCGTTTACAGGGAGGACTGACAAATGTCAGAGAGAGAATATGGTCAAAGGACCTTCTATGAGATCTACCCGCTTACCTTCAATGACGCAAATGGTGACGGAATCGGGGATTTGGAAGGAATCATAGAGAAGCTTCCATATATAAAATCATTGGGATTCACCGGACTTTGGATAAACCCAATCTTTGAATCGGCCTGGAAAGACGGCGGATATGACATCATTGATTATTTCAAGGTCGACAAGCGCTTCGGCACCATGGACGATGCCCTGAGGTTGATTGGGGAAGCCCATAGGCTTGGCTTTTTGGTCTTCTTCGATCTGGTCCCCGGCCATACCTCCTGGTCTTCCCCGATGTTTGAGAAATCCGCCCTACCGACTCCAAACGAGTACAGCGACCTGTACATCTGGACCGATGGGGAAGGCAAGCCCTATCCCAAGGCCGAGGTCAATCTGGTCCACGGCCTGTATCAACGCGATGGCGCCTACTGGGTCAACTTCTTCGACCATCAGCCGGCCCTGAACTATGGCTTCAGCCGCATCGACTATCCCAGCTGGGAGAAGGGCATCGACTCTTTGGCCGCCGAGGGGACCCGCAAGTTCCTCGAGTCGGTCATGGAGTTCTGGCTCGGCAGGGGCGTGGATGGCTTCAGGGTCGACATGGCCGACTCACTGGTCAAGAACGACGACGACAAGACTGCCACCATCGAGACCTGGCATCGGATCCTTAGGGAAGTCCACAAGGAGTTCCCCTCCTTCAGGATGGTCTCCGAATGGTCCTATCCGGAGCGGTCGTTCAAGGCCGGGTTCGATTCCGACTTCGTCTTGGACCATACCGACAATTTCTCCCATGCCTTCTTTAGGGCCGGCGATGGCTATATGGATCCCCGGCCCTACGAGAAGCCGCTTTTGGCCCAGTTCGACCAAAAGCTCTGGGACCAATACCTGAAGGAGATGGAGGGGGAGATGGACGCCTCCATAAAGGCCCCCGGTCACTATCTATCCCTGATATCGGGAAACCACGACACCTGGCGCATCGCCGACTCCCTTAAGGGCAACAGCCTGCTGTTGGCATATCTCATGATATTCACCCTTCCCAACGTTCCGTTCGTCTTTGCCGGCGATGAAGCCGGCCAGACCACCTGGCGGGGCTTGCCTTCCAAGGAAGGCGGCTTCCAGCGCACCGGCGCCAGGCTCCCGATGAAGTGGGACGACTCCAATGGGGCGTTTGGCTTTTCCAAGGCCCAACCCGCAAAACTCTACCTTCCCCAGAATCCCGAGGATGAGACGGTGGCCCAAAGGGAGGCCGAGCCGCTTTCGGTCCTCAACCTCATCAAGGCCTTGAACAAACTGCGCGACGATGTCCCCCAGCTCACCCGTACCGCTGACTTCTCGTTCATGAAGTGGCCTTTGTCCTATCGCCACAAGGACGTCTTGGTCGCGATGAATCTCAAGGACGAGCCGGTAAGGATTCCGGTCGGCTCGGGCGAAATACTTCTGGCCGTCGGGGAGCACCAGATAAGCCAGGGGAGCATCGTGCTACCCAAGCATTCGGGCGTCGTTTTCAGGGGCGATATCAAATAGGTGAAAGGGCAAGCCCTAATAGATCACGGCTTTTCGCCTTTCATCCCCAAGGGAGCCAAGGTCTTGATCCTTGGCTCCTTTCCTTCGGTGGCTTCAAGGAAGTCGGGCTTCTTCTACATGCATCCCACCAACCGCTTCTACAAGACCTTGGGAGCCCTGTTCAAGGAGGAGGAGCCACTCGGGACGAAAGACAGGAAGGCGTTTCTGACCCGGCATGGCATCGCCCTGTACGACGTAGTCGAATCCTGTCTGGTGAGAGGCTCTTCGGATTCGTCCATAAAGGAGGCAAGGCCTTGCGACCTAAGGGCGATTCTTTCCGCATGTCAGACGGTAAAGGCCATATTCGTAACCGGCCAAAAGGCCTACACCCTCTATCGAAGGTATTTCAGCGAGCCGGCATTCGTCTTGCCTAGCCCTTCCGCCGCCAACGCTTCCTCTTCCCTCGCTGATCTTGTCAGGGCCTATGGCAAGATATTGGCCTTCCTTTGAATGGTCTTTTGGGCCTTGGCCGGGTTTACCTATATAATCAATGGCAGTAGCGGAGGACAAAGATGCCTGCAGACATGTTTAAGCTCGATGCCGTAAATGGCTCCATCCTTGGGGTGGTGGCCTTTCTCTTGCTTGTCCTGGACTCCTTTGCGACCTTGGGCGAGCGTTCCTTCTCCCAGGCCAGCGAGACCAAGTTGAGGTATGCCGCTTCCTCCGTGGGCGGAAGGGTGGCCCTCAAGCTTTTGCAGCACAAGGATCGGACCATCTCGACCATGCGTGTCCTAAGCATACTCTGCCAAGCCTCTTTGGCCTTGATCCTCTATTACATCGTTATCGCCTCGGTGACCCCCTTTTGGCTGGGGAACGTGGTGGCCGTAATCGTCTTGCTCTTGGCGGCCGTGATATTGGGCGAGATAATGCCTTATGCCATTGGCTCCAACAGGCCCGAATTGACCGCTTCCTATCTGGCTTTGCCGACCCTTTTCTTCTATTACCTCCTCTTCCCCTTCACCAATCTGGTGGGATTCTTCCGCTGGTTTGCCTCCCATGTCCTTAAGATCAAGGAGAAGCCCGACATGTCGGAAAGGGACCTCCAGGCGGTGGTGACCGATGTCTATGACGAGGGCGCGATCGAGAAGGAAGAGCACGACCTCATCCAGAACTCCCTTTCCTTCGACGACAAGACCATCGCCAGGGTCATGACGCCGCTCAAGAACGTGGTCTATGTCGATTCGGGCATGACCGTGGCCCAAATCGAGCATCTCTTCATCGAGAACAACTATTCCCGGGTCCCCTTTTTTGACAAGGACTCCGGACAGGTGGAGGGAATCCTGTTCCAGAAGGACTTCTACGAGATGCTTTTGACTGAGAAGAAACCGGTTGCCACCTTGATAAAGCCGGCCCTGTTCTTCCCCGACAGCATAAACGCCTCCTTGGCCTTGAAGCGGCTGCAGCGGTTTCGCCAGCACATAGCGATCGTGCGTAGCCAGGCCGATGGCAAGGTGGTCGGCCTTATAACGGTAGAGGACCTGGTCGAGGAAATAGTCGGGGAGATCGAAGACGAGTACGATGCCGAGGACATCCAGAAGCAGCAGGCCCAGGAACTCGAGAAGAAATCGGAACTGGCGGCCAAGGCCGAGAAGAGGATCCTGGAATCCAATTTCCAGGACACGGCCATCTTTCCCCGGAACGATGATTACGATGAGGATTACGGACCCGATGACGACAAGAAGGACAAGGGGGCGGACAAGAAATGACCTTCATCGACAGGCTTCGCGCCTTGGCGGCGGGGCGGGGTGAGACCGACGAGGACCTGGCCCGGGAATGTGGCCTGACCATCGACGCATTTTACGCCCTGGTCGGCGAAGGCCAGGAACCGACACTTGCCTTGATTGAGCCCCTGGCCAGGCATTTCGATACCTCCCCGGTCGCGCTTGTGAACGGGAGCCTTGCGGAGATATGCGTCAGGAAGGTTTCCGATTCCGACCCTAAGGGAACTTTCCGTTCCTTCTATTTCCGTTCCTTCTCCCTGACCACGGTCTTGGTCTATCTCGCCGCTGGCTTTTTCTTCTTCTCCATAGGCCTGGCGAAGTATCTGGAATTGGGCCTTGACGGGATGAGCTTCCAGGAGGAGATCTTTGCCATCTTTGGTTTGGCCCTCTTCGGCTGCGCGCTCTTCTATCCCCTCTATCGGCTCTTTGCGTTCTGGCCCAAGGGAGAGGACGTGGTGACCTATTCTTTCTTCTTGGACAAGGTGGTCATGAAGGTCGGAAGCGGGAAGGGCGGGTCGGCTATGGCCTTCCCCTATTCCACCATCAAGGAATTGGGGGAGACCAAAGACGGCTTCCAGCTCTACGTTGCCGGGCAGAAGGTGCCGGTCCTGATCCCCAAGTCCACCCTTTCGCCAAAGCAGGTCGGCGGACTTAGGAAGCTTCTATCGGGCCAGGCGGCCAAATATTACTTCTATGGATTGCCCGAAATCGACGCCTTTGCCACCGATTCCGAGTTCTCCATTGCCCAAGGCCAGGCCCAGGTTTTGATCGGCAACCTTTTGCTCTCCCTGTCGTTTCTCTCCCTCGCGCTGCTATTGGGCCTATCCTGCTTCCTCTTGCCCTTCATCCTCAATGTCCCTTCGTATGTCCCCAACCTCAAGACCTTTGCCGTGGGCTCCTTGGCCTCTCTGGTCTTGTCCCTCTTCACCGCGGCCATCACCCTTTGGCTGATGCTTAGGAAGATGATGAGATCGTATTATGTAATCGCCAACGCCACCATAAGCCTCTTGATAGTCGTATCCTCAGTAGTGCTTATGGCCTTAGGCTTTTAGGAGGTTGATCCATGAGCGATGAAAGAATAGTGTTCCTCGGGACTCCCGACATGGCGGCCCAGGCTCTGAAGGCCCTGGTGGAGTCGGGCTTCAACGTCGTCGGCGTGGTCAGTCAGCCCGATAGCCCCAAGGGTCGGTCCCATACGCCGACACCCTCGCCGGTCTCGGCCATGGCCCTGGAATTGGGAATTCCCTTGCACAGACCGGTCAAGCTTAACCACGATTACGATTTCGTGGCCCGGCTCAAGCCCGACGTTTTGCTGACCTTCGCCTTTGGCCAGATCCTCTCTTCCAAGGTCTTGGCCCTCTCGGGCAAGTTCCCGCCTTTGAACGTCCATGCCTCCGATTTACCCAGACTCAGGGGCGCCTCGCCGATCCAGACGGCCATCTTGGAAGGCGACAGGGAGACGGCGGTGTGTCTGATGGAGATGGTCAAGGCCATGGATGCCGGCAGGGTCTTCGCCCGCCAGAAGGTCGCAATAGCCGCCGAAGAAAACACCACCACCCTCTCCGCCAAGATCGTTTCCGTCGCCATACGGATGCTGAGGGAATACCTGCCCAAATACTTTTCCAACCAGCTCGTGGGTGAGGTTCAGGACGAGGGCGCGGCAACCGTCTGCCATATCCTCAAGAAGGAGGATTCGCTCCTCACCCCTGACCTTTCCCCCGCTTCGTTCGTCAACAAGGTCCGCGCCTTCGCCCTTAAGCCCGGCGCCTTCCTTAGGCTCGACGGCGGACTGGAGATAAAGGTCTATCGATGCGTTGGCCTACTGGATGGCAAAGACCATGGCCAAGGCGTGGTGGAGAAGGCCCAGGATGGTGAATTCGTCATAGGCTTGAAAGGTGGCTATGTCAAGTTGCTTACCTTGCAAAAGCCCGGTAAGAAGGCGATGGACGCAAAGGCGTTTCTAAATGGTGAAAGAGGTTTGGCTGGTAAGAGGATGCTGGGCGTAGACGAGGTGTTCCCTACCCAGACAAATGGTGATTCTACCCCGGAAAGGAAATAGGAAAATGGTTGAGATAAAGATAAAGGGCTATGGTTCGATAAGGGTCAACTTGGATTGGAAGAGTGCCCCCAACACTTGCGCCAATTTCGTTGCGTTGGCACGCAAGGGCTTCTACGACGGCTTGCTGTTCCATCGGATCATAAAGCACTTCATGGTACAGGGTGGCGATCCCACCGGGACGGGCATGGGCGGACCTGGCTATGCCATCAAGGGCGAGTTCCTGGCCAATGGCGTAAAAAACGCCCACAGCCATAAACGTGGGGCCATTTCGATGGCCAGGGCGCAGGATCCCGATTCCGCCGGTTCCCAGTTCTTCATCTGCGATGCGGATGACGAATTCCTGGACGGCAGCTACGCCGCCTTTGGCGATGTCGCCGACCAGGCCTCCTTGGACGTGCTGGACAAGGTCGCGGCGGTTCCCACTGACAAAGAGGACGACAGGCCGGTAAAGGCCGTGATAATCGAGGATGTGACCGTCTCCCCCGACGAGCCCAACACGGCCGTGGCGACCTTGCCGGAGAGATAGGGATGATCAAGGTCCTGGTGTCGGACGATTCCGGGTACTGCGAAGCGGTCGCCAGGGAACAGATAAGAAGAAAGTTCCCGACCTTGGACTATGGCTCGGATCTATATAGGATCGATGGCTATCAGGACAGCCTTGCCAACCTTGCCCAAGAAGCCTCGACCCCTTCCTTTAGCGGTGAGGGGAAGGTCTTCCTCTTGACCGATTGCTTTTACCTTACCGACGGCAAAGGTCAAAAGGACTTCCAGACTCCGGTTGACATCCAGGCATTCGCCGCTTACCTCAAGCACCCCGATCCGGTGAATTCCCTTTTCATCTGCCTGGTCGGAAAACTGGGGAAGTCGCCTCTGGCCAAGGCCCTGAAGGCCAGTGGGGCCGACTTCGAGGACCACCCCCTGCCAAGAGGCGAGCAACTGGCCATGGAGGGAATGAAGATTGCGGCGGAACTGGGCAAGAACATCGACCAGACCTCGGCCATGGAAGTGGTCTTTAGGGTCGGCGGCGATTTCAGGGTCTTCAGGAACACCATCGAGAAGCTTTGCCTCTATACCGACGCCATAAGGCTGCCCGATGTGGAGGCCTTGGTCCCCAGGCCATTGGCGGACAACGTCTTTGCCATCGCCGATGCCTTGATGTCCGACGAACCCCTCAAGGCCCTTAGGTCCTATAGGGACCTTAGGAGAGGCGGCCTGGATCCCATAGGCTTTCTGCCGGTCCTCTTCTCCCAGTTTCGCTTCATGGCTCAGGTGAGTTATCTGGCCGGACATGGCCTGGGAAGCGATCGCATTGCCAGCGAGCTCAATTGCCGTCCGGGGCGGGTCTACATGAACCTAAAGAAACTTAAGGGCCGCACGTTCACCGGCTTGGTGGCCATCTTGGCCGATCTGGGCCGGATGGAGAAGGACATCAAGTTCAATCTCGACGATCCCGACACCTCGTTGGAGAACTGGTTCGTTTCATTCGCGCATCGCTACGGTTAGCTTCGATGGGATTGATTGAGAAGCGACGAAAAAAGCAAGGCCCAAGCCTTGCTTTTACTTTGCCGGAAACCTTGACTACTACTTGGCGGAAGCGACAGCGGCCGGCTTCTCCTCCGCCTTGGGGAGCGCCTTCAGCTTGTTGTAGGCAGCGTAGACATGGGCCTTCTGCCTGTTTACGGTATTCTGCTTCTGGATGCCCAAGCCCAAAGAACGGTCGATGAGACCCAAGGCTATTTTCAAATCGGCCTCGGCGTTTACGGTGTCCTTCTTCTCGACATCGATCTCGACCTTCTTGATGGCGGTCCTGACCCGAGACTTGTAGGCCGAATTCCTCTGGTTGTTCTTCTCGTTAGTCAAAATATCTTTCTTTTCAGACTTTATCTGTGCCATTTAGTGTATAGACTTTCCTTTCAATGAACAATTCTTAGCGTGTTGTATATTAGCACTTATGCCATATATCTACAAGGAATCTTTGGCCTTGGGGGAAAGGGAATCGGACTTGATCAACATGATGGCCAATTCCTCCAAAGAGGGGCTCTTGGCCTCTAAACCGAGGTCTTCGAAAGTCCCCGCCTTGGCCAGGACTTCAAGCTCACCCGTCAGGGGATTGTCCCGCTTGGAGATTATCCCCTCCCGCAGGGCCAAATCCTTCTTGGCGGAAGGAAGGCTTATCAGCTCGTAGCGCGACATGAGGTTGGCCTTGGAATCGTCAAACAGTATCCTTCCCCTGTGGATGAAGATGAACCGGCTGCAGATTTTCTCCAAGTCCGACACTATGTGGGAGGAGATCAGAACCGTCCCCCTCTTGTCCCGGACGAAGGAAGCCAGGATGCCCAAGAAGTCGTCGCGGGCCATGGGGTCCAGGCCATTGGCCGGTTCGTCGAGAATCAAAAGCCGCGAGCCATGGGACAGGGCGATTGCGATGTTCAGCTTGCCCTTCATGCCGTTTGAAAGCTCATTGATCCTCTTTGTCTTGTCTATCCCAAACGATTCGAGGTAGGAGAAGAACTTCCCGCTGTCCCAATCGAGGAACAGGTCGTCGAGGATGTCGTTGAGCCTGGTGAGCCTGACCTTGTCCGGGAAGGTGGGTTCGTCGAACACTATTGAGTATTTCTCCCGGTCGGCCTTGGTCAAGTCCTCCTGCTCCTTCCCGAATATCGCCACTTCCCCACCGTCCTTATGGGTGAGCCCGGCGATTAGTTTCATGGTGGTGGTCTTGCCAGCCCCGTTCTCGCCGATGAAGCCGGTGATGGTGCCTTCCTCCAAGGCGAAGGAGACCCTGTCCAGGGTGAATTTGTCGAATGCCTTCCTAAGTCCGTTGACTTTCAATGCATCCATGGTCTTTCCCTCCTACATGTCTTTCCTGGTGAAGGAACGGTAGAAGGCCCAGTTCAAAAGGACGGTGGCCGTTACCGAGAGCAAAAAGACGATCACCTCGACCCAAACCAAAGCAAGGCCATAACTTGAGGAAGTGTCAGGCGGAAGGAAGATGGTCAAGCCACCCCCAAAGGAGAGGGCGAGGCCCAAAAAGACGCCGATGCTTACCAGCAGGCTGCTAATGTTTGGGGAAAAGGCGAAGCCGGCCAGGTTTCCCAAGGCGGACATCCCGGCACATACGAAGAACAAGTTGAGCCAGGAAACCATGTTGATGTATCCAAGGTCATATCCCATCGCGTTAACCTGGTAGTAGGAGATCCCGAAGAACATCGGGAAGACCAAAAGCGCCATCGCGCCACTGGCCAAGAGGCCATAGCCGGTCTTGGCCCAATATATCTCCTTGCGGGTGATGCCGATGGTAACCAGGAACTGTATCCACCCGCTCTTCATGTCGCGCATCATCATCCCTATGGTCAAAGAACTCGCATAGGATACCGACATCGCCAGGCCGATGCTGGAAGCCAGGGAGGTCATGCCGTTAAGGAAGGTGTTGTCGTCTTTGGTCGAAGGATCGTAAGGCACGCCGATATAGGCCATGAAGACCAAGGAAAGGCCAAAGCCTAGCAGGAAGATGGCCCCGAAGACCAGTTCTGGCCACAAGTTGTCACTAAGATCCTTCTTCAAGATCCCTCTCATGTGTTTCTCCTTTGCGCATAGTCTACCCCAAATCTATGGCCGTATTGTAAAATCGGATAAAGAAAAAGAGGCCCGAAAATGACAGATTACGCAAGCTATATCGACTCTACGTTGCTTAAGCCCGATGCGACCCAAGAAGAGATTTCCGCCCTGTGCAAGGAAGCCCGTGGATTCAAGTTCAAATCCGTATGCGTGAATCCTTCCCGCATTGCCCTGGCCAAGAGGCTTTTGGAGGGGAGCGGGGTCGGGGTAGTGACCGTCATCGGTTTCCCCTTGGGGGCGACCCTGGGGAAATCCAAGGCCTTCGAAGCCAAGGAGAGCATACGGGAGGGAGCCGATGAGGTCGACATGGTCATAAACATCGGCAAGGTCAAGGATCACGACTGGGACTTCGTGACCGAAGACATCAGGGAGGTAAGGGAAGCCGCGGGAAACCATGTCCTCAAGGTCATCCTCGAATGCTGTCTCCTCACCGACGAGGAAAAGGTCAAGGCCTGTGAATGCGCGGCAAGGGCCAAGGCCGATTTCGTAAAGACCTCGACCGGTTTTGCCAAAGGCGGGGCCACCGTCCATGACGTGAGTCTTATGGCAAAGGCCGTCAGGGGGAAACTGGGCGTCAAGGCGGCCGGGGGGATAAGGGACGGCAAGACAATGCTTTCCCTCATCCAGGCGGGTGCCACCAGGATCGGGACTTCCCATGGGGCCCAGTTGCTCAAGGACTTGGGCGCCAAACTGTAGGCAGGGGAGACGGATACGCAAAAAAGGCCTTGGCTTCGCGGCCAAGGCTTTTCGTTTGCTACTTCTTCTCTTCAGTATCGGCAGGCGTCGTGACGACCGGCTTACGCGGCGAGGGAAGGTCGATCTTCACGTTGGGGACCTGGGAGGCAACGGGGGCGGGAGCGGGAGACCTATTTAACTGGGGTCGGCGCGGATGGAAGAAGTTCTTGCTGCCGGGAGTCCTATTCTCATGGGCCTTGTGTCGCTGCTCCAAGGAGCGTTGGGCCTCATCGGCATTGCGGATGACGCAGATCACAATAGGCTGCTTGTCGGTCTCCTTCTTGAGGAAGCGGGAGATCTTCTCCGAAGCCTTGTGCTGGATCTCGGCCAGAGCCACGGGTTTCTCCGACTTAAGCAAAGAGTCGACCGTGGCGGAGAAAATGGCATTCACGTTGTCGACCAGCTTGGTCGAATCCTTAAGATAGATGAAACCCCTCATCTGGATATCGGGGGTGCTAAGCTGGACCTTGTTCTTAAGGGAAACCAGAGCCCCCATGAGGATCACGCCATCCGAAGACATCGTGGCACGTTCCTCTAGCACGTTGTCCTTGACTTCCCCCACCGTGGCACCATCCACTACCACGTCATTGGCCAAGACCTTCTCGGGTACGGGGATGAATTCACCTTTGTCATCGAACTTTATGAACATGCCGTTGTCGTATACGAATATGTTCCGATGGTTCAAGCCGATGTCCATGTCAACGGCAGTGCGGGCATTTGCCATCAACTGCCTGAATTCCCCCTTGACAGGCATGTAGTACTTGGGGTGGAAGAGGGTGATCATCATCTTGATGTCTTCCTGCTGGGCATGCATGGCGGCGATGTCCCGGCGGGTGATGTTCAAGACCTTGGCTCCCGTGGCGAATACCGTATCCAAAGCCTCGGTGTGCTGAACCTCGATACCCGGAACGGAAGGGCAGGCCATGATGAAGGTGTCACCAACCCCGAGGCCGAATCCTTCGGCTTTGCGGGCACCGTAGGCCAGTTCCTTTATGTCGCTGAAAAGCTTGAGGCCGGAACCGGTTATTATGACGACGCGCTGATTCTCGGGTACCGACTTTATGTCGGTGAACGGCACGTAGTGACCGGTCGGGATGACCAAATCGCCCGAAGCGTTGAACGACTTCAAAAAATCGGTCATTTCCGGAGTGTAGAAGGTCACCACCTTGTCGGCCTTCACCGCCGTGTCTATGACTTCTTGGATATTGAAGAAGTTCTGGGTGTACAGGGCGATGTAGACCGGCCCTTTGGCCTCTTCGAAAGCCGACTCTATATGGGGCGCCAGACGGTGGTTAGGCGAAGCGGTCCCAGGGAGCTGGGCGCTTTCGGATTCGCACATCAAAAGGAGGGTCTTGTCCGCCTGGGCGATCTGGCACATCCTGGGCATATCGAAGGAGAAGTTACCGGAGTGGTTGTAGTCGGATATGAAGTCGGAGGTATAGACGATGTTGCCGGCCGAGGTCTTAAGCGAGAACCCAAATGAATTGGGCATCGAATGCGTGGTCTGGAAGAACTGGAACACATGTCCGGCAATAGTGACGGTCGAGGAGGGGACGACGCTTACGAACCTATAGGTCCCGAAGCGGCGGAACTTCCTCCCGTAATCCATCCTTATCATGTTTATGGTGGTCGAAGAAGCGTAGACAGGCACGTTGATAAGGTTAAGGAGGTAGGGCAAAGCACCATATTGGCTGTCATGGCCATGGGTTATTATCACGGCTTTTACCCTGCTGGAATTGCGTCTCAGGTAATCGAAATTAGGTATCAGGTAATCCACGCCAGGATTGTCGGCTGCCGGGTACTTAAGTCCGCATTCAATCACGAATATGTCGCCATCTACCTCAAGGCAATAACAGTTTTTGCCCGATTCATTAAGGCCGCCCAAAGCGACCACACGCGCTTTATCCATTTTTAGTAAGAAAATTATCTCCCGTTAGCAAGCAAACACATTGTTTGCAATCTCAAAATCATGATTAATATATTACATTTGCTGCCTGGTGGCAATCCAAATTAGGCAAGAAAGGTCAAAGGCACACAATGGAAACCAAAACTAACGTCATGAGGCTCTTGGAGCAGGCGCATGTCAAATATGTCCCCCATTTCTACAAAGCCGATCCTACCCTCACCGGGGCCCAGATAGCCCAGATATTGGGAGAGAGAATAGAAACGGTGTTCAAGACATTGGTCGCACAGGGTAAAAGCGGAGACTATTTCGCCTTCTTGGTCCCGGTAGCGAAAGAGCTGGACCTGAAAAAGGCCGCTTCCGCTGCGGGGGAGAAATCCATTGAGATGTTGCCGTTGAAGAAGCTCTTGCCTGTCACCGGCTATGTCCATGGTGGTTGCAGTCCAATAGGAATGAAGAAAAGAATGAGGCATTTCATCGATTCTACCGCCTTATCGTTTGGAAGCATTTCGTTTTCGGGCGGGAGGGTCGGGGCCCAGGTGACCGTGAAGACGACTGATGCCTTGAAGGTGGCAGAGCTTATTCCCGCTTCCTTTGCCAAGGACCCTGACTGATCACTTGGGGAAGGTCAAGACGAAGCTGGTGCCCTTGTTCAGCTCCGATTCGACGGCGATCTTGATCGAATAGTAAAGGCAGACGTGTTTGACTATGGCTAAACCCAAGCCGGTTCCTTCGGCCTTGGTCCCCTTTACCCTATAGAACCTCTCGAAGATGCGGGCAAGATCCTCCTTCGCGATGCCGACGCCCGTATCCGCGACCGTTATCTTCCTTTCCTTGGCATCGATCCCGACGAAGACGGAGCCATTGGGACGGTTGTACTTCAGGGCATTGTCCATCAGGTTTCGCAATAGTCTTTCCGCATCCTGGGGATTCATGTCGAACGTCAGGCTTTGCAGGTCGCGGATGATCTTCACCCCCCTTGCGTTCGCTTCCGGCACAAAGTCCTCGATGCAGGAAAGGGCAACCCGGCCGAGATCGACGGGCGAAAGCGAACGTGGTTGACTGGACTCCAAGTAGGAAAGGTCAAGCATGTCCCTTATCATTCCCCTCATCTCCTTGGCCTGCCTGATCGAGTTATCCAAGGCGGTGTTGATCTCCGCGGGCTTCTTTAGCAATCCCGACCTTATCATTTCCTGATACCCGATGATGGAGGTCAAGGGCGACTTGAGCTCGTGGCTGGCATAGACGAAGAAGTCGGTCTTGGCATTCTCGAGTCGCCTCCTATCGGAAACGTCCTCGAATACCAGGGCCACGCCCGGCTTTTGCTCCTTTACCTTGAAGCGGGAGAGGGTGACGAAATATATCTTGTCCCCGCGCTCCCAGTCCAGGGACTGACTCTTGCCTTCGCCCAACACCTTCGCTATCGAATCCTTGAATTCGCCGACGGGATTTGCAAAACCTTGCCCCTTGCCGCCCGCGCCAAGGATCTCGCTGGCCTTTTGGTTTTCCAGGATTGCCGACCCGCCGTAGTCTAAGGCCAAGAAGCCCTGGGTCATGGAGTCGAGAATTATTTGGGCCTTGTCCCGCTCCTGCTCGGCGCTGGCCGCATTGCTCGCCAAGATGCCGGTGGATACCTCGATGGCAGGGACCATCAAGTTTGGGTTGCTTGCGAAGTTCCAGCCCTGGAGATCCAATCCCCCGGCCTTGGAGAGGCTTTCCACTGCCTTCCCGATGGGCCTGGCCAACTTCGTGGTGAAGTCAAGCCACAGGGCCGTCATCACCACGCTGGTGGCAACCCAAAAGGCGGCTCCCGCATAGATGAGGGAAAGGGGAACCAGAAGCCAGGGAGCGGTTCTCACCCCGAAGACGAATTCCCCGCTGGTACCATCCTTTGCCGTCAAAAGGCCCGAATCGAAGGCGAGGTACCCTATGCCACCACCGTTTACATAGAAGGTCTCTCTTTTCCCCGTGAATGCCTCCGCCTCGATCCCACTCCCGTCACCTGCAAGGGTCTCGAATCCCGCTGAGGAGTTGAGCAACACTATCGTATCCTCGCCCAAGGGATTGAGTTGGTAGCTTTCGGCCACATTACTTTCGAAAGAGGCTAAACCGTTGGCGTAGAAAAAATCGGAAAGAGTGTTTCCCGTGGCATTGACGATGCTCTTCAGCCTTGTTTCCTGAGTCAGGTAGTAAGGCAAGGCGGTCCCCAGATACAGAGCGGCCATTCCGCCTATTCCCACCAAAAGCCAGGAGAGCCCAATCCGTTTCCTCATTTCCCCCTCACTTTTCCGAAAGGCGGTAGCCTATTCCGTAGACGGTTTGGAGGAGTTTCCCCTCTCTGTCATCTATCTTCAGCCTTATCGCGCGGACATGCATGTCGATGGTCCTGGTCGTCAAGGGGTCCACATGGCCCCAGAGGACTTGGATTAGGTGCTGGCGGCTTACGACCGATCCCCCCTTGGCTATCAATTCCCTAAGGATTGCGAATTCGGCGTTGGTGAGGTGCAGTTCACTTCCCCTGAAAAAGGCTTGGTGGGCGTTCGGATCAAGGGTCAAGCCGGCGAATTCCATCTTCTTGGTTCCGGGGACGTTGCGGAACCGGGCATTGACGCGGGCCAGGAATTCCAAGATGTCGAATGGCTTCTCGATGTAGTCGTCAGCCCCTGAATCGAGACCGAGGACCTTGTCCGTCAGCATGGTCTTGGCTGACACGATTATCACCTGGACCTCGGCATTTTCGGTATCCTTCCTGATCTCCCTTAGTATTTCCTCGCCCTGGATGTCTGGCAGCATCAGGTCGAGGATGACCAAATCTGGCTTATCCTTGGCGAAACCCGTCAGGAAAGACCGGCCATCAGCAAAAGGCCGGACCGAATAGCCTTCCTTGGTCAAGGCCAAAACTTCCAGGTTACGTATGTCATCGTTGTCTTCTACGACCGCAACCGAACGGTCGTCCCTATCGCTGCCCTTTTCCATTGGCCTTACCTCAGATTATTATGCTGTCCTTATGGAAGCCGTTCTTGATGAACACGACCCATTCGGCGATGTTGACGGCATGGTCGGCGATCCTCTCGATGTACTTAAGGACCAAGGTCTGGTAGATGGCATATTGGGTCGATATCTCCTTGTTCTCGGCCACCTTGATGAGGTCGGACATGATGACGTCGTACTTGTTGTCGACCTCGTTGTCGTGGGAAGCCACCTGCTCGGCCAGGTCGGTGTCGTAGTTTACGAAGGACTTCACCGAATCGTCGTAGAGCTTGAGGACCCAGTCGACCAGTTCCTGGACCTGGGCAAGGTCCACCCCCTTCTCGTTCAGGCCCTTGATCTTGTCTGCCGCTTCCTTTATGTCCCGGGCATGGTCGCCGATCCTTTCGATGTCGGTCACGAGTTTCAAGGCTCCGGTGACCCGCCGCAGGTCGGCGGCATAGACCTTCTCCTTCAAGAGGATGGAGAGACACCAGGCCTCCACGTTGCGTTCGCAGGCGTTTACCTGGTCGTCGTCGATTTCGGCATCGAAGCGGCTGTCCTCGTTCGAAAGGTAGTACACCAAGGCCCGCCTGAGGAACTCCCTCGTCAGGGAGAACATCTTCTCTATTTCTTCGTTTATGTATGCTAGTTCTTGATCTAGGTTCATTTTCCCATCTCCCTCTAGCTGAACCTGCCGGTAATGTAGTCCTCGCTCTCCTTTTCCTTGGGGTGCGAGAAGAACTCGTCGGTCGGGGCGAATTCGACCAATCTACCCAGCATGAAGAAGGCGGTATAGTCGCTGACCCGGGTCGCCTGCTGCATGTTGTGGGTCACGATGATGATGGTGTATTTCTCCTTCAACTTGGTTATCAAATCCTCGATCTTCTTGGTTGCGATGGGATCCAAGGCGGAAGTGGGTTCGTCCATCAATATGACGTCAGGACGCATGGCCACGCAGCGAGCGATGCAAAGGCGTTGCTGCTGACCGCCGGACAAGGCCATGCCCGAATCCTTCAACCGGTCCTTCACCTCATCGTAGAGGGCCGCTTCCCTAAGGCTGTCCTCGGTAAGCTTGGCGAGATATTTCTTGTCCCTTATCCCCTGGCAGCGGGGACCATAGGTAATGTTGTCCCTTATCGACATCGGAAAGGGATTGGGCTGCTGGAATACCATGCCGACCCTGGTGCGCAAGAGAATGGGGTTCATCTGCTTGACGTCGATGCCGTCATAGAGGAGCTGACCGGTGATATGGCAAGTATCGATGAGGTCGTTCATGCGGTCGAAGCACCGCAAGAAGGTCGACTTCCCACAACCGGACGGGCCGATGAAGGCGGTGACCTTCTTCCGATAGACCTTGATGTTTATCGAATGGAGGGCTTCCTTGTCCCCATAGGAAAGGCAAAGGCTGCGGGACTCGAACACCACGTCTTTGGGTGTCTCGTATTTCTCTTCCTCTTGGGCGATGGCCGGGGCGCCTATTACGGCCGGTCTCCCGATGTCCAAGTCGGCCCTCCTGTCGGCTTCCCTCATGGCTTCGAGGCGCTTTTGGGCTTTGGCCCTCTCGCGTTTTTCCTCTTCGCTTTCTTCGTTCATTTGCCGGCCTCCTTCGCTTTCTCCTTGCCTTCGAATCTCCTCTTGAGCCATGACAACATGGGGTTTTGAGCCTTTATGGGCTTGAACTTGTCAAGCCTGTAGGCCAAAAACTTAACCGACATGTTAATTATGAATACTATCATGAGTATCAGTATCGAAGTTGCCGCGGCGGCCTTGTAATTGGGAGCCTCGCCCGACATTATCCGCCAGATGTAGACGGCCAATGAGGCCGCCGAGGTGGTGGGCGTGACCTCGTCTTGGATGACCACGCCCGTGGCGAAGACCAGGGCGGCGGATTCGCCGATGATCCTCCCGATGGCCAAAAGGGTGCCCGTCAGGATGCCTGGGACCGAACTTGGAAGTATGACCTTGAACACGGTCTGGGTTTGGGAGGCCCCCAAAGCCAAGGAGGCGTCCTTAAGGGTATGGGGGATGTTCTTTATGGCTTCCTCGGTGTTTTTCATTATGGTCGGAAGCACCATGCAGGCCAGAGTCGCCGAACCGGAAAGGATGTTGCCGATACTCCCCCCGCCCGAGAAAAGCGGGATGAAGATGATGGCACCGGCCAGGCCGAATATTATCGAGGGGACGCCCGATATCATGTCGACCATCGACTTGAGGATTGAATTGATGGCGTTCCTCTTGGCGTACACCGAGAAATAGATGGCACCCCCTATTCCCAAGGGCAGGGAGAAGAGCAGGGCGAAGAAGATGAAGTAGAGTGTGGCCACCACCGGCCCCCTGATGCCATAGCCGCCTGTCGAGAGGTAGCCGGAAGTGATGTAGGCCATCTTGTCGAAATTGGCGGCCGAGGCCTGGGCGTGGTCGGCGGTTGCCAAGATCCAGACCGCATTGCCCTCATCGTCTTTGCCGATCAAGGTCGTGATCGAAGAACCCAATGCGACCGATACGTATTCCCCGCTGGACTTGTTCTTCAGTGTCTCCAGAGGGGATCCGCTAGCGATATAGGATATTTCCATGTCGTAAGTCCCATCGGAATTTGTCGTGTCGATGAGGGCTACGCCCCAGCGGGAGGAAAAGTATTCGTCGTCGCTGGTGGTGTCGTAGGTGAAAAGGGCTTGGGGATCCGAGGCATCGGCAGGGTCCATGTAGATGGCCGTGGTCTCTGCTTCGTAATTGCCGGTGATGAAGTCCCAGCTGAGAGTCGAGGAGCCTTCCTCGAAGCAATAGGCAAAGATGCCGACCAGGATCACTATCAAGATCGCCGACATGACGTAGGTGGAAAGCTGCTTGAGGAAATCGGCCAGCCCCCTTTGGAATTCGCGCCTTTTTCCGTTGCGGATGATGCGCTCGACCGATTTCCTCTTCTCCTGGGCGGAATAGCCAGGCTCGTCTTCCATGTCGTCCAGGGCCAGGCGGTCCTTCTCGTTTTTGCCCTCGATCATCTTCTCGTTGTATTTGACCAGGGCCCGGTTTAGCAAGAAGGAATAGAGCCAAGCCAACATGGGCCTTACGTGGTATTTGGCCAAGGCATCCCTGTCCTTGGCCCTGATGAGTTTCGCGTCTTCAGCCAAGGACTGGACGGCCTCCCTGCCGCTCTTGCCCTCCGCTTCTTTTTTCTCTACCAGGGCCCTTATATCCATATTCAGGAGATCATTCATTGCCGGTGGCCTCTTTTTTACCGATATGGAAGATCTTTCGGAAAGCCTTCGAAAGCAAGGACTGAGGTGCCTTCTGACCGGTCCTACGGGCATAGAGGGTGTCCTTGATGCGGTTTAGGGAATAGTCGACGACGATCAAAAGGACCATCAGGAGGATGCCGGCGGAGAAGCGGATGTCGTAGCCCATGGTACCCGGCGTGGCCTCCCCGATGCCCATAAGCATCTGGGTGGTTATGGTAGCGGAGATGCTGAAGGGATTCCAGGTAGGTCCCGACATCGCGTTCCCGATTACCATCTGGATGGCCGTGGCTTCCCCCATCGCCCGGCCTATCCCCAGTATGAGGCCGGCGAATATTCCCGATTGGGCATCGGAAACCACGATCTTGAAATCGGTTTGGGTCTTGGTGGCACCCAAGGCCAAGGAGGCGTTGATTAGGTTGGGATTGACCGACTTCATCGCGGTCACCGACATCAATATCATGGTGGGCATCGACATCATCGAAAGTACGATTACGCCGGAAAGGAGGGAAGCGCCCCCTGAGGTCTGAATCCCCCAGGCCTGGCTTATGTTCTTGACGACTGCGGTGATCACTCCCATGCCGAAGAGGCCAAAGATGACCGAGGGGATGTCGGCCAACAATTCCACGCCGCTCTCCAAGGCCCAGCCCAGGCCCTTGGGTGCGACGCGCACTATGAATAGCGAGGCGAGGATGGATACCGGAACGGATATCACCAGGGACAGCAGGGTGGCATAGATGGTGTTCACGGCAAGGTAACCGGCGGCGTGGTCGAACTCGCCGGCATTCCAATAGCTTCCCGTGAGGAAGGAGACGAAGCTTTGCTTTCCCGAGCCGTTCACTCCCCCGTTGGTGACCGACTCATATTCCTTCACGAATGGCAGTATGCCTTTGTAGAAGACGAATACGGTTATGAAGACGATGACGCTCGCGCAAATAAGCGCGATGAGGGCGAAGACACCCTTGACCAAGGCATCCTCCTTCCGGGCCCGGTCAGCGCGTTTGGTGGCCTGCTGGCTTATGGCTCCGGAAAGTTGGCTATTGACTTGGACGTCATTGCTTGCCATCCATGTCTCCTTTCCAAAATAAGGGGATTTTGACCCCCTTATTTTACAAGCGAATCGACGCGGTTAGTCAACCAACTGTGACCAAGTGGTTATCGGAGTCTCGTCGGAATAGTCAACTCCGAAGTTGGTCTCGGAAGTGGCGGAGTCGGCGATGGCAGTGGGATTGACGTAGATGTCGCGGAGCTGCTGTAGGGTGATGTTGCTGATCAGGTCGTTGTCGGCATTGATGATTACGCTTATTGCATCCATGCAGATCTTGCCGAAAGTCCAAGTGGTGTGGGCACTCTTTTCGGCATCCGTGAATTCACGGGAGGCGAATCCGATATCGCCCGAGCCATCGGCGACCTTCTTCACGGCGTCGCCCGAACCGGTGTGGTTGTGGTTTATCTGGGGTTCGTTGGAGCCAAACAGGGCTGACCAGGCCGTGGAAAGGTCAGTCGACATATCCTGGACGGAAGTGGAACCCACGAAGTAGACGGTCTCGGAAGTGATTGAAGTGTTGGTAGCGCCAGAGGAAGTGAGGCCCAAGGTCGTCGCCCAAGGATTGTCGGTGGTATCGGCGATGATGTCATCCCAGCTTTGGGCACTGTTGATTACTGAGGAATCCAGGATGCCCCCCTTGTTCTTGATGACGGCCAAGCCTTCGACGGAATGCATGAAGGCAACGTAGGAATCAATCAAAGCCATCTTTACATCAGAGCGGTCGTTTTCCCCAGCGACCGGGATGACGTAATTGAAATTACGCTGAAGTTTGTAAGAGCCGTCCTGGACGGTGGCTTCGGAAGCAGCAACCCCCTCGATCTCGATTCCCTTTACGCCGGTATTGGCACTGAGATCGGAGAAGGAAGCGTAGCCTATTCCCCATTCGTCGGCTGCGACCTTGGCCATCATGTCGCCATTGCTGGTGACCTGCGTGACGGAACTAGTCAAGAGGGAATCGTTGGATTTGGCTTTCTCGATACCGATCTTGGTCGAGAAGCCGTCACGTGTGCCGGAGGTGGTGTCACGGGTGTACGGATTGATCTTGTGGTTGGCATCTACTGAGGTCGAAATCGAGGCGGAAGAACTTGAGATCTGGGAAGAGGACGAAGAGGTGGAGGAGGTGGAAGAAGTGGAACCACCAGTGGTATCAGAGCAAGACATGAGCAGCCCAAACGAAGCTACTAGAGCGACTACGGAAACCAAACCTTTTCTCATTAGTTATCCTTCCTTTCGGTAACCTCTCGTATTATGTGGCAATAGATTCGCCGAATTCGAAAGCCTTCGTAAAAGAATGTAAAGAAGGTGTAAAAAAGGGCCCGGAGCTTGGCCGGACCCGTTTGTTTGCGATTATGGTGGAGCTGACGAGAATCGGACTCGCGACCCCGTGCTTGCAAAGCACGTGCTCTCCCAACTGAGCTACAGCCCCAAAACATGCGATGAAGAATATATCACATAGGGCTTGGTTAAATAAGGTCTGCTTTTGGCTGGTGTTTGCGCCCGTCCTTCAAGGAAAGCCTTTCGATATTGTCGTAAAGCTCCGCGGATATGAAGCCCAAGGATTGCAGCTTGGCGATGAAGGCCGGACGGTCGAAGGCGAAATAGGATTCCATCAGTTTCTTGACCCGCACAGGCAAATCGCTACGGTCTGGCATCTCCAAGTCACGGTCGAACAGGGGGATCTGGCATTCCAAGGTCCCTTGATCCGAAACGGAATAGATGGTATCGAAGGAATAGGAGTAAAAGACGGTCTCCCGCTCGTAAGACATGATCCTCATCAGGCGGGTGAAAGTCGAATCGTATAAGGCCGTCCCATATGTCGAAAAGGGGTTTACGAAGAAGACGTCGATGCCATTGGGTGCCCTAAGGCCCTTGAGGGGACGTTTCGCCAATTGGACTATTTCCTTGTCATAGCGGGTATTGAGCCCTGAGGCAAAGATTGGGACATATATCTCCTTTTGCTTCCAGGCGAAGTGAGGTAGGTCCTTATGGGCGGCCTCAAGACCGACGGCACTCACGTTCCCGGCTACGCGGAAAAGGTCCGCGAAGGACTCTATCTTCTCCTTGTTCCTAAGGGCCTGGATGACGACATCGGCCTGGATCAAGGCGAAACCCGAATCAGCGTCAAGATAGGGGCGTGTGGAATCGGCCACCGAAAGAACGTTGGAGTACTTGTCGAAGTACTTTTTCTCCATTGAGTTCTCGTAGCTTTTGGGAATGGCGTAGTAAAGGTACTCGAACAGGCTGAATTTCATTTTACCTTCCTCGCTAGAATGTTACACCAAAGAAGGCGGGTCAAAGGAAACTTGAACGTAAATTCAGCCATCGCCTTTTGAGCCTTAAGGCCGGGTATGGCAATGACGGCCTTTTAGGAAGTGTCAGGTAAAACCTTGATGGAAAAGCGACAATAGATATGAGAATGACAAAGAAAGGAAGCAAAAACAGACAATGTCCTAGGAAATCGCTCATTGCAGTATGAATCTGCTTTAGGTAGTATCCCCTTGAAGGAGTTTTGAACAATGAGAAAGGACAGAGCTTTTCCCCATTCGTTTGACTATTCGGAAAAACGCGCTGGCACTTTCAACGAATTCATCGCCTGGCACAAAAGGGGGACGCCAGCCTATTTGATAAGGTACGAAAAAGGCTTGTGCCATGAATTCATCAAGCAGGCCCAGGCCATGTTGGCCAAAGGCTTCGACGTGGATGCCTCCTATCTCAAGGAATTCCTCACTGCCGACAGCGCAGGGAACAGGATAGGGGACGACGATAACCTGTTCAGTTACCTTAAGCTGGCTTTCCTCTATGGCGAACCCGAAGCCCTTTTCGATTTGGCCTATTTCTTTTGGACCGGCAGGGGCCTAAAGAGGAACCTCAAGGTGGCCATCGACCTCTTCCGCCAATCGGGGATGCTTGGCTTTGCTCCCGCCTGGTTCGAACTGGGACTTATTAATTTCTATGGCATCGGGACGAAAAGGGACTTTGCCCGCTCCCGCGATTGCTTTTCCCGGGCCATGGAAATCAGCGATGTCGATTGCATCGCCTATCGTCATTTCATCGATGCCGTTTCCGGCGTGACAAAGCCCCAAGGCCTACTAAACCTGTCTTCCTTGGCCTTCATGGGCAGCAAATTCGCCTCATATGTAATCCTCAAAGGCCATTCCCTAGGCCTGGCCTTTAGCGATTCGATAGTCGCCGACCCCATGGTAGAGAAAAGATCTCGCCAATTCTCCAGTCTCTCTTCCAACTGCGTTGACGTCATCGACAAGGACCTGGCGAAGATATCGCATAGACTTAAAGGGCTATCGCATTTGAAGGAGAAGGGAGCCGAGGAGGAAAACGCAGTGGTCAATGACGATGGGGAAGAGGCTTTAGACTGAGGCCTAAGGCCTGGCGGTGCTAGAATAAAACCGCCAATGGGAAGCGTAATAAGTCTTTCGGTTCATGACATTGTCGATGCGGTTCTTCGGGGTGGGAACCTCGATAACCGCATCTTTAATCAGGAGACGATGGAAGAGGGCACCATGGTCCACCGCCATGTCCAAAGCGAGCAGGACTCAACTTACTATCCCGAGTATCCCTTGGAGACCTTTTTCACCTCCGGGTCTTTGACGTTGGACATCCAGGGCCGAGCCGATGGCCTTATAAAGGGCCCGGACGGGTTCACCGTCGATGAGATAAAGTCCACCGTGGCCCCCCTGTCCGCCTTCAAGGAAGCGAATTTTCCCTGGCATCAGGGCCAGGCGAAAATGTATGCCTGGATGTTTTGCCGCGAGAACAAGATAGGCGAGATGACGGTGAGGATGACCTATGTGAGGCAACACCATGAAGAGGAGCGCCTGATTCAGGAAGACCATTTCTCTTTCGATGACCTCGATGCCTTTGCCCATCAGACAATCGCCCAATACCTTAAAATCCTCTTCTTCAAGCTTGACCACATCGGCAATCGCAACAAGTCCTTGAGCGCCATGGAATTCCCCTTCCCGGAATTCAGGCCCGGTCAGAAGGACCTGATGGCCTTCTGCGACAAGATCGCGATGGAAGGATCGACCGGCTATATAGAGGCCCCGACGGGGATCGGCAAGACCGTGTGCGTTCTTTACTCGGCGCTAAAATCCCTATTGGGAGAAGACGGGCCCGAGAAGATCTATTACCTTACTTCCAAGACCTCCATAAAGCGCCAGGCTCTGCTTACGGCTAGGATAATGGCAGAGAAGGGTGCCGACATCCGTGTCGTGGTTTTGACCTCCAAGGACAATTTCGCCCTCGATGTCCCGGGCTATACAAGGCAATGCAATCCGGATGAATGCCCTTATGACGTGGGTTATTACGACAAGGTCAAGAAGGTCATCCAGGAGGCGCTTGCAACCAAATCCATTTTCGATGAGAAAGACTTTGTTTACCTTGCAAAGAAATATACGATATGCCCTTTCCAACTTCAATTAGATATGGCAGGATTAGCTGACATCGTAATCTGCGACTACAACTACGTTTACGATCCCGTGGTCGGCATTCCCGCCTTGACAAAGGATGTCGGAAAAGTCGACTATGGGCTTTTGGTTGACGAGGCCCATAACCTTCCGGAAAGGGCCAGGGACATGTATTCCGCCGAAATATCCTTGGGCGAGATCGACCGTGTCAGTGCCGCCATTCAGGGCAAGGAGTTCTCCCACGTCAACGCGATTCTTGAAAGGCTCAAGGATTTCTTCCGGGGCCAAAAGAACACGGGTGTGGGAAACGTCCAGGTGCTAAGCGAGATTCCCAGCGAGATAATCGGCCTGCTCAAGCTTTTCGGCTCCACGGGCAATGATCTTGAAAAGAGCCGGCCTCTCAAGGCTCCCGATGAATACGTGACCTTGAAAAGCGAGTTCAAGGCTTTGCTGTCGTTGCCCTTAAGCGGAGCGGACAATTACATCTATTACTATGTCTTTGGCCAAAAGGGCTTTGCCGTTTCCTTGGAGATCAGATGTCTCGATGCTTCTGCCCAGATCAAGTCCATCACTTCGCGCTTGAGTTATGGCCTGTTCTTTTCGGCGACGCTGTCGCCCAAAGATTACTACATCAAGCTCTTGGGCGGGACCGTCAGTCCTGACGGCGTCATCTCATTGCCTTCGCCTTTTGAAAGTGGCAACAGACTGGTGTTGGTGGACGACAAAATAAGCACTACCTACAGCAGTCGGGAGGCCACGCTGAAAAGCGTCTGCAATTCTCTCTATGCCTTGGCCAGCGCCAGAACGGGCAACTATTTCTTCTTCTTCCCCTCCTTCGACTATATGGAAAAGGCCTATGCGATGTTCGCAAGCCTGACCGATATCGATTGCCTAAAGCAGGAGAAGCATATGGATCCCCTCTCAAGGGATGCCTTTATCGAATCCTTCGGCCCCAATCCAGAAAGGACGAGGATAGGGTTCGCGGTGCTTGGCGGGGTGTTCGGTGAGGGGATCGAGCTTCTGAATCACGCCCTGAGCGGGGTGGCAATCGTTTCGGTCGGCCTTCCCGGCATCGGGTTTGAAAATGAGCTGCTTAGGAGTTATTACGACAAGAAAGGCGTGTCCGGATTCGACTTCGCCTACACCTATCCCGGATTCAACAGGGTGGTCCAGGCCGCCGGCAGGCTCATCCGCGACCAGAACGATCATGGGACCGTCCTTTTGGTGGATCGGCGCTTTGGCTATCCCAAGTACCAGGAGTTGCTTAAGGATTCGTTCCCCCAGGCCCAGTATGTCTCCTCCCCTTCTCAGATCAGGCGGCTTTGCGACGGATTCTGGAAGGCTTCCTAATAGGCTTTAGGGTGTGGGATAATCGTTTGACAAGAATCAGAGGGCTTCGCCATGGACTATGATCAAGATCACATCCGTAACTTTGCGATAATCGCGCACATCGATCATGGGAAAACCACTCTTTCCGATCGAATCCTCGAGCTTACCGGCGCCGTACCCATAAGGGAGGCGACCCAGCAGATGCTTGACGATCTTCCCCTTGAGCAAAGAAGGGGCATTACCATCAAGCTGAATGCCGTCAACCTAGACTACAAGGCCCAAAACGGCGAGCACTATCTCTTCAACCTCATCGACACCCCAGGCCACGTCGATTTCTCCTATGAGGTCTCCCGTTCGTTGGCCTGCTGCGAGGGGGCTATCCTTTTGGTGGATGCGACCCAGGGCGTGCAGGCTCAGACCTTGGCCAATGCCTATTTGGCCTTGGACGGCAAGCTGAAGATCCTGCCCGTCATAAACAAGATAGATCTCCCTTCGGCCAACGTCGAGATGGCCGAGGAAGACCTGATGGACACTTTGGACATCGATCCCGACGACGTGCTGCTCATCTCCGCCAAGACCGGCCAGGGTGTCCCGGCCCTGCTTGAGGCCATCACCAAGCGACTTCCCGGACCCAGCGGAGACCCGAACAAGCCGCTTCAGGCCATGATCTTCGATTCCAAGTTTGACTCGTATAGGGGCGTCCTCATCGAGGTGAAGGTCAAAGAAGGCCAAGTAAAGGTTGGCGACAAGATTGTTCTCATGTCAAACAAGAAGGCGTTCCAGGTTGAGGAAATAGGCATCAGGACGCCCAAAGAGCAAAAAACAAATTCCTTGAAGGCAGGGGAAGTCGGCTATATTGGCGCCCAGATAAAGGACATAAAGGATGTCGAGGTCGGCGATACCGTGACCCTTGAGGCGGATCCCGCCCCGGTCGAGGTGCCGGGGTTCCGCAAATTGATGCCGATGGTCTATTCCGGTCTTTATCCGACCGAGAACAACGATTTCGAGAAACTCCACGATGCCTTGGACAAGCTTTCCCTCAACGATGCCTCTCTTATTTACGAGCCAGAGAACTCAATTGCCTTGGGATCGGGATTCCGCTGTGGCTTTCTGGGCCTTTTGCACATGTCGGTCGTACAGGAGCGGCTCGAGGAAGACTATGGGGTAGACCTTATCTGCACGGCGCCGTCCGTCGGCTATCGCCTACAGATGAGCGACGGCACCACCAAGGTCATCGAAAACCCCGCCGACTTCCCCGATGACACCTCCCTGATTAAGAAGGCCTATGAGCCATTCGTCAAGGCCGAGATAATGACTCCAACCGACTTCATCGGACCGCTTATGCAATTGTGCGAGAGTCGGAGGGGGACATACCTGGGGATGGACTACGTCGATACCAAGAGGGCTTCGCTCAAATACGAATTGCCCCTCTCGGAGGTAATCTTCTCCTTCTATGACAAACTGAAGAGCCTTTCGGCCGGCTATGCGAGTCTCGACTACCAGCCGATTGGGTATCGTGAATCCCGTCTGGCCAGGATGGATATCCTGCTTAACGGAGAGAAGATCGATGCCTTGACGACCGTCGTATTCAAAGACACGGCCTATCCACGAGCCAAGGCGATCGTGGAGAAGTTGGCGTTGGTCATTCCCCGACAGCAATTCGAGATACCGATACAGGCGGCGGTTGATCGCAGGATCATTGCCCGAAGCGACATAAGGGCCTTGCGCAAGGATGTCTTGGCCAAATGCTACGGCGGGGACATAAGCCGCAAGAAGAAACTCCTGGAGAAACAGAAGGAAGGCAAGAAGCGGATGAAGGAATTCGGCAAGGTATACGTGCCTCAGGATGCCTTCATCGCGGTCCTATCCATCGATGAGGGCGATTCGGGCAGCAAGCAGAAGTAGATTTCGGGCCGATTAGTGGCAAAATGGTATTTTAGGATGGAGGGCTAACCGTGGGACTGGATAAAGGACGCCTTTTCACTGATGGGAATTACCTCTCCAAGGAGGAGATCGGGGCCCATTACAACCTTCCCGACATCGAGGGCATCTGGAAGGAGGTGACCGAATACCGTAGCCTTTTCCGTGTTTCCCTCGGCATCGCCAATAACGACGGCATCGATTTCTCTGCGGTCTTGACCCGCTCCCTGCTTTCTAGGCTTTACGGCCTGGAACGACGCCTGGGTGGCCTGCTCGTCCGCTCGGTAAGGCTAAGGCAAGGCGAACAGGAGTTCCTGACTGGCCTGGCCGAAGCGCAAGAGCTGGCCTCCGTCTCCTCTTACTACGGCCTGGACTTGGACGGTAAGGCCATCGAAGCCATCAGGGCCGAAAAGGAAAACGTCGATCCCAGGAATGCGGTGCTTTTCGACTACGCCAAAGCCCAACGGGAAATGTCCCGGAAGTTCTTGGGGGACCTGGATGAGGGATTTGTCGACGGCATAAACTCGTTGCTCCAAGATCTCCAGCCTGGCGAGAAGGCGCCGGTAGGAAAGGGACTAAGGCCCTTGCTCGCATTCCTCGATCGCTCTGATGACCTCCCTTTGTTCCTGAAGGCCTGCTTCATCCCTTTCTGGTTTGCAGTTGCCAAACCATACGATATCTTGGCCGATGAGACTTCCGTGCTCCTGACCAAGGTGTTCCTTGCGGCAAACGGTTTCTATGGGGTCGCCTTCCTCTTGCCTTTGGAAAGCGCCGTCTATCATCTGAGGCAAGGCCTGCAGAAGGTGATTTCCCTCTCGGATACAAGTGGCGATTTTACCTATTTTCTCAATTCCTTCGCCGTGTATGTCGATCAAGCCATTGAGGCGGATGAGGGATGGATGATATCAGCAGAGAACATCGCCTTGAAACGCGAAAGGGAAGAAGAGAGCATCCGCGATGATCTGGGTGAAAACGGTTCGCCATCCGCCGTCGATGACCTCGTCGCCCAGAAGGTCCACGGCCTGCTTGAAAGCTATCCGGTCCTCCATAAGGTCCAGGCCCATTTCCTGGTCACTCATTGTACCCTGGGCAAGTTCTACACCGTCGATGAATTCAAGAGCGGCGAGAAGGTGGCCTATGAAACGGCACGGAAGGGCATGGACATGTTGGCCCAGCTGGGATTCTACGCCAAGAGCAAGACCGGGAAGAAATTCACCTATGCCCCCTTGCCGGGCACCGACAAGAAAGTCAAGGGCAACCAATGAACGACACTTCAGGCGGGATGTTCATCGACAAGCCGCGCTCCCTGTATGTCCACATCCCCTTTTGCCGCTCCATCTGCCCATACTGCGATTTCCCCAAAGTCCTGCTCTCGACCGGCTTCAACAAGGATTACGTGAGCGCCTTGCTTAAAGAGGACGAAAGATACCGGGGATATGGATTCGACACGATCTTTTTGGGTGGGGGGACGCCTTCCGCCTTGGGCGGAGAACAGCTCAAGGAGCTTTTGGGCGAATTGACGAAAAGACATGGCAGGCCCAAGGAGATGACGGTCGAATGCAATCCGGAGGATGTCGATCTTCCCTTCGCCAAAGCCTTGAGGGAAGCCGGCGTCAACCGGGTCTCGTTGGGCGTGCAGACCGTAGACGATGGCTACCTTAGGAAGCTCGGCCGCAACCACACCTTCGCCAAGGCCCTCCAGGCCGTGGGCTTCCTTCACGAGGTAGGCATCGACAACCTTAGCGCAGACTTTATCTACGCCCTTCCCGGCCAAACGATCGCCGACGTGAAGAAAGACCTCGATGGGGTAGACCAATTCAGGTACCTGACGCATGTATCCTTCTATGCCCTCCAGGTGGAGAAGCACACGATGTTTTACATCCAGGGGGTCAAGACGCCGGATTCGGATACCCTTGCCGATATGTATGAGCTCATCAACCGCGAACTGGCCCGCAAGGGTTTCCTCAGGTATGAGGTCTCCAACTTTGCCAAGCCCGGGTATGAGTGCCAGCACAATCTCTGCTATTGGCATGACGACCCCTATGCGGCCATAGGCATGGGGGCGACGAGTTACGAAAACGGCGTAAGGGAAGTGAGGAACCGGGACATCGTCTCCTACATGAAGGGCGCCTATGTCCTACGGCGGGAAGCCGAGAACGCCCAGACCCGTGAGTTCAATTTCCTGATGCTCAACCTCAGGTTGGCGAAGGGCTTTGCCCTAAGTGAATTCACGCGCCGCTTCCATAAGGACTTCCTCGTCTCCTATGCGGCCAACATAGCCAAGGTATCCCAATCGCTCATTGTCGATCGCCAACGCGTGCGCGTGAAACCCGAGTATCTTTATGTCCTCGACGAGGTGTTGGTGGACTTGCTGAATTTCAACGGCGTAAAATGAAGCCCAGAGGTCATCATGCTATCTAGACAGGAACGAAGGGAGCGAATCGCGCTCATCCAGACCGGACCCGTATCGTTGGAGACGGGCCTTACCGATCTTCAGGTCCTCAAGCGCAAGAGGCTGGGACTGGACAACGTGGCTGGGTCACGCTTTTCCCACTCGTATTTTTTCATAGTCTTCAAGAACATCTTCAACTGGTTCAACCTAATTCTTTTTGGAGTGGCCGTGGCCTTCCTGATCCTTGGGGTGGGCTTTCCGGGCCAGTCGGAATACGGCATTACCAAATACGGTTTCTTGATCCCGGTCCTGGTGAACCTGTTCATCGGGATCTTCCAGGAATGCAAGGCCAAGAAGGTCACCGACAAGCTTAGGATCCTCAACGTCCCCAAGATAAAGGTGATAAGGAACTCCCTAGAGCAGGTAGTCAAGAGCAGCGATGTGGTCACCGATGACCTGATCGTCTTGGAAAGCGGGATGCAGGTCCCGGTGGACGGCAAGATAATACGCGGGACCATAGCCACCGACGATTCCCTTTTGACCGGTGAGCAAAAGGAGCGGACCAAGAGCGTCGGCGACAAGGTCTATGCCGGTACCATCGTTATTTCCGGTATCGCCCACCTTCAGGCGGAGGCGGTGGGGAAGTCCACCTATGCCCAAAGGCTCCGCGTCGCCTTGGCCAAGGAGAAGAAACCCCATTCCGACATGACCCGGGGCGTGCAGATATTTGTCTTCGCCCTGTCGGTCCTGATAATCCCGATGGCGACTATCGTAGGCGTATATGCCTATCTGGCCGGCCAAACCGGCCAGGACGTGGCCGTGCAGGTCGGGACCACGATAGTCGGCGCCATCCCTACCGGTTTGGTCCTTCTGGCTTCCGGAAGGTGCGCCCTTTCGATAATCTCCCTCTTCCGGGAGAAGACCTCCGTTAAGGAGTTGCGCTCGGTAGAGGGTTTGGCTCTCTCCACGGTCGTCTGCCTGGACAAGACCGGTACCCTCACCACCGGCAAGATGGAGGTGGATGGCATCGACTGGCTTGGCAACAGGCCGGCCCAGTTACTTCCCTTCCTGGCCTCGGTCTTGGCCGAAGTCCCCGACAGGAGCGAGACGGTAATGGCCCTGAGGAAGGCCTATGCGGTGGAAAGGCCCTATAGGGCGACCCGGGTCATCCCCTTCGATTCCCGTATCAAGTATTCCGGCTGCGTGTTTCTGAATGACCCCAACTTCTTCTATGCGCTAGGGGCGCCCCAGTTCCTCTTGGGCGGCGACAGTTTCCTCTTCGACCGGATCGAGGAAAAGGCCAAGGAGGGCTTGAGGGTCATGGCTTTCGTGAAGCGGCCCGCCGATGATCCCCGAAAGGTAATTCCCCTTTGCCTGATATACCTGAAGGACCAGATAAGGCCCAGTGCGCCCAAGATCATCCAAAGGCTCGTGGAGTCGGGAGTGCAGATAAGGATAATCTCCGGCGATGATCCGGTGACGGTCTCCGCCATCGCCAAAAGGATCGGCATCCCCGGCTACGACAAGTGCGTCTCGATGGCGGGAATGGACAAATGGCAGTCCGGGGCCGCCGCCCGTTCCCAGGTGATATTCGGCCGGGCCAATCCCGAGCAGAAGAGCTACATCGTCCACGCCTTGCAGGAACAGGGCCACAAAGTGGCGATGGTGATCGATGCGCTAAACGACATCTTGGCCGCCAAGGCGGCCGACTGCTCCATCTGCATCTCCCACGAAGGTGGGGCTTCCGCGGCGGCCCAGGTGGCCGACGTGACGATCCTCGACGGTGACTTCTCCCATATGCCCTCGATTATCAAGGAGGGACGGAAGAGCGTGAACAACATGGAAAGGGCCGCGACCCTCTTCCTGATGAAATCGTTCCTTTCCCTTGCCATGGCTGCCTCCTTCCCCGTCTTTGGCCATCTCCCCTATTCGATAGAGGGCCTCTACCTGGTGACTTGGTTCGTCACCGGCATAGGCGGTTTCCTGTTGGGCCTGGAGGATTCCAACGATCCCGTCCACGGCCACTTCGTACCCAACGTCTTGAGCCGGGCCCTGCCCGCAGGGCTCTTCATTTTCTTGGCCGTGTTGACGGTCCAGATCCTGACCAAGGTCGGCCTTCTGCCCTATGCCTACGTCCATGCACGCTTCGGGAACGCCTTGTTTGAGGGGCTTGCCACCGGGGATGGGCTCAGCTATTCGGAGTTCACGGATTTGGTGGCGGCCTATCCCTCCTCCTATGACGCGATAATGTCCTCGGTGTTCTTGATCGAGGAACCCTTGGCGATCTTGACCGCCTCTTTGGCCGCCTTGGCCGTGATGGTTAAGGTCTGCTCCCCCCTCACCAAATTCCGCTTCCTCTGCCTTGGCGTATCCGTGTTCATAACGGCCTTTGCGATCCTGGTTGCCCCGATGTACTTCTTGGGAGCCGATAGCGTCCCCAATGGCTACAAGGGAGTGTATGTCCCGTTCTATTCCTCCGATTGCGTGTTGAGCGTCCTGTTCACCTTCCCCCTGGCCTGGCAGTGGCTCGTCGGCTTGGCCTTATGCGCCACGCCCATCTATGCGTTGGTGGACGAGCTTTCCACCGCGTTCGTCTTCCGCACCAAGGACCGTTTCGAATGGCCCTTGAAGGTCAAGGGCCTATCAGGGGACCATTCGATCCGCGATTCGTTCCATAACCTCTTGGGTGGGAATGGAAAGTCACGTCAGGTGAAGTAGAATAGAGCCATGAGAGAGACAAAGAGCGAGCGGGAAATAACTGTGGTGTTGCCGGATGCCCTCAAGGCCAAGCTGATTGGCCTCGGCGCTTTTCCCCACGCCCATTTCCTATCGAAGGCCGAGGCCCTGAGGGGCTTGTCCTGGACCTATGACGACACCGACGCGCTCCTGTTTGCCGGCGAAGAGGGAATGAGTTTCGACAAGGCCCGCAATCTTTTCTCCTATTTCCCGACGCTCAGGGACAACTTCCCCCCTTCGTTGTCCTTCGCCCCGGTGGAAGAACTTTTCAAAGCCCGGGAAGAAGCTTTGGCCAAGGGCCTTTTGGGGAAACCCGATCCCCTGATCAAGGCTGAATTGACGCGTTTTCCGCTGGTGATATTGGGCTATGGAAAAGAAGACGCAGACCTTTTTGGCCTTCTCAAGTCCAACGGAATCAGTTTCACCTTAGGCATAAATGCCGATTATGGTCTAGGGAAAGAGGACGTTTCTCCTATACTGATATCGCGTTTCGATGATTCGTTTCTCGAAATAAGTCTTGCTCTTGAAAACATATCCGCCAAGATCTTGAGCCTTGGGTCCCTCTATCGTCCGTCAAATTTCCTTATTGCCTGTCCTTCGTCCTATAACTTTCGCCTCTCGCAGTTAGCCCAGGCTTTCGGAATACCTCTGAATATCGCAGATACACCTTTGAAAACCCTAGACCCTATTAAGAAGTTGGCTGATGAATACGGCCGGAAAGGGACATATGACTCCCTGGCCGAATTAAAAGGCGGCAAATTCGACAGGCTCGTCAGCCAGGTTTACCAAACCCTTGCCGTGACCGAGCCCATCAAGGACAGGGTCGGGTTGAGGTTATGCCAGGAATATTTGGCCAGCAAACTCAGCGGTGAGGTTTCCCTTCCCGGAAAATATGCGGGCATAAGGGTGGTCAATTCTCTCCAAGGCCTCAAGCCGGTCCCCAATCTATTTGTGTTGGGCCTTTCGGAGAACCTTGTGCCCACGGCAAAGGACAATGGTCTGGTGCCAGACAAGATAAAACCCCTGGTCTCCTATGGGATGACGGCCGTCGAAAAGAACATTGCCAAGTTAAAGAGGCTTAAGGAAGCCATCGGACTTTCAAAGAACGTTTGGCTTTCCAGGGCCTTGGCTGATTCATTTGGGGAATATCCCCAGGGATTCTTCGCCGACGGGAAGAATTTCACGGAGGCTTCTTTTTCCTTGAAGTCCTTTGAAAGTCATGGCTTGCCTCTTGGTGAAGGGAGGGCCGATTTGGGTCTTTATCTGAGCCTGATGCATGAGCGCTACGTAAAGATCGGAGCCAGCGACGAGCTTGCGGAGAGGATGGCCCAAATCTCCCCGGGAAGCGACAGGCTATATCTCAGCTACGACAACGATTTCGACGATGATCCCAAGACCCAGGAATATTTCCGGAGTTATTTCAAAGCGGGAGTCACCCTTTCACATTCGACACTTGATGCCTACCAGGTAAATCCCTTCTCATACTTCTGCGGCACTGTATTGAACATCCGGGCACCTTCCTCGTTCCGCTCCATAACCGGTCAACTACTCCATGCCTTTGCGGAGGAACGGGACGGCTTTGACTTCGATAAGGAAGCCACTTCTCTTACCTCCGGGTTCAAGGACCCGGATATGGGTGATTTGGAAGTACGCTATTTCCTCGAAAAAGCTTACAAGCAGTTCAAGTCATTGGTGTTACCTGACTTAAAACAGGCGGAGAAGGATGAGGGGTTCACTTTGATAAAGCCGAAGGGGGACAGGGATGAATTCGGCGAGACGGTCCCCCTGGGAAATGGTCTTAAGCTCACGGTGAAATACGATGCCGTGTATAGAGTGGGCACCAGCGATTCGCTGATCGTCGACTTCAAGACCGCCAGCAAAGCCGATAGCTACGTCAGTCTCTTGCACGCCCTGGTTGGCCGGACGCTTCAACTCCCGCTCTATGTGTTCGCCTTCCCCTACATTAAGGACAAGGAGCCTCAACTCAAAGACCTCGCCGATCCCATTGGGGCTTTCATCGTCTTGATCCAGAGCCATGACGGGCTGAGGATAAACAAGAAGATCTTCACGGGGTTCAGGGCCCAACCCGGTGCATTCGCCAGCGGGGAGAAGGATCCCAACTTCGTCTTCAAGGACACCATTAATGAAAAGACCAACAGCGATAAGGTGAAGAAAGGCAACGAGGCCTTGGCTGCTTTCAAGAAGCAGGCCGACAGCATGGCGGAAGGTCTCGACCTAACCGGATTCGATATTTCGGGATTCGGTGGCGACGTGAGTAAGATGTTTGGCTCAAGCCTTGGGGAGAGGATGGTGGCCATGGCCGGGCTAACTCTCTTCTCCTGTTACAGGTATTTGCGGGAAGGCCGGCTGAAGACCAAGACCGGTGTAAGGTGGTTCCCGGTCTATGAGGTCCAATATCCGGGGAAGGGAGCCGAGGACAAGGAAAGCTTGGATAGTTACGATGACATCAGTTATGCCCGGCCCGAGCAACGTCATTTCATCTACCCTTTGAAAGGCGACAAGTTGCCGACAACTTGGAATGATTTCGACAATGTGGACGAAAGTGGGGGAGAAGCCGCTTCCGAATTGGACGATGATGACGATGACGTGGAAAGCGATGAAGGTGATTGACATGAGAAAAGAGGTACTGGTCCTGCCTGAAGCCTTCAGGTCTTGGCTGGCCACGAAGGTCGATTCCCAAAAGGTTGAAGCCATTACATCAAGCGGGGAGAACGTCCTTCTTTCCGCTGGGGCCGGATGCGGAAAGACCACTGCCTTGTCACTTAGGGTCTTGGCTCAGGTCTTGACTTGCAACATCTCGGTCTCCGATATGGTTATCCTTACCTTTACTGACAATGCGGCCCGGGAGATGAGGGAGAGGATAGGAGAAGACCTGAACGATAAGGCCGAGGCCGATGCATCGACCTTCCCGTTCGTGGATAGGAACGTGCGTGCGAGACTGAAGACCGAAGCCCAAATGGCCCAGACTGCCAATATAACCACCTTCGATTCCTTCGCCAATGGAATCTTGCGCAAATATGCTTCCAAGGCCGGCATCCGCTCTGACTTCACCATACTCGATGAGACCGTTGAGTCTTTCGTGTTCCAAAAGGAAGCCGACGCAGCAATAGCCTTTGAATTTGAAAATGGCGATGGAGAAATAAGGAAATATTTCGACAAACGCAAAGACCTCGATGGCTCCAAGCTTCGGCAAGACCTTTTGGCGGTTGAGAGATTCCGGAGCCAGTTTGCCAATCCCGAAAAGAGCTTCGCCTATTACCTCAACCATTTTTCTTCACCCGAGAGAATCGACAAAGACTATGGCATCATCTTGGATGAAACCCTTAGAAAACTTACGAAAATAAATGATGGTTTGAAGAGGTTCGCTGAGCTATACGGTGACAAGGCAAAGGCTTCTTCGGGGGCACCCTTGCTTGCTTCCCTACAGGAAAAAATAAAAAGCATTATCAAGACATCTTCCGAAAGAACTACAAAAGGCAACTTTGAAGCCTTGAATGATATACGCAATATGTCCTTGGGCATGACGCTATCGTACCCGCGTAAAGTCGAGAAGGTGCCTGAAGGAGTAGTGTGCCCGGTGGCGACTAATTGGTACAAAAACTTTTACGGCCCGAAAGGCGAGAACGAACAACGTGACCAACGGAAAGGCATTCTGGTCGATTCCATAAAAGACGTGCAAGTTGATTTGGCGAGACTTATGCCGTTGGGAGCCTATGAGGATCTTTTGAATAGCGATAGGGACGACCTTGCTTACTTGGTTGGGCTCGATGA
>DHEG01000015.1:0-8776 GCA_002399765.1 Caryophanales bacterium UBA4856 | reverse complement strand
CTCTCGCTTTTTGAAAATGACGCCGAAGTCAGGGAAGCGGAAAGAAGCCGTTGCCTTTCTTTGATGGTCGACGAATACCAGGACTCCAACGACAAACAGGAAGAACTCTTGCGGATTCTTGGCACCAGTGAGAAAAACTGGGAAGATTTTTGCCGAAGCGGTGACCAGACGAAATTGTTCGACCGGGACGTCCTGTTCATGGTCGGCGACGTCAAGCAGTCCATCTATCGCTTCCGGAATGCTGTTCCGACCCTTTTCATGGAAAAGTACGATAATCCCCGCGAATATTCTTGCAAGGTCATTTCCATGTCTTCCAATTACCGGAGCAACTCCTTGGTATTGGGACCGGTTAACGATTTGTTTGGGACCATCATGACCTCAGCGATCGGGGGCGTAGATTACCGAAGGCCCGGACAGGCAATCCAAGTCGGACCATCCCATTTTGCCGAAATAAACCGCGAAGATATCTCACCGCTTTCGTCCTTGATGATACGTTCCGCTGAGGCGGAGGCGAACGGCATATACAAGACCAACCAGATAAAGGCCACCGAAGCGGAACTGGTGGCGAGGGAAATAGAAAAGGCCGTGAAAGCCAACCAAGGCAAAACCCCCTTGGTAGACAAGAAGGGCCATCCCAAAGCCCTTGGCTACTCTTCCTTTGCCATATTGCTAAGGACCAGAAAGGACGGCGATTTCTTTGCCAAAACCTTGGCGGCCCATCACATTCCTTTCGTCATCGACATGAACCAGGATCTGACAGATGCGGATTCGGTGTTGCTTTCCCAAAGCCTACTTAGGCTCATGAATCTACTGATCAAGTATCCGGAACTAAACAGGGGCTTAAGAAAAGAACTAAGCCCAGACGACAAATATTGGCTTAAGCGGTCGTTGGCAAGCGTCGCTCGCAGTTTCGCGGTCGATGAGGAGGACTGGCAGGTCGTTGAGGATTGCCGTTGGGTAGACGGGAAGAACGACAAAGTCCCGAGTCTCATAAGCCAGCTGGACAAATTCCTGAGCGAGAACCAGGCGAACTCTTTGCCCCTTAGCGAATTATTCAATCGAGCTTTGGACTTCTTTGGAGTATATGTGAAGATTGCCACGACCGATGAGCCGCAGCGGGAGCGGGACGCCCTGGAATGGATTCAGGGATTAATCGCGAATCTATCGAATCTCGACTTCAATCTCGATGACTCAGTAAAACTACTGGCTCCGATTAGCACTTCGAATACATTGAATAAAAACGGCATAGAGACAAAGCTTATGAAAGGACAAGGCAATTACGTTACTATCACCACGATGCATAAGTCTAAAGGACTCGAGTATGATTTTGTGATATTGCCAATTGTTTCTTCCTCGAAAGCCGGCGGCGGCAGCCCTGACTGGGATTTGGTATGCAGCCGTGACTTCGGTTTCATTCTGAAGCCGACAGTGGCCGACAAGAAACTCCTTTGCGCTGAGGTCCCGGAAATTCAGCCTTCCTCTTTCGCGGCCGACGAGAAGGGGTGGAACTACCTGACCGATAAACTACCCTTCGACAATCCCCGACTTAAGGCATATGGGATAGCGGAAACCCAAGCCGATGGGGCTGAGACTATGCGACTCCTCTATGTTGCCTTGACTCGTGCTCATTTCTTCAACTTGCTGGTGGTTCCCGAAAAAGTGTCGACTCTGTCGGACGATTATGTCTTTGGGGTTAAAGATCCCGGAGACTTTGCTTCCTTCCTGGCCCTGGGCGCCAGCTTTGCTGACTTCACCATCGCGGACCTCACCGGCATTGACGATCGGTTCCTGGCGCAGACGATTAGACCTGATGCCCACAAGCCTTTGCCTAAGCCTTCGACAGGGGGTCCCCAAGTCCTTTTGGGAAGGAATCTTTCCCAAATACCTTGGCCTTTGGCCATTACCGACAAAAGGGCTTCGAAACTTTCCGCAAGCATTCCTGATTTGGAGGCCGAAGCCTTCGGCACCCGGCTGCATAAGGAGTTGGAATTGCTGGATTGGTCCCATTTTGATGATGGGTACCCTGATTTGTCTTTCGTCTCGTCTTTGGAGGATCGGAAAATCGTTTCGGCTTTCGTGGATTCCCCATTCATCCAGGGACTGAAAGGCAAAGGCGCTGCCTTCTATAAAGAGTTGGGCTTCATCGATCCCGACTCGGGTAGGGAGGGCTCTATCGATTTGGCCATCGCCCTTCCTGATTCGGCTTTTGTCATCGACTACAAGACCAAGCATCTAAATGACCAAGCCTACCAAGCCCAGCTGGGCGTTTACCGCAAGAACCTGGGACGGATGCTGGGTATGGAGCCAAAGAATATAAGGACCTTCCTTTATTCTCTGGTGGACGGAGTGTTCAAGGAAGTGGAACCAGGTATCGAAGGCGACGATTTTCCTACTGGTGCGGTCATTGTCGAACCACCCCAAACCCAGTCTTGAAATCCCGCTTAGGTTGAATATGAAAGGCGGTAAGACGAAAATAAGTAGGTAATTTTCTTTGGAGGAAGTATGGAAGACATAATCGGTGACTTGGACAAGCGGGGCATGCTCGACGCATTTTCGGACCGGGAGAAGATAGGGAAGCTCTTGGAGGCTCCCCAGACGATCTATTGTGGCTTTGACCCCTCCAACAGTTCCATGCAGTTGGGGAACTTCATAATGATTACCATCCTTCGTCGGCTTCAAGACGCCGGTCATCGGATCATCGCCTTGGTGGGTGGGGCGACGGGAATGATAGGGGATCCGTCGGGAAAGAACGCTGAGCGGACCTTCCTCTCACCCGAACAGGTTAGCGCCAATGCCGAAAGCCTCAAGAGGCAGTTGGCCCTATACCTGGACTTCTCGAGCCCCGAGAAGGGACTCCTGCTAAACAACTACGATTGGTGGAGCAAGACCAACGTCATCGAATACCTCAGGGATTTCGGCAAGCAAGTCCCCATAAACTACATGCTTTCCAAGGATGTGGTGAAGAGCCGGTTGGAAGTTGGAATCTCCTACACCGAATTCTCCTACATGATCCTGCAGTCGGGTGATTTCTATCACCTCTACAAGGACTATGGCTGCAACGTCCAGATCGGTGGTGGCGATCAATGGGGCAACCTCACCACCTCGCTTGACTTCCTGAAGAAGAAGGAGGGGCCTGAATGCCCGGCACAGGTCTTCTCGGTGAAGCTAATAACCGATTCCAATGGCCACAAGTTCGGTAAGTCCGAGAAAGGCGCCCTGTTCCTGGATCCGGCAAAGACCCTGCCCTTTGAGATATACCAGTATTTCATAAACGTTCCCGATGCCGATGTGCTGCGCTATCTCTACATCTTCGACAGACGGCCCTTGGCCCAGCTCGACGCTCTCTATGCCGCGCACATGGCCGACCCTGGCAAGAGACTCGGCCAGAAAGAATTGGCCTACACCGTCACCAGCTTGGTCCATGGCAAGGCCGTGGCCGATGAATGCGTGAAGATGACCGAGGCCTTGTTCAGCGGGGAGTTTGCTTCCTTGGACAAGGCGGGGGCCACCCAGTTGGCCTTGGCCCTCGATGCCAAGGAGCTCCAAGGCGGCACGGGGATCTTGGATGCCCTGGTGCTGTCCGGCCTGGCCAAGTCGAAAAGGGAAGCGCGGGAATTCGTCAAGGCGGGGGCCATAGCGATAAACGGCAAGAAGGCCAAGGACGAAACCCAGACCCTTACCGCTTCCGATGCCCTCTATGGCAACATCCTGTTCCTGAGGCGGGGCAAGAAGGCCAACGGCGCCTTGATCCTGAAATAGGGATTCGGCAGTCAGCCCCTGAGAAAGCCCAGGATCGCATCCTGGGCCTTTTCGTCTACCCGGATCGCCTTTTCCCGGTCAAGGGAACCGAGGAAGCCGTCCAGGGCCCGGGGATAGTCCGCGGAAGTGGCCAATTCCTTCCATTCCCGGACCTTGGCCCCATATCCTTCAAGCGATTCGTCGCTCACCAGGTCGTTATGGGCAATCCGCGAAGGCCATACGACGACCGAGACGTTGCCTTGGGGGTGGCGCCTCAGGTAACGGATGGGTGAGGCCTTCAAGGGGACGATGCGGTCCTTGGCGCTGGCGGTTATCAATACCCTGGTCGTGTCGTTGCGGCTCAAGCCACCATGGGCGCTCTTGAAAGCCTTGGGCCCATGCATGACCAGGGAAGACAAGACGGCCATCGGCTTACATAGGTCCATCAGGAATCCCCCCAGGACCAGCTTCCCGGTCTCCAGGGGAGCCAAGACCGGATTGTCAAGCGGGGCCCTGGCCACGCATTTCGCTATTTCCGGATGCTTGGCCAAGACCGAAAGGACGCAATACCCACCCCAGCTATAACCGTAGAGGAAGAGCCTGCGACCCTGGCCAAGAGACCGGCTCTCCACGTCGTCGATGATTCCGTCAAGCACTTTCCTTCCCTTGGCCAGGTAGCCCAGGGAGCGCCCCGAGGACATGCCTGTCCCGTATTGGTCGTAGGCCAGCACCAAGAAGCCGTTCAGGACCAACATCCTGATATCGAAAAGGTATTGGAGGTGGGTGTCGCCGTATCCGGGCGAGAGGATTATCAAGGGCTTTCCCTTGAGATCCCCCTTGGAATACAAAAAGCCCTGTATGGTCTCTTGCCCCCTGAGTTTGTGGACGAAGGGCGTCCTGTCTATCCCCTTGGCCGCAAGGTCTTCCCATTGGACGCAGACCGGGTTGGCCTTCTCGAAGGTCCTCCGGCCCAAAAACCTCGAAGCGAACAAAAGCCAGATGCCCAATGAGGCGAACGAGGCTGCGCCCACGACCAGGGCGACCACCAGCAATGCCACTTCCCAGCTTTCCATTTTCTCGGCCGCCTTTGGCATCATTGTACGATAAAGCTATGGAAATTTCCTTAGCACTCCAAACTTGACAGTGCTAAGGGAAGTAATAGAATATCATTGACTGCCACAGGATGCGGCATGAGGGAGGTAAATATGGCAGACAGCGGAGAGACTAAGTTCACCCAGCGTAGCTACGAGGCTTTGAACGTCGCCAAGGCCCTGGCCCAGAAAGACCAGCATCCGGAAGTGGGGGTGGCCCATCTTTTGCGGGCTTTGTATGACCAGTCAGACTCCTTCTACGTTCGGATCCTGGAGAAACTCGACGTCGACCCCAAGACCGTGAGCCAGATAATAGATTCCTTCCTGGCTTCCATCAACAAGGTGGAGGGGAACGGGGAGGTGTATTTCAGCTCCGACTTCGAGGGATTGCTGTACCAGGCCCAAAAGATCGAGAGGGCCTGGGGCGATGAATACGTCTCGGTGGAACACCTGCTGTTGGCCCAGTTCAAGGTCAAGGCGACAATCGTGGACAAGCTCTCTTCCATCCCCCATTACGATGCCAAGTCCTTTGAGACGGCCATAAAGGAAATCCGCGGTTCCTCAAGGGTCACTACCGACCGGCCCGAGGAGACCTACGAGGCCTTGTCTAAATACGGCACCGATTTGGTCAACCAGGTGGCAAACGGCAAGATCGACCCCGTCATCGGTCGGGACGAGGAGATCAGGCGGATCATGACCATCCTTTCCCGCAAGACCAAGAACAACCCGATACTGATCGGCGATCCCGGGGTCGGCAAGACCGCCGTCGTCGAGGGCTTGGCTTGGCGCATCTTCAAAGGCGACGTACCCGAAAGCCTGAAGGACAAGACGGTTTGGGAACTCGACGTCGGTTCCCTGATCGCCGGGGCCAAGTACCGGGGCGAGTTCGAGGATCGCCTCAAGGCCGTGATGCGGGAAGTGGCAAAGTCAGAGGGCCGGATAATCCTGTTCATAGACGAGATCCATACCCTTATCGGGGCCGGGGAGACTGGGGAGGGCGGCTCGCTGGATGCCGCCAACATCCTCAAGCCGGCCCTGGCCAGGGGCGAGCTACATTGCATCGGGGCCACCACCATAAACGAATACCGCAAATACATAGAGAAGGATCCGGCCTTTGCCAGGCGCATGCAGATGGTGATGATCGACGAGCCCTCCCTGCAGGACTCGATAGCGATACTCAGGGGCCTTAAGCCCCGTTACGAGGCGCACCATGGAGTCCAGATCACCGATGATGCCCTTATCGCGGCCGTCACTTTGTCCAAGCGCTACATCGCCGACCGGTTCCTGCCCGACAAGGCCATCGACTTGGTCGATGAGGCCTGTGCCCGCACCAGGATGCAGATCGACTCCATGCCCGAGCCCCTGGACGAGGTAAACAGGAAGATAATGCAACTTCAGATCGAGAAGGTCTCCCTGAAGAACGACACCTCCAGCGGGGCCCAAGCCCGCCTTAGGGAAATGGAGAAGGAGATGGCCGAACTGGGCGAGCAGCGGGACAAGCTGAACCTTGAGTGGCAAAACCAGAAGAAACAGCTGGAAGAGGCCAAGAAGCTCCAGAACGAGTTGGACAAGGCCAACCTGGATTTGGCCAAGGCCATGGGCGAGGCCGACTACGAGACGGCGGCCAAGCTGCAAAACCTCGAGATCCCCCGTCTTAAGGCCGAGCTGGAGGCTGCCAAGAAGAAGTCGGCTACCGGCGGATTGCTTTCGGAAGTGGTCACCGAGAACACCATCGCCCAGGTCGTGTCGCAATGGACGGGGATTCCCGTGGAGCGGATGACCCAAAGCGATGCCCAGAAGGTCTTGGGCCTCAAGGCCGAGTTGGAGAAGAGGGTGATTGGCCAGGACGAGGCCATAACCAAGGTGTACGATGCCGTCTTGAGGGCTCGGGCGGGGATCCAGGACGAGAACAGGCCGCTTGGCTCGTTCATGTTCTTGGGCCCGACAGGCGTGGGCAAGACCGAGGTGGCCAAGGCCTTGGCCGATGACCTGTTCGACGGTGAGGACCAGATGGTCCGGATCGACATGTCGGAGTACATGGAGAAGTATTCCGTGTCCCGCCTTATCGGTGCGGCTCCGGGCTATGTCGGCTACGAGGAAGGCGGTCAGCTCACCGAGGCAGTTAGGAGGAAGCCATATTCGGTGGTGCTCCTCGACGAGATCGAGAAGGCCAACCCCGATGTCTTCAACATCCTCTTGCAGATCCTTGACGATGGGAGGCTGACGGACGGCAAGGGCCGGACCGTCGACTTCAAGAACACCATCATAATCATGACTTCCAACCTGGGAAGCGAGTACCTTTTGGAAGGCAATACCCCCGAAAGCCAGGCCAAGGTGAGGGACTTGCTCAAGCGCAGCTTCAAGCCCGAGTTCCTGAACCGCATCGACGAGATCGTCTGCTTCAATAGCCTCACCCCCGACGTGATCGACCGGATCGTCACCAAGTTCCTCGACGAACTGAAGGAGCGTTTGGCCAAACGCGAATCGGGGCCCATCGCCCTGTCTTGGGATCAGGCCGTGGTAAGCGAGATCCATCAGGATTCCTATGAGCCCGCCTTTGGCGCCAGGCCCTTGCGCCGCTACATCCAAGACCACGTGGAGACGCCTTTGGCTCAGGCCATGCTGGAAGGGAAGGTCATAGGTAAGGCCAGGCTTGAGGTCGACAAGGGCAGGATCGCCATCCTTGGCAAGTGACGGGAAAGGCCGGCTTAACCGCCGGCCTTTTTCCGTGTCTCACTTGGTGGAATGCCAAGTGAATCTAGCGGCACTCCGCTTCATCTTCCGGCGGGCCTTGCCTTCCTTGCGCTGCAAGGCCAGGCCCATTTCGTATGGGTCCACGAAGATGATGTTGTCGCCCAGGGATGGCCGCTTATGTAGAAGGACCTTTATGAATAAGGCTCCGCAAAGGGCCCCCAGGGCATCGACCAACAGGTCCTTCATGGTGTCCTGAAGGGCGTAGGCATAACCGGCGCGGGTGCGGTAATAGTCGGCGATCTGCTGATCCGTTATAGTGCTGTCGAGATTGCCCTCGGATAGGACATGGTCTTGCCAGTCATAGGGTATCGCCTTCTGCATGTTGGCCAAAAACAGATTGTCGCAGGCCCATTCGTACATCTCCCAAAGCACCAGCATGCAGACCGAGAACATGAAGGCGAAGACCAATTCCTCCTTGTAGCTGTCTTCGCGTACCTGCCCCCTCTTCCTGTCCCCCTTGAGGGCGACGACGAAGCCCAACAGGACCAGCTGGATGGCAGCAAAGACGTGCAGGATCGTATCCCAAAACGGAATGGTCTCATAGACCCTAAGCATCTCGCCGAAGACCAGGGACAGCAATATGTCTGCCGCGACCAGGATGTCCACGATGAAGGAGAAGGTGAGGCCCAAGGCCTTTTCGATTATGGGCGGCAGGAGGTACAAGAAGGAGATGAATGACACCGCCATTATGGTCGTGGATTGCCAATCGCTCCATATGGAGCCGCCGTTGAAGTGGCTGTACGCCCCAAGGATGTAGGCCAAGGAATACGTAATCCCCTCCGCCCAATACAGGATGGACCGGAAGCGGTGGCGGAAACGGCGCTGGGAGTCGGTAAGGCCCTGGACCGGCCAACCTTTGCTCTCCGCCCAAGTCATCCCCTCGTTTACGTCCTCGGCGGCGACTTCCCCGAAATTTCTCGTTCCCATTCCCTGCCTCCTGCTTTACCTTTTTTTATTAAACACCAAAAGCCATGCTAAGTGGGCGGGAAGTTATGCGGAACTTGACCTTGCCATTGCCAAAATCGGTGTGTATTATATTTAAGCCCGTTTGGCACGGAAGCATTCGTCCGTCCGACGGTCGCGCATCACAGTAACCCCTGCCAAAGGGGCGAAGCGCGGCCACCCGGGACGAAGGGCTTCTCGCCTTGCCCTGACGGGGAAAGGAAACTTAAAAGAAGAATGTCTCGTTATAT
>DHEG01000016.1:18782-22917 GCA_002399765.1 Caryophanales bacterium UBA4856 | reverse complement strand
GGCGACAAGCAGTTCAGGGACGGGGCCTATGCCATAGCCAAGGCCCTGAATTCATACGGTCTGGAACATGAACTATACGATGGCCGGGAAGAGCCCGATGACCATGTCTTCAACGTCACCTGGATCAATAGTCCCGCAGCCATAAAGGCCAACGTAAAGATAGCCGAGTTCTTCAGGAAGCACATGTGATTGGCTTAGACATTCTTATTTATCTTTGGCAAAGCCTTACAATGATTTTGTATGTCAATCAAATACGAAAGACCCTATAGGGGTCTCAAATATCCATTGCTATGGTCCGGACTATCTTTCTTGATAGTCCTGCTTTTGGCATTTTCAGGATCGACAATAGTATTTGCCTACAAAGGACAGTATGGGATATTGGCAGGCAGCCTAATACCCATGTACATAGTCGAAATGCTGGTCTTGGCCTTCTCTTTCTCCGTATATGGCGTATCCAAGAAAGACAGCAGGAAAAGCGTTAGATATGGATCCTTGATTCTGGCCTTGCTTACGGCAGTGGTGTTGTTAGTTGGCATCTTGATTCAATATGCACTGTGGAATTGAAATTGGTTAATCTAAAATGGATTAACTAGTCTTACAATTAGGCTAAAGACAAAGGGAGAGAAAACATATGTCATTATCAGCGGGGAATATCCTTTTTGGGATTGGCGTAAGGCTGGCCGATTCGTCGACATCCACTACCGACACCTCAGAAACGACCGATACAGCCAGCAATTTCTTCCAGAGGATGTGGGAGAGCATAGTTAACTTCTTCATCGACGATGGACCCAACGTGCTTCTAAACGTCTTCATCTCGATTCTTTTGGTAGTCCTGGCCCACTACCTTATCAAGTTCATTAACTTCCTTATTGGGAAGAGTCTGTCCAAAGCCAAGGTGATAAGGCAAAAGGAAGCAAAACTCGGCAAGGAAAAGAAGATCAAGATAAGGCGCAAGCCTATCAATTACTCAGTAATATACTTCATCCAGTCCTTGGTTAAATTCATCGTCTACTGCATAGTGATATTCATAATCTTTGGAATGTTTGGCGTTAGTCTCACCTCGCTGGGAACCATACTTGCAGGCGCCATCGCCGGCATCACCCTCTCCCTCCAGGACGTGATCTCCTCGTTCGCCTACGGCGTAATCCTAATCACCGCTCAGGAATTCCAAGTTGGTGACTACATAACCCTTACCAGCGGCGTGCAGGGCACGGTAAGGAGACTTAACCTACTGTCGACAGTCTTGGTTACCACCGATGGCCAAGTGGTCTACATACCCAACAACGTCATCGGCAAAGGCTCCATAACCAATTCCTCCTCAGAGCCCACGAGATACCTGATGCTCAATTTCAACATCTCATATGATTCAGACCTACCCAAGGCCCAGAAGATATTGATAAACCTGGCCAAGGCCAATACCAAGGTGTTCCAATCCCCAGAGCCCGCCTTCGTCATCACCGGCTTCAACGACAATTCCGTCGGTGTCTCACTAAGGGTATATTGCAACAATTCCGACTACTGGGACATAGTAAACAAACTCTATGCCGACTCCTACAGGGAGCTTACCAAGGCCAAGGTAAAGATAGGGACCGGGAGCTATACGGTCAGATTAGCCAAAGACGGCGAAGTGAAGGGCCAGGAATTGGCTAGGCAATGAGCAGCTAAACATAGCCCAAGTCTTGTTTCAGTCGACTTCATCGAGCAAGATGAGACGAGCCTCGTTGCCCCTGGTCAGCCGTTTGGATATATTGAGGCCCACGTTTTTGTAATAAAGACCAGAATGGCTATGCCCATCCAAGTTGTTGGCATAATATGAGTCATCCTTCAAGCCGTAGACTTTCAAGAACCGACTGAGAGGGGTCTCACGCCTGTAGTTCATGAAAAGGACCACGGCCTTCTTTTGATCCTTGGAGACACAAGCCATGCCAAGGTAATTCGATTGATATGGGGAACTAAGACGATATAGGTCGCCATTCTGGATGCAATCTAGATGATAGGCAGAATACACCGTCTCGGCTTTTTTGATCTCATCCCTGTCCTCTTCAGACAGCCTGTCGGGATTGAACTCGAAACCATAGGTCCCAAAGAAAGCGATTGCCATGCGAGTGGCGACAGAGGTGCTGTCATTGCTGAAAACATGGGAGCCCAAGACCGCCAGGGGATAGCCAAAGCTGGTCGAATAGAGATTAAAGGATCGGTCCACGGCATCGCTCGTGTCACTTCCCTGAATCTGGGAAGAGTAATAGAGCATTCCCATGTCGAACCTTCCGCCACCCGAAGCACAGGTCTGCAGGAACACATCGGGGTAATGCTTGGTAAACCTGTCCAAAAGGTCATATAGGCCCAATACATATCCAAACATTGTCTTGCCTTGGTCCTTGCTGCCGAGGAAATGGGAATAGACCTCGGTGAAGTACCTGTTGAAATCCCATTTGAGATAATCGATTCTGTATTTTTTGAACAGATTGTCAATCTGTTGCCAGACATAGTCGCGAACCTTTTCGTTGCCAATGTCCAGGATCAATTGATGTCTTATAAGTGACAAGTCGACTCCGGGAATCCCCAAGGCATATTCCGGATGAGTGCGAAAAAGGTCGGAATCAGGCGAGACCATTTCAGGTTCCATCCATATTCCAAAGCGAAGACCCTTTTCATGGCAAAAGTCGACGACTTTGGACAAGTCGATCTTCGCCGTATTGACATGCCAGTCACCCAAGGAACTGGAATCGTTGTCGCGGTGACCAAACCAGCCATCATCCAAGACGAAGACATTGGCCCCGATGTCCTTGGCAGCCCCTATGTATTTCATTATCTTCGCGGTATCGAAATCGAAGTAGGTGTCTTCCCAGGAATTAAGGACTATTCCCTGCTCCTCCTTCCTATAGGAATCCCTCTTCAATAGGTTGTCCCTTATAAGGTCATGCAGGCCCCTGCTAAGCTTGCCTAATCCCATAGCCGAATATGACATGACGACCTCGGGCAACTGGAGGCTCTCGTTTGGCGATAGCGTATAGGCGAAATCCTCATCGTCCAAGCCCATAGATACCCTTGTGGACTTCCATCTATTTACGTCCACGTCTATGGCGAAACTTCCGGAATACACCAAGGAGAAGGACAGGGCCTCTCCATGGCGCTCATCGGTTCCCGGACGTCTCAAAATGCAAAAGGGATTCTCGGCATGGGAAGAGAAGCCGAAGTTGGAGTGGATGACAAGCTTCCCATCCGCTAGCCTGTTTTCGACAAACCTCCTTTCCTGCTCCCAATCGCCAGGGAAGTGGCAAAGGAAATAGTCGCTGTCAGGAAGATCCAAGGAAGCAGAGAAGGCCTTATCGAGGCAGACGCCCTCTTTGGTACCATTCTCGAGCCTAGCGCTTCGCACTATCACGTCCTTGTCGGAAAATATTGAATAACGTACAAGCAAATACACATTGGACAAGACATCCTTTAGCTTTATTTCCAAAGTCTCGCATTCATCAGAACCGCCCCTAATGCTCGGCAAGCCCTTAAGGAGTGGCTTGCCCTTGGCTATCGAATAATCCTGATACCTGAAATCAGTGAAGGCGGTCCCATTCTTCTGCCTTATGACTATCATCCCTCCACGTTTGTCGGCTCCCCCTTCCGACGGCACCTCAAGCATTGAGGATTCGGGGTGGAAATACCTGAATGGCTCTTCCTTCTCGCTATGGGTCTCCTTATCCAGAAAGGTGGTTTTCTGTATGTCATGATAAGTGATCGCTTCGATGTCTATGTCAGGAAGGTAGGATCCAAAGTAAAGATGCTGAAGCATTCCCCTATCATCAACCACCAAATAGTAAGAGATGTCCTTGTTATGAAGATGGAACACCCTCCTGTCCTTGTCATAGGAAATAAGCATGCTTTTGTCAGTCCCCCCCTATCGATTTTCCCTCTAGTACCTACAGGTCATCATCAGGTCTGCCACTGGGGTCCTTCCATATAAAAAGATAAGGCATTTGGGTTCAAATTAATATGCCTCACGGTTCAAATCGCTTAGCGGAAAAAATCAAAGACACCTGGCATGGAAACAATGTTTCCCGTGTGACTACCGAATGACAATTATTTGGATTCCCACGATAGTCCGTCGGCTGTAGGCTAATGACCAAAACGGTGTCTTATC
>DHEG01000016.1:9735-18602 GCA_002399765.1 Caryophanales bacterium UBA4856 | reverse complement strand
CAGCCTCCATATCGTACACATACATGCCATCAAACATGTCTTCGGTATTCAGGTATACTTCCACCTGGGTGATTATTGGAATTTTCATAACCATAATCAGTATCGTCAAAGCCATTGAAATGCCCCATATCAGTAGTAGGTTCAGTAACATAGTCACCGTAATCAAACATGCATGACCTTGGAGGTTTGCTTTTTGCTCTTTGCTTTAAGTTGCTTATCCTATATTAAAATCTATTTATATACTCTATTTTACTTAAATATACTTTGGTGCCACTATCTTTTGCCCTATGGTGCTCGTATTAGATCTCAGGCAAACGAAAAGCAAGGTGACATCCACCTTGCTCTCGCTTGCAAAAGACCAAACGTCAGTCAGCCAGGGCCTCCATGTCGTAGATGTAGTATCCGTAGAACACTCCCATGTCGTTGATTATTATCTCCACCTGAGAAGCGTTGTCCTGGTAGAAGTAGACGTCGTATCCATACTCATCGGTGGTTTGCTTGGTCAGGGTGAAACCGGAAGAGGCGTCATCCAACTGAGCCTTCATGGCCAAGAAGTAATCCGTGCCATCGTTGCTGTAATTGCTGTTGTATATGTTATAGCCTTCTACGCCGTCTTCCGGTCCCTCGGTGACATTGCCTTGCCCAACCCAATAATCATTGAAGGCGGAATCGAAAAGATAGGGCACCGAGTCCGCCTGGGTATCGGGATCGACGGTACCGGTCTCGCCAAAGTAGGAGACCAAGGCGGAATAGATATCAGGATACGCCTCGTCCCAAGAAGAGGGCTGGACCCATTCGGTAAGACCACTAGGATCGAACCCATCGGGTATTACGATGTCATCCCCATATACGAATCCGACCTGATCGGAGCCAGTGATGCCAAAGAAACTGTAGTCATAGTCGATAGAGACTATGTTTCCATCTACGACGTTCATGCTAAAGGTATTGGCTAAGGCATAGGCAGAGTCTTGGCCCTGGAAATATGATCGGGCGGATATGGAGCCAACGGCGGAATTCAAAGTGAACGTACCAGTCACCCCAGTATTAGAACCAGTGCTGGTATCGGTAAATTCCAATACTTCGGGATCTATATCCCAAGGAAGGTGATCCGCAAGAGAAGATTCTGTTGAAGGCCCAGAAGACGAAACCGTACCAGAGCTCAGGGAGAACTTGAATGGGGAAATCCTGGAAGAATCATCGCCCAAAGGCACATAACCGGTATAGGAGGGAACATATTCACCAGTAGAGTAGTCCATCGAATCAGACTCGATCAAAAGGTAAGAATCAGGGACATAGGTATAAACGTTCTTCAGGCCCGAATAGTTAGGATCATAGGCAGTGGCCTGGAACTTCTCGGATTTCATGTTGGCAAGGACCTCGTTGAACTTGGCCACCGCATCGGCATCTCCTTCTATTGGAGCCGGAGTGGCGATCTCGTCAATGCCTTGGACCGTGGTCTCATAATGGAGAGAGAAGGTGCCTGTGATGTTGGTTGAAGTCAAGGCGACACTGTCGGCCTCAATGGAAGTCACCGCACCATCAGAGACGTTGGCATAGATATCCTTCCAGAAATTACCGGATATGCCATAGTTCCCCACACCGGTAATGGCCGTCATCATGTTGCTGGCCTCAAACCCATAGTAATGGAGTTTGTCGCCATCGCCAAGGAAGGCCGAAAAGTCGATAGAGTCCTGTGGAATGGCTAGATAGCTTCCCCAGGTATAGCCGATATCGGAATCGGCAACATTGTTGGCTCCGTCAAGGACGGAGAAATAAGTCTCACCAGCCACATTCTTGTAGAAATACGTCGAATTGGAATCGGTAAACCGCAGATAGCCATTGTCGGTATCTGAATCCACGTCAATCGATTCATAAGGAGTGGAAGTACCATCGTCGGATACTAGGGATCCGATACGATCCCTTTTAATTTTCGGAAGCAACGAACATTTACTTCGAATTGAACTTGCCAGCCTTCTCGTCAGACTTCACCTCTTTGGATATCTCGGCCTCGAAGGCTGCCTTCTTGGCATTGGACGCATCCTCTTGCTTCATCTCGACCTTGTACTTGGCAATCTCGGCATCGTTAGCCAACACCCAATGGCCAGGGATTATCTCCCTTAGGGTCGGCTTCTGCTTGGAATAGTCATGGGCCGTGGCCGGATTGTAGCGGATACGGGTCCTCTTCTGCTCCAACAGGGGATCAGGACGCGGAATGGCCGAAAGCAAAGACTTGGTATAAGGATGCAAGGGATGCCTGAACAACTCATCGGAAGAAGCCAACTCCACCAGTGAGCCATAGTACATGACCGCGATCCTCTCGCAGAAGTACTTGACCACAGAAAGGTCATGGGCGATGAAGATGATGGTCAATCCCATCTCGTCCTTAAGATCATTCAAGAGGTTTATGATCTGAGCACGAATGGAGACATCCAAAGCCGAGATAGGCTCATCGGCGATTATCAGCTCGGGGTTCATGACCAACGCACGGGCAATGCCGATACGTTGACGCTGACCACCGGAGAATTCGTGGGGATAACGGTTGGCGTAGTCAGGAAGCAAACCAACCTTAGTCAATACTTCACCTACCTTCTTGCGGTAGTTCCTTGCATCGGCTATCTTGGCCTCGTATTCCTTCGCAAGCCTTCTCTTGGCATCTTCCTTTTCGGAAGCAGACAAAGTCTTGTCCGACTCCACTTTGACTAAATCGGCATCCCACTGTTTCTTGAGTTTGCCTGACTCAACCCGGCCAAAATGCTGAATCTTTAGGCCCTCCTCGATTATGTCCTCAACGGTCATACGGGGATCCAGGGAATCTATGGGATCCTGGAAGATCATCTGAATCTTGGTCAGAAGGTGCTTATCGATGTGGTGGTTATCGTAATTATGCTGCTTGATCTTGGCCTTTTGAACCTTGGTAACCTCGTTAATGTTCTTTCTTATGGCGGCGATCTTGGCCTTATATTCCGCTTTGATTTGAGCTACTTTTTCCTTGTCTTCATCAGACGTATTGGACATATCGGAGATGATTTCTTTCTCCGTCGATTTCAGTTCGCTGATTCTTTGATGTCCACGTTTCTTGGTCCACTTGATTTCCTTCTCGTTCCAACGGTTGCCGGCAGATATACGGTATCCATTGAAATAGACCGAGCCGGAAGTGGGCATATGGAGCCTTATTATGGTACGGCCGGTGGTGGTCTTGCCACAGCCCGACTCACCGACCAGGCCGAACACCTCGCCCTTCTTGATGTCGAAGGAGACATCGTGGACGGCCTTGAGCTTGGTCTTGTTCAGGCCGGTTCCCAAGGTGAAGAACTTCTTCAGATGGCGGACCGAGAGGATGACATTGTCCTGAACCAGCTTTTCGTCAAACGTTACTTTCTTAAGTTCGTTCTTCTCCCATTCAGGCATAGCCGCATCCTCTTCGGAAACGGTTGGGAATACCTTCGCATTGCTCGTCTCTTTCAAAACCGCGGGAGCACTTGTCGAATCAGAGGAGGGAATCTTTTCAGTTTCCGTCACAAGGGAACCCGAAGAAACGACCTTGTTAGCAGCTTCAGGCGCAGCAACCCCTTCAGGCTCAGGCTCGGCTTCCCCAACCACTTCTCTGCCAATAGCCACCCTATCGGATTCTTTCAGGGAAGCGGAGATAGACGCTTCCTCAGAAGAGGAATGGGAGACCTTATTAGTGTTCTTGGCGTTGTCCTTTTGAGCTTCCTCCGAAGAAAAAGCAGAAAGAGGCTCACGGACCCCGACGGCATCAATCAAGTTTTTCTTCTTTATCTTTGAGTTGCTCATATGTTACACCTGCCTTTTTAAGGGACGTCTCTATTCTTCTAGCCACGATTTTAGGCATCTCAGTCTTGGGGGCTCTTTCGTCAAGCAGCCAAGTTGCGGCATAGTGGGTCTTAGACACCTTGAAGAAAGGTGGCATCTTCTTGAAGTCGATACCCATGGCATACTTGGAACGCAAAGCGAAAGCATCGCCTTCCGGCGGGAAGTTCATGTTGGGAGGAGTGCCGGGAATGGATTCCAAACGTTCCTTTGAATCAAGATCGGGGATGGACGAAAGCAAGGCCCAAGTGTACGGATGTTTGGGATTGTAGAAGATATCGTAGGCAGTCCCATACTCAACGATCTTTCCGGCATACATGACACAGATGCGGTCAGCCATCTCGGCCACCACACCCATGTCGTGGGTGATGAAGATGCAGGAAAGATTACGGCTCATCTTCAAATTGTTTATGAGTTCAAGGATCTGAGCCTGAATGGTGACGTCCAAGGCGGTGGTAGGCTCATCGCAGATCAATATCTCGGGGTTCGCGGTCAAGGCGATGGCTATGACAATACGCTGACGCATGCCGCCGGAGAACTCGAAGGGGTATTGGCGGAACCGCTGTTCGGCCTGAGGGATTCCGACCTCCTTCATGACCTCCAAGGCGCGCTCCTTGGCATAGGCTTTGGTGTACTTGATCTTGGCAACATAGTTGTCGAAATAGTTGCGCTGGAGTTTCTCCTTGCGCTCGCTGATCTTCTTGGTAATCGGTGCAACCAGTTCTGCCTCCGCCTTCTTTTCCAAATCATCGTATTTGGCATTGATGGCACCTAATTGCTTGTCTATTTGTGAAGGCGAGACGGAATGGCTGTTCCTTAGGTTTTGAATCTCGGCGCTTCTCTGTTCCTTGAACTTGGCCTTAGTTTCCTCAAGGTTTTTCTTGGCTGAAGACAACTCGGCGTTCAAATCCCCTTCAGAAGGATATTGAGCCTCTATGGCCTTCGCCTTCGCCCTGTAATCAGCCTCTACCTGGGATTTGTATTCCGCAACCTTCACCTTGGCCTCGGCCTTGGCCTGTTTCAAGGCAATCTTGGCTTTCTTCAAAGGTCCCTTGGATTTTGCCTTGGCATCCTTATAGGCCTCTATGGCTGCTTTGTGGTCAGCCTTGGCCTTGGCTGTCCTATTGGCAATCTCTTCCTTGCGTTCTTGCTTAAGCGACTTGGCGAATTCATTCTCTTCCTTCAGCAATTGGTCACGCAAAGACGGGTCAGCGTCAATCTTCTTGGCATCCTCTTCCTTCTTTACCTTTATGGCATAGGAAATCTTAAGAGATGAGCTCTCCTTGAACTTCTTAATCTCCTTCTTGTCGGCCCTAATGTCGTATTTCTTGCGGTAGCGTTTGCTTTGGACCTCAGATCTTATGGAGTTGTAAGCCGAGAATTCAGGCGTGATTATTTCGTTGAAGAGAATCTTGAGACGATCCTTGTTGACCATCATCCCCTCGGTGATCTGCTTGCCGATTCTCATGATGGGGTTCAAGGAAGAAAGAGGATCCTGGAAGATCATTCCTATCTTGTTTCCCCGTATGCGATGGAAACCAGCCTCGGAAAGCTTGGTCAAATCCTCGCCTTCGTACATTATCGAACCGCCTTCGATTATTGCCGAGGGATTGAGTATCCCCATGATGGCCTTGCAGGAAACCGATTTGCCTGAGCCCGATTCCCCCACTATGCAAAGCGTCTCACCTTTGTGCAAATCAAAAGTCACGCCCCTAACGGCCTGGGTCTTCCCTTCATCGGAGCGGAAGGAAACCACCAAGTCCTTTACGGAAAGTATGACGTCTCCGTTCTTAGCCTGACCGGATACTACCGGCTTCTCAGGACCGGTGCCAATTATTGCATCACTCATGATAAGAATTCCTCCTTTCGCTCACAACTCAGAATCAGATCCCTTCAAGCTTGGGTTAAAGGCATCACGTAAGCCATTGCCGAACAGGTTGAAGCAAATCATCATCAACGCGATGATTATAGAAGAAGAAATAGTCAAGTAGGAATAACTTTGCAGGTATTGCTGTACTTCGGATATGGTAACACCAAACGATACCAGGGCTTGACCGTTGAAGGACAAACCGCTTAGCAATCCCAAATATGCCAGCGAAGCCTCGCTCATGATTACCGAAGGAATCATCAAGACCGAGGAAGTGACGATTGGTCCAATGGCGTTAGGCACTATGTGCATGAAGATCAGGCGGATGTCGTTTGCTCCCAGGGTCCTTGCCGCCAAGACATACTCCCGGCGCTTGTAACGATAGACCTGACTTCGCATGAATGAAGCTGTCCCGATCCATCCAGTGAAGCAGAAGGCCAAAAGCAAGGTCCCAAATGAAGATTTCAATAGCAATACGAATAGGGTCATGACAACGATCCAGGGTACGCCCGACAGAATATCGGTGAAACGTTCCATTATGATATCGGTCCAGCCGCCGAAGTAGGCCGAGATTGCGCCCCAGATCATACCGAAGGCGATGCAGATAAGGGTGACCACGATACCCAAGATCAAGGAAGTCCTCAGTCCGGTAAAGATAAGCTTGAAGTAGTCAAGGCCGTTTTGGTTGGTACCAAAGAGGAAATAAGGTACTGTCTTATAGCCCTTGTATCGATAGTAACTCATGGTGACGGTGAAATCGTATCGACCTTCATTGGTCTCGGTCCTGGAAATTATCGCCCTGACCGGACTATCGTCGGAAAGCATCGAGAAAGCTCCAGTATCAAAGTCATAGGAAATGAGGCCTTGGCTGATGAGGTTTCTAATGTACGTATCTGATACTCCGTTCACCGTTCGATCCTTGAACGCATTGTAATAGGTGTCATAGCGGAAATCGGCAAAGTAAGCATACGCACCCTGGAGCGAAGCATCGCCGTTGTTGGTCCAGGCCGATGTCCCCGTACGAAGTTTCACTTCATTGGCGGAAGTCCAGCCAAAGTCATTTATGGGGTCGGTTGAGTCATTGGCATTGCTGAAAGCAGTACCGCTGAACTGAGCGCCGGTACGGTTTGTAGCCGTAGAATCAGGCAAAACGGCAAAGAAGAAGTTACCTGTGATTGAAGTCAACATCGAATTGCCGAAAACGGCATTCTGTATGGTGTCATTGTCGACAGTATAGACATGGGCCGTCCCATCATCGTCGTTAGGATTGTCCAAATAGTCTTTGTTGGGATCTACCAAGAAATATTTGGTCTCCTCTCCGTAGATGTTCTCATAGAGGAAATAAAGTTCGACCTGACTCGGACTATAGGCATCGGAAGTGGGAGTCGAAAGGACAGAGAAAGAAATGGAATAGTCACCATCCTTGGTCAAGGTCACACTAGGCGAGATGTAATCTGCTTCCTCTCCGGTCTTTATGGGCATCAACATGATGTTCCCGCCATAGCCATACTGTGAAGCGTTGGAAATGGTCGAGGTATAGACGGTAGGGGTATTCATCAGTCCTTCTTCATCATATCCGACTGGAAGTTTGGTGGTTTGATCATAGATGACACCTTCGTAATTGCGGCCGCCATCGAGGAATCCGGCCTTTTCAAAGCCATACCATTTGGGCGTTATGAAGGCCAACTGGGTGTCCTCGCTAGTGCTGTCCACACCATTTGAATCAGCAAATGGCACCACTATGGCAAATAGGAAGATGATGCCAATGATAATGAAAGCCACAACCGAACTCTTGCTGCGGGCAAAACGACGCAGGGAGTCAGCGAAGAAGGAGACAGGCTTGGTGTTAAACCTCTGCTCATGGATCTTCGAGTTCTCTTGAACGAATTTGAAGTCATCTGAAGAAGAGCCAAGGGTATCATCCAGAGAAAAGGAATCCAGGGAACTAGGTTTTTTGTTTTCGTTTTCCATATTACTTCTTGGCCCCCATTCTTATACGTGGATCGATCCACCCATAGGAGAGATCGACGAACAGGTTGGCGAAAAGACCAATTGCGGTGTACATTGCCATATCGACCATGACTACGTTGTAGTCTTTTTGCCCCAAAGCAGTGACGAATAGGCTCCCGATGCCTGGAATGGCATAGAGTTGTTCAAGAATCATCGAACCACCGAGAACAGAAATGAATTCACCGATAACCATTGGGAAGAGGACCACGCCAGAATTACGCAAGGCATGCCTTACGATGGCCTGACTCTTGGTCAACCCCTTGGTCCGGGCCAAAAGCATGAAATCGTTAGACATAACCTCTGTCAGCTCGGCTCTCGTGTAACGGGTGAAGCCGGCGATAGAACCGGCCGCCAGCGTCGCAACAGGAATGAAGTACCCCATCACCCTTGAGCTCAAGGGTGCCGAATCAGCAGGCCAAGTAGCCAGAGAGACATTGCCAGTGCCATAGGCAAATACCAGGATCATGAAGGAAACCAAGACAAAGCTAGGTATGGAGATGAATATCATTATCAAAGTGGAAATGACGGTGTCTGTCGGCTTGTTCTTCTTGACGGCGGCCCAAATTCCCAAACCGAAACCAATGGGTATATCAATTAGAGTAGCCCAAATGTTGATCTTAACGGAATACGGAAGGCGCTCGCCGATAATGGACATCACGGACGCATTGGGTTTGATTGCGGTAGAGGTGCCCCAATCCCACTTAGTGAAGATGTTGGTTATCCAGCTGAAGTACTGGCTCATTATAGGAAGATAGTTGTAGTAATAAGTATGAGCAGGATTAGTGGAAACGACCTTGATGGTATCAGCCGTAAGTTGATCAGTGGGGATGAAGTCGGTGTACTTAACCATGTACCCTAGTGCAACCTGTTTATCGTAGAAGGCTATCTGTGCAGGGACCAAACCCACAGGTTTGCTCACAGGTAGAAGTTTCATCAAGATGTAAGTCAGCGAAAGAATTATGAAGATAGTGATGAAAACAAGCACAATTCTTTCAAACGTGTATTTCCACATAGATTCCTCCTGGTTTTGGGCAATTTCTATTTTTTATATTATACATATTAAACAATAAAAGCCGACCGGTGTTAATCCAGTCGGCTTCTTTTCTCCTTAGAAGCGACAGGGCTACTTGAGACTTAATGGACCCTATTAGCTCAATGC
>DHEG01000016.1:8753-9464 GCA_002399765.1 Caryophanales bacterium UBA4856 | reverse complement strand
CCCACTTCAGTGCCATCATCGCTAAGGACGGTCAAGGCACCAGCATCGCCTACAGTGTAATCGGCAGATACACCGCCGGTCTGATAAGAGTAGACAACCAATTCGGTGAACGTTACATCCAAGCCTTCGACAACCGGATATTCATAGGTGAACGAACCGGTAGCTACGCCATCCGCATATTCAAGTTCGGATTCTGGAGCCTGGAAGATGGTTATGGAGTTACCAGAAGCATCGACAGCAGCACCAGTGGTAGAAGCGAGGTACAAAGCATCGAAGGACCAAGGAAGATCATCATAAGTCAACGGGTTGGTGCCACCGTACACAGATGTGTCAGTTCCCCAGCAAAGAGTGAATCCACCGCTAATCGACTGATCGGAAGAGACGACCGACATGAATCCGAGAGGATCAAGACTGTTTCCGGTAATAGCGCCAGAGCCAAGATCGGTCTCGCCATAGAGCATTGCGTCATAAGCGTCATTGTAATCGGCGGTGGCGATGTTGTTGAAGGCCAAGGTCAAGTTGTGCTCGGTGTGAGCTGTGGATGCATTGAATGCATCGATGAAGTAATTTTCCACTGAGGAGTTGTTGGTTACATCGGTTTGACTTATCCAAAAGACCTGCAAGGTGATGGTATCGCCATCCTTCCAAGTCCCGTTGGAATCAGCGATTATCTCATCGGCCGCTTCGCCGAAGTAATCTTCGGCCTTTGAC
>DHEG01000016.1:6823-8580 GCA_002399765.1 Caryophanales bacterium UBA4856 | reverse complement strand
ATCACGCCAGGATATGCCGTTCTCGGGATCGATCATGTAAGCGGTAGAGAGGTAACCCTGAGCAGGGGTGTATCCCTTGGTTGCGGCGTAAGTAGAACGGTCGATCGAATAATACAGACCATTTATGAAGTTGGAGTTGCTCATTACATAACGGTTGGCAGGAATGAACGAACCATTGCTGTTGACATCGGTATCGGGTTCCTTCGAAGACCAGTCGATGTCAGCACTATGAGGCTGGACTATGCCATCTGCGCCAAACTCTTTTTCCCAGGTGTCGATATCGGAACTGTTGTTGTTGAGCTTGATTACGGTATCACCAGAGACGACCTTGGCACGAGGATCACTCTTGTACTGAGCAACCGAAGCGGCAGGAATGGACACACCATCCAAGCCACCATTCAAGAACAACTCGAAAGCCGCAGTGGAATCAGACAAAACCTGTTCGTGGTAACCAGGAAGGTTATAGGAGTCAGAGTCATAGTAAGAAGTGTTCTTCTTGAAGGTAATCAACTTGTTGGCCTGCCATTCCTGCAAGGTATATATACCAGTAGAAAGGACAGAATCAGCATCCTGGCCCCAAAGGTCGACAGCGGGTCCATCGGCAGCAGTCTTGCCAGCATCGGTTCTCAAATCCTTGAAGAATTCCTCGGGGACCGGTGAATAGTTGCTGTTGGTGATACGATACATGGCATTGAACTGGTTTACTGGAGCAAGCAAGTTGAAATCCAGGAACCAATGAACAGTACCATCGGAATCGACAGACTTAAACGGGGTGAGACCAACCTTATCCTTTACCCAAATCTCCTTTATTTCGTCCCAGTCATCAACCATGTCGAGATTAGCAGTATCGGCGTAGAATTTATCAGCATTCACCAAACCGCCAGTAGAAGCAGCCTGAAGGTCAGCGGCACGATACTGTTTATTATTGCCAATCAAGGTAATAAGGAAGGGAGTGAGATAATCCTCGAGATTAATCTTGCGGCCGTTATACTTCGAAGCCCATTTGCTAGACAAAGTACTATAGGTGACATCCTGACGTACTTCTATACGCCACTTTGTGGCGAGGCCAGTGGATGAATTCTCGTTCAAGGCAATTGGCTTAGTCAAAGCCAATGAGTTGACCCAGTTATATCCAGTCTTGGAAGAATTAGGCTTGGTATCATAATAAGTAGATGAAATCATTGAATAAGCATCTGCGACATCGGATCCCTGAGAGTTCCAAGGATTGAGGTTAGAAGGAAGCTGGTCGGTCCAAGTGTGGTAGTAAAGTTTGTAATCTTCGTTGGTCTCGGCTGCCATAGGCTCGGTGATGGTCGAATAGCCAACACCCCAGCCTATTCCGGGGACCTCGTGGTCGAACAAACCGGAGACACGGTCGTTATACATAACATAACTGGAGTTCTCATAGTAAGGGATTCCACCAACATTGTTGTCCAAGGTCCAGCTTTCGAGCTTCTCCAAAATATCAGCTTTCTCGCTATAGGTGGCGCCAGCATAGGACTTGGCGACATAGCCCTCTTTAGCGGAAGCACCTGTTACAGGCACGCTCCACTCGGTCGAAGAGTCACTGGTAGTGACCGGCTGGGTCAATTCATCGTAACCGCTGGTTACCGAGAAGCCCTCGTCATCAACAGAAACCGAACTCGAAGAGCCTGTAGAAGAACTCGAAGACGAAGCAACACTGCTAGATGAGCTAGTCGAAGGCGAGCAAGCTACCAAGGCACTAATTGCAACTACTGAAGAAAGAATATCCAAAA
>DHEG01000016.1:4968-6516 GCA_002399765.1 Caryophanales bacterium UBA4856 | reverse complement strand
AGGGCAATCACTAACAATATTGCCCCTAATATTAGGTAGGGTAACAAATTAAACGATGTGTATTTCCTCTTTTGCTCCTTGCTTTCCCTATATGAATTAAAGTCGACGAAACGACGATCATATTGTTCCTGACTCCTGAAACTGTTGAAAAAAGACATTATTCCATAATTCATTAGGTCGAATGTTCCACGTCTCACGATCAGGACCATGAGACTCATTCCCACCAAACATACGCCAGGGATAAAGAAAGAGTTCGATAGGCGGGCATAAATATGATTGTCGCTACCATATAAGAAGAATACCAACAGGAAAACCACCGCTCCTGCCACTAACGCAACTATCGAATTAATAAGTAACTCTTTTTTCTTGGGTGACATTTTCTATACCTACTCGCTTCTCAAGCACTTCACCGGATCCTGATGAGCCGCAATCCTAGAGGGGATAAGGCCTGCTATGAAGGTCAGGAGGGCCGATATGGATATAAGGATAATAGCCGCGACAGGATTTAGGAAGGCAATGCTCCCTATGTCGTAATCTGCATATACATGGTCGACGATGATGTTTATCGGGATGCTGACGATGTAGGTAGTGACCACTCCCAATACGCCAGCCAGCAATCCTATGGCCACCGATTCCATTATGAACAAACGCCCGACATCCTTCTTCCTGGCCCCAACCGATCTCAGCGTACCTATCTCCTTGGTCCGCTCTATTACCGAAACGTAGATTATTATGCCGATCATGACCGAGGACACGACCAAGGAGATGCTGGCAAATATTATCAAAACCAAGGAAATCATGTTGACCATGGTCCCGACCGAGGATATGAACATGCCGGCAATATCGGTATACACGACCTTTTCGCTATCCTCCTTGCCTTCGTTATAGGCATCAAGGTAGGCCAATATCTCAGACTTGGAATCGAAATCCTTGGGATAGACGGTTATCGAGGATATCCCCACTTCCGAACCCACCTTTTGCCTTTGGCTTAGATAGGTGTCGGCCGTTATCGTCTGGTTGGCGTCGAACATGCTGTAGAACTTCAAAAGACCCGTGGCGAGGGAGGCCAAATCGGAAGAGTCGGCAATGGAAGAAAAATCATCGGCGATGGTCGCCAAATCCAGCATCATGTAATCGTTGGCCTGACCCGCGATCTTGGAATCCTTCGCATCGGCCAAGACCTTGTCAGTCAAGCCGCTGGTGTAGTAGACCCCATCTCCCAGTATTCCCAAAGAGGTCGTGCTCTTGGGCCTTACGATACCGACGATATTCAAAGTGGTATCGCTGTCGTCGTAGAGCTGCTCGATCCTGTCAGTCCCGGAAGAGGGCGCCACGAAAGTATCAAGATGGTCCACGAAGTTGTAATTGCTGAAATCGATTCCCTCACCAGCAAGGAAAGCGGTGAAATCCTCGAGGTAGGATTCATATTCGGATTCAGCGGATGGCAAGGGATTGGCAGCATACCAAAGGGCCAAAGCAGTCAGGAAGGAAGAGGGATCGTCTTGGATTGCAGACGGTATGGTGATATCGGCAAACAAAGACATGAAA
>DHEG01000016.1:0-4675 GCA_002399765.1 Caryophanales bacterium UBA4856 | reverse complement strand
TCATCGTTGGATATCAGTTTGTAATCATGGTCTTTTAAATCCTCAAGGGTCAGTTCCTTGTAGCCTTCGTATTCACCGGTGTCGGGATCCGGATTGAAGCCCAAGGCCTCAAGGGTGGACTGGGAGATGCTGTTGTACTTGTCTACCACTAGCACCAACTGGTTTTCCTGGGTAGGATAGGTCCCATCGACTAGGTCGTATTGAGACATGATGAAATCCTCATCCCCGGGAAGCTGGGTCCAGTAGGAATTGCTGCCGGTAAGGTCTTCGAGCACGGAAAGCGGCGTCGTATCGATGGTCTCGTAAGTCGGATCGCTATCTCCGTTTGCAAAGGACTCGGTTATGACATTGGCATTGACCGAATAGCTCGCCTTTATCGAGGAATAAAGCGAAGAATCCATATCGTTTACATAGTCTAGGTATTCGTCAGTCAATTTGTTTACGTGCAAGGCATAACTGGATGGCTTCTGGATGTAGACGGTATCGGTATCGGGGTACTCAGGCAAGGTATCGTCCTCCGACTCCTCATCGACCGTATCGGTAGAGATGCCATATTGCTCAATGCTTATCGGAAACTTGGACAGAGACTCCGTTTCCTGTCTGGACACGTAGGAGCTGAAGCCGTTGGATACCGCCAAGACCAGACCGACGCCGATGATGCCAAAGGAGGAGGCGATGGCCGTTATGGTGGTCCGTCCCTTCTTGGTCATCATGTTCTGGAAGGACATCTTGAAGGCAGTCCAGAAAGACATCCTGGCCTTCTTGACGTGTTCGGCTTTGGCAACGGGAATCTTCGTGGTCAAGGTCTCCAGCATCTTCTCATCGGCAATGCCGGTGGTGGATTCCTTTACCTTCTTCTCGTTGGGCTTGTCGGACTCCACTATTCCATCCTTCATGGAAACGATGCGGTCGGCATAGGAAAGGGCCAATTCCCGGTTATGGGTGACCATTATCACCAGCTTGGTCTTCGACAGGGAAGAAAGGATATCCATCACCTGAACCGAGGTCTTGCTATCCAAGGCACCGGTAGGCTCGTCGGCCAGGACTATGGATGGATTGTTTATTATGGCTCTCGCTATTGCCACTCTCTGCTGTTGGCCACCCGACAATTGGTTCGGATGCTTACTGGCCTGGTCGGCCAAACCCACGGCCGCCAAGGCCTCCTCGGTCTTTTTCCTTATCTCCTTCTTTGGCTCATCAGCCAAGGTAAGAGGGATGGAGGCATTCTCGAAGATGTTCAGATGGGAAATCAGGTTATAGCTTTGGAAGACCATCCCGACTTTCTTGTTGCGATAATCGTCCCAGTCACGATCCTTGTATCTCTTGGTAGAGACACCGTCCACGACCAAATCGCCGGAAGTGTACCTGTCGAGGCCAGAGATTATGTTCAACAGGGTGGTCTTGCCACAACCGGAGGGACCCAAAATAGCTACCAAGCCACTTTCGCCAAACGAAAGGCTGATGCCTTGCAGGGCATGGACACTCCTGGTTTTATCCAAAGGGTAGTCTTTCTTAATATCTATAAGTTCGAGCATGGCATCCCTCTCTCTCACTATCTAACGAATGGCAAAAATCATTGTTAACGCAAATAGTTCTTTTAATTATATGTAATAACGTCATCGATTACCTTAGTTAGAGCCCAAAAATACGCTTACAGGATCTATTAATGGGAATTCATGCTTATCTATGCCCGATCCAGGCACAATTGGTCTTGCTGAGTTTTAATCTAGGTGCGTTTTAAGCATCCGCTTTCTTAATCTAGGTGCTATTTAGTTGCTTTGACTTATAATCTAGGTGCTATTTATTAGCTCTTTTTATTAATCGAGGTGCATTATGGATCTAAAGCGCGACGTTTATGAAAGCATGGTCGAATGGGCAAAAGGATACAAAAAGGTCAATGCTTTATTTCTAAAGGGCCCACGACGTGTGGGGAAATCTTATTTAGCGGACAAATTAGGGAAAGAACATTTTTCGTCTTACATCCATGTGGATTTTACGAATGAAGTCGAAAGAAAGCCTTTCATGAATTTCAGGAGCCTAGATGAGCTTTTCTTTTCATTGCAATCAAACTATGGGAAAAGACTTTATGAAAACAAATCGCTGATAATACTCGATGAAATACAGTTCTGCCCTGAAGCAAGAAGTCTAATAAAACCTTTGGTAGCAGATGGGCGTTTCTCTTATATAGAGACCGGTTCAATTCTGGGTATCTTGAACAAAGACAAGCAGAAGCACTTCTTGCCTAGCGAAGAGCATGACGTGAACATCTATCCATTGAATTTCAAAGAGTTTTGTTACAACACGGGGAACGAGGAAGATTTCAACAACATGGCTTTTGCGGTTAGGTCGGGTATGAGTTTACCCGAAGGCCTGCATCTGAGAATGATGCAGCTGTTTAAGGCTTATCTAGTGGTTGGAGGGATGCCAAAAGTTGTCGAAACATTCATTGAATCAGGCAAGAGCGGAAATCTAAATACATCTATTAAAGTCGAGGAAATAAAGCAGGACATCCTAAACCTATATGTACAGGATATTGGCAAATATTCCGGAGAAGAGCAGCGAAAGGTAAGAGAGATATTCGACTTCATTCCTTCACAATTGGGCAAGCCAAACAATAGATTCTTTTTAAATGCATTAAACACATCATTCGATACCAAAATGAGGAATTTTTCCGAACCTTTAGATTGGCTGCGAGAGTCGAAAACGGTATACGAATGCGCAAATGCGTCCGATTTCCAATTTAATCTGACTGTCAATGCTCAAAGACCATTTTTCAAGTTGTATATGGCAGATATAGGTCTTTTGGTAACCAAGACTTTCTGGGAGGAGAGTCAAAGAAAAGAAGATATGTTTTCGCTCATCAGCAAAAACATAGGCGTGAATTTCGGAATGCTTATAGAAAATTTCGTGGCCGATGAATTGGCTTCTAATAATAGAAGTCTTTTCTACTATTCCAGGAAGAACAAGCAAATGGAAGCCGACTTTCTCCTTAGGAAGAACTTACGAATTTATCCATTGGAAGTAAAAAGTGGCAATAGATTTACCATAAATTCATTAAAAAAGATAAAAGAGACCTATGGGAAGTTGCCCATATTCGGCCGCCAAATTGTTCTTTATCCGGGCAATTCCAAAATCGAGGATGGGATATTCCATTTGCCCTTATATGCCTGTGGTGTTTTATTCGGGGAAGATGACTTTGCAAAAGACATCAAAAGTCAAATGGAAATACTAAATTACGGCAAGGACAAAGCTCAATCCATGCCGTGGCGAAAGGAGGATAATGACAACATCGATCTACTCGATTATTACCAAGTGAACTTGGGCTCAAGTCCATCCTTTGCACTTCATTTAAGCAAAGGCATTTTCCAGGTGGATGATTTGAATACTAACGAATTGGCCGTATATGTTGACAAGACATTTGGGGTAAATGGACCCTCATTCCATAAGCGCTTGACCATTGCCTCCAGTAATCAGAAAGAAATTTATTTCATAATGGTTTACAGGATCAAGGAGACTGACAATGGCTATGTGCTGCAATACGCCTTCTATGAAGATCTCTTGCCACGCTAAATCAAATGTATTTTGTTTTGTCTGCCAGGGCTTTTGATTCTAGAATCAAAGTGAGGAGCAACCTTTAAATGTCCAAACGCAAATATGACTACTTGGTGGTTGGAGCCGGTCTGTTCGGCCCCGCTTTCGCCTATCTGGCAACCCAAGCCGGGAAGAAAGTCTTGGTCGTGGACAAGAAGCCTGTCATCGCCGGACATGTAAGGACCGAGAGAAGAGAAGGCATAGATGTCCATGTCTATGGCGCCCATATCTTCCACACCTCCAACAAGGAAGCCTGGGACTTCTACAACAAGTTCGGGGAATTCAACCGCTTCACCAATTCGCCTTTGGCAAACTACAAGGGCAAGCTTTACCATCTGCCATTCAACATGAACACCTTCTACGAATTGTTCGGCACCAAGACTCCGGCCGAAGCCCAGGCCAGGATCCAGGAAGAAGTAGCCAAAGAACACATAACGGCTGATGTATCCGCTGAGACCCATGCCTTGCTAAAGGTCGGAAGGACCGTCTATGAAGCCTTGATAAAGGGCTACACGGAGAAGCAGTGGGGCCGATCTGCCTCGGAATTGCCGCCTTACATTGTCGGAAGGTTGCCCGTCAGGTTCACCTACGACAACAACTACTTCAATGACAAGTGGGAAGGGATACCCGTAAACGGATACACTTCCCTGATCGAGGGCATGCTCAAAGGCGTGGATGTAAAGCTGAACACGGACTTTTTAGAGCATCGCGAGGAGTTGGGTGCCTTGGCCGACAAGATCGTCTATACCGGACCCATCGATGCCTATTTCGATTACAAACTGGGAACCCTTGAATATCGCTCCCTCCGCTTCGAGACCAAGACCTTGGACATCCCTAACTTCCAGGGCAATGCCGTCATAAACTACACCGAAAGGGATGTGCCATTCACCAGGATAATCGAGCATAAGCATTTCATGCTGGGTGCCGATCATAGCGACAAGACCATAGTCACATACGAATACCCAAAGGAATGGAATGGTCCAAAGGATGAGCCTTACTATCCGATCACGGACCAAAAGAACAACGATCTCTATCTCCAGTATGCCAAACTGGCCCAGGATGAGCCGGTCATCTTCGGTGGCAG
>DHEG01000006.1:8409-10507 GCA_002399765.1 Caryophanales bacterium UBA4856 | reverse complement strand
CGCACCATAGGCGTTGTATTCCAAAAGGGCATGGCAGAAGGCGTGGATGATAGCAAGGAGAATTTCCCCGACTTCTTGATGGAACAGGGAATCCTCTCCCACATCCACTGGGATTACCGCTCCCTCTTCTACTCCAAGAGCGTCGATAAGAGCAAGCAGACCCTTCTCAAGGAAACCCTTGAGATGACCATGGAAATGAAATCCACGGATGCCAAAGGGAAGACCGAGGTAAAGACTTGGATGCCCAAGGGCAGCAATGACGATGTTGGCGATGGCAAAGATTAGGAAACATAAGTACATAAGGATATAATCCATATGAATTTCCATTGGAGGAGAAAACACAATGGCTGAAAATAAATCTTCCGAAAAGAAGACGACTCCCGCGGGCCTACTTACCGATAATGATGGACAAGTGATCGTCATAAAAGATAGTTCCGACGAAGAGAAGCCAGGCTCGCTGTCATGGGGAGCTATCGGCCACTACCTAAACAAGTTCAAGTACTGGGTCCTGGGCGCAACTCTTGTTTGCGCCATCGTGGGCTATGTCTCGGTAAAGTACATCTATAACCCCACGAATCAAAAAGTCTCGGTGGAGATGAAAATAAACGTCGGCCAAAGGTCTGGAACCAAGTATTCTTCGGGAAACTCCTTGACTGGAACCTATGCTCCCATCTATCTCTTGGCCACCGGTGTTACGGCCGATTTCCGCAATATAATTTCGATAAGCAATATCGATGACACCATATCCGCCGCTCATGAGAAGGCCGTTGCTCAGTATTTGGTGGACAATCCCTCAGCCACCCAGGATGAAGCTGAAGAGAATGCGGTTGGCGAGTATGATTCCTTGGATGAATCCGACCTTACCGAAAAGTCGGTCCTTGTGTTCAAACCTTATTCATATGAAGTCAGCACTACCAGTGGATCGACGACAACCACCACAACGATGTATTCGGTAAATGACTTCATTCTCACCGGGGACATAGCTTTGTTCAACAACGATTCTAGTGTTGCCGAATCCTTTGCCATGGCCCTGGTAAATAACTATATATCCGGTTTGGAAGACAATTTCTACATGTCTGACAATCTATCAACCTACGATTCCGTAGGGCCTTATGATGTTTACGATCAAAAGCTTAGTTTGCTCACTTCGCAATATAGCGTTTTGAGTAATCTATATATTAACTTGGAAAGTCAATTCGGGTCCTGGACGACGGTCGACAACGATGGCACCCAAATGACTCTCGGCCAAGCTTCGGCTAATCTGGATACAAGTTCGTACGTTAGCAACGGTTCGGCAATAACCTCCAGGCAGGCGTCCATTAATTCAAACGGCTATGTCGATCTATCCGGTCTCTCCGCTGGCTATACCATAGACGAATACATCGATTACTATGAGCAACAGGTCGCCGTCTACAGCCAGCAAGCAGCTAACTACGAGTCACAAATCGAGAGTCTCCAGGCTTCCATGAACAACTCTGGCAATTCCGGAAGCGATACCTTGCAAAGTGCCATCACCTCACTTACCAGCCAATTGAGCGCAGCTAAGCAAAACATGATTTATTCCCAAAACAAAGTCGATAACCTTGAGCATAAGAAGGACAACGATGGTGAGTTCAAGGAGCCTTCCACTGAATTCATCAGCTATTTTTCCGAAGCCAAGGACTTTATAAACGGTCAAACGACAGCTTTGGAAAGTATCTCGAAGCAATTGATGTTCTCCGATTCTTCCGCTGTCCTGGCCTCCGCTACCGGCGGAAGCCCCGTTACCTTTGACGGCGGAGCCAGTGGCTATATCGGGGCTTTGATTGGAGCAGCCTTAGGATTCATCGTAGCCGCCTGTGTCGTTACCATAAAAGGCCAATACGATCGTCAAAAATCCCTCGCCCTCACCGGCATCGATCCCGTAACTGTGTATACAGTCGACAGCAACGGCAACTCAACCAAGGTCGAGACCGTTAAACCCGATGGCATGGTTGAGGCTACCGCCGTTGTTCCCGTCAAGAAGGAAGAACAGACCAAGGACGTGAAAAAAGGCGCTGATGAAAAGAAATGAAAAGGGAGGCACCGCATTGATCACCGGTGCCTCTTCTGGTATTGG
>DHEG01000006.1:7601-8182 GCA_002399765.1 Caryophanales bacterium UBA4856 | reverse complement strand
CTGGATCTATCGACCGATGAGGGAATCGCGATCCTTTTGCGGCAAACCGAAGGTCTTGGTATAGACATATTCTTTGCCAATGCCGGGTTTGGGACCTTTGGTCCCTTCACCAAAATCGAGAATGACAGACGCGAGGAGAAGATGATCCAGCTGAACGTCATCTCGAATCAGATGCTCATCAAGGAATTCCTGAGAAGATTCACCAAGGCGGGGAAAGGACGGGTGTTGGTCACCGATTCGGCCGCGGCCTTTGCCCCCGCCCCGTATATGGCATCTTATTTCGCTACCAAGGTCTATATCTATTATCTTTGCCTTGGCTATTGGCGCGAACTTAAGGCCATGCATTCCAAATGCTCAATCTCGATTCTTTGTCCGGGTCCGGTGGCAACCAATTTCGAGAAAGCGGGGAACCTGACTTTCCAAAGCAAACCGGTCTCCGCCACGAAGGTAGCCAAAGTGGCCGTAAAAGGTCTTTTCAAAGGCAAAACGGTCATAGTTCCGACTTTGGGAATGAAGCTTGCTCATTTCTTTAGCCACTTCTTCAGCAAGAAATTCATAACTGGCCTCGACAAGCACTACGC
>DHEG01000006.1:2383-7421 GCA_002399765.1 Caryophanales bacterium UBA4856 | reverse complement strand
TGGCACTTGCAGGTTGACTTTGCTAATTCCGGTGCTATATTACTTTGCGGTCAATGAAGAACCATTAATTAGCGCATAGGAGGATGCAATGATTAAACCATTGAGAGACTATGTCGTATTGGAGACTGGCCCCGAAGAGAAGAACGTTGGGGGCATTATCATCAAGAGCAAAGAGGACGACAATGGCGTTGCAACCGTCGTGGCTGTCGGCCCCGGCGCCAAAGATGACAAGGGCAATGTTGTCCCCATTGACGTAAAGGTTGGTCAGAAGGTCTTGTTCAAGAAGTATTCAAGCAACGACTACAAGGAAGGCGACAAGAAGTACCTTTTGATTAAGGCTGAAGATATCATCGCCGTTCTCGACTAAGGTTTGCTGCCTAGAAAGGAAATAACAACATGGCAAAGGAAATAAGATTTGGTAAGGATGCAAGGGATTCCCTGCTTGCCGGTGTCGACAAGCTCGCCGATACCGTCAAGATAACCCTTGGTCCCAAGGGTCGTAATGTCGTTCTCGATCAGGGTTATGGCTCACCCTTGATCTGCAATGATGGCGTGACCATCGCGCGCAACATCGAATTGAAAGACAAGTTCGAGAATATGGGTGCGAAGCTGATCTATGAGGTCGCCAACAACACCAACGATACCGCTGGCGATGGCACCACCACCGCAACCCTTTTGGCTCAGGAGATAATCCACAAGGCAGTCAATGCCATCAATCGCGGTGCCAACCCTGTCCTTGTCGGCGCCGGCATAAAGAAAGCTGGCCAGGCTGTCGCCAAGGCTTTGGTCGAAGAGTCCCGTCCGGTCACGACCGATGAGGATATAAAGAACATCGCCACTGTTTCCTCTGGCGATCCTGAAATAGGCGCCATCATCTCCGAGGCCATGAAGAAGGTCGGCAAGAATGGCGTCATCACCGTCGATCAATCCAAGTCTGTCGAGACTCAACTCAAGGTCACTGAGGGTACTCAGTATGACAAAGGTTACGTCTCTTCCTACATGGTGACCGATAAGGACAGGATGACTGCCGAGCTTGAAGATCCCTACATCCTTGTCACCGACATGAAGATCAACACCGTCAACGACATACTCCCTGTCCTTCAGGCAGTCGTCGATGCTCATCGTCCTCTGTTGATCATCTCCGACGATATGGATGCCGATGTCCAGACTACCTTGATACTCAACAAGCTTCGCGGCACCATCAATGTCGTTGCCACCAAGCTTCCTGAGTTCGGTGATCTGCAGAAGGCCACCATCGATGATATAGCCGTCTTGACTGGTGCCAGGCTCTACTCCAAGGATCTTGGCATGGAGTTGAAGAACTTGACCGTCGCCGATTTGGGCGGTGCCAAGAAGGTAGTCGTTACTGCCGACAACACCACCATAATAGGTGGCAATGGCGACAAGAAGAAATTGGCCGATCATGTGGCTGAGCTCGAGGCCCAGATAAAGACCAAGACCTCCGATTACGACAAGAAGCAGCTCCAGAAGAGAATCGCCAAGCTCTCCGGTGGCGTGGCCGTCATAAAGGTCGGCGCCACTACCGAGACTGAGTTGAAGGACAAGAAGCTCCACATCGAGGATGCCTTGAATGCTACCAAGGCTGCCGTTGCCGAGGGCTTGGTCCTGGGCGGTGGTGCGGCTTTGGTCGATGTCTATCTAAAGCTGAAGGATACCTTCAAGGATGACAACAACGATGTACAGCGTGGTATCTCCTCTGTCCTTGAATCATTGACCTCTCCCCTTGGTCAGATTGCCGATAACGCCGGCTATTCCGCTACCGATATCATCGATCAGCAGGAACATGCCAAGAAGGGCGTTGGCTTCGATGCCTTGACCGGTGAGTGGGTTGATCTTTACAAGAACGGAATCGTCGATCCTACCAAGGTCACACGTTCCGCTGTCCTGAATGCTTCCTCAATCGCCGCCGAATTGGTCACCACTGAGGCTGGTGTTGCCGACATCCCCGAGCCGAAGGCTGCGCCTGCCGCACCCTCTGACGCCGGGATGGAGTACTGATTCCAAGACTGAGTCCAGCAGAAAAGCACAGGTGTCAAGCCTGTGCTTTTTTCATTTGGCTAGAATCTGAAGAAGGCCAGGATCAAGCCAACGATCAAAAATACGATGCCTATTGTTCCGTAAGGAATTAGCAATGCCTTTCTCTTAGCCTTATATCTCGTTCTCTCGGCTTTCTTCTCCTGTGAATAATCATAATAGGTCCCGTATTTGTCCCGGTACGATCTCCGGAAGAGATAACCCCAAAAGATCATCAGGCCGTAAGAGACGATGTCGAAGGTCCCCAGGGATGAAATCCAGTACAGCAAAGCGGTGACTAGATCCATAGCGCCACCGATGGCAAAGGAATTAGACAATTTCACCGAGGACAAGGAACTGTCGGTGAGAAAATATGCCATGGCAAAGAAAGAAAAGGCAACCATCAAGGCGATTAGGCAGTTAATCGTTATCGTCTTCTTGGAAAAAGTTTGTTTCATTACCATTTATTCTATTCCATAAGTCGTTTGCGATTGGTATGGAATCCTGTAGGCTTGGTGTTAAATAGTAGTTGGGTTCTTTGGCGGTTGTTGTCATATAATCTATCTTGCTTTGCCTGGAGGAATTATGTGGAAATACACATTAGAAAGAATAATCCTGATATTCTTTACGGCATTCATAATATTGTCAGTGACGTATCTTCTAATGAAGTTATTGCCTGTCAGTTCTCCGGCAGGCCAAGTTAGCGATCAGCTGCGCTTCTACCAGCAGCAAGTCAACTTGGGATATATGGAAGTCATACCTTACAACTTGAAGGATACGGCCCAGATAACCTTGCTCGATCCCCAAACCGGTAAGGAATATTACTTCTCCTACAAGCCCGTATTGGAACAATATGGCAGTTGGATATACAACATTTTCACCCAATGGAACTGGGGCGTTTCCTCTTCTATCGCACCGGGTCAAGACATCATGTCCATCATTGCCGTAAGGCTTCCTTATTCGATAAAGATAAACATATATGCCACCTTGATAGATGTCCCCGTTGGATTCGGATTGGGGATATGGGCAGCGGTGAAGAAGAACAAACTGACCGACTCCATAATTTCGACTTTGGTGATGATCTTCATATCCGTTCCGAGCTTCGTCCTCGTCTCGTTCTTGATCTCGTTGTTTGGCTATCAGTTAAAGTGGCTGCCAACCACCTGGCCTTCCGACTCCACCTCCGATGTGGGGACCAAGGTTTTGGGCTATGTGATACCAGTGGCCACCTTGGCCTTGGGCTCCGTGGCGAGTTTCACGAGATACACGCGTGCCGAATTGACGGAAGTCATGTCCAATGACTTCATGGTACTGGCACGAACCAAGGGCTTGACCAAAGGCCAGGCCATCGTCCACCATGCCTTGAGAAATTCGGGCGTGGTTCTGTTTCCCATGGTGATCGGTGAGTTCATCTCGATCTTGAGCGGATCGATGATTCTTGAGCAGATCTACTCCATACCCGGTATCGTAACCCTGTTTGTCCAGGCCATCCAAGCCAAGGACTATAACGTGATAATGGTAGATATGGCCATCTAAACCATGATCGGATTGGGGGGGTGGTCTCTTTATCGACCTGTCCTATGGCTGGATCGATCCACGCATCAGAATGGGGGCCAAGAAATGAAACAGGAATACAAGCGCGACTCTGGCGAAGATGTCCTGAGTTCCAAGGCCCACATAAACGATGCCGACTTTGTCTATTTGGGCAAGAGGATCTTCAAGGAACAGTCCTTCGAGACAAAACCCACTTCTTTCCTTAAGGATGCCCTGCATCGCTTTGCCAAGAACAAGAGCAGTCTGTCAGCCTTCGTGATAATAGGCGTTCTGATGCTCATGGCCTTGATTGTCCCCTTGGCCGATACCAACGACATCCAAAGCACCGATAACGAATTGGCTTTCCTTACTCCTAAGTGGCATGGCTTTGAGAATGCCGGTTTCCTTGATGGCGGCGAGAACAAGACCGGTATCTTGGTATTGAAGAGCACGGGGCTTCCCGATGGCATAGACGATGTGGATGAGCAGGTCATCGGCAAGATAAAGACCTATAGGTCTGCCGTCAGCCAGGCCAATGAGAATGCCTATGGTGGCAACATAATAGTCTCTCCTTCCAACAAGGGCGAAGATGCCAGTTTCCTGTCTCCTTCGTTTTCCTTCGATCCCGCCAATGACTACTCCTTCAGCTTTGGGATCTTGGGTGAGCCGACGAGTACGGTCTATGAGCCTGGCGAGTTTAGCGTCTCTTTCGTGACCGATGAGGGAGCCGAGGCAGTATTGGTTCCGGCCAATGAGGATTACCTTGACAATGGTGGCGATGATAACACCTATGACTACACCGTATCTCAAGCGACCTTCGCCCAAGCCGTGCCACTCGAGGATGAAGAACCTGAGGAAGAACTTGAACTTGAGTTCACGCTGCCACTGCTTGGATTGCTATTGCACGCTATAAGGACTCCACCTGTAGAAGGCAAGGTCAAAACATACAATGCCAATCTCTTTTTCTTAAACATCTTGTCCTCCTTTTGCCTTTATGGACCATAACGTTTTAAATACGTACTAAAAATAGCTCTTTATGTCCTTTGAGCAATAGATATTATGGTTTCGAAAAAGGATTGGGGCAAGTGGCAAGTGATATTAGACCTCAATTGATACTTCGTCTCCATCGCCGGAAACTATATGGACCATGGTGAAATGACCATTACGTTTTACATAAGCCTTGATGTCTGATAAAGCATCCTTGACTTTACTTATATCTAATCCCTCCAACTCCTCGTCACCACCAAACCTCTTTGCCAGACGGATGGCCATAGGCAGCAATGCCAAGGGAAAATGGAGCGTCAAATGGCTGAAGAAGCCATCTCCATTACTCGGACTTATCTTTATCTTCATTGTCGGCACCTCTCTTGAGGGACTGGATATGAGCTTTTAGATCTTTTATCTTTTGGGCTTTCTCCTTTATCTGGGCGGAGAGGGTATCGATGTCGCCAGTGCCCGAGGCCATCTGATC
>DHEG01000006.1:540-2140 GCA_002399765.1 Caryophanales bacterium UBA4856 | reverse complement strand
GGCAATCTTTGTCTCGGTGTCGGCTACGTCATCGTTGTCCTCATCGGAAAGGTCGTCGTTGAGGTCACTTATGTCGTCCTTGACTGAATCTATGTCATCCTGGATCTCGTCTATTTGGTCATCGATGTCGTCTTCATCGTTCTCATCCACATCATCGTCCTCGTCGTCTTTCCTGCCGAAGGCATCGCCGATCTCCGACTGTACTTCCTTGGATATCCTCGCCCCTAGATTGGACAGGTCACCGGTGTTGAACGAGAACGAATTCTTGTTGGGGTGCTTATGGCGATTGGCGAAAAGCTCATACGAATCATCATTGTTGTCTTCGGGACCGCTTATGTAGACCTTGACTATGTCACCATCTGAGCTCATTACGTTTACTATGTTTCCCAAGACGCCTTGCTTAGCCAAGTCTATGACTTGCCTGAGATCTATGTTGTTTAGGCTTCCCATGGCTCCGTTACCTTCGATTCTCAGCGACCCATCCTTTTCATGGGTGGCCATCGCTTCCACAATCGAAAGGGGGAGGTTCATCTTGACGATGTCCCCTTCATGGGACAGGACCTTTACGTGGAAGGTGAGGTCCTTGAGGTCAACCGCAGGCTTGTCAACCTTTGGCTTGGCCTCCTCCTCGCTTTCCTTGGCCTCGCCAGACGAGTCTTTCGCAGAACCTTTGGGGTCTTCCTCTGGAGTTTGGGCTTCTTCGGCTTTACTGGATGAGGCAACAGGGGCGACTGACGGAACGGTCTGCGGCGTGGCTATCTTTACCACGTCGTCTTTCTCTCTTCCCAAAAGAGCGTCTACCGATATTCCAAGGATGTCAGCCAAGTCTGGCAAGATGGAGATATCGGGAGCCGATAGATCGTTTTCCCATTTGCTGACTGCCTGACCGGAAATGTTGAGCTTGGATGCTACCGCTTCCTGGGTGAGCCCTTTCGCCTTTCTTAGCCTTGCGAATCTTTGACCGAATGTTTCCTTTATCATTTTGCTTGTCCTCTTTCTATACGACTACCGTTATCTCTTCGTCATCGGCGAATAGCTGAAGGGCTATATAGTGCCCTGATTCTTTCAGCCTTTTCTTCGCCTCTTCCTTGACTCTTCTCTTTTCGGCCTGGGAAACCTTGCACTTACTACATCCTCTCATCGTCTCTTTCTTGAGGATGTAGGCTAGTCTGCCCAATGGATAAGACTTTATCCTAACCAAATCCCCTTCCTTCTTTATGACCTTCATAGGCTCTCTCCTTTTGCGGAACTCTCCCTGACCGCACTTAGAGATTAAGCCTTGGGTTGGTTGGAATTAACATCTTAGGGTTGAAATCGCTCAACTCGTTGGATAATATACGCCCAACCAACGGTTGAAATACTTATAAAAGCCTGCTTTTGAACGTAGTATTGCTTTTCTCGCTTATCTTACCTTTCCTAAATCCTATCTATTGGCTACTGCTTTTCCATTTAAGGCTAAAGGCAAAAAGCTTCTTTGCAATACTTGGTTAAATTAGTCAATAATTGATCTTTAGTATGAATTAAGTTTTGGTGACTCTCCCCTGAGCATCCCGGCCAGCCCCGCCATCTTCTTGCCGGCCATCGCGATCAGCCGCCAGCG
>DHEG01000006.1:0-306 GCA_002399765.1 Caryophanales bacterium UBA4856 | reverse complement strand
GCCTCGTGCGATCCCGGCGCCGTGGACTTCTCGAAGTCCTGGCTCGCCGCAGGCACCCCGAGCGAGCTGAACAGGTCCTCGTAGCAGGGCAGGTCGTCGTGGGTAAGCCTGGTGACCATCCCCAGTTTGCCCGTCCAGGCCTTCCTCAGGGTCGCTTCCGTCGGGTACCCGTCGCCGACGTAGAGCAGGTCCAGGTGCCCCGACTCGTCCCTTCCGATGGCGATGCAGGCCATCAGCCTCCTGCCCCTGAACCTCGCGGACCCCGGGCAGCGGCCAGAAGGTCTCGTCGACGTAGGCATGCCCACA
>DHEG01000001.1:9530-10394 GCA_002399765.1 Caryophanales bacterium UBA4856 | reverse complement strand
AAGGTCTCCTGCTGCTCACGCCTGGATGCCAAAGTCTCCGCTCTCGACTATTGCATGTCATTCAAGTTGCCCAAGGACATCGACATAGACCATCTCTTCCGTTTCCTGAGCAGATCGACTCCCGAGTCGGTTAAGTTCATATCCGTCAAGGAAGTCAGCCCCGCTTTCGATGCCCATGCCTCGCCCCACATGAAGGTTTACCGCTACGGGATCGACAACGGCCTTGAAGATCCCCTTTTGGGAAGGTATCTCTATAGGCCTTGGGGAAAACTGGATCTGGCTTTGCTCGGGGAAGCCCTCGCTCTCTTCGTTGGCAAGCATGATTTCTCATCCTTTGCGGCCTTGGATGTAAAAAGCGACAGGAGCAAATCCTTCGTCTCGACCATAGCAGACTTGAAGACCGTCGAGAAGAGAAGCGGGAAGCTGATCTATGTGTACATAAAGGGCCCATCGTTCTTCCGCTACCAGGTAAGGTTCATAATAGGGGCAGCCGTACAGGTTTCCTTGGGGAAGTGGACTTTGGAAAGCGTAAGGAAGCGTTTGGATGAGCCGGATCTGGCCGCCCAGAAGTTCAAAGCCCCCGCCACTGGTCTATTGCTATACAAGACAAAATACATAAAGGGAGGTAAAAAAGATGCTTAATGCAAATTATCATACTCATACCTTCCGCTGTGGCCATGCAGACGGCATCGATGAAGACTACGTAAAGCAAGCCCTCGGCATGGGTTTGGCGGTCTTGGGCTTCTCGGATCATGCCATGTATCCAGGCTATTCGGAGCCTGGCATAAGGGCGGACTTCCTCTCTTTCCATGGCTATGTCGATTCCATAAACGCCCTGAAGAAGAAATACATGGATCGCATGAA
>DHEG01000001.1:7231-9315 GCA_002399765.1 Caryophanales bacterium UBA4856 | reverse complement strand
GCCATGAACGAAAAGCATCAGGTATACGCCAAGTTTGGCAAAGCCACCAACGCCAACAACCTATATCTTTATGGCCAAACCTGTTGTGAGGCCATGAAGACCGGGCTTTACTCCTGCCTGGTCCATCCCGACCTGTTCCTTTCGGAAGTCCCTTATTTCGACAGTGACTGCCGAAAGGTGTCGAAGGATATAATCAGGACAGCCTTGGAATGCAAGATCCCCTTGGAGATAAATTGCGGTGGCATCAGGTCAGGAAAGCGAAAGATCGGTGACGAATACCGCTATACTTATCCCACCTATGCTTTCTTCTCTTTGGTAGCCAAGATGAAGGCCCCCTGCATAATAGGCATCGATGCCCATTCCCCGACTCAGCTGTCAGACCCCGATGCCAACGCGATAGCCGTGAGGTTCGCCAGGGAATTGGGGCTCCAGGTCATAGACAGATTGCCGTTCAAGAAAGTGAGCGCATAGAAATGTTTGACAGGAAAGCAAGCGATGGCAAAGATCGGTTGCAGAAGATAATAGCGGAACGGGGATATTGCTCACGCCGCAAGGCCGAACAGTTGATAAGCAACGGCAAGGTGAAAGTCGATGGGGTATTGGTGACCCAACTGGGTTCGAGGTTCCCTGCCGATTGCAAGATTGAGATCGAGGGAAAGCCACTGTTGACCTTGAGTGAGTCAAAGGGGCGCTTCGTGTATTTCGCCGTCTATAAACCGGTCGGATTCATTTGCACGGCCTCCGATCCGCAAAACCGCCGCTTAGTTACCCAGTTGGTGCCCCCAAAGTTTGGACGGGTCTTCCCCGTCGGTCGCTTGGACATAAATTCCGAAGGGCTGCTTTTCCTTACCAACGATGGCGATTTTGCCAACCTGGTGACCCATCCCTCCTCTTCGCCCGACAAGACCTACGAGGTCACCGTAGACTCCCGTCTTACCAGGGACCAGATCGCCGAATTGCAAAAGGGCATAATGCTGGATGATGGCCTTACCGCCCCCTGTTTGGCCAAGGAGGTTTCCTTCTCCATCTATGGCGCCACCTATGACGTCACGATCCACGAAGGCAAGAACCGCGAGGTGAGGCGAATGATGGAGCACTTCAACAAGAACGTCAAGAGCCTAAAGAGGATCAGGATCGGATCGATAAGCCTAGGCAAGCTGGCCAAGGGATCATATGTCGAGCTTCCCCAGGCCATAGTCGATAGGATCAAACGCGATTGCGAACTTAGGAAAGCCCAAAACAGCCAAAGCAAAACTCCGGAGTGATCCGGAGTTTTTACTTCTCCTCGATCGAGATGGCCCCCGCTGGGCAGGAGTCCCTGGCTTCGCCGGCAAGGTCTTCCTGCTCCGGCGTCTTGAGCTCGCCGTTGGGGATTATGACCTTGGAGAGGCCATCCTCAGGGCTTAGATGGAATATCGCGTCAGCGATGGCACAGCAAGTTCCGCAACCGATGCAAAGGGTTGGATCCACTTTCACTATCTTCATGGGTGCCTCCAAAATTTCGTAATGATTATATATCACTTAACCAGGAAGGGAAATACTGACTTATAAGTAAAGGCGAGGTAAGAGTAAAATCTATATCTGGAAACGGAGGAACCAATGGCTACATCTAAGGGAAAAGCGCTATTGGAAAAAGGCGGATATGTCGAAAGGGACGTGTCCTGGATGTTTTTCAATTACCGGATAATAAAGGAAGCGGAAAGGGAAGACGTCCCCCTGTATGAGAGACTTTCATTCCTTGGCATCTATTCGAACAACCTCGACGAGTTCTACAAGGTGAGGGTAGCCTCACTGAAAAGGATTGCGGCTAGCAAGGCCTCGGGAATCAAGGGCGAAGTGAAAACCGCCAAGGATACGGTCGACAGGATCGTGGAACTGACCGAGGAGTATTCCAGGGAATACAACAAGGTCCTTAAGCACGTGTTCGCCGAATTGGCCGCCAAGGGTATCTGCCTTATCGACGAGAACCAGATGGACGAAGAGCAGAAGGCTTTCGCCCACGACTTCTTCATGCGCGAAGTGTCGGGCTACATAAACCCGATAATACTCACCAAGAACGCCGACCTTTCCGAAGTGAACGATTC
>DHEG01000001.1:1658-7056 GCA_002399765.1 Caryophanales bacterium UBA4856 | reverse complement strand
TGGTCTCTTTGCCCGTGGCTTCAATCGGTCGGTTCGTAAGGCTCCCCGATGGCAAGGACCACAAGGCCTACATAATCTACATAGACGATATAGTTAGGTTCCATCTTCCTTATATATTCAATGAAATGGGATATGAGCATTTCGATGCCTATGCCTTTAAGTTCTCAAAGGATGCCAAGATGCAGGTCGAAAGCGATCCTGAAGAGGGTGTGCTCAAGACAATCTCGGAAGCGGTGAGGGAAAGACGCAAGGGCATGCCCGTCAGGGCCATCTTTGGGGAAGGCGTTCCCGAAGACCTGAAGAAGGACCTCATAAAGAGACTAGACGTCGACGATTTGGATCTGGTGACCGTGGGAGGCAGATACCATAACAACAAGGACCTGATGCACTTCCCCTATGTGCCTGGCAAGGGACTCAGGTATGAGCCTTGGCCTTCCATAGAGATACCCGAAGTCCAAAAGGGCATCTCCCTTATAGACAGGATAAGGAAGAAGGATCTTTTGATCCATGTACCCTATGAGTCCTTCGACTCTTTCATAAGGTTCCTCCAGGAATGCGCCATAAGCCCCAGGGTCAAGGAAATAAAGGCCACCATCTATCGGGCAGCCAACAATTCCAAGGTCGTCAAGGCCTTGGTGGCGGCAGCCCAAAACGGCAAGAAAGTGACCTGCATGGTAGAGCTGATGGCTCGTTTCAACGAATCCTCAAACATCCTGATATCCCAGATGCTTAGGGATGCCGGCTGCGAGGTATTAACCGGGGCAGAGGGCTTCAAGGTCCATGGCAAGATCGTCTTCGTCAAGGTCAAGGACGGGCCTGACATCGCCGTCATTTCGTCGGGCAATTTCCACGAGGGCAATGCCAAGACCTATACCGATTGTCTCTTGTTCACGGCCGATAGGAAGATCGTCAAGGAGATCGACAGCATCTTCACCATGATCGCCCGGCCCTATGCGCCGGTAAGGTTCAACAACCTCCTCGTCTCCCCCTTGAAGATGGAGTCGGTATTCCAAAGGCTTATAAGGAAGGAGGAGCAGAACCACAAGAAGGGGTTGCCCTCGGGGATAAAGATCAAGATCAACCACATTACCGATAAGCCGATGGTGAGTCTCCTCTATGAGGCTTCGGCCGCAGGTGTGCCCATAAAGCTGTTGGTAAGGGGCAACTGCTCCCTCAAGACTGGCGTAAGGGGGATATCCGACAACATCGAGATTCACGCCATAATAGACCGCTATCTCGAACACTCCCGAATCTTCATCTTCGAGAATGGCGGAACCCCCCTCTACTTCATGGGCTCGGCCGACTGGATGCCCAGGAACCTCTATAACCGCATCGAGGTCATCGCCCCGATCTACGACCCTGACATTCAAAAGGAACTGGAGACCATAGTAGACTACGGTATGGCCGACAACCAAAAGGCGGCCCTTGTCGATGGCTCGGGTAAGTATTTACCCATTCTACCCAATGGCAAGAAGCCTTTCCGAAGCCAGGAAGAGCTCTACGACTACTACCTCGAGAAGGATGACAAGGAGTTGGCCGAATTGGAACGCAAGGAACTAAAGAAATGAGAAGCGGTTATTACGCAGGCATCGACATCGGGACCAACGCAGCCCGATTGGTGATCAAGAACACTTACGTAAACGAGAGACACGAGATAGAGGACTACGACGTCCAGGAAATAAGGATTCCCCTTAGGCTGGGGGTGGATGTCTTCAAGACCGGAGCCATCGGCATCAAGAAGGAAGAGCAATTGGTCAAGACCATGGCCTGCTTCAAGAACCTGATGGAGATCTATGACGTGATCGACTATCGGGCCATGGCCACCTCGGCCATGCGCGAGGCCAAAAACGGCCAGGACATAATATGGCGGATACGGAAGGAGACCGGTGTCGACGTCCAGATAATAAGCGGGAACGAGGAGGCAAACACCATCGCCAGGATCGCCAAGGACTTCAGCCTCGACGAGGGCAGGTGGGTCTTCATCGATGTCGGCGGGGGCTCTACCGAGGTCTCCCTCCTCTCCAAGGGCAAACCGACGGAATCCAATTCCTTCGAATTGGGCACCTTAAGGATCCTGGCCGGGAAGGACAGGCCCGAGACCTGGAAGGGATTCAAGAAGAAGTTGGCCGACTATCGGGACAAATACGGAAATCTGGAGATCGTGGGGACGGGAGGAAACATCAACCGCTATTGGAAGATGTCCCAGCATAAGGAAAAGAAGGGCTTGAACGTCCTCTACGTCGAGGATCTTAGGGAACTATACGGGAAGCTGAAGCAATATTCGGTCGGGGAGAGGATGGAGAAGTTCAAGCTGAAACCCGATAGGGCCGATGTCATAATCCCGGCCGGGGACATATTCCTGACGGCAGCCGAGACTATGGGAGCCAAGTTCATAGTCGTCCCGATGACGGGCTTAGGCGATGGCATAGTAGACGAATTGGTCCGGGACAACATGAACGTCATCTAGAGCAGGCGGCCATATATCTTCTTGTATAACGCCTTCGCCGGCTGGGTCAAAAGCAGGTACACGACCATGAAGCCAAACATGACCCCGATGAATGAGCCGGGAAGGCTCACGAAGCCCAAGGCGGTCTGGAGACCGGGGACATATATGACGAAGAAGCCTACCAGGACCGAAAGGACTATCGAAAAGCCATAGGACAGGGAAGGCGAAGACTGGATAAGGGGTATCTTCTCAGTCCTTAGGAAGGCATAGACGAAGTTCTGGGTCGTGACCGACTCGATGAAGAACCCGGTCTGGAAGGCCATCGCGAACAAAGCGGCGTTGGTGGTAGACGCGCCATAGGCCCCGCCGGCCATACCCGGCACGGTGTAATACATCAGGAAGGCAAAGGTGGCCATGTCTATCACCGAAGACAGGGGAGCGAACATGAACATGAAGTCCCTTATCTGCTTGACGGAGAAGTCGCAGGGTTTCCTTATCATCTCCTCGTCGACCTTGTCGAAAGGCATCACGGCGCAGGAGATGTCCGTGATAATGTCCAATAGGATTATCTGGACCGGCTGCATCGGAAGGAAGGGAATCCAGATGGAGCCGATCAACTGGGAAATCATGTTGCCGAAGTTTGACGAGGACTGACCCTTGAGGTATTTCATCATGTTGCAATAGGAAGTGCGGCCTTCGATGATGCCGTCATACAAGACGCCCAGATCGTTTTCCAAAAGGATGATGTCGGCCGCTTCCTTGGCGATGTCGGTGGCATCCTTGAAGGAGATGCCGATGTCGGCCTCGTGCAAGGCCGGGGCATCGTTTATGCCATCGCCCATGAACCCGACCACGTGCCTGTTGGCCTTCAAGGCCTTCACTATCCGTTGCTTGTCGTCAGGACTGAGCTTCACGAACAGATCGCAGTCCTCCACGGCCTTGGACAATTGCCGATCATCCATGAGGGCGATCTTGGGACCGGAGATGGCCTTGATGTTGCCAAACCCCGTGCTTTGGCAAAGGGTCATGGATGCGGCCAGCCCATCGCCGGTCAAGACCTTGACATGGACGCCATAGGCCCGAAGTTTTGCCAAGGCTGCCTTGGCCGAGGACTTTGGCGAGTCCTTGAAGGTGATGTAGCCCAGGAAGGTCATGTCGCTCTCGTCAGCCAAGGAAATGGATGTCCTGTCGACATACTTGAAGGCGACCAGGATGACCCTGGCTCCCAAGGAGCCATATCCCTCAGCCGTGTTCTTGATCTTGACGATGTCGGCGGGAGTGGCTTCCCGTATGACGTCTCCTTCCTTTATGTATTTGATCTTGTCCTTGACGGTCCCGGGAAAGCCCTTGGTGATCATCAGGTTCCTAGCCGGATCGTCGGTAGAGACAAGGATGGTGAGCATCTTCCGCTCGAAGTCGAAAGGCAACTCGTCTAAGCGGCGATAGGAGGCGGTCAGACGTCCTTCGTCATCTGGCCGGGTATCCATATATTCGACGATCGACTTATCCAGCTGGTTCCTGATACCCGTCTGGTATTTGGAGTTGAGGAAGGCATAGTCGATCACGGAATCGTTGGGCTGATCGTCGAAGCCGACATACTCGGACAAGGTGGAATTGCCCTCCGTCAAGGTCCCGGTCTTGTCGGTGCAAAGGACATCCATGGCCCCGAAGTTCTGGATGGAGTTGATGTCCTTCACGATCACGTCCTTCTTGGACATGTTGAGGGCCCCCTTGGTGAGGTCCCCCGCCACCTGGACCGGCATCAGGGCCGGCGTGAGGCCGACGGCTATGGACAGGGCGTAGGTAAAGGCCTTTATCCACTGGGCGAAATCGGAAGAATTGCCATGGGCCAGGCCCTCGATCAGGAAAACCATGGGCACCATTACCCCCATGAAGCCCATCAGCATCCTGGCGATGGAGTCTATGCCCTTCTCGAAGGCGGTCTTTCCCCGCTTCTCTATCACCTTGGCCGCCAGTCTTCCCATGGCCGTCTCCCCACCGACATTCACGACCAATGCGGTGCCGGTGCCGGAAACCACGTTGGAGCCTTCGAAGCCGATGTTGGGTATGTCGAATATGCCACCTATAGTCCTGGTGGGATCAAGCTCCACGACCTTCTCCACCGGGTTGGATTCCCCGGTCAGGGCCGATTGATCGACAAACAGGTCCTTGGCCGCGATGATCCTGACGTCGGCCGGCATCATATCCCCCGCCCCTAACCTTATGACATCCCCGACAGCCAAAGAACCATTGGGCAATTCCCGGGGGGTGCCATCCCTAAGCACGGTGGTGGTATTCTCCGTCAGTTCCTTTAGCTTCGCGGTGGATCTGAAGGACTTGTTCTCCTCATGGAATCGCAAGGTGCCGGAAATCAATATGATCGCCAGGATGATTGCGGGGGTGACCCAATCGACATCCCCACTGAGCCAGTCGGTGACGAAACTCACTATGGCCACTACCAACATCATGATGTTGAAGGGACTGGCAAAGGCATGCACCAACCGCAAAAAGACGTTGTTCTTCTTGCTACTCCTGATCAGGTTCTTGCCGTACTTGTCGATGGCTTGTTCCGCCTCACCATCGCTAAGACCCGTCGGCCTACTCCCCAGCTGCACCAGGAGCTCATCGCTTTTTACCTTGGCCAGGGCCATTAGTTCATTGGCCTTGGCATTAAGGGTATTGTTAATCACCTTGCTATTCTTTATGGCATCGTTGGCTTCAGCCCTCTTTCTCATAAGGTCTTGCCTCCCGGTCATCCTTCAAAAGCAAACAAAGGCTATCACTCTTTTCGAATGTTGACGTTTTTTTCTTTTGTTTCCTTTTGTTGTTATAGAATTCAGTTGAGGAACTAGAAATGAAAACTAAGGATTTGGTGAATGTGCCATTCACGGAAAGGGACATTCCAGCCGAGGAAGCAGAACCTTTCTTCAGGGTATCCAAGGAGCCGTTGCA
>DHEG01000001.1:914-1411 GCA_002399765.1 Caryophanales bacterium UBA4856 | reverse complement strand
TCGGCTTTGAAGATCCATAAGGATGGTCGTCTCTTCCTTTGCTGCCTCGGAAACTTCAAGGATTCCGGAAGCATCGTGGCCATCGATCCCAAGACCAAGAAGAAAGAGACCATAATCCCCAAGAGCAAGGGCTATGTCATAGATGATATGGTCTTTGCCTCGGACGGCTCCTTCTACTTCTCCGATTTCAAAGGCGATTCCACCAATCCCATCGGTGGGATCTATTATGTCGATAAGGACTACAAGACCATAACTCCGGTAATAACCAGGTTGGCCATTCCCAATGGCCTGGCCTTGACCCCTGACGAAAGGGGTCTATGGGTCACCGAGATGGCCAGGAACCAGTTGATATTCGCCAATCTGAACAAAGACCGTAAGTCCATCCCACCCTATGGGACTTCCATACCATATAGATTCCAAGGAATGAATGGACCTGATTCCTGCTCCATCGATAGAGACGGTAACCTCTATGTGGCAATGTATGAACAGGGAAGGGT
>DHEG01000001.1:0-670 GCA_002399765.1 Caryophanales bacterium UBA4856 | reverse complement strand
ATCTGCGCCAACGATGGCCAAGGCGATGAGGGCTCCTGGCTATATAAGGCCAAGGCTTTGGCCAAAGGCTACAAGTCATATCAATTTGACTGATGATCCGATAATAAACATCCTTATAATAAAACCATCATGGATTGGGTAAACACTATTCTCGTCTCCGTCTCTATGGCGGCGGATTGCATGACCGTGGGGGCAGTGGATGGCATAGAAGAGCCGAAGATGAGATGGCAAAAGGCCCTGTTCATTGCCTTGGTATTCGGCGTCATGCAGGGTCTTATGCCAGTCATCGGTTATTTCATAGGTTATGGTTTCGCCGATTACATCGATGCCTACATCCCCTGGATTGCCTTCGGCATCCTTACCCTATTGGCAATTAAGAACATCGTAGACTGGATAAAGGACCGTAAGGAAGTAAAGGACGAGGAGAAAGAGGAAGGCAAGAAGCCAATCTCGTTACCGACAATCTTTATACAGGGCGTAGCCACCTCCATCGATGCCCTCTCTATTGGATTCGTCTACCTAGACAGCACAATTCCCTTCGCTATGGCTGTATTCGGTGTCATCGGCGCCATCACCTTCGTTCTTTCCTTCATCACCACCTTACTAGGGAAGAAGATCGGCAAGTTCCTTGACGATTGGGCTGGTCTCATCTCGGGCTTGGTGTTCTTTG
>DHEG01000007.1:22768-26684 GCA_002399765.1 Caryophanales bacterium UBA4856 | reverse complement strand
TTGGCTGGGGATGGTGGGTTCGAACCACCGCATGCTGGTTTCAGAGACCAGAGCCTTACCACTTGGCTAATCCCCAAGAGCAAGGGGTATTATAAGTTCAACTTATGGGGTTTTCAACACTGGGAACCACCTAATTCTATAGTTTTCATGTCTTTGGGGGATTGAACGAATAAGGGTTGGGATACAATAATACCTATGCGTTATAAGGCCTTGCCAATCTCTGGAATTATCACGGCCAGCGCAAAAGGAGAAAGGAATGATCGACAAAGACGACAAATCCCTTGATCAACGGACAACCAGGGAATCCGGAAAAGAGACTAAGAAAGCCGATAAGACATTCGATCCTTCGCAGCATTCCATAGAGACTGTATGCAAGGAATATGGGACCGATCCAGTCAAAGGTCTGACTGAAGAAGAGGCAACGGCAAGGCTTGCCAAATACGGTCCCAACAAACTAGTAGAGAAGAAGAAGGAAAGCATCATCCACATGTTCTTCGGCGAGTTCAAGGACCCGCTGGTGATCATTTTGCTTATCGCTGCCGCTATCGATGCCGTATTCGCCATCATCAACAATGTACAGGGCATAAACGACATAGAGGATTGGGCCGAGGTAGGTGTCATCATGGCAATACTCTTGCTTGATGCCACCATCGGCACCATCCAGGAAGCCAAAGCCTCAAAGGCCCTCGAGGCCCTTAAGAAGATGTCTTCTCCATCCTGCACTGTCAAAAGGGACGGGAAGCTAAAGACCGTAAAGGCTGAGGATGTGGTCTTGGGCGACTTGGTGATCCTCGAGGAGGGAACCATAACCCCGGCGGACATCAGGCTTACCATTTCCCATAACCTCAAGTCCGATGAGGCTTCATTGACCGGCGAATCGGTGCCGGCCGAGAAGAAGGCGGAGTTTGTCCTCAAAGGCTCTCACGCCGTAGGCGATGAGGCCAACATCGCCCATTCGTCTTGCCCCATTTCATATGGAAGGGGCGAAGGAATAGTAGTAGCCACCGGAATGAATACCCAGATAGGCAAGATTGCCGGGATGCTGCAGGAAACCGATGAGCAGACCCCGCTTCAAAAGAAGTTGGCCCAGCTAGGCAAGATTCTCAGTCTCATCTGTGTGGTCATAGTCATCGCCATGTTCATCGTCGGCATCCTATGGCTAATACCCGAGATGATGAGCGGAAGTCTGTCCAGCGAAAGCATCAAGTCGCTATTCATGCAGGCCATCGCCTTGGCCGTCGCGGCCATTCCCGAAGGTCTGCCCGCTGTCGTCACCATCGTCTTGGCCATGGGAATGTCAAGGATGGTCAAGGTCAACACCATCGTCAGGAAGCTTCCTTCCGTGGAAACCCTCGGTGCGGTGACAGTCGTTTGCTCCGATAAGACTGGCACTCTGACCCAGAACCGCATGACAGTAAAGAAGGTCTATGCCGACGATTCGATAATCGATGCGGACAAGGCCAACCTCAACGTGCCGGAATTGGAGCTTCTTGCCAAAGGCATGATGCTCGATTCCAACGCTTCCATAAACGGCGACCGCTATGGCGATCCCACTGAATTGGCTCTGCTCGATTTCGCCAAGAAGTTCAAGATAGGCAAGGAAGCCACCGAGAATACCGATCTGCCTCGCATCAACGAAATGCCCTTCGATTCCAACCGCAAGATGATGACCACCATGCATTTGGTAAAGGATGTCCCTGCCAATGCCGTCATCGCCAAATACGCCTTCGAGCAGCCCGATGGCTCGAAGACCATCATGTTCACCAAAGGCGCCTTGGATTCCATCCTGGCTCATACCGATAAGATAATGAAAGGTGGAGTAATAAAGGATATACAGCAATCGGACATCGACGAGATAAACAAGGCCGCCAGGGATCTGGCCCTTCAGGCCTTCCGCGTCTTGGCCTTTGCCATCCACGGTGGATCCCAGATCGACGAGAAGAACCTAGTCTATGTCGGAATGGTGGCAATGATCGATCCGCCTCGTATGGAGGCCAAGCCGGCAGTAGCTACTCTCCATAGGGCCGGCATAACCACCATAATGATTACCGGTGACCATGCCGATACCGCTTTGGCTATCGGAAGGGAGTTGGGCATTGCGACCAGCGAGAACCAGACCATGACCGGAGCCCAGATCGATGCCGCTACCGACGAAGAGCTAAGGGATGACGTCAAGACCGTGAGGATCTTCGCCCGTGTCTCCCCCCAGAACAAGGTCCAGATAGTCAAGGCCCTTAAGGAGAATGGCAATATCGTCGCCATGACCGGAGACGGCGTAAACGACGCTCCTTCGCTTAAGGCCGCCGATGTCGGAATCGCCATGGGCATCACCGGCACCGACGTGGCCAAGGGCGCAGCCGACATGGTCTTGGCCGATGACAACTTCGCCTCCATAGAGAAGGCAGTCGAGGAAGGGCGTGGCATCTTCGCCAACATCAAGAAGTCGATCTTCTATCTGCTCTCCTCTAACTTCGCCGAAATCCTGGTGATGTTCCTGGCGACTGTGGCAAACATAATCCAGCCTCTCTCCGCCATGCAGTTGCTGTGGATAAACCTGATCACCGATTCTTTGCCCGCCATCGCCTTAGGGCGTGACGACAAGGATCCGGATATCATGAGCAACAAGCCCCGTAATCCTCATGATGGCGTCTTTGCCCACGGTGGCTTCCAGTTCAACCTGTTCTACGGCGTGGTGATCTTCTTCGCGGTGTTTGCCGCGTTCCTGATTCCGGTGCTGATAGGCATAAACTCGATTTCTTACCAAACAACCAACATGGCCAATGCCATAAATTATGACAACGGCCTCACTTGGCTCCAATTGATGGATGCGGAGGATCTAAAGGAGATCTTGACGAAGGCCCGGCCTGACCTGACTTGGGATGAGATCGCAGCCCAACTCCAAGCCGGGACATTCGTAGCCACAGATCCCGATGCCTTCTTGAGTACTCTTCAGGCGAAGGCCAGCATAAGTTCGGGCTTTGCTGCCTACGTCAGCGTCAGCGGCGGTTTCGATGCCCAAGACCAATATGAGGCCTTGGCGGCCATAACCATCTTCGAGGATGCCCGTACCACTGCCTTCACCACCTTGGCCTTGGCAGAGCTGTTCCACATGATCGGCATGTCCAACCTCAAGAAGTCCTTCATCCATGTCTTCAAAGGCAAGAACTGGTTCTTCATCGTTGCCTTCGGAGCCGGTATCGTATTGCAGATCGTGGTAACCGAGGTCCCCGGTCTCACCAATCTATTCACAGGTCACGGCCGCGGCCTGTCCATCGAGTATTGGGGCTATGCCTTGCTTTTGGGCCTACTGCCGCTATTGGTCCACGAACTGTCCGTTCCTGTCCTAAAGAACAAACAGATAATCTAGTCTCGATAAGTCAGTCGTCAAAGGGTGACCGAAAGGTCGCCCTTTTATTGACTATGGATATTTATGTCCTTATACTCTCAATGCCTCGGAGGAAATGCCGAGGTTACTGGATGACTCTCACTGTTGGGGATGTCTTGGTTTCGACAGGTGAGGAGGAACCCAGGGAGCAGCCGATCGGTCACGTAATGACCTCACACAATAACAAGTGCCAAGAAAAATGTTAATCTCTTCCGTGCTCAGCCTGCCTATCGCATGGCTGCCGCTTACTAACCGTTAGTCTCTAACAGGTTGTAATTCGGTGTCCGGCAAAAAAACCGGACTCACGGAGCTCTGCCACAATCTAGCCTAGTCATCGTGGACAGGGCAAAAAGACCGGGCTTATCCAATGGCCAGCCCAAACCAGGGCCATGGAGGGACACATCTGGATTGGATCTTGTCCTATCGGTCGGGTGACACCGCGGGATGGGTTATCCAAGTCATCCTAAGCTGTAGGGCCCTAGGCAGTGCCTCATTTGGACACGGGTTCGACTCCCGTCATCTCCACCATTT
>DHEG01000007.1:13934-22622 GCA_002399765.1 Caryophanales bacterium UBA4856 | reverse complement strand
TTTTTTGTTATCATCTTGCGGCTTGATCTACTTAATTCAATTAAGCTTATGGTATGTTTCGATAACCTTTCGCCTTTTTTTCGCTTCGTTTTCAGTTACTTGATTGTTTAAAGTCACCTACTCGTTGAAATATCGGCGAATTATTACATAATGTTATTTAGGAAACAGTCGTAAAAGAGGTTTTTCGATGGATAACTGGTCTTTTTCGGACAAAGTCTACCATGCCATCAACGACGACAAAGGCAAGACAGCCCTGGTTTTGACAAGCATATTGCTGGGCTTGGGGCTTATCGGAATAATCCTTTCGTATGTCTTGGTTTTGCTTGGGGTCGGAAACCTTGACGGTTGGTTGACGGTCTTGACCTCAGTGCCAGTAGTAGTCGTGGTGATCCTCTATGTCCTAATGGCGCTATCCTGGTTCAGTGCCCTGGCCATCTCGCTGACCGCAACCCATAAGGAGAGCCATGCCCCAAAGGCTACAAACAAGGTTAAGGGGATGGACGATGACAGCAAGGGCGTGGTGACGGTACAGCCTAATGTTGATGAGGGCTCCGATACCGTGATCACCAGGACGGTAGTGGTTGACTCCGATGATCCCGACGAGGACTACGTTCCCATCATCAATGGCAAGGCCGTGAATCCAAATACCCCTGCGCCGACCAGCTTGATCGATACCACGATGCCTGAGGATTCCGAGACCGCCAAGTTCTTGGGCAATGGCGCCATCAAGGAACTCTTGGACTTTTCGGGCCCTGATCAGGTCAAATGGTCTGAACTGGACATAAAGAACTACATTTATGCTTCCTACCCTGTCGAATACAAGTCGCTGGGCGGTTCCCGTCCTTCAAGTTTCCGTGATCCGCAGTCTGGTCGCACCTATCTGCTTCTGACCGACAGGGATGGCCTAGTATCGATAACCTTCAAATGCGGCAGGAACCTTGCCGACAAGTTGGTCGCCAACACCAACGGCGTGATTGCCAAGGCCAAGTTCCCCAGCGGCGTCCTTTGGTATGACGTGACCGACATCTCCAGAATTTCCGTCCCCAACCTCAAGCATCTAATAGACCTTTCGCATAGCCTTACCAACAAGGGATTTTGACGAAAAGAAAAGACCCAGTCACTGGCTGGGCCTTTTCTATCGCTGCTGTCCTTCGCTGTTGCCGCTTTGTTGGCTATATAGCTTCCTTACAAAGAACAGAAGCATGTCGATGTCGGCGGGATGGATGTTTATTATGCGCGAGGCATCGCCCAGAGTCTCGGGCTTGAACTTGTTCAGTTTCTCTCGGGCCTCCAGCGACAAACCTTCCACCCTTGAATAATCGATGTCCTTGGGAAGCTTGAGGTCATCATAGGACCTGACCCGTTCCACATCGCGTCTCTCCAAGGCGATGTAGCCTTCGTATTTGGTATCGGTCTCCAGCTTGTCGGCAAGATCGTCGGTCAGGGGAACGAGCTTAGGCTCTCCTTCCACCAGCTTTTGATAGGAGACATCCTTGCGCCTGATTATCTCCTTGTAGGAGATGGAACCGACCGGCTTTGGATAGCCCAGGGAAATCATGTATTGGTCAGTCCTTTCGTTGTTTCCGACATACGTGCTCTCGATGGTCTGATTTGCGAACTTCAACCTGGCCATGCGGTCCAGGAACCTGTCATAGCGCTCCTTGCTGTTGAGGCCTATCTCATAGCCGTGCTTCATCAACCTTTCGTCGGCATTGTCGGAACGGGTAATCAACCGGTATTCGGAACGGGAAGACAAAAGCCTGTAGGGCTCATTGCTGCCCTTGGTCACGAGGTCATCGATCATTACCCCGATGTAGGCTTCATCACGCCTGAGCGTGAACGGCTCCTTCCCATCTATGTAACGGGCGGCATTGATACCGGCCATAAGACCCAACCCAGCCGCTTCCTCATAGCCGGAAGTGCCGATTATCTGCCCGGCGGCGAATAGGCCTGGCCTGTTTCGCACCATCAGGCCCTTGGTGATCTGCAAGGGCTGTATGGCGTCGTATTCGATGGCATAGGCATACTTAAGGAACTCGGCATGCTCAAAGCCCGGCAGGGAATGGACCATGGGGACCTGGATGTCCTCGGGCATGGAGGTGGAGAAGCCCTGGAGATAGATGGAATCGGTATGGATGCTTTCCGGTTCGACGAAGAGCATATGGCGAGGATGGCTACGGAACCTTACGACCTTGTCCTCGATGGACGGGCAATAGCGCGGGCCAATGCCCTTCACCACGCCACCATACATAGCCGAATCCTTGAGATGATCCAGGATGATCTTATGGGTCACAGGAGTCGTATAGGTCAAATAGCAATCCACCATCCTGTCATAGGGAATCATCTGGGTCGTATCATACGAAAAAGCCCAAAATCCAGGCGTACCCTTCTCAACTTCCAACTTCGAGAAGTCTATAGATTCACGCTTTATCCTGGGCGGGGTTCCGGTCTTTAGCCTCTCAAGCTTTATGCCCAGCCTTTCAAGGGCGGCAGAGATGCCATGGGAAGGTCTCTCCCCATCCGGTCCGCCGGACTTTACGACATGCCCCCTTAGGATCGTCGACTCCATGTGGGTACCGGTGGTAAGGACCACGGCCTTGGCCGTGATCCTGGTCCCATCCTCCAAGATGACCCCCTTTATGGAACCATCGTCGTCCTCTATAAGATCGGTTGCCATCAAGACCTTGATGTCCAGATTGGGGACGGCGAGCATATAGTCCCTGACTCCATGGGGATAGTCCAACTTGTCCTCCTGGGCCCTCAACGACCTTACGCCCGGCCCCTTGGACATGTTCAAGACCTTCATCTGGAGACAGAACCTGTCGGCCAATTTGCCCTCGATGCCACCCAAGGCGTCTATCTCCCTGACCACTATGCCCTTGGCCGATCCGCCGATGGTCGGATTGCAGGGAAGGTTCGCAATCTTGTCCAAATTAAGGCAAAGCATAAGGGTATGCTTTCCCAGATGCGCCAACGCATGGGCTGCCTCGGTTCCGGCATGGCCCGCGCCTACCACGATGGCATCGTAATCAAAATGAGTAATCATGTTTTTGCCTTGCTATTTTAGCCCAGTTTCAGCCTACGCTACCGGCTTTCATCATGTCCAAGTCCATCAGGTGACTCAATTCGACGGAATACTCCAAGGGAAGTTCCTTGGCGAATGGCTCGATGAAGCCCATGACTATGGTCTTTACGGCCTGGGATTGGGTCAGTCCCCTGGACATCAAATAGAAGAGATCGCGTTCGTTTATCTTTGAGACGGTGGCTTCATGCTCGATATAGGAGGAATCATTGGTGCAGATGTTGTCGGGTATGGTATCCGAAGCGGAGGAATCATCGAGGATCAAGGTATCGCATTCCTCATGGGCCCTCGCCCCAATGGCGTGGGGAAGAATCCTTATGAGCCCCCTGAAATTGGCCCGGCCACCCTCCTTGACCACCGACTTGGAAACGGTGGTGGCAGAGGTATTCCGGCCGATCATTATCATCTTGGCCCCATTGTCCTGGTATTGACGGTAGCCGCCTACCGCTATGGATATGCAAGAACCCTTGGACCTATCGCCTCTGAGGATGCAGCATGGATATTTCATGTTGAGCTTGGAGCCGATGTTGCCATCGACCCATTCCATCAAGCCGTCATCGTCGACTATGGCCCTCTGGGTTACCAGATTGACGACATTGGTAGACCAATTCTGGATGGTGGTATAACGGCACTTGGCCCTCTTGCCGACGAATATCTCAACCACGGCGGCATGGAGGGAGTCCTCGCTGTAGGCCGGGGCGGTGCAGCCTTCGACAAAGTGCAACGAGGCGTCATCGTCGACGATTATCAAAGTTCTCTCGAACTGACCGGTAAGGGCATTGTTGATGCGGAAATAGGACTGCAGCGGTTTCTCTAGGTGGACGCCCTTAGGCACGTAGATGAATATGCCACCAGACCAAACGGCCGTGTTCAAGGCCGCGTACTTGTTGTCGTTCCAGGGTATGACCTTGCCAAAGTACTTCCTGAACAACTCCGGATATTCCTTGAGGGCCGTATCGGTATCGAGGAATATGACGCCTTTCCTGTTGGCCTCGTCAAGCATCGATCGATACACGGACTCGGATTCATATTGGGTGTTTACGCCAGCCAAGAACTTCCGCTCCTGTTGAGGGATGCCAAGCTTGGCGAAGGTATCCTTTATCTGCGTAGGCACGTCGTTCCAGCTTCTGGCTACCTTGTTGGTATAGCGGGTGAAGAAATGGAGTTTGGAGAAGTCGAGGAAATCAAGGTTAGGCCCGAAATGGGGCTGGGGCCTTTCCATGAAGTTCCCATAGCCCTTTAGCCTGTTCTCAAGCATGAATTCCGGTTCGCCTTTCAGCTTTGAGATTTCCCGGACGATGTCCTCGCTCAAACCGGCGGGAATCTCAAGGATAGGCTTGATGGTGTCATGGAATTCGAATTCCTGGCGCCGCTGTTCATCCCCGGCCGTGGGATCGAACTTGGCGTGGCTGTTCTTATCTGGCATATACCCTCAGTCCTCCTTTCCCCCATCTATGCCCAACGCCTTGAAAAGGCCCCGCCAACCGATGGTGGCACAGCTGACCCTAGAGGGCTGTCGGCCGGTGTTCTTGAAAGCCTGGGCTTCACCCAATTCAGCAGCATCGTATTTCTGGCCTTTGAGCATCCGATCAAACTCCTCATATATTTTCCCAGCTTCCTCAGCGCTTTTTCCGTTTACCAACTCCGTCATTATGGAAGTGGATGCAGTGGATATGGCGCAGCCCTTGCCATGCCAGGCGATGTCCTTTATCTTTTGGCCCTCGACCTTTACCTGCACATAGATGTCATCGATGCAAGAGGCCGAGTCCATATGGGAAGAAAGATACGAGGGATCGTTTACCTCCCTCTTGTTCTTGGGATTTTCGTAGTTGTCCATTATTATCTCCCGCATAAGCAGGGGATCAAGCGAAATAGGCATCGAGGAAATCACCTCCCTTTGTCAAGGCGCCAATGAGCTGTTTGGCATCCTCCTCGTCGTTGTAGAAGTAGAACGAGGCCCTGACCGTGCCATCGGCCCTTATGAAGTCCGGAAGCATCTTGGCGCAGTGAAGGCCGGCCCTGACGCAGATGCCCTTGGAATTCAGATAGGTGGCCTCGTCTTGGGAGAAGATGTCCTTGACGTTGAAGGCCAAGATGCCGGTTGGGGAAGCGGGATTGTAAACCGTTATCTTGTCAATGCCCTTCAGGGCCTGGTAGACCTCATCGCGCAAATGGCGGATCCAGTTCCCGATTCTATCCATGCCTATGGAAGCAAGGTAACGGCATGCTGCGGCAAGGCCAAAGGCTCCGGCTATGTTTTGGGTGCCAGCCTCAAACTTGTAAGGCGGCTCTTCGTAGAAGACGTCTCCGAACCTGTCGAACCTTGAGTTCATGCCGCCACCCGAAAGCATCGGGTTCATCTTCACCAACAATTCACGCTTGCCGTATAGGCCACCGATCCCGGTAGGCCCACACATCTTGTGGCCGGAGAAGGCGAAGAAGTCGCAATCAAGGTCCTTGACGTCGATCTTCATGGTGGGAGCCGACTGGGCTCCATCAAGGACGAACAGGGCTTTGACACCATGGGCCAAGCCGGCCAAGGCCTTAACGTCGATGACGCTGCCCAAGACATTGGTTACCTGGGCCAGGGATACCACCTTGGTCCTTTCGGACAGGACCTTCTTGAGAGAAGAGGGGGTCACGGTCCCTTCCCTGTCCAAAGGGGCAAAGACGATCTTGGCGCCCGTCAGTCTTGCCACGTTGAACCAAGGCAAGGCGTTGGAGGCGTGTTCGGCTTCGCTTAGGACTATCTCATCGCCATTATCCAAAGTGGGCATGAGGCCATAGGCAACCATGTTCAGGCTCATGGAGTCTCCGGCCGTGAAGACCAATTCTTCGGGTGTGGCGCCGATGAAACCGGCCACTTCCTTTCGGGCCTCATAGTACTTTTGGTCCACTTCATGGGCCAGATCGTAATCCCCCCTATTGGTGTTGGCATTCCAGTTGCGGTAATAGCTGTCCGCAGCCCTCAAGACAAGGTCGGGCTTGAAGGAAGTAGCGCTGTTATCCAAATAGCAAAACCGATGCTTTTGCATGGTCTTGACATTGCGGAGCATGGGGAAATCCCTGCGGATCCTCGCGACTTCCGTCTCAGTCAGCGCTTCTTTGTCCTCTTTCATATTTCCTTCTCCAAAAGACCTATCGCCTCGTCTTTTACCTTGGGGTTCTCAAGCATCAAGGCCACCGGCTTAAGGTACCCTACCATTATCAACCTCTTGGCCGTATCCAAGTCCAAGCCACGCGACATCAGGTAGAAGATATCGTCGTCGGGGACGGAGCCCATAGTCGCCCCATGGCTGGCAAAGACATCCTCCTCGCCAATAAGCAAGGCGGGGGAAACGACACCTTTGGCCTTTGACGACAGATTGACGATCTTGCCCTCCTGCCTGGTCCAGGTCTTGGCCGCTCCCCTCTTTATGTCCGAAGAGCCCAGGAATTCCATGTGCGACTCATCCATGCAGACTCCGAACATGGAAGTGCGCGATTTCGATTCCTTGCCCACATGCACCACATCGGCCGTATAGATCTTCCTGTCCGTGGCCGTGGCAAGAGCGGCCAAGTGGTAATAGAACTCGGACTTTTCCTTCAAGGTGACCCTCACATCCAAATCGATGTCGAAATTGCCAAAATCCACCTGGACTATGGTCAGCTTCCCGCCGTCTTGGATATCGATGTTGCCTGTCACCTTCAAGGGCTTGATACGCCAAAGATCGGTGATATCCACCACCAGTTCCCCATCCTTAGGTACTGTCAGGGAAAGATCTAGGTCAGCCCCAGGATATTCCCTATAGGTCACGGTCTTCATTTGGCCTTGCCTACCTCATGGGCAAAGACATCCTCGACCACGTCGCGCTTCTCCTCCATCTTGCTTATGTCAATGCCGTACTCATCCCTCAAAAAGCCATAGCCTTCGTTGTCGACCCGCTGTATTAAGTCGGGCCCACCGGTTAGGGCAACCTTGCCGTTTATGATCACGGCTGACTTATTGGGGTGGATCTCGTCGAAGAGACGGGCATAGTGGGACACGACTATGAAGGTCGTGCCCTCCTTCTCGAGCTTCACGATGTTTTGGCCGACGCTTCTTATGGCATCGACATCCAATCCGGAATCGATCTCATCCATCATGGCGATGGCTGGGTGGAGCAAGAGCATCTGGAGTATCTCGTTGCGCTTTTTCTCCCCACCGGAGAAGTCCTCGTTCAAATGGCGCTCCTTCATCTCGGAAGGAAGGCCGACATCCTTATAGGCCTTTTCCAATTGGGTGTAGTAGTCGACTAGGTTTATGGGTTTCTCCCTATGGGCGTTTATGGCTGCCTTATAGAAGTCCATGGAGACCACGCCTTGGACCTCAGGCGGGTTTTGGAAGCAATAGAATACGCCAAGCTTTGAGATCTCGTCGGGAGTCTTGCCTACTATCTCCACGCCAGCGATCTTTATCGATCCCGAGGTTATCTTGTAATGGGGATTGCCCATGATGCAGGTCAGGAGAGTGGATTTGCCATGGCCATTGGGACCCAAAAGGCCGAACACGTCGCCCTTTTCGATATCCAGGTCTATGCCCTTAAGTATCTCAAGTCCATCGGCCTCGGCCTTAAGATCTCTTATTTCTATGTATGCCATAGCTGACTCCTTCCCAAAGCCCTGACTGAGTTCGATTTTAAAGTGGTATGTGTCGCCATTCAACACATATGCAAGGGAGGTTAGCAAATAAAGAAGGGACCAGCGAAATGGATTTAAAAGTATAATCTATGCGAAAGGGGAATGATATGTCTGAGGATTCAAAAGATTCGTCTCTGGTCTGCCCTAAATGCGGCAGAAAGGTAGATCCCGATTTCAATGTCTGTCCATTCTGCGGCAAGAGAATAAACAAGGGAGCGGTGCCCTCCTCCTGGCCTTTCTGGGTCGCCCTTTCGTCATTGATCCTGGCAACCTTCCTGTTCTTCGTGGCCAACGTGGTAATCCTCTACGCCAATATGCAGGTGGGTGGCATCCTGACTTTCATATCCGGAATCATCTCTTTGGCTTCCGTTCCGTTCGCCATCATGGATACGCTCCAGAAGAAGGACAAGATAGCGGCCTGGGCTTCATTTGGGGCATTCGCTTTCATAGCCTTGGTATTCCTAATATTGGGAATCATGTGGCTATGCTTGATATTGTGACAAAAAAATAAAACTGGCTTTTGCCAGTTTTTGTTTTCTTATGATGGTGGGGCCGAAGGGACTTGAACCCTCACAGTCTTACGACTATTAGACCCTGAATCTAACGTGTATGCCAGTTTCACCACGGCCCCAGGTGAAAGCCCTATAAACATACATTAATGGTAAGCCTTTTTCAATGATGGGTAGACCCAACAAAGGCATATTGCCCGCCTGGATCCCATAAATTTTCGCCTTTTGTTAACACCGCTTTTGCCTTTTCGGTATAATACACAAGCAACGCTCCCGTAGCTCAGTTGGATAGAGCGGCCGCCTCCTAAGCGGCAGGCCATAAGTTCGAACCTTATCGGGAGCGCCACTTTTTTGTATGTGCACCCGTAGCTCAGATGAATAGAGCGTGAGACTCCGAATCTCAAGGCCATGGGTTTGAATCCCATCGGGTGCACCAGT
>DHEG01000007.1:5962-13725 GCA_002399765.1 Caryophanales bacterium UBA4856 | reverse complement strand
TGAAAGGACGTTTTCCTGGGGAATGCCATTTTTTAAGTGACAAATATGTGTTGTTAATGTTAACCTTTGAACTTTGATTAAACAAAGCAAAGGAATATTATAAAATGGAAAAAAGGGGACTCTTTTAATGAGTATTTCGGGAAAGAAGTAAGTCGTTTATGTTTTTTTGCTGAGTTCAGTTACATTGATGTCCTGCACTATCAAGTCAGCTGAAACAGGCAATTATAATGATTATCAATCAACAAATTATGACTCAACTAATGAAGTACAAGATAATGAAGACACTAATTCCACTTCCACATCCCAACAGATACATTTAAAAACAACGTCCGACCTATCGAAACTAGAAACCAATCCGGATGGCCAATTCGTTTTAGACAACGATATAAATTTGTCGGCAAAGGAATGGGTCCCTCTTTGCCAAGAAACCCCTTTTACTGGAATTATTGATGGAAATGGGCATTCGATTAATAACTTTAAAATAAGCGCGTACCACAAAACTTGTGGTTTTTTTGCGACGACAGGTAATGCGGAATTTAAAAATGTTATTTTTGAAAATGTTGATATTGATTTTGAGACCACTGTAGTTAACGAAATCTCCTCCGCAGCAATAATTGTTGGAGAAGGTACCGCAACTTTTGACTCTGTAACTGTAAAGCATTCAACTCTAAATGCTACCAAACGAGGTCCCGGAGAACAAATAATTGGCGGTTTCCTAGGTATAGGCAGCGGAGAAATTTATAATTCAATTTCCAGCATTTCAATGGAAAATACTGACAAAATATTCGAGGCAGTAGGTGGTTTTATTGGTGAAACTGCGGAAACTGAATTTGGAGATATGCCTCAAACGATAATTAACGATTCTAAAAATTATAGTTCCATTGAAGGAACTATAAGGACTTTCGAATATAGTGATTCGTCTGGATTTGGGGGGCTAATTGGGCTTACTTCTTACGGCGTAACAATTTCAATAAGTAGAAGTTACAATTATGGAAACATTATAGTGGCTTGTGATGCTGATGGTTACTTGGAATACAGCGGAATAGGTGGATTAATTGGTGCTAGACCGTCTACTACGGATGTGATTTCTTATTGCGGCAATCTAGGCGATTTATCAGAATCAACTACAGATACCGAATTCAATTTATTAATTGGTGGTTTGGTTGGGTATGGTGAGATGAATATAGATCATTCATTTAACACAGGGAACATTTTAAGTGGGTATGTTTGTGGTGGAATTTTTGGATATAGCAATAGTATCGTTAAAAATTGTTTTAATACTGGATCAATAAGTGGTCAAACGTCGGGTGGAATAACTGGACAGGTAGGATATCTAGCTGAAATCTATAATTCTTTTAATTCTGGAACACTTACATACTCAGGCGGCGGAATTGTTGGGAGTCAAAATGTGTATGGCGACGACCATTTTACGATAGAAGATTGTTACAATACGGGTGAACTACATGGCGTATTCTCATGGATTCTAGGGGGACAAATCTATAAATCTCCAACTATTACAATTAAAAGAGTATTCAATGCTGGTGCATTCATAAAAGGTCCTGAAGGTAATGAAGACGAATTAGATAATGGAGAAGAACCTGATGAGACTTCTTCTGGCATTCTTGGAAATTACGATTACTTTACTTTAAGTAACGCCTTGTCCTTGAACAATGCCAAATCAACAGACCATGAGGTAAATGCTTTTGCGGAAAGTTTTATTGATTTTGATTATTCCAACTTATATTTTGAGGAAGGATTATTAGACGCATCTGGTAAGGGCGAAAAGATTGAAGATCTTTCGAAATTAACGAAGCAGTGGTTCGAAAATAATATGGATTATGACACATCAATTTGGGATATTGACAACATCGATTTGGTAAATGGAAGTTTTCCTAAGCTGAAAGACATGCCTGAAATACCAAGTAACTAACAAATCGCAATTAAAAAGTTGTATTTTTTAAGCAAAAGTAAAAAACATATTAGTTTTCTCATAAGGTGCACCATACATGGAAAAGTTGGCTCAAAAAGCCAACCTTTTCTTCTTGGTATACAAAAAAGATATACAAATAATTTCCAAGTTCGGTTCTAATGAAGGTTAGTTTTCCCGAGACATGAGTTTTGTTAAGTTTTTATCTTTTAAAAGACCAAATTCCCATATATCTCTTCTCTAGAATAGGATGAACAAAGGGTTCCGAAAAAGCCTAATAAATAATTGTCGCCTATCAGTCGATATCCTCACAAAAAGTTCTTGCGTTTACTATTTTGATGCCTCTGTATTTTCGCAGGACCAATAAATCTTTGTCTCCGCTTACGATGAAATTTGCCTTGCTGTTTACGGCGCAATCCAAGTATTTGTCGTCGTCTGGATCCCTGCACGCTTTGACGGAATGGGTATCTTCAACGATTGTTAGAGAATCCACGAAAAGGCTAAGCGCATAGATTGGCGGTTTCTTCTTTGCCTTCTTTCCAAAAGAAGAGAACCTTGCGAAAACTTCGAAGTATTCGCTTATGATGCTGGGGGATGCGAACCCCTTTGCCCTTCCAAACAACACTATCTCCAACGCCTTTAATGGTGTCCCTCCAAAGAAAAGGCCCGACATCACGACATTGGTATCGAGCACTACGTTCATCTTTTCTTTTCGTTCCTTACTTCGCTGATTGCCTGCTCTAGGTCTTTCTGGGTTAACCCACTCTCTTTAGCGAATGACATTGTCTTCTTTGCCTCATTCTCGAACTCTGCAGGGCTGGGAAGCTCAAGCCTCTTTAGGACTATTCCCTCCTTGGAAAAATAGGCGACAAGTTTGTCTCCTGGTCCTAGGGCCAGTTCCTTACGCATGTCGTTTGGCAGGACCACCTGCCCTTTGGTAGATATGGTCAAAATTTCTATGGACATTTTCTTCTCCTTTCAAAGTAAGAAAATCTTACACATAAAGTTTAACATAAGGACTGCGGATTACAAAGACTATTTAAATAATTACGGAATCAAGATTTTGCTGTTGGTATTTGATACCCATCGGGTGCACCAGTCATGGGAAAGTTGGCTTAAAATGCCAACTTTTTCTTTTTAAGGTACAAATAAGGTACAAATTTCTCAAATTGCCCTTATTACGAGCATTCTTATTATGCTAAATTTATCCCTCTTTTATCAATCGGTTTTATTCGTGTATTCATTCACCAATTGGTCGAGGCTCAAATTCTCAATGTCGTCCAGGTTATAGATGAACTTTTGTATGTCGTAGGACTTCCTAAGGGGGTCTGTTCAGTCCCAAAGACTTCTACCGCACATATTTCTTTGTATTACAAGGTTAAAAGTCTTAAAAGGTATTCATCTTTTTGGGGGAAACAGCAGAAGCCTCTATTAAAATTCGTGTGGTAAAACATTCTTAAAAGCATGAGGGAATTAGTTTTGGCAATAGTAACCTTAGTTCTGTGCTTAAGCACATTGGTGAGCAGTACAGTCAGCGGAGTAGCAAGAGCAAGTGATATTGAGCGACTGGAGGATCAAGCAACTGTAGTCCTGCAACAGGCTAGTTTGTTAAATTTTAAAGATTACGAAACAATTAATACAGATGTCTATGCAAAGAATAGCCTTTTGCAATACAACGATGCAAACAAATTAGTCGATGAGGAAACAATCCAAGCCCTGAAAATTTACCTTGAACAAAAAGACGATTATTTCTATTATTTAAATATTTTTTCGAATGCTACTGATTCTTTCAAGACAAGCTCAACCTCTTTTCGAAATCTATTAACAGACTTATTTGTCCCTTCGAAAGAATCAAGTTCACACTCTTCCCTAGATTCTTCCCATATAGAAGCTTCATCTTATTCACCTATTTTGAGTATATCTAGCAAAGACCAATTCGAATATTACGATGGAGATGGAGGGGGTGGATCGGAAGAAAATAACAATAGTAGCGAACAGTCTAACGATGAAAAAATGCCCACCTTGCCGTATGACGAACCCTTGGCGACAGTGAATATAAACAACCCAATTGATGGGATTACCTTTGTAGGGCTTAGTTTTACTCCTGATGCCTGCATCGCCGTATTTAATTTCTTTTCTTGGTTTGTTAACCAAAGTAAAAACATATACGACATATACCCTTCTTTTGATATGGCAACGATTGGAATAGCATCTAATTATTTGGGAGGAATAATAAACGAATTCATTGGGATTATAAGTGGTTCCTTTGGTGTGGTAGGAATGATTATTAGTTAGTATGATTACCAGTATTCTTGCCTTATTGATAGTTTACGTTCTTGCAAGGATCATAGTTTATGGATATTTCAATAAAGGCTTTGCCATAGGTTGGCTTGTTCACAATTTATTTAACTGGGAATGGATTGATGAGTACTACTATGGGTAAAAAGTTCTCTCATAGATTTTTGAACTATAAAGCATTGGAAGAATCCTCATTTAAATTCTGCGAATCTTTAACATTGAATATTTTCTTCCTAAACATTTTTTCTTTGCTCCCTGGACTGTTTGGCCAATTGACCGGTATTAACTTTGAATCTCTATGGGGTAGGATTGGTTTCGTTTTCTTCATTTTCATTTCCATGTTATTTTTCGCAATAGCAATACGGTTTATATATTTGACCAGGAAGCAAGAAGTTTTCTTAAGCCCTAAGTGGGTCTTTCTTTTCGCACTCGACTTCTTTCTAATTTGGCTGGGATCATCGCTTTGCGCGTTTTTAACAACAAGTTACAAAATCGAACAACGAGATGGCAAAACCGTTGGAATCACCAGTGTCAACGCTTTATATTTCTTCACAATAGTTTTCCCAATTTATATAGCAAATCTTATTTTTGTGTATTATGCCTTCTACAGGAAAATCATAGAAACGGATTCCAAAAAGAGGAAGGAAATTAGAAACAGCAATAAATGAACTTTTTTAGAAAAGAAACGTTTCAATAAAGCGGCATTCTTCAAAACTTTCTCACTAATCTTTCAACTGTAAGCTATACCAAGTGTCTTTGCCGATAGTTCGTAGCATGATTCCTAACCCCTACAAACCATTCTCACGTATTCATTTCCGTGGAGGAATCTATGGCAAAGAGGGTGAGGAGCGTATTCGGAGCTGATCTCCTCGGATCCTACGACACTTTTGTTTTTGAGTGGCGGGGACAAAGGGGAAGACTTAAATTTGTTATTTAAAACTTTTTAAGGCCAAATCCGAGTCTAATTCCGTAAATGACTAAGAAATAATTTCCCTTGCCAATATCATTCTTCACAAAACGGTCTTGAATTCACTATTTTGATGTCCGTGTAATTTCCCAGGCCCAATACATCTTTGTCTTTGTTGACAATGAACTTTGATTTACTTTTTGCGGAGCAATCCAAGAACTTTTTGCCGTTGATCTTTGATGCCCATCGGGTACAACAGAGATTTAGCAATTGGCCATAAGGCCAATTTTTGTGTCTTAATAGACTAGATATCTTCCCCTTGGATGGTTTGGCAGTTCAAAAAGGTCTGATGGGTCTCTATCACCATAGAAAGATAACTAACGAACAGCTACTGCGTTACAAGAAAAGCTTCTCGCCCTATGGCAGTGTTACAGGACTATATCTATGGGAAAAAGCAGGGCAATAAATCTTTTTCACAAAATTAAAAAGGCAAAGACGATATATGTCTTAGCTCTTTTTAAGTGATATTTTAAACTACTCTTTTTGTCTATTCCAACTCCAATGAGCCAGTATAGAGTTGATAGTAGATACCCTTCTTGGCCAAGAGTTGCTCGTGCGTCCCTCTTTCCATGATGGTTCCGTGGTCCAAGACGATTATGGCGTTGGAGTTCCTGACAGTGGATAGACGGTGGGCAATGGCGAAGGTCGTACGGCCTTCCATAAGACCATCCATACCTTTCTGGACCAAGGCTTCAGTAAGACTATCAATCGATGAGGTGGCCTCATCCAGTATCAATACCGGAGGATCCTCGACCGCAGCCCTGGCGATGGATAGAAGCTGACGTTCGCCTTGTGATAAGTCAGTTCCGGCTTCGTTTAGCATCGTGTCATAGCCCTGGGGAAGGTTGTTGATGAAACGGTCAGCATTGGCGATCTTGGCAGCCTCTTTAATCTCTTCGTCGGTTGCATCCAAGCGACCATATCGAATGTTGTCCTTGATAGTACCGGTAAAGAGATTGGTATCCTGCAAGACGATGCCTATGGATCTTCTAAGGTCGGCTTTCTTGATCTTGTTGATGTTTATCCCATCGAACCTGATCTTACCATCAGCGATGTCATAGAACCGGTTGAGCAAGTTGGTGATGGTCGTCTTGCCGGCACCAGTGGCACCGACAAAGGCAATCTTCTGACCGGGTTTGGCATATAGGCTCACATGATGAAGGATGGTCTGTCCGGAGACATAGCCGAAGTCGACATCGAACATCCGGATATCGCCTTTTAGTTCAGTATAGGTGATGGAACCATCGGCCTTATGAGGATGCTTCCAAGCCCACATACCAGTACGTTCGTTGGTCTTGGTTATATTGCCTTTGTCGTCCTTCTTTATCTGGGCCAAGGTGACATAGCCATTGTCGACCTCACTCTCTTGATCCACGAGACCAAAGATACGCTTGGCACCCGAAATGCCCATCACAATCGAGTTGGTCTGGGAAGCTATCTGGTTGATGGAAACGGAGAACTGGCGAGCCATGGTGAGGAAGACCACGATAACGCCCAATTCCAAAAACCTAATGCCGATTAGACTGAAATTGGTGACATTGTTTACCGCCAAAGCTCCACCAATGAAGGCAACGGCGACATACATGATGTTTCCTAGGTTAGCCATGATAGGCATCAACAATGAAGCGAATAGTTCAGCCTTCCTGGCAACATGGAAGAGGTTGTCGTTGTACTTGCCATAATCGGTCTCGGCTTGCGTCTCATGGGAGAAGACCTTTACTACTTTCTCGCCTTTGACCATCTCCTCGACAAAGCCTTCGTTGTTGCCGATGGAATCCTGCTGCTTACGGAAATAGAAGGAACTACGACCACCGACGGTCTTTGAAACTATGGCCATCGCCAAGGAGAAGACAACCACAATCAAACTGAGCCAAACGCTGTAATAAAGCATGAAGACAAATAGGGATACAACGGTTACCAAGGAGACGCAAAACTGCGGGATGCTTTGGGAGATCAACTGTCTTATGGCATCGGTATCGTTGGTATAGCAGCTCATGATATCGCCATGGGAATGGGTGTCGAAGAACTTTATGGGCAATGATTCCATCTTGTCGAACATGTCGACTCTAAGATGCTTGAGGATGCCTTGGGTTATCACCGCATTCAGTATCGAATAGACGAGGGTGGCGACAATGCCAAAGACATAGATTACGATCATTATCCCAATGGTCTTCAGGATTCCGCCATAGACGGCATTTAAGCCCTCGGTCAGACCAGGGACGATGTAATCGTCGATGAGGGACTCAAGGAACACGGAGGCCCCAAGGCCCGCCAAGGAACTGATTATTATGCCAACGATAACTATGGGAAAATAGACAGGATAGTAATGGAAAAGAAGCCTGATGAGCCTGAACAAGGCCTTGCCGGAGCCCATGCCGTTATCCAAATCTTTCTTCATGTTACGCTCCCTTCCTGGTCTGGAACTCGTATATGTCCTTGTAGATGTCGTTGTGCTGCAACAGCCATTCATGGGTCCCGACGGCATCTATCCGTCCTTCTTTCATCACCACTATCTGATCGGCATCCTGGATGGACGAGATGCGCTGGGAAATTATGATCTTGGTGGTGTTG
>DHEG01000007.1:4645-5812 GCA_002399765.1 Caryophanales bacterium UBA4856 | reverse complement strand
GGCATCGGTCTTGGTATCGACGGCGTTGGTGGAATCGTCGAGGATCAGGATCCTGGGTTTCTTGAGCAAGGCCCTTGCGATGCAAATACGCTGCTTTTGCCCGCCTGAGACATTGGCTCCGCCCTGCTCGATATAGGTGTCGTATTTTTGGGGGAAGGCCTGTATGAAGCCATCGGCTTGGGAAAGCTTGCAGGCCTTTTCCATCTCCAGGTCGGTGGCAGCGGGATTGCCCCATCGGAGATTGTCCTTGATGGTTCCGGAGAACAAGGTGTTCTTTTGCAATACGACCGCAACGCTGTCACGCAGGGTCTTGAGATCGTATTTCCTGACATCCTCTCCCCCTACAAGTACCTGTCCCTTGGTCGCATCGTAAAGACGTGGGATAAGGGAAACCAAAGAGGTCTTGGCCGCACCGGTACGGCCGATGATGCCCAAAGTCTCTCCAGCCTTTATGTCGAGGTTTATGCCATCGAGGGTGTATTTGTCAGAGTCCTTGTCGTATTTGAAACTGACGCCCTTGAAGGAAACGCTGCCGTCTTTTACCTTCGTGAGGGCGTTGGCCGGACTGATGATGGTGCTTTTCTCGCTCAGCACCTCCACGATTCTTTTGGCCGAGGCCGAGGCAATGGTCATAAGACCGAAGACCATGGAGAGCATCATCAGGCTTGAAAGGATCTGGAGACCGAAGGTCACAAGGCTAGTAAGGCCACCGGTAGAAAGATCCACGCCGGTGGACTTTACGATAGCCACGCTGCCCAAATAGGAGACGACAAGGATGGCGACATACATGAAGAACTGCATCAGGGGATTGTTCCAAGCCAAGATCTTCTCGGCCTTGGTGAAGTCGGCCCTGACATCCTCGGCGGCCTTATTGAACTTCTCCTTTTCGAAATCCTCACGCACGAAGGACTTGACGACCCTGATGCCCAAGATGTTCTCCTCTACCGAATTGTTCAAGGCATCGTATTTCCTAAAGACCCTGTTGAAGATCGGGGTGGTCTTCCAAATGATGAAAAGGAGGCCCGCCGCCATGAAGGGGATTATTATCACGAAGACCCAGGTGATATTCACGTTAACGAAGAATGATCCGATCAAGGAGAAGACGATCATCAAGGGGCACCTAAGCGCAATGCGGAGGATCATCAGATTGGCGTTTTGGAGGTTGGT
>DHEG01000007.1:0-4472 GCA_002399765.1 Caryophanales bacterium UBA4856 | reverse complement strand
AGAAGCCCTGGATGGAGTGGAAGATATCATGCCTTAGGTTCCTCGAGAAACCCGTGGCCGCCTTGGACGAGAACACCCCTCCCATCGACCCGCAGAAGAGGGAGACGCAGGCTGCGGCCACCAACCATATTCCCAGTTTGATTATGGTCTCACTGTCGTTGGACTGGATGTGGTCGATCAGGGAAGCCATTATCAAGGGGATTATGCATTCCATGATCACCTCGCCTGTCAAAAACAAAGGCGCAATATAAAAGTCCTTCTTGAATTCCCGAGCGCTCTGAACAATATTTTCAGCATCATTGCCTCGCTATTTTATGTAGCTTTAATCTCAGTTGCTTAGGCAACTACAGTTGTGCAATAATTAGTTGCCCTAGCAATAGTTGAATTCTAGTTATTGTCCTTTCAAATGTCAAAGGATGTATTCGGGCGGTTTGACTTGGCCTTGGTGGTGCCTATCATAATTGCTAAGACAACTTTTGGTAGAAAGGAGCGCAAAATGCATGATTTCATGAATAGGTTCGCCATAATCCACAGGCAGTCGGAGGTCTATCTCGATCGAGCCATAAAGGAATATCCCTTGAACAGTACCCAATATGTCTACATGCTGGTGATTTGCGAAAACCCGGGCATATCGCAGGAAAGCATCTGCGCCAAATTGAGGATAGACAAGGCGCCTGTGGCCAGGAGCATGAAGGAATTGGAAAAGGGCGGCTACATAAGGCGACAAGTATCCAAAGACGACAAGCGCATGTACCAAATCTATCCGACCCAAGACGGGAAGGATCTCTATGCCAAGATCAGCAAGATAGACGAATCGGGCGAGGACAACATGGTCAGTGCTCTTTCTTCAAAGGAGCGGGACCAATTAAGGCTTTTGCTAGACAAGATAATAAAGACATTGGATGGCAAACTTTCTTAGCATTTCTTAAGTTGCCCTTTATTTTCCAACATTAAAAGCCAGGTCTTTTTGGAGGCCTGGCTTTTTTGGAATCTTTATGGATTACTTTCTCAAAGCCTTGAAGGCAGAAGGGCCACGATAGATGGCATCATCGCCCAACCGCTCTTCGATCCTCATTAGCTGGTTGTACTTGGCGATACGCTCAGTCCTGGAGAGTGAGCCGATCTTTATCTGCTCCGAGCCCACAGCCACGGAGAAGTCGGCGATGGTGGTGTCTTCGGTCTCGCCGGAGCGGTGAGACACGGCAGTGGCCCACCCATTCCTATGGGTGAGTTCGACGGTCTCGAATGTCTCGGTGAGGGTACCTATCTGGTTTAGCTTTATAAGGACCGCGTTGGCGCAATTTAGCTTGATGCCCTTAAGGACCCGTTCCTTGTTGGTGACGAACAGGTCATCGCCGACCAGCTCCACCTTATGGCCCAGGGTGGCATTTAGTTTCACCCAGCCATCCCAATCATCCTCGGCCAAGGCATCCTCAACCATTACCAAAGGATACTTGTCTACCAGCTTGCCTACCAATTCGATCATCTGCGTGGAAGTCTTGTACCCTTTCCCGGATCTCTTGAGGTTGTACATCTTCTTATCCTTATCATAGAATTCCGAGGAAGCCAGATCGGTAGCCAAGGCTATGTCCTTCCCGGGCTTGTAGCCGGCTTTCTCGATGGCCTCGCAGATGACCTGATAGGGCTCCTCGTTGTTCTTGAGCGAAGGGGCGTAACCGCCCTCGTCTCCGACGGTGGTGTTCTGGCCCATCTTCAAAAGCACATCCTTAAGAGCATGGAAGGTCTCCGCTCCCATCCTCACGGCCTGTTGGAAGTTCCTGGCGCCGATAGGGACAATCATGTATTCCTGGAAGTCTACCGAGGACACGGCATGCTTGCCTCCGTTAAGGACGTTCATCATCGGGACCGGAAGCATGTTGGCTCTAGGTCCGCCAAGATAGGCATAGAGGGGCAAGCCCAACTCATTTGCAGCCGCATGGGCTGCAGCCAAGGATACGGCCAATATGGCATTTGCGCCGAAGTTGGCCTTGTTGGGTGTGCCATCCAAGGCGATCATCTTATTGTCGATTCCCACCTGATCGAATACATCAAGGCCAATGACGGCGGAGGCCAACGGCCCATTGACGTTGGCCACGGCCTTCAATACGCCCTTGCCGCCATATCGCTTCTTGTCGCCATCCCGCAACTCGACCGCCTCGTGGATTCCGGTGGATGCACCGGAAGGGACTATGGCCCTGCCAAAACCACCGTCTTTTGTGGTTATCTCGCATTCAACCGTCGGATTGCCACGCGAATCGAGAACTTCCCTAGCCTTTACAGTCTCTATAGACGACATTCTGTCGTCCCCTTTCCGTAGAAATCCCTCTACGAGATGATGCCTTTATGAAAAAGGACTTCTACTCTCGTAGAAGTCGTCAGGTGCACCCTGGCATCGGTTCTAGGATTTTTGTCCTACGGAAGACTTCATTTCCGCTTTCATTATACATACGTTGCCATTGGGATTAACCACCAGGAAAAGCCCTAGAATCGTTAAAAAGGGTCGACCGGATTTATAATCATAAAAGGATTAAGCAAATGTTTGCAAAACTTTTGGGAAAGATAGCCGACATGCCAAGGAAATGGGCGATCGTATATATATCTACGATCGTCATCTCTTACATAGTCGGGATGATATTGGTCATCTATGGCGTGGTGGTAGTCGGAAATGGGACGGACATGAACAACGCCTACTTTTGGGCGGGCTTAGGCGTATGGGTTCCCACCTGCGTCGCTACCGTCCTTACGGCCCTCTCCTCCAATTACGGCAAGGAGATCGAAAAGAAAGAGGAGCAGCTGGAGGAAAAGGTCAAGAAGACGAATAAGTAGACACGAAAAAAGGCCAGTGATGCTAAGGTCGGCTTAGAAAGCCAGCATTTCCATTTAAGATACAAATAATCTTATAAACCTTATTCGTTAGTGCTCAATGTGCTTTGCTACATCAATTGTGTCTAACCAGTTGAACCAATTTGGGCCATTTTGTTGAACAATTTTGGGATTATAAAGTACATTTACAATAAAACAAAGTGGCACAAAATGGTCTGGGAAAAGCACAACAGCAAAGAGATTGGCAGCATCTGTTCTTGACCTGGGTAACCCAGACACCATAAACGAATACGAATCAATGGCTTCCATAAAGCCGTCCTTATTGCTGAAAGGAGATAGGCCTCGCCTGATAGACGAATGGCAGGTCATACCGCAAATATGGGATTCCGTAAGAACGGATATAGACAGTAGTCAGGGAAAACCAGGGCAATTCATCCTTACTGGTTCTGTGGTGGTTGACAGAAGGAAGATAAGCCATTCGGGAACCGGAAGGATTGCCAGCGTTCACATGTTGCCCATGAGCCTTTACGAATCCCGGGAATCTAATGGAGCAATCTCGCTAAAAAGTCTAATCGAAGACCATCCTGATATTGATGGTATTAAATCAGATTTAACTGTAGAGCATCTTTTCTTTGCCATGTGTCGCGGCGGTTGGCCAAACTTCTGGCAGTTCCCCTCAGACAAGCAAGCCCTGGCAACATGTTACGACTATATAAATGAGGTTTGCGATTACGACATATCGAGGATCGACGAAAGGCACAGGAATCCGCTTTGGGCACGAGCTATATTGAAGGCTTTGGCAAGAAACGCCTCAACCCTGGCAAAAGACAACACGATATTCGCCGATGCGTCCTCACAGGGAGAATCTTTTTCGCGCACGACATTTTATTCGTACCTGAACATTTTGCAAAGGCTGTTCCTGGTGACCGATATTCCCGCCTGGTCTCCCGAAATTAGATCCAAGACAACTATAAGGTCAGCGCCAAAGAGAGAATTTGCCGACCCTTCGCTGGCTGTAGCGGCCATGAACCTCACCCCCGAGATCCTAATGGGCGATCTAAATACAGCGGGCTTCCTGTTCGAAAATCTTTGCCTCAGGGATATAGCAGTATATTCATCACCTCTAGGAGGGATTCTTGGCTACTACCACGATAGATATGGCCTGGAAGCAGATGCTGTATTGCGGTTGGCTAATGGCAATTACGCTTTGATAGAGTGCAAGTTGGGCAGTACCAAGGTCCAAGAGGGTATAGCCCACCTAAACAAAATCGAGACTCTCGTCAGGAATAAGAACGAGGAATTGGAAAAGAAAGAGTTGGCCTTGAGATTGCCTAGCGCAAAAATCGTTTTGTACGGAGGCAAGACAGCATATAGGGCCAAGGATGGCGTCTATGTAATCCCAATTGGTTGTCTAAAGGATTAATTAAACCAGAATATCTCTTCTGAATTTAGATCAATGGTTCTAAAGTCTTTGCTTCTAATTAATCTCTATCAGCGCCTTCGGCAACATATCAAGGGGGTTTAAAAGCAAGCGAAGCCCCAATAGATTCCTTGGCGTTCTTTGGCAAAACGTGATTCGTATTTGCCAAAGTCAATTAGCGCCAAAAAGCGAGACAGCGCACCGCCCTCTCCTCCAATTACGGCAAGGA
>DHEG01000013.1:22658-39709 GCA_002399765.1 Caryophanales bacterium UBA4856 | reverse complement strand
ATCAGCACCTTCTCTATGATCGACAGCCTTCTTCTGAGCGACATGGAATCAGAGAACAGCTGATCGTCGTCTATGTATGTACCAAACCCTCCCTTGTTTTCTTCATTGGACAAGTCGACATCTTCCTTTTTGTCTTTTCCCATTTTGCTTTCTCGTTAATCTGTAGTCCTATCAACCGATAGAAGTCCTGCGAGTCATAGGACTATTATATATGAGTGCGGTTTTAACTAAAACCCCATCTCATTTAAGGAAATAAACAGAACGAAAATGCCATTTATCAATACCAAGACCAATATAGTTTTGTGCTTAAGCCAAAAGACAAAGATAAAGGACCAATTCGGCGCGATGATCGGGATCCTGCCGGGTAAGTCCGAGCAATGGCTGATGGTCGGCTTCGATGACAAGCCCCATAGTTTGTTCTTCGGCGGAAGTGAGGATCCGGCAGCCATTGTTGAGGTCAAGGTCTATGGGACCATTCCCAATGACAGGTATGATGAACTTACGCAGAAGATAACAAACATCATTTCAACCAATACCGGAATCGGGGCCGACCGTATATACGTAAAGTATTCCGAAGTAGAGCATTGGGGCTGGAGCGGCTCCAATTTCTAAGGGGAGGATTTTCGAATATGCCAATGATTGAAGTCACGACTACCGAAGACGTCAGCGAAAAGCAGGCTGAGACGATCAAGAGGGGCTTGGGGTCGAACATAGCCATCTTCAACAAGCCTGAGGTCAGGGTAATGGTTGCCATAAGGGGAAAGGCCTTCATGTACTTCGGTGGGCAGCCTGGACCTACGGCAATGATTTCGCTAAGCCTGGTAGGTGAGCAAACCGAAAAGGCCTATATGGATTATGCGAAAAAAGCCGTGGAGACTTTGACCACGGCTCTTCCCCAGATCCCCAAGGCCAGGATCTATGTAAAGTACGACACCATAGTCCACAAGGCTTGGGGTGGGCAATTCTAGGGATTACCAAACAAAGCTTTGGTTTCTCGTCGCCCCTATCATTTTCATGACGGGCGGATATAGATACCTCAAAGCCATGAAGATGGCATAGCCCACGCCATTTATGACGACTACTTCACCAAGGGTTACCCACCCAAAGCAAACCCAAAACGGCGTGGCAGGCCCATACCCGAATAGATAATACAGTTCAAGGCCTACGACCGCTCCGTTTGCAAGACATGGCATAAGACCGGCAATGAACAGCTGCCGGAACGGTATCATCAAAAGACAGCCAAGCAGGGTTGCCCCAGTTCCTATTAACATATCCCAAGGCGATGTGCTCAAGGTGTTAGCCAAGAAACAGCCCAAGGTGAGACCAAGGGTATAGGCTGGGTTGAAGAAGACCAACAGGTTCAGTATTTCGGAGATGCGGAACTGGACCAGGTTATAGGCCAAGGGATAGGAAACTATCGTCAGGACAAAATACAAGGCTGCCACCAAAGCATTCTTGGCAATCATGTCTACCGAAAACCAATCTTGTAACCAATTCTTTTGCTTCTTACCTGTATATGACATTGATCTCTCCTAAGTTGCTTATTGCATCTTAAACCGACGAGCAATAAAAAACTGGTTGAGTTTATCCCAGCCAGCTTTCTTTTTGAATTTGACTAGGCCTTCTACTCGCCACTGCCTTCGCCGCCCTGTTCGCCTTCCTTCAAGACACCATAGGTCAAGAACGAAAGGACGCGGTCGAAGGTCAAGCTGTCCTTGCCGACAAAGATGAGACGATCGCCGGAATGAAGGACGAAGTCACGGCCAGGGGAGGTCTTGGCTATGCCATCGGAACCGATGACGGCAACGATGGTTGCCTCAGTGTAGTTCCAGAAGTAAACCTCGCCGATGGTCTTGCCATTGATCCAGGAATCGGCAGGCACCGAGACTTCCGAGAACTTCACGGCCTCGGTGGTCTGATACCTGAACGAATCCTTCATATCGTCGATTGCTTCATTGATCTTCTCGTCGAGAGACTTCTTCTGAGACAAAAGGGTCTCCAAGTTATGATACTTGGATTGGATCTGGGTCTCGCTCTTCCACCTGGCAGCGAACTGCTGAGCATGCAGGACGGACTCGACGAACACCCCGACGCCCCTCTTTGAGGAGACGATCTTCTCCTTCTCCAACAAGTTCAAGGCCTTGCGTACGGTCTCGGGTGAGACACCATAGGCAGCGCCAAGTATCGACCTTCCCTTAAGCAAAGTGCCCTCGGGATACTCTCCGGTAAGAATCTTTCCGCAGATATCCTGGGCTATCTTCAAATACCTGGGAGTTCCTCTCTCTTTAGCCATTGCATTGGCCTCCTGTAATCAATCGTATAAACAATAACATAAGATTGTTGTCTTAGGCAATGGATAACTAAACAATAGCAATGAAACACTTTATTTATTTTTTTAAGTTGGAAAGTCTATTGCAAACAAGTGATAATTAAAAGCAACTTCATTCGGATCCCTGCGTTTTCGCGATTTGCCAAAGGCTCAAATAATTTTGTTTGGAAACAGTATTGACTAAGCCAATTTCCTCATTCCTTGATTGCCATAGTCCCTATACCTATAATATGCAAAGCGCTTGAAGGACGCATTATAGGAATGCCCACTTGGAAATATTTGGCTCTATCCCTTTTCTCCAACCAACCGATAATCGACGGAAGGAAACGCCCCTGGTATTGGGCGGTCATGTTCTTCGTCTTGTCGGTCATTCTGATGGTTATACCCGTCCTTTCGACTGGCTATACCGATGACGGAACTACGATAATCACCCCATCTAATGACAACGGCGTCACTTTGGGTCTCTATCAATTGGCAAAGGATGATGATTTTGCCAAGCTCTATCTTTACGAGGATTCGGATGGCGAGATAGAACTCGGCGGGGACGGCCTATCCCTTACCGCCACGGACTTCTATGCGAAGACCGAGATCGACACTGCCACTGATGACTACACCACCCAGATCAAGTACTACACCAATAGCCCCGACTACACCAGCGACGATGTCAGCGATGACAACGAAGTGGTTTTGCTCAACGTCTTCTCGACTGGCGAGACCAACACCTCGATAGTCAGCACCACTTTGACGAGTTTGATCGATTCCATGACTACCACGCGTTCATTCATCTTGTTCACCCCCACCCAGTTCTATCTTTATACCTATCCCTTCACCGTAACCTCCGATGATGACACCAGCACCTCTTCGTCCTCATCGTCAACCTCAACAACTACCTCTTCACAGTCCTTCGTCGGGACCTTCGACAACTTCAAGGAGGAAATCGAGGCTAACGGTTCCTACAACCTGGCTGCCAACCTAGAAGCCTCGGAATACTCCACCTCCACCGACAAGAGCGAAAACGAGGTCTATCAAAAATGGGGTGCGTTCATAACCACTTCATACCTTAGCGAACGCAACAACGCCATCTGGATTGAGTTTGGGATAATCTCTGGCTGCACTGCCGGAATAATCATCTTGGCCGGCCTCTCCATATGGCTCGTCACTCTAGGAAGGCGCAACCTCTTGCACAACAACTGCACGCCCTGGCAGGGTTTGAAGATGGGTGCGACCCTATCCTTCACCTGCGCGGTAATAGGAATGGCCGTTTCCTTCTACAGCATTTCCTATGGAATCCTATTCGGAATCATGGCGATAATACTAAGGACCATGTGGTTGACCATGAAGACCACCGCTTCCAGTACAGGTTCCGGGAGCAAGCCTTTGTATCAGGCTAGGGAGTAGCCAAATCGCAAACGAAAAGGCTGAGCTTAACGGCTCAGTCTTTTTCTATGTCCTTGATAAAGCCATATACTTCGTTCTTCTTCAAATTCAACTGTTTGCTTATGAGCTTTGCCGCCAAGGAGGGGCTTATGCCATTCTCCTTGTAAAGGCCATAGAGCCTTGTGACTTCCTTCCTGTCCTTGTCCTTGTCGCCTTTGAATCCGTCGACCACTATCACGCATTCGCCCTTTATGGATTCCGGCGCGAGATATCCATATTCGCCCAATGTTCCCCTTATGGCTTCCTCATGTTCCTTGGTCAGTTCCCTAAGAAGGGCAAAGTGTCTATCGCCAAAGGCCTTAAACATGTCCCTCAAGGTATCCAGCACCCTGGAAGGTGCCTCATAGAAGACCATTGTCGCCTTTTGGCTGGCCATCTCCTCCAGTTGTTTCTCCCTGGCCTCCCGTTTGGTCGAAAGAAAGCCATAGAAAACAAAGTCAGCCGTGTCCAATCCGGATATGACCAGCGCCGAAAGTACAGCCGAGGCCCCAGGTATGGCCGTGACCCTGATTCCGGCATCGATGGCTTCCTTGGCAAGCAAGGCACCAGGATCAGATATACCAGGAGTCCCGGCATCGGAGCAATAAGCCAAAAGGGTGTCCGTTCCCCTGATGGCGGCGACAATCTCCTTGGCCTTCACGCCCTCTATTTGGGAATACAGCGATATCAGCTTACGGGCCCTTATTCCAAGGCGAGACAAAAGGGCACCAGTGGTCCTGGTATCCTCGCAGCAAACTATGTCGGCCTTGGCCAACACTTCCTTGGCCCTTTCCGATATGTCGCCATCATTGCCGATAGGTACGGAGACCAAGGCGACTAGGGCTCCGCTGCCATCGGCCAGGTCCTTAATTCGTTCCACCTTGCTTGCCGTCGGTATCGATAGGAAGCGTCAGCTTCGCTTGCGGCGCTACCGGTTCAGTCTCAAGAGTCGGGGCTTTCGCTGCCGTGCTAGGGCTTTGGCTCACTGCCTTCTCGTTTTTTTGCTCCAGGCTCCTGAACTCATCCTCCTGACGTTCCAGAATCTCCTCCCGCGCATTGGACAGATCGGGAACGTTATGGCTGGCAAAGCCAAAGGGATTAGCCTCAGCCTGCTCCCTAACCGATGCGGGACGCGGCTTGAAGCCGAACGGTCCGGGTCTTTGGAAACTGCCGCCATTGCCACGACCGTGCTGATTGTTGTTGCGGGGTTTCCCACTCCAACGCTGGTTGTTGTTACCGCCAGCGCCATGCTGCCTGTTGTCGAAACGCTTATTGGCCCCATGCCAACGAGAATGATGATTGTTGTTATTGGTGAATGACTTCCTTTCGCCTTCACCGCCATTGCCGTTGTTTCTATTGTTACTGCCATTGGGATTTCCGTCATTTAGCATTTATTACCCATGCCTCCTGTTGCCTTAGCTCCTTCGAACATATCTTCCGGCCTCTTCTCTATAAGTCCTTGCGTAGTAGCATCTGTGCCAGTTGGGCCAAGACGCCGGTGAACGACAGATTGGCACCAGACATGCGGATGCTCTCTGCCAAGAAAGTAGCCATCATTCCTGCCAGCCTTTTGTGCTTCAGGCCAAAAGCCTTTATCACGTTGCCATACGGTCCGAAAAGACCGGTTTGGGCTATTGCATCTCCAAGGAAACGAGATACATTCCCGTAAAACCAATTATAGCATTGTGAGCCAGGTAAATCGGCAGCGGCAGCGTTGAGCAAAGTGAAGGCCGCGGCCTGCCTTCCCTGCCCCATAGACAGGATGAAGTCATTTGCCAAGGCAACGCTAGTCCTATAGCCCTCGTCATTCGCTATCTTGTCCAGGCGCTCCTTATCCCCGGAATAGTCAGACAAGAAATAGGAAAGCTCTGGGGCCTGGTTCTTTGAAAGGTAGGCAAAGACCTTCTCTCGGGGGAGCGGCTCCAGCTTAATGGTCTCGCAACGGGAGACAAGCGTCGGCAATACGCCTTCGATATTGGAAGTGGTGAGGATTGCCGTAATGCCCAAAGCGGGTTCCTCAAGGAACTTGAGGAGCGAATTGGCAGCCTCTTCGGTCATGTTGCCACATTCGGATATCAAGTAGGCTCCCCGTTTGGTGCCATTCTCTACCGAACTCATGGCGAAGAAATCCCTGATGTTTTCGATGTCTCCCTTCTTTACGTTTCCGCCAAAGCCATCCACTTCGAGAAAGTCAGGATGAACGTTTTGATCGAAACGCGTGCATTCCTGACAGGTGCCGCAGGCCAAGCCACCTTTTTGGCAAAACAGCGATTTGGCCAGGAAATGGGATGTCTCCAAGAAGTTGCACCTGGGACTACCGTAAAGCATGTAGGCCTGTGATACCCGGCCTTGCTTGAAAGCGTGGGAAAGGAAGCGATGGAATTTCGGTTGCGTTACTTCGAATTCTTTTTCGTCCATCTTTTATATAGGTCCGTCGCTATGACATCACATTCCTTTTCGAATGGTAGATAGCCGTTGATCGTCACTATCCTGTTTGGGAATCTCTTCACTAACAACTCATAGCCCGCATAGACTTTGGCATGAAAGGAAAGCTTTTCGACATCCAGCCTGTTCTCCTCGTGGCCTTTGTCTAAGGCCATGCGCTTAAGGGCGTCTATAGGCTTCACGTCTAAAAAGTACGTGACCTCAGGCCAAAGCCCATCGGTGGCGAATTCGTTTATGGCCAAGACGTTGTCTATTCCCAAGCCTCTGGCATAGCCTTGATAGGCCAAAGACGAATCGATGAAGCGGTCGGAAAGCACTAGATGGCCCTTGTCGAGCAGGGGGAGAAGGACATCGACTATATGCTGGCGTCTGGAGGCCGCAAAGAGCAAGGCCTCCGTACGGGAATCCATGTTGGTGAACTTGTTATCGAGGATGACGTTCCTTATCTGCTCGGCAATGGGATCGCCACCCGGTTCCCTGGTGCTAACCACCGAAAGTCCCTTCTCCTGCAAAAGCCTTAGGACCCGATTCATCACCGTGGTCTTCCCGCTCCCGTCAACGCCCTCGAAAGAAACGAACATTCCCTTAGTCATCTTGGCCATCCTTCCCATTCTCGCCACCAAGTATATCGACCCTGCCTTCCAACGCCTTTCCGAGAGTCAGGGGATCGGCGTATTCGAGGATGGCGCCAGATGGCAATCCCGAAGCAGGCTTTGTCACCTTTACGTCAGTGCCCTTGAAGGAATTGGCGATGTAAAGAGCCGTGGTCTCTCCCTCCAAGTCGCTGTTGGTGCAAACTATGACTTCCTTTATCCCCTCTTTTGCTACCTTGGCCTTCAAAGCATTGATCCCAATCGATTCCGGGGTTCGATGATCCAAAGGCGAAATGGTCCCCTTCAGTACAAAGTAGAGCCCGTCATAGGTGTTAGTCGATTCGATGGTCAAGACATCCTTGGAATCGGTGACGACAAGGAGGACCCCCTTCTTCCTCTTGGGATCCTGGCATATGGGGCAGTCCTTGGTATCGATCAAAAGGCCACACGTCGGGCAATTATGGACCTTTTCGTAGGCCTTGCCCAAAACCCCGGCGAAGTATTTCAGGTCTTCCTTTGGCAAGGCCAGACAGGCATAGGCCAAACGATAGGCAGTCTTGCTGCCGATAGACGGTAGTTTGCGGAAGAAGGCGGCTAAATCCTTGACGGTCTCAGGTGGCTCCATATTCAGCTCACCTTCCCACCGTCGTTTTTCTGACCCAAGATCTTATAGACGGTTTCGTTTGATTGCTCTTGGAAGTTGGCTATTATCGCCTGCCTCTCGCTGTCTATATCGCGCTTGCAGTTGTTGAAGGCCAGGGTTATGGCGTCGGATATCTGCTGCGTGGTATGCGTGCTCAGATAATCCGGGGAGATGTAGATCTGATGAACCGTGAAGTCACCGGTCATCTTCACCTTTATCTGGCCGGCATCGACAATGGAGTTGTATTCCTTGGCGGCGGCATCGCCGAGTTCCTTCTGCAATTGCGCCTGCAGTTCCCTGGCCTTTGCAGCCAAAGCATTCATCTGCTCGTTATTCGGATTGCCATCGCTTCCATCAAATGCCATATCACTTACCTCCACTTTCCAAAGACGCCAGGAATTTTGCGGCATTGGTCATGCCCTTGGCCTTCTCACCTTCGTCCTTCTTTTCCTCAAACAGATTTATGGGACCTGCTTCGGGCAAGGCGTTGGCTTGCATCTTCTCCTTGAATTCGTTCACCAAGACGGCAAAGCGCTCGCGCGTTATGGCTCCTATCTGGGGGCTGAAGCCGAAGGAGTTCTTTATCTCCTTGGCCATCAGATCTTGAGCCTTGGGGGTGTTTATCTTATCAGCATCGCTATCGGTATACGTTATCAATATCAGCCCCTTGTCGTTGGCAATGACCGGCTGACCCAATTTGAGAAGACTCACGCCGACATAATCGGAGGGGTCCACGGGATGAAGGTCATTCCACTCATCGATTATCTTGGTCTTAAGGCCTTTGTCGCCTTGAATCATCATGTTTATTACCTGATTGTCGGATACGGTGCGCTTCGGCAGGGCTTCGCCTTTTGCCTGGGTTGATTCGGCCGGAGCATCAGTCGGCTTTGATTGTAAAACAACCTTTCTTCCCTCAATTGAGATTTTATTCTCCTTCTTGACTGCGGGTTTTACCTCTTCTGCATCAGTCACTTCTTTCTTTATGACTGTGTTAGCCAAAGGCTGGGCTTCTGGCGTGACGGCAACCCCGAAGGATGAAAGTTGTATCAAGGCAAGTTCGAATGAATCCATTATGTCTTGCGAATAGCGGAAGTCCCTGATGGCACCGGTAAGGATCTCGATGTCCTTTTCCGCTTCGCCATAGTTGATCTCCTTTAAGGCATCGGCTTGCTTGACGGTGAGTTCCTCAAGCAATTCCTTCCCCCCTCCAGCTTCACGGATGAGGACGTCTTTGTATATCCCTATCATGTCCTTGGTGGCCCGCACAACGTCCATTCCCTTGGCGTAGCATTCCCGGGCCTTGGATACAACGGCGGTCACATCTCCCTTATGGGCCAAAGACACCAAGGAGCAAATGCTTTCGACATCGACCAGGCCAAACAAAGACTCGACGTCCTTTTCCGTTATCTTATCGTCGCTATAGGAAACGGCCTGGTCCAGCAATGACAGGGCATCGCGAACGCCGCCATCGGCAAGTTGGGCAATCTTGGCCAATGCCTTGGGCTCATACGCGACCTTTTCCTTGCCCAGTATCTCCTCCATGTTGGCTATGAGATCGTCATCGTCAACCTTAGAGAAGTCGAACCTTTGGACACGGGACAGAATGGTCGGAAGTATCTTTTGGGGTTCGGTGGTAGCCAAGATGAACACGACATTGGCAGGGGGCTCCTCCAAGGTCTTCAGAAGGGCATTGAAGGCTGAGCCCGACATGTTGTGGACCTCATCGATGATATAGACCTTATAGCGCCCCATTATCGGCTGGTAATCCACCTGTGAGATCAGATCCCTGACATCCTCAACGCGAGAGTTTGAGGCGGCATCGATTTCGACTACATCCGGATGGGTTCCGTTGGCTATGGCAAGGCAGCTATCGCATTTGCAGCATTGTTGGCCTAAGCCTTGGCGGCAGTTCAAGGCCTTGGCCAAGAGCCTGGCCATAGTGGTCTTGCCTGTTCCTCTGGGCCCGCAAAACAGATAGGCATGGGAAATCTTCCCCTCCCTTAGGGCGTTCTCCAATGTTCGCTTTATGGCCTTTTGGCCATAGACCTGAGCGAAAGTCTGCGGTCTATATTTACGATAGAGAGCCTGATATGACATTTGTGCCCCTTTTGATAAACCCTATTGGATATTATAAGAGCCAACGAAAGGTTTCCTAAGTGAGAAGGTCATAGTTGAGCAATTAAGTCGTAAAATATAAAAAAAGGATAAGTTTATGGGAACAAAAGGTACTAGGGAGGAAGGTGGCACCAGAAGAAATGCTTCTTTGGGTCACCATTACATAAACGGAGACAGGGGAAGCAGGTCTCCGGAATACGAATATGAGGAAGAAATCGTTTATGGAGATGAAGTTACCGCCGTCATCACGGAAAGAGCCAGAATGGGTTGGCAGGTTCTCTATGACATCAGGAAAAAGACGCGCAAGGGCCTATTGAAGGATCCCTCGTTCTTGCGCAAGGCAAAGCTGGTCTTCTTCAGGCGCGCCGATTTCCCTTATAAGAATCGCGTAATGGAACTTGAGAGAAGATACGATTCGCTAAAAGCCCAAAAGAGCGTCTACCGACCCATGGATCCCTTCAACGTATTCCTTCTCTTCCTGCTTTTGTTAATCCCCGGCCTCATATACGTGATAGTCAAAGCCCGGAAGAAGGCGAAGATAAGAGCCAAGAACAGCGAATTGGACGACAGCATGATAGCCATCATCAGGGAAATCCAAAGCATTCTCAAAGCGAGCGACATCCCCTTCCTACCCGATGCGGAAGCGGCTCTTGCGCCTACCTCTTCAATCAACCAACCTTTGGTGTTGCGAGCTGGGGAGGAAACCCAATTTGGCGAAGGCAAAACCCAAGTTTCTTCCCTTCCCAACGAATGGTTGAGTCAGCAAGACAAACTTGGTACTGCTCCCAGCCTAATGGATGATTCTCAAAAATAGAATTTGACGAAGCGCTTCTTTCCTTCCAGATCCAAGACGAACACCGGCTGGGGAAGACGAAACGCTTTGGCCAGGCCCTCGATCTTCATGGCATTCTTGGGATCGATTTCGAAAGCGGCGACACCATGAAGCTTCATGGTGCTTCTCATTTTCGGGAATATGGCCTTGTATGAGTCAAGGCCATCCTTGCCGGAGAACAAGGCCTGTTCCGGCTCATCTTTGGTTTCGGTCTTTTCCCCTTGAGGAATATAAGGCGGATTGCAGACGAGCAGGTCGTAACGTCCGGTTTCGCCATTCAAGAAATCCTGCTTTGAAAAGCTGACATTGGCAAGGCCGTTTAGGACCCCCGACTTGAAAGCCAGGGCCAACGCCTCATCGCTTATGTCTTTGCCGACAACCGTTGCCTTGGGAAACCTCTTGGCAAGTGCCAAGGCGATGCAGCCACTCCCGGTGCAAAGATCCAAGACTGCTTTTCCGTTCAAGTCAAACTCTTCCATGAGCTTTATGGTGAGTTCTTCGGTTTCAGGTCTGGGAATCAGGACCGACGGAGCAACAAGGACGGTAACGTCGGCAAATTCCATCCTTCCGGCAACATAGGCTGAAGGCTCCCCCTTTGAAAGACGGGTGATTATTTCCCGGCTTTTTTTATCCGGCAATTGCCTTTGGGGGTACAGCCAAAGGTTCTCCTTGGAGATGGCGAAACAATATTTGAGCAATTCGAAGGCATCGGCCTGGGTGAGGCCCGGCAAGGAGAGACAGGCCTCGTAAAACGACTTGGCGGTCAATTGTCAGAAACCTTTCTTGGTCTGCTCAAGGATAAGGTCCTTTTGGTGGGCATCCTGCAAAGCATCCAACAGCTCGTCCAAGTCGCCGTTCATGATTCGATCCAGTTTCTGGACATTGAAGCCTATGCGATGATCGGTCACTCGGTTCTGGGGGAAGTTATAGGTCCTGATCTTCTCGGACCGTTCGCCGGTTCCGACCTTAAGCTTCCTCTCTGCCTCCATCTTGGCATCCTTCTCTTCTTCCATCTTGGCCTTTAGACGGGTCCTAAGAAGGTTCATGGCCATTTCCTTGTTTTGCATCTGGGATCGCTCGACCTGACAAGTGACGACAATGCCGGACGGACGATGGATTATGCGGACCGCAGACTCCGTCTTGTTGACGTTCTGGCCACCGGCTCCAGAGGAACGGTAGGTCTCGATAGTCAAATCGGCAGGGTTGATCTGGACATCGACATCCTGCTGTTCAGGCATGACCAGGACCGTGGCAGTGGAAGTGTGGAGACGACCGGACGCTTCGGTAACCGGAACCCTTTGAACCCTATGGGCTCCCGATTCAAACTTCAGCCTAGACCAGGCCCCCTTGCCCTTTATCAAAAGGGTGATGTTCGAAAAGCCACCCAATGGGGTCTCGTTTTGATCCAGGATCTCGACTTTCCATTTCTTCGATTCGGCATACTTCAAATACATACGATAAAGATCCGCCGCGAACAGGCACGCCTCTTCGCCACCTACGGCTCCCTTTATCTCCATGATGACGTTACGATCGTCATCAGCATCCTTGGGGAGCAAGGCCTTCTGCAATTGATCTCTTGTGGTAGCTATCAATCCCGACAGTCTCTCGGCTTCGCTTTGGCCCAAGGCTTTCATGTCCGGGTCAGAGTCTTTGGAAAGCTCTATCGCAGAGACTTCGTCTTCTTTCATCTTCTTGTACTTTCTATACAAGGAAACTGCCTCTTCCATGGAACTGACTTCCTTGGAAGCGGCGATGGACTCTTGGGGCGTCATCTTCCCAGTCGCGAGCTGGGCATTCAAATCGTTGTACCTCTTCTCCATCGTATCGAGCCTATCGAACATATAGTCTTTGGCATCTGCCGCCATATTTGCCTAACCCTTTCCGTTGCCTAAAACCTGGCAATAAACAATGAGAATCCCAAAACAAAACACCCAACAAACATAAGTTTGTTAAGTAATGCTAATACTCCGAAAACACGTTTTTGCTTATCGCGGTGCTTTCACAAATCATTGGAGTTCTCCTTACCTAAGGAATAATCTACACCTAACCAATCATAGGGACACAATGCGAAAGAACGAGCTGCTGCGGTTTATTTCGTTTGCAGGAGGGACAGGCAATGTCAAAACCCGGAATGAAATACCAAAAATACAGCAAAGAAACACGAGAAGCGGTAATAGAGGAAAGGATGAGAAATCCTAAGATTTCTTATCAAGAACTAGCAAAGAAATATCAGGTAACTTGCGTTGAAACAATACGTTATTGGATCAATTCGGCCATAATCCACGGCAAAGATGAAGAAAAAGGCTAAAGTCGTCAAATCGAGTCATTTTTTGTGGATAACTAAATGACTGCCAAAGCGAGTAATCCACATAGGTAAAGGCCTGAAATTTAGGTGGCGAAATCATAGTCAGCTTAAAAAAGGTTATGCTTTTGTGGATTATTCCTCTCTATCCACACCATTGTGGACAGATGGCAAAAACCTGTGGATAACTTTTGTGAAACAATAGTTAAATAAAGGTTATTTATATATTTTTAGTAATGTGGATAGGCCATCGGGTTGTGGATAGTTTTGCGCTTATCCACGTCGATAACTTCCCACACTTGCTTTTCAACACTTTACCCACACCACAAAACCGCCTTTTTGACAAAAAAGACAAACTATCGGCTTTTATCCGCCTTAATGTGGATAACTAAACTTTTTTGAGATGTTGGTATAGGTACTGTGGAAAAGCCCTGTCGGGCAATGGTAGACTTTAGAACGAAACCGATAGGAGCTTCCCGACATGGCAGTATCAAAAGAATGGCTGAATAGCACGTGGTCTAGAGCCTTGGAGTCCATACGAAAGAATTTCGTTGGAAACGAAGCCTTCTACGATCAATTCTTCGATCCGACTAAATTGGTCTCCATCGAAGGCGAAGTGGCCGTAATCTGTACCAATTCACGCACTGTTTCCAAGGTATTGTCTAGCAACGCGAATTTCGTCAATATGGTCGTGGCAGCGCTAAAGGAAGTCACCCAAACCGAGTACAGCGTTAAGTTCGTTGACGAGAATTCCTATAAGTCGCTTACTGCCCCGGCGTTAACTGAGCAAGGCTCTCAGGCCTTCTTCGCTTCATCCAAGCTGAATTCCGCCTTCACCTTTGCAAACTTCGTCGTTGGTCCCTCTAATTTGGATGCAGTGCAAGCCGCCACCTTGGCAGCCACTAACCCCGGTACCATGAATCCCATCTTCATCTATTCGGCTACCGGTTATGGCAAGACGCATTTGCTAAACGCCATCGGAAATGCCTATAGGGAGAGGTTTGGGACCAAGAAGGTTCTGTATACCAATACCGATGCCTTCATAGATGAGTTCGTCAGGTTTGCCAGAGGGCGTAGCGACGGCAAGGATTTCAAGCAGTTCTTCGAGACTGTCGACATGCTCTTGATAGACGATGTCCAGTTTTTGAAGGATAAGGTGGAGACTTCGGCCTTCTTCTTCAACATATTCAATTCCTTCGTGAATACCGGCCGTCAGATTGTCCTTACTTCCGATCGATCTCCGGCCGAGCTTGAAGGGCTTGAGGACCGTCTGGTCTCCCGTTTCTCTTCCGGTTTGACCGTAATGATCAAGAAGCCCCAACCGGAGACCATGCTGGACATATTGAAGATAAAGATAAGGGGATTGGGCCTTGATCTGTCTTTGTTCGATTCCAAGGTAATGGACTATCTGGTTATTCATAACCCCGGCAACATCCGGTCGATGGAAGGCGATTTGAACAAACTGATTTTCACCTCTAACCTGATGAAGAACACGGGAAAGATAACCCTCGATACCTGCAAGTTGGCCTTCGGTGACAGGCAAGGTCGGGGATCCGGCGAGACCGATCCCTTGACTACGAACAAGATCATCGTCTCGGTGGCCGACTACTATAGCGTTACCGAATCCCAGGTTCGCTCCAAGGTACGGACTTTGCAGATTGCCCTGGCCCGTCAGATATCGATGTACCTTTGCCGAAAACTGCTGGATCTGCCTTATATGGAAATAGGCAAAGAGTTCCAAAGAGACCATTCAACCGTAATGTCCGCAATCCGAAAGATCGAGAACTCCATCAAGACCGATCCCGCCCTTTCGCGCAATATCGATGAACTCTCCAAGAAGTTGGCTACCAAGGCTGTTGAGAAGTGAAAAATTTTGTTGAAAGCTTGCGAGGGCCTGTGGGAAGAATGTAAGCGCAGGTTTCCTTGCATTTGACGGTTTTCAGCCCTTTCACTCGTTGCCGTGGCTCTCAGGGCTTAGGGTTTTCCACATTTCCACACTCCTTATCATCTTTATACGTAAAAAGACTATTCATCAATCTAAGAAACTCAGAGGATAATTTCGCTATCGCGAAACACGAAAAGAAATAAAAACCCTAAGGCACTATAATTTAGGGGTATTCCTATTAGTAGTTCTATCGCAAAGGATCATGATATGAAACTAACCGTAAAAGCCATTGCCTTGTCTAAGATTCTCAATCAAGCCATAGATGCCATACCGGCCAAATCGACCGAGCCTTCGTTTTTGAACTTCCTGTTCACCGTCACGAAAGATTCGCTGGAGGTTCTTGCTTCGGACGGCACCATCACCATGAAGACCATCTTGCCGGCCAAAGAAGGCAAGGAGCAGAACATAATCGATTCCGAGCCCGGAAGGGTTCAGGTCCCGGCGCATCTGTTCTTGGAGATAGTGAGGAAACTCAGCGGCGATGTCGTGACCCTCAGCATGGCGGATTCGACTGTCCTATCCGTATCAGACAACCATACCTTCTATACTCTCAACACCTTCAACCCCAACGAGTATCCCGACATCGACATGTCCTTCGATGAGTCCAAGGCCCTTCATATACCGGCACCCGATTTCGTCAGGCTGTTCCAGTGCACTAACTTTGCCGTGGCGACTAGAGGCGCCAAGCAGTGCTTCTTGGGCATAAACATAAGGACCGAAGGCCAGGTGCTCTATTTCCTTGCGACCGATGCCATGCGTTTGGCCCAGCGCTCTTTGACTTTGCCTGTGGCGTTCGAGCCAGCCATCAAGTTCACCGTTCCCGTCAAGGTGCTGGCCATGATCGTCAAGCTCGAGGGCATCAAGGAAGTGCTGGTGGAGCCGGGCGACAACAAGGCCATCTTCAAAGCCGGAGACACCGTCTTCCAGACTAGGCTTTATAACGGCGAGTTCCCTTCTCCCGACCGCATTCGCCCCGCTTCCACCCCCTATGTCCTTACGGTCAATTCCGATGAATTCCTGGCTGCGTTGGATCGCGTGACCTTGGTCACCATGGGAAACCTCGCTTCCATCGCCAGGCTTACCTGCTCCAAGGACGGCGCCGAGTTGGTTGCGTCTTCTCAGCCCTTCGGTTCCGCCAAGGAACATCTGGACAAGTTCACTTTTGAGGGCGATCTCTTCGACATAACCTTCAACGTGAAGTTCGTGGCTGATGCCGTCAGGGCCTTGGCTTCACCCAAGATTTCCCTGGCCTTTGCCGGCGAAGGCAAGCTTTTCATGATCAAGAACGATGACCCTGCCAATTTCCAGATCGTGACCCCCATAAGAACCAATATGTGAAAATCGCCATAGCCAAAAACCGCGAAAACCATTAACATTAGGTTTATTAGGGTTCCCTATTTGACCGAAATGTATGGAAGAAGAGCAAAATGGATAAAAGGTTTTGGCTATATGTGCTAAAGCGTTTCCTGTTAGGCATACTGACCATTTTTGTCGTGGCAACAATCACCTTTTGGGTAATGCAACTGGTGCCTGGCGGGCCTTTCCTGTCAGAGAAGGCCACGCCGCAATACGTCCTTGACGAATTGAATGCCTTGTATGGCTTGGATAAGCCGGTCTTCATCCAATACCTGAACTATTTGAAGGGAATCGTTGTCTTTAACTTTGGCTTTTCCCTCAAACAACGCGGACGAACCGTTATGGACATCATTCTTTCGGGCCTGAAGGTGTCCGCCCCCATCGGCTTAATAGCCATGGTGCTTGCCCTGTTCTTCGGCGTCATCTTTGGCTCTTGGGCTGCCCTTAGGCAGAACAAGTTCGCTGACCGCATGATAATGCTCTTTACCACGACCTGCGTGGCTATGCCCTCTTTCGTCATCGCCACCATGCTGCTTTTGATATTCTGCGTCTTGCTTCCCTGGTTCCCGGCCAACGGGCAATCGGCGGCTGGCTACATCCTCCCCACCTTGACTTTGTCCCTTCTTCCAATGGCAAACATCACCAGGTTCGTAAGGACCACCACGGTAGAGACGCTCAAGCAGGACTTCATAGTTACCGCTACGGCCAAGGGCTTGCCCAGACGTACGGTGTTGTTCAAGCATGGCCTGCGTAATTCCATAACCCCGGTCATCACCTATGCCGGACCGATGTTCGCCTTCATAATCACTGGCTCATTGGTCGTCGAGCAGGTCTTCACCATTTCCGGCCTCGGCAGTTCCTTCGTCAACTCCATTACCTCCCGCGATTATCCTTTGATCATGGGCACTACCGTTTTCATCACCGAGTTGATGGTCGTTGTATTGTTCATCTCCGACCTTCTTTATAGCTGGGTTGATCCTAGGGTGAAGTTCGAATAGGGGGCGGACATGAACGAGAAATATAGAGCGCCGCACAATTCCAAATGGCGCAAGAATCCCCTGAGTTTCCAAGTCGA
>DHEG01000013.1:0-22428 GCA_002399765.1 Caryophanales bacterium UBA4856 | reverse complement strand
ATGGTGTTCCTGGTCCTCATCATATTGACAGTCATAATCTTGCCGATCTTTTGGCCATATAAGTATTCCGACCAGCTTTCGGTGACATACGGGGACAGTTCATTCACCAATCTCGATCCGTTCGAGTACAGCACCACCGAGAAGGCCCTTCTCGACCAAGGGGAATTCGTGATGCCTCATTTGATGGGCACCGACAAACTCGGACGCGACTATTTCATCCGGGTCATATACGGCGCTCGGATAAGCATATTCGTTGGCATCTTTGCCGCTTTCATCGTCTTGATCATAGGTTCGGTCTACGGCGCGATATCAGGGTATATCGGCGGCACGACCGATTTGATAATGATGAGAATAGTCGACATAATCTATTCACTTCCTGATGTCTTGATAATAATCTTGCTTTCGGTGGTCTTGAGGGAAGCCCTTGACGGGGCAACCGGGTTTATTGCTACCCTTGGTGCGGGCTTGCTATCCATATTCATAGTATTCGCCCTGCTCTATTGGGTGGGAATGGCCAGATTGGTACGGGGCCAGATCCTGTCCTTGCGAAGCCAGGAATTCGTGCTTGCGTCAAAAAGCCTTGGCGCCGGGAACTTCCGAATCATCTTCCATCACCTTTTGCCCAACTGCATCGGCTTGATAATAATCTCTACCGCGTTGGAGATACCCTCGGCCATTTTTACCGAGAGCTTCCTCTCGTTCATCGGCTTGGGCGTCTCCGCCCCCATGCCTTCTTTGGGCTCGCTTTGCTCTGATGCCCTGAGTTCCATTTACAGCCATCCCTTGCTTTTGGTCTTCCCCGCCATCCTGATCTGCGTAATAGTATTGGCCTTCAACCTTCTCGGCGATGGCATGAGAGACGCCTTCGACCCACGCATGCAATAATGGGCTCTTCTTATATGAAAAGATGAGGTTTTCATCTTTTTTTGCAAGGAAGTAGTATATTTGTAATTTGTAGTTAGCGAAAGGAAAAATTTTATGAGAAAGAGTTTATTTAAGTTTTCTAGTTTGCTAGCCATGTCCTTGGTAGTGCTTACGTCATGCCAGGGAACGACCAGCAGCACCAGTTCGCTTACCATAACGTTGGCAAGCAAGGTTGAGACAATCGATCCGGGGCAGAACACCTCGGTCGATGGCGCCGTTTACATTGAGCACGCCTTCACGGGTCTGTATACCTTTAAGCCCAAGACTGATGACTCGGGCAATTACATCACCGACGAAAACGGTGACTATGAGTCATCTTTGGAACCGGAGTTGTTCGATGACAGCAAGACTGTCAAGACCACCAATGACGATGGCTCCGTAACCTATACCCTTACGTTGTTGCCCGATTTGAAGTGGAGCGATGGCACTTCCTATGATGCCAATGCCTTTGTCTATGCCTGGAACCGCTCTGTCGGATACGATTACGGCTACTTGTTCGAGATCTTCAAGGGCTATGAGGAGATGACAGAAGATGCCACGGGAGCGACCAAGTTGGATGTATCCGCCTCTGCTGATGGTCAGGAACTTACCTTCACCCTGGTCAGCGATGTCCCTTACCTCGATGAGTTGCTTGCCTTCCCGGCCTTCGCCCCCTTGAAGGAGAGCGTTGTCGATGCCACCGGTGCTTGGGCTACTAGTCCCGATACCTATGTCTCCAATGGTGCTTACAAGTTGACCACCTTCGATGACTCGCATTTGGTTCTCGAGAAGAACCCCTACTATGTCGATGCCGACGAGGTGACCATGGATAAGCTCGACTTCATCTACACCGCTGACGAGACCGCCGCTTACAGTCAGTGGCAGAGCAAGTCCGTTGATTTCTCTGATTCGGTTCCTTCGGAGGAGATCGATGATCTGAAGGCTAACGATCCTTCCGAATTCTTCATCCAGGGTCAGATGGGCACCTACTATGTTGAGTTCAACGTTGCCGATCCTTATCTCGGCGGCGATGCCGATTCCTCCGAAGCGGAGACCAAGCGCGAGCTTGCCCGTCGGGGACTCGGTTTGCTCATCGATCGTAACCACATCGTAAACGACATTACCAAGGGCGGTGAGGATCCGGCCAACGGCTTCGTTGCTTCTGGTATCACCGATGCCGATGGCGTAACCGAATATGTAGACAAGAACGGACCCGACGAGGATGGCTCTGGTTACTATTCCGTTGCGGAAGACGATTATGAATCCAATGTCGCCGAAGGCATAGAGCTTATAAAGGAAGCCGGATACACCTACGATGAATCTACCGGCAAGTTCACCGATTTTCCTGCCATCACCTATAGTTTCAACACCGGCACCGGCCATCAGGCCATCGCTGAATACCTGCAGGCTCTGTATGCCCAATACGGAATAGACGTTGAACTTTCTTCCGAGGAATGGGCAACCTTCATCGCTTCGCGTACTGCCGGAGAATTCGAGGTGGCAAGAGGCGGCTGGATCGCCGACTACAACGATCCGATTACCTTCTTGGATATGTTCACTACCGCTTCCGGCAACAACGATCCCCATCTCGGCACCGTGAATGACGGAAGCCTCACACCCAATACCACTTTGAAGCATTATTCCGCCGATACCGATGGCGACGGCGTCGTGGATGTTACCAATGACACCTGGGCCAATACCTACGATGTGCTGATCAGCAACATCAAGAAGGAATCCGATACCGCCAAGAGATTCGAGATGATTCATTATGCCGAGAATCTGTTGATGGATACCGGTGCCGTCTCGCCTTTGTACTTCTACACCGATTCCTACCTCAAGAGCAGCGACGTGAAGGGATTCTTCAGCACCCCCAACGGCTACAAGTTCTTCACCTATACCACCAAGGCCTAAGGAAGAGACCTAGGCTTGGCCAAAGAATCGACTTGGATCATGACCAAGTCGATTTTTGTTTACTTTCGCAAATTAGTTGCTATAGTATCTAATACCTCAAGACATCTAGTGAGTTGCCTACAAACTGACATAAGTTAACTTAGGCGTGTTTGCTACCTATTCATCGAACCGTCTTGCAGGGACGAAAGGAGATGCGATCATGAAAGCCTTCTTCAAATGGTTAAAGACTGACCTTATGATTCTCATTGCTGGTGCCATCAGCGCCAACCTTGACCAAAGATAAGACCTGAGTCGATAACTTATCAAAAGGAAAAGCCTAGGGACATATGCCCTAGGCCTTTTTGTTTGTCTGGATGTCTGCTACTTCGCGGCGGGGGTCTTATCATCGGCGGGGGCGACGGTGTTGGCGTTGTGCTCAGTCTTTATCTTGTCTTTGACCTTGCTCTCCAAAGCCAACCTCTTGGCCCTTAGGACCGAAACGGTACGGACGATGGTGAAGAGGACCACGGCGATGATGAAGAAGGAGATTATGGCATTGATCAAGGTGCCCCAGTCCATGATGGCGAGACCGGAATAGTAGTAGCTGCCGCCTTTGTTCACATACAGGCCAGAGATGGTCGAAGCCTGCGTGGCATCGAAGTTACCGAGGAAGGAAATCCAATCGGAAGCACTGTATGAGGCCTGAAGGCCATAGGTGACACCATCCGAGCCGACGATGGCAATGCTTTGATAGGCCTTTTGGGTTGAGGTTACGGCTGGAAGGACGGTAACCAAGCCGGCAAGGCCACCGGGAACGGCCCAGGTGCAAACGGCCAATAGGATGTTGGTGAAGGCCGTGACTATCGCACCGAAGGCAGTGCCGATTATGACACCTACGGCCATATCGAGCACGTTGCCGCGACTTATGAACTTCTTGAAATCAGCCCACACGCCTGAAATCTTATTCTTCATTTGTTGAGACTCCTCTCTTTTGTTTCGCATTCAATTTTATTGCTTGGATGGAAACATGGGACCTAAAAGCGTATTCAAACCTGGGTGTCTGCCTTGGTTTTGGGGACGGGATTGAACAGGTTCATGAAGAAATTGACGAAGGCCGGAGCGGCAAAGATATAGATGACCGAGATCAGCACTTCCTTGTCGTTCATATCGTAGACGTTGACGCCGAAGAAGTTGATGGCCTCGTTGTCCCTTGTCAGGGCCCCGAAGGCGAAGAGGATTATGGCCAAGACCGCCCAGAGGAAGACCAGAAGGACGCTTCTGTATATATTCAGCGGACGGGCGAGGTAGGTCACCATGGCGATGGCAACGAAGGTCATCCCCAAGGTGGCCACGGTCAATACGTTCTCGCTTACTTCGTTGCTGTCGGTCATGAAGGTCTCGCCCATTACGCCGGTCAAGGCAAAGGTGATGCCCACTACCAACAGAAGGCATATGGCCCCAGGTATCGCCTTGGCAAAGGTGTTGTGGAGGAAGTTGCCCTTTATCTGCTGGTTGTTGGGCTGAAGGGCCAAGAAGAACGAAGGGACGCCGATTCCGACAAACTCCAGAAGGGTCGTGTTCTTTGGCGTGAAGGGATAGGTAAAGGCGATGTTTGAGCCGCCCATGGTGGCAAAGCCCAAGATGACGAAGATGACAGCCAGGGCTATGGTGAATACCGTCTTCATGAGGAACAGGGCCGAAGAGCGCTGCACGTTGTTCACCACCCGCCGGCCCTCCATGACTACCGCGGGCATGGAAGCGAAGTTGGAATCAAGCAGGACCAGCTGCGCGACATTCTTGGCGGCATCGGCGCCGGAAGCCATGGCGATGGAGCAATCGGCTTGCTTCATGGCCAAGATGTCATTGACCCCATCGCCGGTCATTCCTACCGTTCGGCCCTTGATCCTGAGCGCCTTTACCAATGCGGCCTTTTGCTCTGGGGAGACCCGGCCAAACACGGTGTACTTGTCGGCGATGGCCGACACCTCTTCGAGCGACAAACCCTCCAGGGAGACGCATTTCTCGGTGTCCTTCACGCCGCAGGTCTTGGCTATTTCGGCGGCGGTTAGGGGAGAGTCGCCCGAAATTATCTTTATGTCCACGCCATTGGACTGGAACCATTTGATGGTGGGTCCGGCCTCTGGCCTTATGTGGTCGACCAGGATAAACAAGGCCAACGGCGTCACGACTCCTTCCAAGGAAGAGGATATGGGATCGATGTAGGCGTCGGAATGAGCCAGCATGACCACCCTGTAGCCCTTCTTCTGGCGGTCCTCTATGACTGACAGCAATTCGCTATCGGAGGCCTGGTAGACAAACTCTGGGGCTCCCAGGACATATGTTCCCTTGTCCTTGAACGATACGGCCGAGAACTTCCTCGAAGAGGAAAAGGAGATGGAGCTCAGAGGCGTGAGGATGGAGTTGAGAGGATAGGTCGAAGCCAAAGCCAGGGATGTTTGGTTGAATTCCTTGAATGAGTTGAGGAAGGAACCCATTACCACGTTTAGGTTTATTCGCTTGTCCAGGACCACCACTTCGTTTACTTCCATGGTTCCGTCGGTCAACGTGCCCGTCTTGTCCAGGCAGAGGGTATTGGTCCGGGCCAGCATCTCGAAACAATACAGATCCTGGACCAGGGTCTTGCGTTTGGACAGTCTTATGATCCCCACCGCCAAGGCGATCGATGTCAAAAGCAACATGCCGGCCGGAATCATTCCCACTACTGGTGCGGCGGTCTTCCTTATGGATAGATTCAAATCGTTACCGGTATTGAAATAATTGACTACGAACAGGCAGATGGCAAGAGGAATAAGTATCAAGGTTATAACCCTGTTTATAGAATTTAGAGATCTTAACAATTCAGATTTTGTCTTTTGGAATTGCTTGGCTCTAACCTGCAAGGATATGGCCCAGTTAGCCTCGGCGACCTTTCCGACTTTTTCCGTGGCATTGCCGGAGACCACGAAGGATCCGGCATATACGGTATCGCCAACGGCCTTCTTCACGGGAAGCGACTCACCGGTCAAGACGGACTCGTTTACCTCAACGGTACCCGACTCTATCTTGCCGTCTGCCGATATTTGATCCCCGGTCGCGATATCGACCAAATCATCTATGACCAATTCCTCGACCGGTATTTTGGCTGTCTTCCCATCCCTTATGACTTCGGAGGTCGGAGCGGTTACCAGGCGCAATTTGTCTATGGTCTTCTTGGAACGTATTTCCTGGATTATCCCGATTATGACATTGGCCAGCATTATGACGGCAAAGGCCAGGTCGCTGTAATCGCCAAACACTATCAAGGCAATGGCTATTCCAAACAATATGATGTTGAAGAACGACAAGCAGTTGTCCTTGAAGATGTCCCAATAGGTCTTGGTGTACTTCTTGGTGGATTTGTTCATGAGTCCTTCGCCTTGACGTTGAAGGACCTGGTCGGAGGTGAGACCCTTGTCCAAGTCGGGATTGAACCTTTCGGCGCTGGAAATCTTTGAGTTCAAAGAAGCGGCCACGTTTTCTTTGTGAAGGCGCTTCTGCCTTAGCTTATTGCCCAGGTTCTTGTCTTTGAGGGTATCCAAGACCGCGCTGTCCAACGAGGCTTCGCTGTTGAAGACATCGATCATCGACTTCCCTTCGGGCTCCTTGATGCTGCCCTTCTCTTCTGCCAAAGTCTTTTTGGCTTCGACTTGCTCGGCCTTCTTCGCATGACTTGCTTTGTCTTGGCGGTTTAGTTTGAATTCAGTGAAGAAGTCCTTGAAAGATGCCAAAAAGCCATGTTTCTTGGCGGGAGTTTCTTTTGCCTCTTTGTCGGTGGCCTCGACGACCGGGGATGCCGCGGGCCTTTCCTCGTTCGTTTCTTCGGCTTTGGGCGTGGCAACCTCCTGTGCTGGTTCGGTTTTGACCTCTACCGGCTGGGTTTTTTCTCTCTTCTCGAGTTCCTTTTCCTCTTTGCTCTTGGCCTTGGAGGCTTTTGGGGACGCACTCTTTCTTTTTGCCATACCTATTTATGATGCCACAAATAGGTCATCAAGCGGAAATCTTGGGCGTTGGCTTACCGGGAACAACGTGATGCTTTCGACACCTGGCTTCGTATGACTCCTTGGCACCGACCAACATTATCGGATCGTCATAGTTTGCGGGCTTGCCGTTTATTATTCTTTGGGTCCTGGTGGCACCTAGGCCGCATACAGTGCAGACCGCCTCTAGTTTGGTGACGAATTCCGCTCTTGCCAAAAGCTCTGGCATTATGGCGAAAGGCTCGCCCCTGAAGTCCAAGTCGAGTCCGGCGACTATTACCCTGATCCCCTTGTCCGCGAGACCTTCGAGTATGCCGATTATTGACCTATCGAAGAACTGGATTTCATCCACGGCCACCACCTGGGTGTCGGGCTTTATGAATTTTCCTATTTCGCTAGCCTTGGCTATGGCATGTGCTTCGTATTTGCGACCATCATGGGAAGCGATGGCCGAACGATCATAGCGGTTATCGATCTTGGGCTTAAATGCAACTATTCTCTTTTTGGCATACGACAAAGTGATGATTCTTCGTATCAACTCTTGGCTCTTGCCAGCAAACATGGGACCGGTGATTACTTCTATCCAGCCTTTTTGCAATTCCTGATACATCGATGCATCCCCCAAAAGACCAATGTCTGAGACGGATTATAAGACCTTTGAACCACCGTTGGTTTCTTATGGCAATTTAATTTTCAAAAAGGAATGAATATACGAAAAAAGGCGACTGCTTGGGTCGCCTTCCCTACCAGTCTTCAGAAACGCAATGTTTGGGTCAGGGCCTGGAATCCCTTTTGGGCCTTGGCCTCATCGACACCATCGAATTCGATGTGGAGGATGTCGCCAGGTCCGGCGGTTATCGAACCGAACACATTCATGATGGATTTCAGATCACAACCACCGGAACGGGAGTCGGACATCTTGATATCGCACTCGTAATTGTTGGCTTCCTCAACCAATTCAGCGGCCAACCGGGGGGTCAAACCGTTCGGGTTAGTGACTTTTATGTCAATGCTTGTCATTTATTGCACTCCAAACCTTCGTATATCATAGTTTGAAAAAGCGCTTTAAATCAAGTAAGGACGGGTAAAAGCATTAATACGCAGTAGGGCTGTCATTTCTTCTTGTCCTCTATTTGCTTACGACTTGAACCGTTGTCCAGCTTCCCGGTCGTGGCATCGAAGACAGGAGCCGAGGAATCCTTGTCTACCCGCTTAAGGGTTATGGTATCTTCGTCTTCTTCGGTTTGCTGGGCCGAGGCCTCTTTTACAGCGGCTTGGGCCTTGGCTTTCTCGGCCTCCTCGCTGGCCCTGTTTTGCTTCTTGACGAACTTCTCCGTCTTGAAGGCAAGGAAGACTCCGCCTATCGAGGCGAGGCCCATGAGGATTACCGAGCAGCCTATTATCAAAACCAAGACAGGATTGGTACCGGCATCGCTTTCCCTCAAGCCGAAGATCCAGAGCACAACATCGGCTCCTATCAACAAACCGGCGGCGATGAACTGAAAGACGGCCAGGGCGACTTTCTTTTTCTCGTCATCCTTGGGCGTGACGTTGAATATCCCGCTTACTATCAAGACCAGCGAATAGGTAGCCAAGAGTATTCCGAAGATCCAGGTTATCATCCCGTTGAAGTTGCCATCGGCGGCCAAAACCGAAGAATAGCGAAGAAGCATTATGGCAAATGACACCATGACTACCCCAAAAAAGATGTCCGAAGAGAATATGGAGCGTCTTATCAGTATGCTTCCGAGCAGCTCGATGATTCCGTAAACAAGCAAAACGGTGGCGAAACCATATCCAGCCGCCTTGGTGAAATCGGAATTGTCATAAAAGCAGCAAAACACAATGCCGGCCGCTATCAAAGTCAGACCTTCCGCTAACTTGAGCCATTTGTAGGCCTTGATTCTTTCAAGATCCATGGTCGCTGGTTGTTTTTCCATCTTTTCCCTCTTCTCCCAATGTACATGTAAGGCTTTCGTAAAGAATTGGGTAGGTCAAATCACTAGGTATTATAATGTAAACACTTAAGTTAAAGGCAGCGCTGCCTGGAAAGGAATCATTATTTCATATGGGAAAAGTCAGGAAGGCCGTAATCCCGGCCGCGGGATTGGGAACGAGGTTCCTTCCAGCCACTAAGTCTTTGCCAAAGGAAATGCTTCCCATTGTCGACACACCGAACATCCATTACATATTGGAAGAAGCCGTAAAATCGGGAATCGAGTCGGTGCTTATAATCACCTCCGGGACCAAGAATGCCATTGAAGACTATTTCGATTACGACTATGAACTAGAGCATCGTCTTGAAGAGCAGGGTAAGCACGAAGCGGCGAAATTGGTTCATGAGATCGGCGATATGTGTCAGGTGTTCTATGTGCGGCAGCGCGAGCCCAAGGGCTTGGGTCACGCCATCCTTTGCGCCAAGGATTTCGTTGGCGATGAGCCTTTTGCCATCTTGTTGGGTGATGATTTGGTTGTTCCTGGCGAAGGCGATGCTCCCGCTACCAAGACCTTGATCGAGGCTTACGAGAAGACCGGCACTTCCGTTGTCGGCATCAAGAAAGTCGCTCATGGCGATATATCCAAATATGCCTCGGTCAAGATCGATGGATCCGTTGAGCCTAATCAGACGGTATTCAAGATTACCGACTTGGTCGAAAAGCCCCAACCGGAGGAGGCCTTCTCGGACTATGCGGTCTTGGGTCGTTACGTTGCCACTCCGGACATATTCGAGATCTTGGAGCATACCGCTCCCGGAAGGAACAACGAAATCCAGCTGACTGATGCCCTTAAGGTCCAGGCCCATGCTCCCAGCGGAATATGTGGCAAGGTATTCCCGGGGACCCGTTATGACATCGGCGACAAATTCGGATACGTGAAGGCCACCATCGACTTTGCCTTGAAGCGCCCCGACATCGGTCCTAAAGTAAAGGACTATTTGCTGGGAATACTCAAAGCCAATAAGGATTAAAGTCCCAGATAGGTTAAAATAGAGTCAAAGGAGGCGTGACTCTATGATTGATTCCCAATACGACGGATTCAATGAAGACCTGGACAAGGCACTGGCTTCGGAAGGCTACCGCAAAGACTACAAACTATCCAAAGTGCTTCTGTCTTTGGCTTTCACCCTTGGCTTCGCCTTGCTGTTTGCGATACTTTGGCTCACTTATAATGCCTATGCTGGTTTGCCATTCGCCGCTTTGTCCCTGATATCCCTTATCGTCCTTTTGGTTCAGGCGATCAAGAAGCGGTAAGGATTCGAAGCGTGCTTGAAAGAGCACGCTTTTTCGTTTGAGACCGATTTCGTAGAATGGTAATCGAGAGGCAGGCATGGGGAATTACATTTGCTTGGGCGAACATGATCTTGATATTCTTACCCGACGGATCCTGATTTCCATGATCGAGAGATTCGAGACCAACGCCAACAAGGGTTTGAAGGCTGAGATATTCTTCGAATGGTATCCAGCCCTTTTCAATTCGCCCCAGAAAAAGAGACCGGCCCACTTTAACCGCAAGCGAATGCTGATCCTGTCCGATAATCCCATTGCGCCTCAGGACATAAAGGCGGCCTTGGAAAAAGTCGAGAAGAAGCACCCAAACATTCCTGGGCTTGAGCACATAAGGCCTGATCAAGTCGAGGTGAAGACGGCCAAGGCCCTCAAGAGACTCGAGACGCTGTCTTTGGAAGGAACTTCCGAATATGCGGACATCATCGCCTTCGTCAATGGGAAGAAAGACCAGCATGTCTATTTGAACGAGTTGATAAATACCGTTACCCTCAATCGCTTTCTCTTCCCCTATCTCACCGTCTCGTATGGGGCCAAGCCTACATCCGAGAGCATCGCCGGCAGGATGGAAAAGACCCTTTATGTGGCCAATAAGCTAAACGATGACTCGAAGTCCATGTATTGGAAGAAGTATGCCTTCTTCGACAAGATGGCCAATTTGATCAGAAACCAAGTAAGCACGGCCAATAGGACCAAAGGTTCTCTGGATTCCATCTGCAATCAGTACGGCATGGTGCTTAGGGGCCATAACGTCATCAGCGCTGACAATCAGGAGCGTATCTTGGTGATGGGCGACTCCAAGCTGAGCAAGGAGAACATGGTGGAGATAATCAAGACGGTGGGCCTGGATCCTTCCAAGTTCGACTTCGACTTGGACTACAAGGCAGCTGACCAAGACCTTGAAAAACTCCGTTATTCCACCAGGTACTCCGAAGTCATTGCCGGCCCCCTGCCCCATCTGATCAAGGGCACCAGGGGCTATCGCTCCGGTCTTTCCTTGATGGAGATGAACAGCAACATCTACCCCCATCTGGTAAGGGCCATAGCCAACGGCGAGCTAAAGATCACGAAGGAATCTTTTTTGGCAGCACTTAAGGATACTTATGCTTATTCCTATTTGCATGACCGGAATCGGATGTGAAACCAAAGGTATGTCTTTAAAACCAAGGGTAATGAATATATATTGAGATTAACCAAAACCGTGGGGAAGGAGCAAAAAGGAATATGACCAGCGTGAGGGCATTGGACGAGGCCATAGCCACAATCGGCGATCCTGATACGGCCTACTTTGGGGGATCGGCCCTGTTCCTTTTGGATACGCTGCGCTTTTTGAATCTCTATCCCCAGATTGCCGACAAGAATCTCTGCTGGAAGCACATTGTCTATGGGATCGAGGGATTCAAGGACGACCCGTTGATCTTCAAGAGCAACGACAAGGGCAAGATTGCGCGCAAGGCCAGCGAATACGCCTGCTATGCCAAATACGTAAAGACCATCGGCTTCAAGTTCAGGGATCGGTTCTTGACCCACTCGCTTTCCGCCCTGGTTCCCATAGTGTCCGATCTGGCGAAAAGAGGCGGAGTAGATGAGGACGGATTGGATCTCAATCTCTTCATCGCCTTTCCGATCGAGGCCAGCGGTCCCTTGTATGATTTTGCCGATTCCTATTCGCGTAAGGGCAAGACCGTTGACTTTTTCGGCTATGAACTCCATATCGCCTTGGCGCTATTGAAGAAGATGACGCTTAGAAGGCAAAGGCTTAAGGCCAAGCCACCTGTGGATCTGGATTTGATCCTGGAAAAGATAGCGGAAGTGGAAAACCACACGGCGGTATCCGAATATCAGGATCTGCTGGTATTGCGCAAAGCGGCGCACAGGGCCTTTGCCAGGACCAAGAGCTCGGCTCGCTATGACTATCGTTTCGTCGCCCAGGAGTTGGGCGCCATAGTCTCGGTAAGCTAGAAGACCGCTTATAATCCTTTCTGAGGACGGAGGATTGTCAATGCTTTATCCCGAATGGCAGAACAAGATCCTGATGGTCGATCTCAAGAACAGGGTAGCCAAATGCTACAAGAATCCCAATGGTTCGATCTTTTATGTCGAGCCTGGTTTCTATAAGGCCCTAATGTCGCTTAAGGCTCTTCATTCCGCTTACTATACCAAGGCCTTGAATGCCATGGAAGGCATCTGTCTGGCCAACAAGGTGACCGTCTTTGTCGGCGAGAAGGACAACCCTTTGGTAGAGGCCCCGAAGAAGGCTGTTTTCATCTCGATCTTCGATGTTGCCGCCAAGATTGGCCTGAGTCTTTGAAACAAGAAACCGCTCCCCAGGCTTTTCGCTGAATTTGTCTTGAGTTCAGGGGTAGAATCGTCTTGTCTAGAGGATAAGTTGTTTAGTCTAAGTCTGTAAATGGGAGGCAAGTATGGGCGATTCCAAAGATTTTAAGGTCGGCAATGTATATGGCTATTTGGTGCATGGTCAATGGCGTAAGGCCCAGGGCGAACCGCTGCCTTCCCATTCGCCGGTAGATGGCTCCTTGATAGGTTATGTCCAATCCCTGTCCCATGAGGAAGTGGATGAGGTCTATGCCGATTCCAAAGAGGCCCAAAAGGGATGGGCCAAGCTTCCGATAAACCAGAGGGCTGCCATATTGCGCAAGGCGGCTGACATTTTGGCCCAGGAAGCCGATGACTTGGGCTTGATGCTTGAAAAGGAGATATCCAAGGACAAGGCCTCATCCAGGAACGAGGTTCTTCGCACTGCCGAACTGATCAGGTACACTGCCGATGAAGGCGAGCATCTCAGGGGCATCGCTGCCGGAAGCGATGTCTTTCCCGGGATGCCCAATGACAGGATTGCGATAATCACCAGGGAGCCTTTGGGCGTCGTGTTGGCCATCTCCCCTTTCAACTATCCTGTCAACCTGGCTGCCAGCAAGATCGCTCCGGCCTTGATTGCCGGCAACAGCGTGGTGATGAAGCCCGCCACCGCCGGGGTCATCTGCACCCTCTATCTGGCCGACGCCTTCGTGAGGGCCGGGATACCCGCCGGCGTATTGAATGTCGTGACTGGCAAGGGTTCGGTAATCGGTGACTATCTGGTTGAGCATCCCGCTGTCGACTTCATAAACTTCACCGGCAGTACCTTGGTCGGACAAGGCATTGCCAAGAAGGCCGGGATGGTACCCCTACTTTTGGAATTGGGTGGCAAGGATGCCGCGATAGTCCTCTCCGATGCCGACCTGGACAAGGCAGCCAAGGAGATCGTCAATGGTGCCTATTCCTATTCCGGTCAGCGTTGCACCGCCATCAAACGGGTCCTGGTAGAGGACAAGGTAGCCGACAAGCTGATCGCCAAGATCAAGCCTCTTGTCGAGAAACTGAAGGTCGGCACGCCCGAAAGCGGAGCCTTCATAACTCCGCTGATCAGTCAAAAGGCCGCCGACTATGTCGAATCGTTGATAACCGATGCCATCGACAGGAAGGCGACTGTCGTGGTAGGCGGGAAACACGAAAAGAACCTGATTTGGCCAGTGCTGTTGGACAATGTCACTACCGATATGAGAGTGGCTTGGGAGGAGCCGTTTGGACCGGTGCTCCCAATCATCAGGGTCAAGGATGCCAAGGAAGCGGTCGCCATCGCCAACAAGTCTGAGTATGGATTGCAGTCCGCGGTCTTCACGCAAGACATCGACAAGGCCATGGCAGTGGCTCAGGCCTTGGAAGTCGGTACGGTCCATGTCAACGGACGCACGGAGCGCGGACCCGATAACTTCCCCTTCTTGGGAGTAAAGAACTCAGGTCTTGGAACCCAGGGCATCAGGTATTCGATAGAGGCGATGAGCAGGCCCAGGGTCGTGGTTGTCCATCAGGGACACAACCCTTTGGATTAAGATGATAGGCAGGTCAAAAGCCTGCCTGTTTTCATGCTTGGCGGAGGCACAGGATGATATATACAGTTACGCTTAACCCCTCGATCGACTATTCCCTAAAGGTCCCCGGGTTTGAAGTCGGGGAAGTGAACAGAAGCGTTGCCGAAGACTATGTACCGGGCGGCAAGGGCTTGAACGTATCCTTGATGCTAAAGGTCTTGGGCGTTGATTCCGTTTCGACGGGTTTCGTCGGTGGCTTTGTTGGTCAATTGATAACGAAGTCCTTGGACGACAGGAAAATAAAGCATGCTTTTTTGGGCATCGGTGGGAATTCCAGGATCAACGTCAAGATCGAAGGCCGTGAGGAGACGGCCATAAACGCCTCGGGTCCCAAGGTTGGTCAGGCCCAGCTTGAAGAACTGATAAGGAAATTGGACGGGCTGGTCAAAGACGGGGACGTTGTCGCCCTTTGCGGCAGCTTCTCCCCATCCTTGCCAGACGATGCCTATGCCCAGATATTGGAAAGCCTTAGGGGTAAGAGGATCCTGACTGTAGTCGATGCTACCAAGGAAAGGCTTCTCGACACCTTGCGATACCACCCGTTCCTGATAAAGCCCAACAAGGCGGAATTGGAGGAGTTGGTCGGAGAGAAAGCAAAGGACAATGACGATGTCGAAAAGGATGCGAGAAAGCTCAAGGCCCTGGGAGCCCAAAACGTCTTGGTCAGCCTTGGCGGTGAGGGGGCCATCCTTATTGACGAGAGTGAAAAGGCGAGATTCCTTCCCGCTTCTAAGGGAAAGGTCAAATCCACGGTAGGCGCTGGCGATTCGATGGTCGCTGGGTTCCTGACCGGCTTTCTGAAGTTCTCCGACTTTGGCAAAGCCTTGGTATTGGGCCTGTCTGCCGGTTCGGCCAAGGCCTTTGCCAACGGCGAGCCGACTAAGGAAGAGATTCTTTGCATAGCAAGGAACACTTACGGAAGCGATATGAGCCTATGAAAAAAACGGTGAGGTTTAAGCCCACCGCTTTCGTTCGAAATGATCCTTATTTCTTTTTCTTGCTTAGGGAAATCATGATGCTTACGAACAGGAGAACGCCAAACAGGATGAAGACGATGCCGTATATGACCCAGCCCCATTGCTGACTGATAATCGGATTCCCGTAGGGGAACAGAAGCAAGGCGCCAAGGGTCAACAAGGCCACGCCGAATACCAAGGCGGTGATCCAATACGCCTTCCCCCTGTACTTGCCGATCAGCCAAACAAGGGCATTGACTATCAACAAAGCGCCGAATATGAATAGGAACCAAGCAGCCGAAGAACCGATGAAGTTGGAAATGGACTTGTTCAGGAATTCGACAATGCCGGCACCGACCAGCAATGTCCCAAATGTTGCCTGGGCATTCAGGACGCCCTTCTTTTGGATTATGCCCAAAGCCAAGTAGATTACGCCACCTGCCACCAAAGCACTGCCTATTATGTAATCTATGATGCTGCTATCTGCCAAAGAAGCCACCAACAATATTCCCAAGACGACCAGGATTATTGATTCTACTATCCCAAACCATTTTGCCTTTGTCATTGTTTCAAACCTCGTTAGATGGAATTATCGTCTATTTTGAAGCTTAAGGGTTAGACCTAAGCGTTTTGACGTACATAATTTCATAATAGGGATTAGCATATCGAGTGGAAAAGAGGATTAGCCAATGGCTACAAAGAAAATTGCCGTAATAGTTGGCAGTATCCGCAAGGGATCCTATAGCAAGGCCGTCGCCAAGTACGTGGCCTCCATAGCCCCCAAGGATCTGTCATTCGAGTTTGTCGATATCGCCAACCTTCCGTTGTTCAACCAAGACTATGATGACGAGAATCAGGTCCCTGCTTCCTGGGTCGAGTTCAGGAAGACGATCAAGGATGCGGATGGTTTCCTGTTCGTGACTCCGGAGCATAACCGTTCGTTCCCCGCTGCCTTGAAGAATGCCTTGGACATCGCCTCTAGGCCATATGGCCAAAATGTCTGGGGCGATAAGCCCGGTGCCATAATCAGCGTTTCGCCTGGTGCCATTGCCGGCTTTGGCGCCAACCACCAGCTCCGTCAGGTCCTGGTTTTCCTCAATGTCCTTACCATGGCTCAGCCCGAGGCTTACATCGGTCACATCACCGCCAGTCTCAATGACAAGAACGAGGTCGCCAACGAAGGCTTGCAGAAGTTCTTGAAGGCCTACGTCGATGCCTTCGATGCTTGGGTCAACAGGGTCAGCAAGTAAAGCCGCAAAAAGAAAGATCCATGTCGGATGGCATGGGTCTTTTTATTTTGTCGCTTTTTTCCTCTTGTCGCCTCTCTTCATGAAGCGGAGCCATAAGAGCACCGATCCGGCAAGGAGGGAAACCAACGAGAAGCCAAAGAAGAAACTTGCCGTTATCAAAAATCCCAACGATCTTGTCGCATTGCCGTAGGCGTCATAAAAGACTGGTTGCCTATACCACAAAAAGAGATGAAGGAAACCCAAAGTCCAAGCGCAGACCGTAATGGCGAAAAGGACGATGGCAATAACGAAAAGCGCAGTGTAATTATCTCTTTTGTCACGCATGGTATTCGACCATACCTTTTGTAGGATCGGAATCATTGGCATAACCCATAGGACCGTATTGCGCAATCTCGAAATCGGTATCGTAGCCTACCGTATCCTTGATGACGTCATAGATCTTGGCGGGAGTTATCAGACCACCGATGTCTATTTGGTCATTCTCCTTGGCGGCCAGGTTATACATATCCAAGGCCATGAAGGAGCAGTTCTTGAAGAGGGTCCAATAGTCATGGCTTGCTATGTATTCGTCAATCTCGTTTAGATCCGTCGAATCAATCTGGGTCTTGATGCTTACGACACCCTCGAACCTTGAAAACTCGGCCATGTAGTTGCTCTCGACGTTGTACCAAAGGCCGAAATGGGCACTGAAGGGCCAAATGCCGATCGATACCGTATAGCCAGGCTCAAGATCATAGGCGCCTACTTGGAGGTCTGAAGAAGACTCGTTCTCTATCGAGATGAAAGAATGGCCCAAGTTTATGGATAGGGGAACCCTCTCCGAGTCGCCATTGAAAGAATAGAGGCGCAACGTGCCTATGGCATCGTCTTTTGTCCCATCTTGGGACCTCGGGCTTTCAAAGACGGATGGTGAGACCGAATTGCAGGACAGGAGGACGAAAACCGCTCCGATTCCGGTCAACAGATTCCTTAACATAGCCTGGATTATAGATTGTTTTGGCAATGCTCATAAAAAAACAGATTCCTTATATCGGGAATCTGCTTTATTGGACAACTGCCATTTTGGTGGCGAGACGTCAATCGGCGAAATGGGTCAGTTCGGCGCTTTTGATATCGGCGATGGTGGGCGTTCCGGCCAACTGCATTACTATCTTCAGTTCCTCGTTCAGGTGCTCGATTACGGAAGTGACGCCCAAGGCGCCACCCAAGGCCAAGCCATAGATGACAGGCCTGGCCAAGGCGACCATGTCGGCTCCACAGGCCAGGGCCTTGAATACATGAGATCCACGCCTTACGCCGCTATCGAAGATTATGGGGACGCGATGGTTGACGGCTTTGGCTATGGCCGGGAGTACGTCGAAGGAAGCGGGGCCACCGTTCAGCTGCCTGCCACCGTGATTCGAGACATATACGGCGCTTGCACCGGCGCCTATGGCCAGCAAGGCATCCTCGGGGGACTGGATTCCCTTTACGATGACGGGTAGATGGGTGTATTCGATCACCCTTCTCACATCCTCGGGGCCGATCTTTTGGGCGGCTTCAGAGTAGATCTGCATTATGTTCTTGCCCTTGCCATCGCCTTGACTGAATTTCACCAGGTTTGCCATGGGGATGGGGAATTGGAAGTGATTTATTATGTCGGCTTCCCTATAGCCGCCGACCGTGGAATCGACTGTCATTATTATTCCCTTTATGACGCCGGTCTTCAGGGCCTCATCCAAAAGGCTCTTGTTGAAGCCCCAATCCTTGCTCAGATACAGCTGGAACAACTGCGGGGCACCGTGTCCGCCCTTGGCGGTTTCGGTGATGGTCGTAGAGGAATAGGTGCTTTGGGCCATCAAGGCCCCGGCATTGGCCACGCCTTCCGCCGTAGCTATCTCGCCTCTTGAATGGGCCAGACCCTGGGCAGCGGCCGGGGCCATCATTATCGGAGTCTTCAGCTTCAAGCCCAAGAAGGTAGTCTCGGTGCTGATGTCTTCGACATCGGTAAGGACGCGGGGGACTATTTGGACATGGTTGAAGGCTTTCGTGTTTTCCCTTAGGGTCCATTCGTCTTCCGAGCCACCGCTTATGTAACCGAAGCCACCGGCAGGGATTATCTTCTTGGCCCGACGCTCAAGGTCTTCCAGATCGGTGATGTCTAGCTCCTCTTCCCTATCGCTTTGCTCATAGCCATTCTTTATTGACATATGATGTCCTTCTCTCTTTTCCGCCTAAGGCGGCCTGTCATTGAGTTCAGAGAGCATCTACGGTTGGATTGTATCATCAGGTCCCAAATAAGTATTATCATTTCATTTGAGGTCCGCACAACGGGCTTTGAACCCAAACCATCGAGAAAAAAGTGCCGGCTTTGTCGTAATCTAATGCTTGTCTAATGACGAAAGGAGCCCTTTATGCATAAAGTCGACATCAAAAGAATAATCAGGCTTAATGATTTGCCTTACCTTAGCTATTCTGACCTGATATTGGATGAGCCTTCCTTTTTGTCGTTGCTTTCGTCCTTCTATGGCGAACACAAGGAGCCCTTTCCAAAAATCATCGGCGCTCTTGACTTGGACAACCCCCAAGGGCTGGTGTCCTTCGCCAAGAAAGTACTGCTTCAAGATGAGAATACGACAAGGAAGATTGCGGGAATCGATGGCGGTGACAGAGAAAGCATATTGGAACTGATCGATGGGGTCTATGACTATTGGCGCAACAGCGAGAGATATCTCTATTACGTAAACAGGGGTGACATCAAGGACATTGGCCCTAGGCGATTCACCCAGAAATGCACGGAATTTGCCACCACCGTCCAGATGCTTTACAGAGATGTCTATGAAGGGGTCTTGGGACATGGGCAGACGGTGTACAGGAACATCCCGGCAGGTGGGAATGCCGGAATGCTCTACCGCTATTTCAAGGTGGACTTTCCCGCTGATCTGCAATTCTTGAATGCTTGCCCCCTCATGGAGAGCGTGGTGATCTTTCCGCCGTTCATCTGCTCGACCAAGCAGAACAAACGCGTCGGCTACTTCTTTGAGAAAGATTCAAGGCTCAAGCCCACTGACATAGACACGGAGAATATGTCGGGCGCTTTCATAAGGATCTGCGACAAAAAAGGCTTGGTATACATCGACAAGGAATACCAAAGCTTCCTGGTGGCTTTGGGCAATTTGTTCAAACTCGATTCATACGATGAGAAAAGGGATGGCGTGCCAGACTTTGTCTTGGTCTTCGGGACCACCAACGGAGAGCCCAAGAGTTATTACTATCGCGATGGAAAGATGTTGGTGGGAGTCTGCCCCAAGAAAGCCGAGGTCGATTACTTTGGCTATATGAAGAAAATGGTACTGACCCTCTACAATTTGTTGACCATCGATGAGGGGAGGCTGCCGATTCATGGCGCCGGGGTTGAGATACACCTCAAGGACGGGCGAGTCAAGAACATTGTCTTCTTGGGTGACAGCGGGGCCGGAAAGAGCGAGACGCTGGAAGCCTTAAGGATTGTTGCAGGTGAGTACATTGATAAGATGGTAACTATATTTGACGATATGGGAACCTTGACTTTGAGTAATGATGGGAAGGTTTATGCTACTGGGACTGAGACTGGTGCTTTCGTAAGGCTGGATGACTTGGATCAAGGCTATTCCCTTCGTTCTTTGGATCGCTCGGTGTTTTTGAACATAGATGTTCCCAATTCCCGGGTGGTAATACCCATAGAGACTTTCGAGACCGCCAAGACGCCTCACGGACTTGATATGTTCCTTTTGGCCGATAACTTTACGGATACTCATGAAGGAATAAAGTTCTATGAAGATCCACACGAGGCCATGAATGACTTTGCCAAGGCCGAGAGAATGGCCCTTGGGACCACAAGCGAGAAGGGCCTGACTTCGACTTTCTTGGGCAATCCCTTTGGGCCGATGCAGGAGAGGGACAGGGTAATGGAATACCTTCCTGATTTCTTCAAGGCCATGGCTGCGGCCAAAGTGCCCCTGGGACGTCTTTACACCCGTCTGTCTTTGGAGGGGATGAAGGGGCCCGAGACTGGGGCCCGGGCGCTCTTGAAGGCCGTATATGACCTCAGATAGAAATCTACGTCACGATTGCCTGCCGGTCTTAGAATAGGTTATGTATGTAAAGAAACAGCAAAGGGAATCGCGTTATGGCAAAAATTGATATACCAGTAATAAAGGCGGAAAAACTGGAAGAAAAGCCAAAGCCTGGAGACCAACTTGGCTTCGGCAGGATTTTCACTGACTATATGTTCGTTGCCGATTATTCTTCGGACCAAGGCTGGTCAAACGAAAGGATCCAGCCTTATGGGCCGATAGAGCTATATCCAAGTACGATGGTTTTTCACTACAGTCAAACCATTTTCGAAGGCCTTAAGGCTTATAGGGCCATAGATGGCAGCATTAACCTCTTCAGGCCTAAGTTGAACATAGAAAGGCTTAACCGGTCAGCGGAGCGCTTGGCAATACCGCCGGTGGATGTTGAGAGGACTCTGGCCACTATAAAGCAATTGGTTAAATTGGAGGAAGGTTGGATACCGACTAAAGAGGGAGAGAGCCTATATATAAGGCCATTCATATTTGCTACGGAGAAGGGGTTAGGCGTTAGGCCCTCAGCCACTTATTCTTTCTATGTCATCCTCTCTCCTTCCGGCGCCTATTATCCTAAAGGACTCGCTCCGGTAGACATATATATAGAGGATGAATACGTTAGGGCCGTGAGGGGAGGAATGGGCTTTGCCAAGACGGGTGGCAACTATGCGGCTTCGATTAAGGCTCAGCAGATCGCCAAGACCAAGGGCTATGACCAGGTGCTTTGGCTCGATGGGGTCGAGAGGAGATACATAGAGGAGGTCGGCTCCATGAATGTCTTCTTTGTCGTGGATGGGGAATTGATAACGCCAGAGTTGGATGGGGCGATACTTTCTGGCGTAACCAGGAGATCGGTAATAGAGTTGGCCAAGCACGACAACATCCCCATCAAAGAGAGGAAGATAGATGTGAATTGGCTATTCGATAAGGCCAAAAAAGGCGAATTGGACGAAGCTTTTGGGAGCGGGACTGCCGCAGTCATCTCACCCATAGGAAAACTTGCCTTGGGGGATGAGGCGATAACCATAAACAACGGAAGAGTCGGAACTCTCAGTCAGCATTTTTTTGATGAATTATTAGGAATCCAATATGGTCGTATCAAAGACGATCTTGGCTGGATTGAAAAAGTAGAATGAATATCGTTTGCCTTGTTTAATCTTGCTTCAATTTCAATCTTTTTGTTTTTGCCTACCATAAATATGAAGGGTACGAAAAACATGAGCAGAACAATAGGCTAGTGTCCGTAGCAAAAGCTTGGTAAACAAGCCTAACGGTAATACCCAAAGATATGCAATATATGACTAACATGGGAACCGGTAATAAAATGTATTTGATTGCGAAAGGAAATAGGGGAGTAGGGATAGTAGACAACAAACGCTATAAGGATTTAATGAATCGCGTTTTGCTTCCTAAATAATTTTTTGGATAAAAAAAGACAAATTATATAAATAAGGCAAGAAGGCATTCGCTTTTCACTCAGCCAGTCTACCCCCTTTTATCGGATCGTCAAAAGAGATGTAGTCATCGTATTTAATTGCTTTTCCTATTCTTTTGCTTGACGCTGAAAGCCAAAGGGGAATGCCACTTACCTCTATTTTTTCTTACTGATTATTAAATGGATTTGCCTTTGCAAATGGTGAATTTTTGGTGCCAACAGCGTGCCAAATGGTACCAAAATAGCAACGTTAAAGTTCAATCTGTAATTTTGGGGTATTTTAGGCATAGAAAAATGCACAACTTGTGAGCATTTTGAATTATGAATGTAGCCAGAGGTGCCCGACTGGCATAACCGTTTTTAGAAAAGGGCAAATCACTTTCTAATATTCTTTAATGAAACCAAAGCGATGAAGGAAACCAAGCCCAAAAGACTGAACGTAAGTCTTATGGATGAATAAACATCATTAGAAAACCCTGCTAATGCCAACGAGTCAAAGACTATGGCAATAGAAACGGAAATGATGCCAACCACAAAAATAGCCCATTCAAAAAAATATGAATGTTTCATTGCTGAACCTTCTCTCCAAAATTGATTTGATAAATGCCAGGACCCCATGTTTAATCGGGTTCGTTTATCGTCCTTTGATAAATATAGCCCTTTTCCCCTTGAAA
>DHEG01000009.1:56208-61189 GCA_002399765.1 Caryophanales bacterium UBA4856 | reverse complement strand
CCAGAATTTCACCCTTATTCACGAAGCTATCCATTTGATGAAAGGCGATAGCAATGATTTGATTTCATCCGATGAAGAAACAGCTAATGAGCGAATGATAAATGGTCTTGTTTCTGAAATATTGGCTCCTGAAGAAATAATTAAAGATGCTTGGAAATCAAATGATTATCAAACTGATCTTATCCTTAGAATCGGGAAGATAGGCAGGACATTAGGCCTTTCTATACCCGTTATTGCGATAAGGCTTAAAGAGCTGGATTTGATTTCAAGCGAAAAATGCGACGAAATCGTGGAAGAGGACAAGGCTAATTTTGTTCCTCAAAGAAAAGAAAAAGGTGGAGCAGATTATTTCGATGTCGTTCTCTCCAAATTGAGCTCTAACTTCACTGCTTCGGTAATTGATGGCATAAATTCCGAAGAACTATCTATAACCGAAGGTGCCAGGCTTTTAGGAATCAATCCTTGGAAATTCTTTAAGCTTCAAGAAAGAGTCGAGGGTAAATAATGAACCCTACCTATGTGATAGATACCAACGCCCTTATAGATCTTGACTGGCGAACATATCCTTGCGCTAATTTCAATTGCCTTTGGGATTTTATCGCTACAAATATCAAGACTGGAAAAATAACAGTAATCGATAAAGTGTATGAAGAGTTAGGAAAGAATCCCAGAGACGATACTTTTCTTTTTGCAAAAGGATTGAAAGAAAGCAAACCGATTAGAAAAACAGTCGGTTTTGCTGATGAAAACATTACCAAACTTTACGATTTGCTTATAGAGTCTTCCCTGTATCGCTTCGATGCAATAAAAGATTTCGTCTCTGTCGCTGATGGCTGGCTTGTGGCTTATGCAGCCACTTGTGGATTGACTGTTGTAACTGGAGAGAACAAAGGAAAGCCTTCGGAGGCCAAGGCCAAGAATCAAAAAAGGGTGAAGATACCCGATGCATGTCTTCTCATGAAGGTTAATGTTGTTAGCACCCTCAAGATGATTGAAGAACCGAACTTCAGGGAGAAGCCTTGAAATGGCTAAAAAAGCCCTTTGTTTAATAAAGAAAAATCAAGCTTTATAATAGAGCAGGTTTGAGTTCAAAGGAGGCCATTCATTAATGGCTGATAAGAAATACTTTTATGTGACAACGCCGATTTACTATGCGTCGGGATATCTTCATATTGGTCATGCCTATTCGACTTCCATAGCCGATTCCATCGCTAGGTATGAAAGGCTTAGGGGAAAGATCGTCTACTTCCTTACGGGCGATGACGAACATGGCCAAAAGATCGAGGAGAAGGCCATCGCTGCCGGCATGAAGCCCCAGGAGTATGTCGACAAGATCGCGGCAGGTTTCCAACAGACTTGGAAGGATCTTGACATAACCAATACCGACTTCATCAGGACCACCCAGCCTAGACATGTTGCGGTTGTCAAGAAAGTGTTCACCAGGCTATTGCAGCAAGGCGATGTGTATAAAGGTGAGTACATCGGTTGGTATTGCACCCCCGATGAATCATTCTTTGCGGAGAGCCAACTTAAGCAACCGGGAAATCTTTGCCCGGTCTGTGGTCGTCCCTGCCATAAGGAAAGCGAGGAGGCCTATTTCCTAAACTGCAAGAAGTATGTCCCCCAGCTCCTTCAGTTCTACAAGGACCATCCCGATTTCGCTCCCGGAGGCAAGCTCACCGAGGTCATCAACACCTTCATAAAGCCGGGGCTCGAGGATCTTTGCATTACCCGCACTTCCTTTACCTGGGGCGTTCCCATCGATGAGGATCCCCGTCATATCGTCTATGTGTGGATCGATGCCTTGCTTAACTACATTTCCGCTTTGGGCTATCTATCTGACGATGACCATCTCTTCAAGGAATTCTGGGGACCGAATGCCGAGATAGTCCAGTTGGTCGGAAGGGAAATAAACAGGTTCCACACCATCTATTGGCCGATCCTTCTGTTCGCCCTGGGTCTTCGCCTTCCGGACCACGTCCTTGTCCATGGCCTTTTGGTCACGAGGTCTGGCGTCAAACTCTCCAAGTCCTTGGGCAATGCCCCCCAGCCCAAGCCTTTGATAGACAGGTATGGCCTGGATGCCCTTAGGTACTACATGGCCAGGGGAATAAAGTTTGGGGAAGATGGCATGTTCACCCCTACCTTGTTCGTTAACTTGGTAAACAACGATCTTGCCAACGGCTATGGAAACCTCGTCAACAGGACCATAAGCATGATCGCCAAATACGATGGTGGGGTCATCCCGGCCTACAAGGCCTTTACCTCTCCCATAACCGAAAAGCTTTATGCCGATGTCGCGCTCTATGTCGACCAATACGAGAAAGCCATGGATCAATACCAGGTCACCGCTGGGACCGAGATTGCCATGAACATAGTTCAGGCCGCCAACAAATACATCGATGACGTATCGCCTTGGAAGGCCGACAAGGAAGGAAACAAGGCCTTGGTGGATGAGGCGATGCTTGCCCTAGCCAATGCCATAAGGGCTGCATCCTTGCTCCTCTCTCCATTCCTTGTTACCAAGGCCAAAGAGGCTTTGGATGAATTCAACATACCCGACGATCTAAGGACTCTTGATTCACTTGCCGATCCTAAGGTCCTCAGTGGCATAAAGGTCAATGCGCCTGTACCTTTGTTCCCCAGACTGAATAAGGATGAAGAGATTAAGTGGCTGGAAGACCTGATAGACGTGAAGGAAGGGAAGTGAACCAGAAGACTGTCTATTGAATAAGTGGGAGACTAAACTCCCACTTTTCATTTGATTATTTCTTTTGGAAAGGCAAAAGGTAGAGTGGCAAAGACAGGAGGTTCCCTGTTTGGCCTATTTGCTTATCCGAAATCATTATTCCCATTTTCACGGTGCTTTTAGTCCTAAGCAAATAATCGAAAGATCTTGAAGCGGTATGAGTCGATGACTTTACTTCCAGTGGCATGGGATTGCCTTTTTCATCTTCGATAACGAAATCCAATTCTACGTTTTGGCCTTTCCGATAGTAATAGAGAGGGTAGCCTTGCGCGGCTAACATCTGTGCTACGAGATTTTCGTATATGACACCCCTGTATATGTCCATCTGCCCTGAATATATAGATCATCTGGATGGCGCCAGAGGAGAGCAGAGCGAGCAAGAGACCCGTATCAGACATATATACCTTGAAAGATGAGTAATCCTTGAAGCCATTCAAGGGACAGGCCAAATCCGCAATGCAATAACACCTGTTTATTAGACCGGCATTCTCTAGCCAATCTATTGAGCTTTCGTATTGCGAAGCCCTCCCTCCTCTTGAAACATATCTATACATGAACTTCTTGTTATCCTTGGCTAACTGGGCTGGTATGGAATCAAAGCAAGCTTGGGCTTTGGTCCTATCGGGGGAATCGGCAAATTTGGCAATGTCATCTCTATAGGCTTTTAACATATTTTGACCTATGTTCCTGATTTTGCTTTGGCTTTCAGGCAAGTAGATTGGCAAGTCTTTGCTCTTGCTTACCTGCTCTGGCATGCCCCCGAGGATTACGTATTCCCTTACTAACCTGGTTAATTCTTCGTGAGCCGAACTTATTTCCGGCAATCTCTTCTTCCCTAGATCTATGATGGCTTTAATTTGACTGTTATTGCAATTTTTCGCCCACAGGAACTCCTCAAAATCCATAGGTTTCATTTCCAATTGATCTGCATAACCGAAGGGAAAAGACTTTACCTTTGATAGAGATATGCCTAGCAATGAGCCCGAAGCTATGACTATATATCGTGGATCCATAGCAAAATATTTCAAAGCCACTATCGTCTTGGGACACTCTTGAATCTCATCTAGGAAAATGAAGATTGGTATGTTTGTATTAATTGTATCCGCTATTATGCTGGCACTATCGAAATCTTTTGCAAAACATCTTTTGGCGAAAGAAATCCATCGAAGGCATCGGACAAACTTGGGTCCCGTTCAAAATCGATGTCTATCCTGTTGTAGGCGCCTTCCGGAACGAATCTATCTAGTGCATTTCTAATCGATTCGGTCTTGCCCACTTGTCTAAGACCCATTATCAAAAGAACCTTGTTGACAATGCTCTCGCCCCGCCTCTTTTCTATCCATTCTTTCAGGATGCTATCTATTTCTCTTTTTAAGTAATTCATAAATCCACAGGCCTTATCGCATAAATAACATAACAAAAGTGCATGCGTAAACATTTTATATATATAAAAAGCGTCTTCCCTTACACCTTAAACATATAAAAAGCGTGATTCACACTTTACTTATGACTTGCTTCGAAGCGTCTCTTCTTTAACCAATCGAGCTGTTCCTTGCGTCCGGAGCCGACCTTTTCCTGATTTACCTCAAGCAACAATTCGTTCATAAGGGCCTTGAATTCAGGTCCTTCCTTGAAACCGACATGCTTCAAGTCGTTGCCGGTGACCATCAGGTCTTTCTTGCTTACTGGTGCCTTTCCTATCTCAGCTTCATTTAACCTGTCTTTCGCCTGGTCATAATAAGACAAATCTTGTTTGTTTACGGCATCCCTGATGTATACGAAATCCAAGGCTGTCTCGGGATTCAAAGGGTAAGTATTCAAAAGGAAAAGACGATAAGACAAGGTGGACTCCAACAAAGATTTGAGTGTCCATTTTCTGTCTATTGCCAATAGACTCTCTATCGCTTTGCCATTGAGGACTGAGAATTTAAGTTTTCTCAGGAGTTCATCGGCAGTTTTTTGGTCATAATCCATAAGATTCAAGAGTATTGCCAAGTTTACATAAGGATCGTTTACGGTCTTAGACAATAGTTTGTCATCGGGTATTTTCTCCGAGCCTTGGAATATGACCGAAAACACTTTGCGATTGTCTTTTACGGTATTAAGGAAGTCATCGTAGGCCGCCATCCTTAATGTCTCACCTTCGATTCTCTCCTCGGAGATATCGAATAGCTCTTCGGCGCAGTCGGCCATGGCCTGTTTGGTCTTCGGCTCTATGGTGAATTTCAATTC
>DHEG01000009.1:53003-56066 GCA_002399765.1 Caryophanales bacterium UBA4856 | reverse complement strand
GGCATCTTCCTTGAATCTTTGCTCCGGATTCCCTATGGCTCTTATTACCTTGTCCTTCAAATCGGTCAGGCCATCATGGAAGTCCGTTATTTTGCCATCTCTGTAATAGAAAGCGTTGATGGTGAAGTCCCGTCTCTTGGAATCCTCGAAAGGCGAGGAGATGAAAGACACTTCTGAGGGATGACGGAAGTCCTTGTAACCGTCTTCGGTCCTGAAGGAAGTTATCTCAACAGGGTAATGATGGATTATTACCCTCACTGTCCCATGCTTGAGCCCACTTCTTTCTATTTCATATCCCGGAAACAGACGCATGGTCTGATTGGGCGTAGAAGGGCTGGAGACATCAAAGTCATGGGGTTTGATACCCATCAAGGAGTCCCTTACGGCTCCTCCAACCACATAGGCCTTGAAGCCACCTTTGTCCAAGACCTCCAAGGCGAATTGGACCTCCCTAGGTAGGTCTATCTTGAAATCAAACGTTTGCTCTGCCATTGTTTTCCCCACTTAGGCTTTCCGGATTGACAACACCATTCAGCACAGCAACATAATCAGACAAAGTCTGGCACTTTACCAGGGCTGTCCGCATCTGCCTGGCATAGGGGAAGTCGATGAAGTATGTTGGGGCTATGGCGCGCATCTGCAAGGCTGACTTAAGGGGATTGTGACTAGATTCAGCCTCCAACCTCAAATGCTCCAATAGCAATGTCTTTTGATTGTTGAAACTATCAACAACGCTTTCTTTTCCTTCTTCGTGATTTAAAAGATCAGTGAATATGGTCGGATGCCCCAAGGCCTTTCGGCAGATCATCACCGCATCAGGCTTAACTTTTGCAAACACCTTGTCCACATTGGAGACATCGATGTTGCCGTTGGCAATTATTGGAACCGTGGCTATTTCCTTGGCCTTGGCAATCGAATCGTAGTGTGGCTTTCCTAGATAGAACTCGTCACGGGTCCTGCCATGTATTGCTATGGCTTTTACTCCGGCAGCTTCCAATGTCTTTACTATGTTCACGATGTCTTCCGGATTAGAGAAGCCCAGCCTGGTCTTGGCTATGACTGGGTGATGGGATGTTTCCACTATGGTCTTCATAAGGGTATAGAGGTAATCCAGGTCTTTCAGCAGATGGGAGCCGGCATTCTGCTTCATGACCTTTGGTACGGGACAGCCCAGATTGAAGTCCAGGAAGGTGTATTTACCATATGTTTCAACAATGGCTATCGCCTTCTTTATGTTGGGAATCTCGGAGCCGAAAAGCTGGAGGGCAACTGGTCCTATGTCCTTTTGGGTATCCTTTACCATATCCAAAGTCTCGCTAGAGCCGTAGGCCAAGGCATTGGCCGATATCATCTCGGTATAGGCCAGGCTGGCACCATGTTCGAAGGCCAAGGTACGCATGGCCAAATCGGTGAAGCCAGCCATCGGACCCTCGACATACCTGTTCTTGAGGGTAACGCTATCTATCTTGAATTCTTTTATCATTTTCAGTCGTCCCTGAACATCTCGTCGAAAAGCATAGAGCCATGCCCTTTCGTATAACCAGAGCGTGAACCGCTTTTTCCTGGCCCACCGAATTCCCTTACCAGATAGTCAGGAGTGTAGTTCTTGAGCCTTTCTATATCACGCCAGTAGGTGTTGGTAAGGTCCAAGGTCTTTATGAATGCTTTCACGGGAGTGAGCATGTTTGCCATTTTCATTAAGTCCGCATCGTCGAACTTTCCGCTTACCGCGTCCGACAAAGGCCTGGTAGGGCCGGAAGCCACTATTATCAGGTTCTCTTTGTCTATCAGGAACAAGAGCCTTCCTTTGACATAATTGCTGCAATCCACGGTAGCCAAAATGTTTTGGGGCGTCATCACGAACAAGGCCTGCTCTTTGTCGTTTACGAGCATGGTGTACGTATTGTTGAACTGGATTGACTCAGTCTCGAGTTTTTCGGCTTTGCCACTGAAATATAGATTGCCGATGAACCCCTTTTGAATGATCCTTATGATCGCATCGGAAGGCTTGTTGAAGCGATAGACAAAGATGGAACCAGTGAAATCGACAACTGTTGTAGTGTAGGTATTCTTTCCGGTAGTCCTGGTCTCGTAATGGAAGGATGTCACGTCGGAGCACATGAAGGGGACGCCCAGGTATGAGCCATGTATCCTGTCGGTCTGATTCAAGATATTTACCGGGAAGGCCTTTAGCGAGGAGAGGAACTTTCGGGAGAATCCGGCTGAGCCCTCATATACCGCGTCTTTTCCCAAGACGCTTTTGACCACATAGGGAACTACTGAGGCACTGATCTTTTTCTTGTTGCTAGAGGAGGAAATGACCAAGACAAAGATGGCCGAGATAATACCCAGAAATGCTCCAAGCACGGCTCCTACCGCCCATTCCTTTGCTATTACGCCTGAGAGTATAAGCGGTATGGCAAACATGATAAGTCCGACTACCAAAGCGGTAATTTGGGCATTTTTGCGATTCTTGTTTATGTTGGCCCTGAACGCTTCCTGTTCTGGGGTTTCCATGGCCTTCTTCACTTCATCCCAGCTTTCGGAAGTACTGGTAAGGTTGGACAGAATCATTGTTCCCATCCTTTCTTGATGAATATTCTACCAAAACACGACTATAGGCTATTCCCGTTGCTTGTTACATCTATTGGAAGCGCACACAAATATATCAATTGATGAATTTACTGCAATTTTACAAAGATAGCCTAGGTATTAATGCCCTCTTCCGTATAATTTGGGTGCTGCCAGGCGCAAAACTTTCGTTTGCGTTTAAGGGTCGAGGCAGAGAAAGGGAAATCATAAATGAAGAAGCCAATTCTACTTGTCCTAGGAGTGCTGTCTTCGCTTACATTGCTGGCCTCTTGCGGAACGCCTTCAACAAGTTCATCGGTTTCGTCCTCGTCATCGTCGAGCGTAAGCTCATCCAGCACCTCATCCTCAGCTTCCACATCATCAAGTAGCAGTGGAATCAGCTCTAGCACGTCTTCTTCTACGGATACCTCCACCAGTGAGCCGACGGTCGATTACAGCATCGGACAGATAACGACCGAAGGCCAAAAATAT
>DHEG01000009.1:52295-52833 GCA_002399765.1 Caryophanales bacterium UBA4856 | reverse complement strand
GGTGCGAACTCAGTTCTTGTATTTGATGACTCACTGGTTTCCGATTACTCTATCGGTGATTATGTTGAGGTAAGCGGAACAGTAGCTTCCTATAACGAAGCGCTTCAGTTCACTTATACCGATGTATCCATTTCCCTTGTTACCGATGGCTCCGCAGCGCCCACTCCTGCCGATCCCACACCGTTGACTTCCACGGTGGCGGACACCTGGGCAACCCTTTCGTCATTCACCACTTCCGATGTAAAAGAATATTCTTGGACTGCCACTGCCGGGAAATCGGGTTCCTATACAACCCTTAACTTCGCGGGATCTTCCACTGTGATTGAACCCGTATACGTTGACTCTTCGGCCTTCTCCTTGACTGAGGGAACCTCTTACGATGTGACTGGTTATGTAACGGGATATAGTTCATCTCATTCCTATGCATCCATAGTACTCACTTCCGCCGCGCCATCTTCCTCTACTTCTGATAGCGTTACCGGAGTCACTGTCACTCCCGATTACGCAACCATCGCTGTCGGTGCTACTACTCAGTTGA
>DHEG01000009.1:51343-52130 GCA_002399765.1 Caryophanales bacterium UBA4856 | reverse complement strand
CTTCCGATAGCGAGAGTGTCGCCACTGTCGACTCCACCGGTTTGGTGACTGGCGTTGCCGAAGGTACTGCCACCATAACCGCTACCTCGGTTGGTGATCCTTCTTTCACCTCTTCTGCCACTATTACCGTTTCCAACGAAGAGGTGATAACCGCCATATCAGACATAACCGATGCGGGCACCTATACCATAAAGGGCGTTATCGCCGCCAGCAATTCCAGTGAATTTATAGTCAGCGATGGAACTGCTGGAATAGTCGTTTACGCTTCCTTGGATTCCAGCCTTGCCGTTGGTGATTATGTGAAAGTCAGTGGCGAAGTGACTATCTTCAGCAAGACTCTTGAGTTTGGAAATTCTTCTACTGTAACCAAGATAGAGGATGAAACCGACAAGCCCACTCTTCCTGATCCCACTACCTTGACTGCGGAAATAGCCGATGGTTGGGCCTCTCTTACCACTGGCTCTGCCTTCCCTACCACCGGAGTACAAGAATATTCCTGGTCTGCGGTTGCCGGTGAAGCGAATAACTATGTCACTTTGAATATCGATGGCTCTTCCATTGCCATTGAGCCGGGCAAGACCTCCGATACCTTCATTGACGGAATCACCTTTGAAGATGGCGCTACTTACTCAGTCACCGCCTATTTGATCAAGGCCAATTCCAGTTATGCAAATGTTGTTCTCACTTCCGCTACCAAGACCGCTGATGCTCCCGCTGCCGTGACTGGCGTAACCGTTACTCCCGCGTCCGCTACGGTTGCCGTAGGCGGAACCACGACCTTGACTGC
>DHEG01000009.1:47613-50982 GCA_002399765.1 Caryophanales bacterium UBA4856 | reverse complement strand
ATGATGTTCTAAGTTATATAAATGGATCATTGAAGTCTGGAAGTTCAATTGTTAATTCGGTTGTTTCAGCCACTAAAGTTTACTATGCAACAGGGAACAATACATTTAACGATATTGTTGGTCTAAAGTTCGGGACAGGTTCCGCTACCGGTGAACTGGTATTAGCTCTTTCGGAAAATATAACTAAAGTAACAATCGTTGCTAGTTATTGGAAAAAAGATACAAGTGAGATAGATGTAAACGGAGTTTCCAATACGATAGACGGCGAAGAGAAGACATTGGTTTACGATATAGATTCTTCTAATACAATCACAATTGATAGCGTTGATAATACCGATCCACGTGCAATCATTTCTTCTATTGCATTCGCCTTTTAGATATAACTATATAAATAAAGAAGAGGCCACGCGGCCTCTTTTTTATTCCCATATTTGATCGGCCAGGTCTGGATAATCTACGAATGGGTTTCTATTACCCTGATATTCGAATATTCTGTTGTTCCTTTGAACTTCGAATTCATCTACAGGATCTTCTGTGTTCCATTGAAGCAACACAGATAGATCGCCTAACGCTGTGCCTGTACCGGAGGGGGGGACGGTGGAGTTTAACAGGGATAGCGTCGGATAGTAACGAACATACATATAGAAGGCAATCCTTGCAGTGTCTCCCCTGAAATCCCCTTCGTATTTGTGATTTCCCGCCAAAGTGCCTTTGGCTATGTTGGGATAGAAAGTATCTGAGTTATCCTCATTTCCATAATACCTATTGCTATGGAATCCATTTGATGCGGAATCCGCCGCCCTAAGGTTATGTAGATCAGTCGCTATGTTTTTGTCCGTATTTACTGGCCTTGATGACTCTCCCAGGAAACTATAGGGCCATGTATGTTCCCTATTCCAGGTACCGCCGTCATCCCACTCCGGATTCATGTCATCGCCAGTCCAGGCACTGTAAATATAACCGGGATTTGAAGGATCCTCGTCCGTGTATTGAAGCATGTATCGGGCATCCCCATAGGATGTCTGATCAACGTTAGAGATAAGGTTATGGAGAGCCTCGGTCAAAGTATCGCCCGACTCTGTCAAATCAATGCCATCGTAATAATCGTCCTTGGATATAAGGTTGTATTTAAGGGCTGGTATCTCCCCTTCTCCAGCCACCAATGGTTCTCTGGCTTCTTCGCCATCGGCCACGAAGTCTATGTCGCTGCCATCGGGTACTATGGCATCTATAGAAATTGAATATAGATACATAGCCTTTGCCTGGGATTTCAATGTAAGGGAGAAAGAGGTTGTTTTGTAATCGAGATTTCCTTCTCCAACATATGTATAAGAGGTGCTTGCAAAGGCGCCTGAATTTAGGTAATCACCGAAAGAGACTTCAAATGCTGCCGAACCAGAAGTGGCGTTTGCCAATACGACTTCATATGAAACTATCTCGATTTGAGTAGAAAAAGTTGTTTCCAACAGCCAATCGGAAGTCTGAGGATTGTTTCCGGAGCCTATTTGGATACCGGCCGTTTGCTTTCCTAAATATGTAGGCACCGTGAATGACCAATCTATGCCATTCACTGATCCTATATTTGCTGTCTCTCCGGTGGCCTTGTCTTTAGCAGCGTCTTTGAATTCGCTTAAAGTGAATATATGGTAATAGGATTCGATGTTTGTGTCGAATACGACATTTATAGTCGTGTCTTGGACTATGGTGAACGTATAGGCATTGTCATCGGATAGAAGAATGTCATTTGGGTCGTAATAGCCAACGAAGAAGTAATCCTCGGCTGGCGTGGCAATCAGCGTTATGGAAGTTCCAATCCTATAACTCCCATTCTCTCCTCCCGTGACATCTCCCTTTCCCTTTGTTTTCAAGATAAGATTCACCGAATCTCCTGATTGAGTAGAGGATGACTCACTTGTGTCGGAGGACGGTTCTATTGACGAAATGGAAGAAGATTCTACTGAAGAGGACGAAGAAGCAGAACTTGAAGTGGAAGAAGATGGAGAATAAGAAAAAGGATTGGTGCATGAAGCCAATGACAAAGTCATTGCTGATAAGACCGACAGGAGTTTGGATTTCTTCTTCATGTTGGGACCTCTATTAGATTCTATAGCGTAAAGGTTTCTAATTTAGGATTTATAATTCCTTCGTAACACACGGAGAGCATTATGGACATTATCGATAGATTCAAGAAATACGTTAGTTTCGACACCACTTCAAGCGAAACGCTGAGACCAGGCAAGGCCTCTACCGATAGGCAATACGTTCTTGCCAAGGAGATAGAGAAGGAGCTCAAGGAATTCAAGCCCGATGAACTTGAGATAAACAAGTATGGCGTGGTAAGGGCCGTATTCAAGCCCAAAGGTGAAGATACCCTTCCAAGGGTGGCCCTGTTCGTCCATATGGATACTTCGCCTGCTGCCAAAGGCTTTGACATCAAGCCCAAGGTGATTGATTACAAGGGTGGTGACATAGAGCTAAGCAAGGGGATAGTGATGAAGGCCTCCGATTATCCCTATCTTAAGAAGTCCATCGGCCATAAACTGATCATCACCGATGGCACCACCTTGTTGGGCGGCGATGACAAGGCCGGGTGCTCGGCAGTTATGGACTTCCTTGAGAAGCTTCCCGGACACAGGCTCAACCACAGGACCCTAGAGGTTCACTTCACGACCGATGAGGAAGTCGGCGAAGATGCCAAGCATGTCTCCATGGACAAGGTGAAAGCCAAGTTTGGCATCACCGTCGATGGCGAAGACCTCGAGGAGATCAACATCGAGACCTTCAACGCCTTTGCGATGCATGTCGATATCCAAGGCTTCAACATCCATCCAGGAACGGCAAAAGGCAGGATGATAAATGCCAATGAGGTGGCCGAAGAGTTCGACATGGCCCTGCCCAGGTTCCAAAGACCAGAATTCACCGAAGGACGCGAAGGCTTCTATCATCTCTGCAACATGACCGCGGCCGAGGAACATGCCTCGATGGATTACATCATCCGCGATCATGATTACCAGAAGGCCAAATGGATGTGCGAATTGGCCCAGCATGCTGGTAAGGCCCTTAATGAGAAGTATGGCAAAGGTAGGGTGACAGTCACCATTACCGAGACTTACCGAAACATGATCGAAAAGGTCAACGAATGCCCCGAGTCGGTAAAGATGATCACCGATGCATTCAAGTCCTTGAATATTCCATATTCCTTCGTCCCTGTCCGTGGTGGTACCACCGGCTCCCAGCTTTCGTTCATGGGACTCCCCACTCCCAATATCGGCGATGGTGATTTCAATCCCCATGGCCGGTTCGAATATGTCGATGCCACCCAGATGGCCCTTACCTCCAAAGTACTGGCCAAGATGTTTGAAGACTGAA
>DHEG01000009.1:45009-47355 GCA_002399765.1 Caryophanales bacterium UBA4856 | reverse complement strand
ATGATAAAAGCAGCAAAGGAAGCCTAAGATCACCAATTGTAATCCGAGGCCTTGATGGGAGAAGGAAGCGAAGCGGCATAATCGGCTATCAGGTTGAAGATGATATAGGTACTTGAATCGGGCACAGTTGGATCAGAACTAATGTCGTAATATCCAGTGCCGGGGTCGAACATGTCTGAGTATCCGCTTTGGACCAGGAAGTCTATCGTGACTATGTCGTATTCACCGGTGCTGCTTAAGGCGTTGGACTCGGGATAGGAATAGCAGTAGTCATTCAGTTCGTCGAAATCTATGTGCTTGTCAGTCAGGACCTGGACCTGGTTGTCGAAAGGCGATACCACCTGTATTTCGGCCATGGTGAGATCCATGGGAGTCGAAGAAGACGGGAAAGAGCCCCTTATGCCCGAGATGTTATGGACTGCCACCAAATTCTCCTCGCTATAGTCCTTCCCCGGGTATAGATCTTTTACCATCTCAAACATTGCCTTGGTGACGAAATTTGCCGTCTCCTTCTTAGACCAATCGCCTTCAATCTCGTTGAATGTCTCGACGGGAACTTTCGCCTCGGCCTCTTCAAGGTCGTCCTTGAGTGCTTGGTCATAGTCGGAAGCGGAGAACGACAGGTCCTCCTCTGTTATGTCCACGTTGCCGATGGAGACGAGTCCATTCGTTTCCTTGTCTATGGTCGCATAGGAATAGCCCTTTGAGTCCGATCCGCCCTGGACGTAAGGAACCTGAGAACTGTCCAGCTGGAATCGATGGGAGTGACCGCCGAATATGGCGCTTATCCCCAATGATGAGTCGGACCTTATCGCCTCGACATAGTCCGAGTATTCATCGTCATGGATCAAGAGCACTACGGATTGGGCGCCTTCCTTTCGGCATTCGTCGGCAGCGCTTTGGATGTATGTGAGGTCATTGGAGAAAGAGAAGCCTTCTATCATGGACGCCTTTATGGAAGACTCCAGGCTAGCCCCTATGGCTCCCACCACACCCAACCTGAATCCGTTGACATCGAGGGTGACATGGTCTTCGACTCCTTCCGGCCTGGAGTCGGTAGCGTCCTCGATAAGGTTTGCGCATAGGAAGGGGAAATCCGCCACCTCCTCATTGGAGACGATGTTGTCAAAGCCCCAATCGAATTCATGGTTACCGAGGGCCATGGCCCCAAACGGGAAGTCGTTCATGAGCTCGGTGGTTGTCTTTCCCTTGTCATAGCCTGAGACGTATCCGCCTTGCCACATGTCGCCTGCTGACAGGATCACCGTATTCCCTTCTATGTAGTGGGTGTCGTTCCTTATGGCCGCCTCAAGGTTCAATATCCCTGGATAGGCTGAAGTCTCGTCTAGTTTTCCATGCATGTCGTTTATCGAGAAAATGGCAATCTGCTTGGAGGAATCGTCACTTTTCATAGTTGAGACGGAAGCAGACGCAGTGCTTGAATTGGCTGAAGACAAACTGGAGCCGAACCCATCGCACNNCCATGCATGTCGTTTATCGAGAATATGGCAATCTGTTTGGAGGAATAGTCACTTTTCATAGTGTAGACGGAAGCAGACGCGGTGCTTGAATTGGCTGAAGACGAACTGGAGCCGAACCCATCGCACGAGGCGACGAACGTAAGGAGAACGACTAGGGTTAACGACGCAGTTAGCTTTATGGCTTTCATAGCGAATATTTTGCACTAAATGTAAAACCTTTGTTAAATTCTCGCATGCCAATAAGAAACTGAAAGCGTTTGCAGGTATCTATTGTTTGAGTTGAAAACAATAGACCTTATAATTACTAGCGGTGTTCCGTTTTATCAAAATGACAAAGCGCCTCATAAACATTTTCTGGAAGGTGGAAGGATAGTCCAATGGAAATCAGGCTGAAGAATCTGACAAAAGAGTTTCCTGGCGAGCCGAAGAAGAACATACCTGACACTGTAGCCGTATCTAATTTGACCGTGACGGTTCCTGATGGAAAACTCATCGGTCTTCTCGGTCCTTCCGGTTGTGGCAAGTCCACCACCCTTTACATGATTGCCGGTCTCAAGCAGCCTACCAGTGGCGAGATATGGTTCGGTGACCAGGATGTGACGAATCTCAGCCCGGAGAGGCGCGGCATAGGTTTGGTATTCCAAAACTATGCCTTGTATCCTCATATGACCGTATACAAAAACGTGGCTTTTCCTTTGACTAACCTCAAAGTCGAAAAGCCCGTTTTCTATAAGGACGGAAGCCCGGCCTTGGACGACAAAGGGCAACAAATATATAGAAGAAGGAAATTGACCAAGGTCGAGATAGATGCCTTGGTCAGGAAGACGGCCAAATTGGTCCAGATCGAAGAATACCTAGACCGGAA
>DHEG01000009.1:17123-44796 GCA_002399765.1 Caryophanales bacterium UBA4856 | reverse complement strand
CCTTTGTCAAACCTCGATGCCCGTTTGCGAATCCAGACTCGTGAGGAAATAAGGAGGATCCAGAAGGAGACTGGCATCACCACCGTGTTCGTCACTCACGATCAGGAAGAGGCCATGTCCATCTGCGATCAGATCGTCGTCATGAAACTCGGCGTGGAGCAGCAGATGGGCGATCCGCAGGAAGTCTATAACGATCCCAAGAAACTATTCGTTGCCCAGTTTCTCGGCAATCCCCCTATAAATACTTTTAAGGGGGAGATCAAGGCGGATGGCATCTACATCGGTAACGACAAGGTCTTGCCCAATGCCAAAGGCTATGAGCCGAAGCCTGTCTTCGTTGCCATAAGGCCTGAGGGATTCCTGTTTGGCGAGGGTCATTCCGAATTTGGCATGCATGTCGATAGCATCACGATTCTTGGCAGGGACATCCTCTTGAATGGTTCCAATCCAAATTGCACCAAGGCTGTAATAAAAGCCGAGCTTTCTAGCGACAAACAGGTTTCGGTCGGAGACATCAGGTGTGGGATAAGAGCCGACAAGGCCTTCGTCTTCGATGCCAAGACCGAAGAAAGGATAAGGCTGTAGTCCATGCAATCAAAGAATAACTGGAAAGCCTGGCTATACCTCGCCCCCACCCTTATCCTCATGGCCGTTTTCACCTTCTATCCTTTGATTAACACTATCGGCATTTCGTTCCTAAAGCAATACAACTACGCTACTCAATCCAGCCAAGGATTCTCCTTCGACAATTACAAGATCGTGTTGGGCTTGATTCCCTATAGTGCCCGTTCGGATGCCAGGGAATTGGATGTGATTAATTATGCAATTCCAAACACCCTGATAATCGTCTTCGTCACCGTTCCCATCTCTGTCATATTGTCATTGGTCATCTCCATCGCCTTGAACAAGATCCCGGCTATGCAGAAGTTCTTCCAGACCATCTTCTTCCTGCCCTACGTGACCAATACCATCGCAATAGGCATGGTGTTTGGCGTCATCTTCTCGAACACCGGTGTGTTCAACTACCTGTTCGGCTTAGGCAACAAGTTCTGGGTTACGAAATCTGCCAGTCGATGGTCAGGAATGTTTGCCCTGTGCGTATACATAATCTGGCAATCCCTTCCCTACAAGATCCTGATCTTCTCTTCGGGGCTACAGGGCATAGACAAGCAGTATTACGATGCTGCCAGGATTGATTCGGCCCCGAAATGGAAGGTCATTAGCAAGATCACCGTCCCCCTTCTTTCGCCCCAAATCCTCTACATAACCATCACCTCGTTCATCGGAGCCTTCAAGGAATACGACAGCGTGGCAGGTCTGTTTGAGAATGCCAGCTCCACCGGCAACAAGAACAACCCCAACATGTACACCATCGTTTACTACATATACGATCAGCTGAGTTCCAATGGCGCCAATGGCCAGATCGGTTGGGCGGCAGCCGCGGCTGTCATGCTGTTCGCCGTGATCCTCGTCTTCACCGCCATCGAGATGGAGATAGCCAAGAAGAGGGTGCATTACTAAAATGGCTAACGAGAAAGAAAAGGTCGAACTCGATTTTGAGAATCTCCTCACCAAACCATTTGGCGAGGCTTCCAAGGACATCGACAAGGCCATTGCCGAAGCTTACGGAGATGGCGAGGATTCGATTGCCTTCGCCAAAGCCTATCGTGCCAAGCTGAACGAGCTGGCCTCCCTTCGCCGGGATGGTACCGTCGCCCTCGGCCTTGCCCAAAGGGAATTGGTCAACCTCGACGAAGACAAGCGGTTGGAATTTCATTCTGCTTCGGTACTTCACAGGAATGCCCAAAAGACCATCAGGAGAGAGAAGAAGCGGAAGCGGTATGCCATAAAGCTTCAACTATCTGAGCTCAAGAACAGTTACAAGCACAAGATCCTAAAGGAAATAAGGCGTGACACCAACACTGCCGAGTCGCTGGTTGGCAAATCGATGTTCATCGACGGGGATTTCAATCCTTCGGGCGAGATGGCACCCTTGTTCGCCAGGCTCAACCAGGGTCTGTCCTTCCTCCGCTCCCTGAATGGGGAAGTGTTGAGTTCATACGAGGTGGAAATAACCTCCACCAAGAAGGAACTGGAAAAGGAGTCGGCCAAAGGCGAACCGGGCGATTCCATAGGCAAAGCCAAGTACCAGTTGGAAATCGAATCGTTGAAAACCAAGATCTCCGTGTTGGAATACAAATATTCCAAGAGCCAGACTTTTGCGAAAGCCAAGGACGAGATCAAAAAGGCGGGGGGCGATGGCTTCCAGTTGGCAGCGGTCGATCTCGCCTATGAGTGTGCTTCCTATCTTGCCAAACTCCCCTATGAGACTTCCAGATTCGGTAGGCGCAGGGCCAAGGCCAAGGCCAGATACGAATATCTGATCGATAGCGCTAAGGAAAAGGCCAACATCCAGGCCAAGAGGAAGGCCATCGAGGAATCGATCCAGACGAAAGAGAGGCGGGATGACATACTCGAGAGGATAGCCGATGCCAAGGCCGTAAGCGAAAAGAATGATGCCAAGGTAAAGGCCTTGGCCAAGGAACTCGCAAGGGACATCAAGGCCCATTTCGATATTGTCATAGGCGAAGCCGACAAGAGGCTTCGCCAGACCCATGAGAGTTCCTATCAACGTCTTAAGTCCGGAGTCATTAAGGCCGATTCCCTTCCGCTTGAGAAACGCCAGAAGGCAAAGGACGAAGTCTACGTAAAGGAAGAGAAACGCATCGCCTTGGCCTCATACATATCCAAGGCCTTCCGCAAAGAGGAGAGCAGGCTTTTGGACGACGTCAAGCTCGCTAACAAGACGCGAACCGCCTATCCCTTGGGAATAAAAAAGGGCTTGGCTGAATATTACAAGCCCGAGGAAGTGGTCAACGATCCCAAGTTGGTCGATACCGCCTCGATGAGGCTTGTCATTGTCGGCTCCAAGTCTACCGAGACCTTGGGAATGGTGGAGAAGAGGGAAAAGGCCATCCAGCTGATCAACCTTGGGCTTGTCTACCTGTTCCTGATCGTCATGGCGGTGGTCATAATCTTCCCCTTCTACTGGATGTTGATCACTTCCCTTAAATCGCAGGACGAAATCAGAAGCGTCACCACTCCTACCTTCTGGCCCGGTACCGATACCATCATCTACAACACGGACGGGACCATAAAGAACATAGTTGTCCATAGCGTTGCATGGAGCAACTACGTTGAAGCGTTCACCACGACCAACCTTCTCGTCTACATGAGGAACACCATCGTGGTAGGCGTGTTCTCGACCTTGGGCGTCTTGATCACCTGCATCCTTTCCGCCTTCGCCTTTGCCCGCCTCAAGTTCAAAGGCCGGGACACTTTGTTCAACGTGTTCCTCGCCACGATGATGATCCCCGGCGAAATGATGGTGATCACCAACTACCTGACGGTCTCAAGCTTTGGCTGGATCAGCACCGACTCGACCTTGATGGACGCCTACCTTGCCATGATATTGCCCTTCTGCGTTTCGGTCTTCTACATCTACCTATTGCGCCAAAACTTCAAGCAGATACCGGAAGAACTTTATTTGGCCGCCAAGGTCGATGGCAAATCCGACTGGCAGTTCCTTTGGGCGGTAATGGTACCGCTTTGCGCCCCCACGCTTATCACCATCACTATACTTGAATTGATGGGATCCTGGAACGCCTATGTCTGGCCTAATTTGGTGGCCAGCAAGGATGCCTACAAGTTGATATCCAATGGTATCAGGAATTCCTTCATCGATAGTTCCGGCGAGACCATGTATGGTGTGCAGATGGCTGGCTCGGTGGCCGTTACCGTGCCCTTGCTCCTCCTGTTCATAATCTTCAGGAAATACATAATGCGCGGAATGGGCAGGGCCGGAATCAAGGGCTAGACGAAGACTTGGGGCATGGACCGGAAGCCTGTTGGGCTTCGACCAAAACTACCGCCTGCGCTTGTCGTTTGCAGGATGACTATATGAATAAGCAGGACCATGTCCTGAAGAAAGGAAAGAAAGATGAGAAAGATTCATTCGCTTACTTCGCTTTCTGCAGCTGTCCTTAGTCTTGTCACTTTGGCTTCTTGTGGCTCAACATCGGATAAGACTGTGGTTACCTTTTGGGGAACCTTCTCTTCCACCCAGTCTTCGTGGGTAGCCATCGTTAACGCGTTTGAGACTGCTTATCCCAATATCGAAATCAATTATGTTCAACAGGGTGGTTATCCTGATGTCTATAGTGCCGTAACCAAGGCCATTCCTGCCGGCAATACCCCCACCATGGCTTATGCTTACCCCGACCATGTTGCTTCGTATCTATATCAGAACAAGGCAGTAGTCGACATGACTCCATACATGAACAGCACCGAGGATGGCTTTGGCGTCAATGACCCCGAAATAACGGTTGTCGATGAAACCGGGGCTTCCCAAAAGATCCAGCTTAATTCCGCTGCCGATGACATGGTTTCCACCTATATAAAAGAGGGCCAAGGATATCTCGACTCCAATGGCGAAGCCATCGAAGGCACCTATTCCCTTCCTTGGTCTCGCTCTACTGAGGTCTTGTTCTACGATAAGACCTTGTTCGATAGCCTCGGCTTGACTGCAGCCGACATCTCCACCTGGGAAGGCGTATGGAATGTCACCGAGAAGATCATGGCTGATACTGATTTCACCAGTCAGGAAGCCAATGATGATGGCCAAAAGCCAGCCGCCTTGGCTTGGGACTCCGACGACAACATGTTCATTACCCTTTGCGAGCAGTTGGGCATCCCCTATACCGATGGCTCCCAGCTGGCCGAGACCAATGGCAATCCTTTGCTGTTCGGCGATGACACCTCCAAGCCCGAAGTGGCAAAGCTCCTTAAGTTCCTTAAGGAAAAGTATGACAGCAACGAGCTGATCACCAAGACCACCAATGCCAGCGGTGGCACTACTTACAATGACACCTACTTCCAGGAAGGTACTTTGGCGATGGACATCTCTTCCACTGCCGGCGCCTCTTACTTCACTTCGAGCAAGATTGCCAGCGGGCACGAGGTAGGAGTCGTTCCCCTTCCCACCTCCGCCGGGTATTGGATCGACGGCGATGGGGCTTTGCCTTCTACCGCCAAGTCCAACGCCGCCATTTCCCAAGGCCCTTCGGTGACCTTCTTCAAAGGTGCCTCCGATGCTCAGCTGTCTGCCGCTTGGGACTTCTACAAGTTTGCCACCAGCGACTACTTCAGTTCCGTCTGGTCCGGCAGCAGCGGCTATGTCCCTGTCCGTGAATCTTCCTACTCCCTTTCCCCGATGACTGACGTCGACTCCTTGATCTCCGATGTCTATGACGTAACCAAGTCATATGGCGATGATGACAATCTATTCTCTTCCGATGTCTTCGTCGGTTCCGCCGATGCCCGCGATGCCGTTTCCTCTCTCACTTCCAGCGTCCTTAATTACACCGGCGATGACATTGACGATTACATCAGCGATCAGATAGACGTTGCCATGAATACTGCTGCCGAAGGTCTTCCCGCCTAAATCGCTCCTTACCGATCTTGGCTTCTTCCACATAGGGGTTTAAACAATGAGATATATCAGGTTGATTTCAGTGGCGCTGTCGATGGTATTCCTCCTTACCGGATGCAATGACTCCCTTTCGGATGCGGATTTCGAAAAGCAGGCCAGCGAGATTCTCGCTTCCGCCAAGCTTGAGACCGCCTACGAAGGCCATGATTTCCTTACCGACGGTATCGGCGAGATGGACATAGACGACATAACCTATGTCGATGGTGATACCACTCACTTCCAGGAGTTGGACTCCAGTGACAAGACCGAGATTCCCGTGCGGTATTACGCAATCAACACTCCTGAATCGACCAGTTCCATCGAAAAATGGGGCAAGTCGGCTTCCGACTATACCGATTCCGTCCTGGAGTCTGCCACGCACATCGTCGTGTCCAATCCGGACACTTCCTATCACAAACCTGCACAGGATTCATATGGCACCCGCTATCTGGGATTCGTCTGGTATACCGATGTCGAAGACCCCGAACTGTCCGACTTCAAACTCCTCAATCTCCAAATAGTCCTCGAAGGTTTCTCCAAGGTCGCCAACAGCGAATACTTCTCCGATGAATTCACGGCTGCTGTGGAACTGGCCGAGAAACACGGGGAGAACGTTTGGTCTCCCTCAACCACCGTCGATCCCAACTATTACGAAGGCTCTTCACAGCAACTCACCCTGGAGGAAGTCAGCGCCAATTATGCCGACTACGTCGAGGATGGCGATCCTACCGTCACGGTCTCTGGCGTAGTCTTCGCATACGATAGCGATGGCGCCTGGATCGAAGACGATACTGAGGACGGTAAGACCTATGGCCTATACCTTTTCAACAACAAGGGCTATAAGCCCCTCTCTTCCATAGGATACAGGCTTCAGGCTACGGGAAACCTTTCTCTGTATAACGGTCTGCTTGAATTGGGTGGCCTGACTTATCAGACCGGTCAGGATAGCGATATCCACATAATCGGCACCAACCAGGCCTACTCGACCAAAGCCATCACCTCCAACGAAGACCTTCAGTCTGCCAATGACAGCACTTCGGCCTCCCTTTCCGACTATCTCGTCACATCCGGCTATACGTCCGATTCCGGTGCCATGAACCTGACTGGAAAGGTAGGGGGCCAAGGCAGCGATGTTTCGGTCTACATTCCCGCTTCCATCCATGTCAACAAGCCCAGCGGGATAGGGCGCATCACCGATGCCGACTATTTCGTCGGCAAGTCTTTGGAAGTCAGTGGCGTTGTCAGCACTTACAATGGCAACAAGCAGATTGAGATACCAGCCAATAAGAATGCGTTGACGATAAATGAGGATTGAAAAATGAAAGTGAAAAAACTGTTGAGTCTTGCGTCTTTGGTGGTTTCTTCCTTTGGCTTGCTCGCGTGTGGCGAAGTCTCTGCTTCCACTTCGGTCAGCACCTCGGTGACCCCTGAAGAGGAAGCCGACGGCATATTCGATACCTTGGGCCCCATCTACAAGGATTACCGTACCGATGGCATCAACAAGGACACCAGCCTCTATTCTTCTGTCGCCGAGTATCCCGATACTACCATCTCCTATTCCATCGCTACCGACGTTGCCGAAGACAAGTATGGAAACCAGTTCGACAATGAGCAGGACTACGTTACCATCGGTTCCGATGGTGCCTCCTTGGTCATCGCCGACGACGTGCCGCAAACAGATATATATATCAACCTGAGGGCTTCTGTTACCATCGATGGCCAAACCTTCACCCATGACTATACCGTCCTCGCCAAGCTCTCCTTGATCCTCAAGTCCATCGCTGCCGTGAAGGCCTCCTATCTGGCTGCCAATCCCACCCCTTCTGAAAATGAGATGGATGTATATTTCCAGGGAACTGTCGTCTCGGCCGACTACTCCACCAGCCACAAGAATGGCTACTACTATGTCGCTGACGATGACGGGAACGGCATGTACGTTTATAGGGGCAAGCCTACCGATGCCGACAAGGTTGTCACCGGATCGGTCGTGACCGTCCAGGGGACCGTCACCTCCAACTACGGATTTGAGGTTACCACCGGTGCCACTGTCGAGTATGTCTCCGACAGCACCACCGATGTGACCCCCATCGCCTTGGATGAGACCAACTGGGATACCTATGGTTCCGACTACACCAGCTATGGCGATTGGGTCACCGCCACGATCACCTTGGAAGATGATGTCGCCTTGGTTGCTTACTCCGGCGGCGGCTATGAAGCCTTGGGCGTAAAGGCCAAACTTGGGAATACCGAAATAACTTGGTACATCAACTACTACACCAACGATTACGACAGCTACTACAACCCGATAATCGATGCTGATCTTAAGGCAGGCGATACGATTACCTTGACCACGCCCTTGACCTTCCACAACACCGATGCTCAGTTGGGCTGGGCTTTGAACTCTACGATAGTCAAGGACTAAAACGAAAATGTACTGTGCTAAATGTGGAAGACGAAATTCGCCAAAGGCAACCATATGCAAGGAATGCCATGCCAAGCTAAGGACTTCCCAAGCCGATCTTTCCGCCTATAGGGAAAAGGTTTCGAATGCCCAAAAGGAAGTCTCGTTGGCCGAAGGCAAGGCATTCTATGACGAGTGCATTGGCAACGCCAAGGAAATCCACGTCGAGCACAGCCAGAGCATCGACTCCATCTTCCTCAAGAGACTTGACGATTCCAAGATAAGTCCCAATGCCAAGAAGCAGACCTCCGAGGATTATCATGGCCTTCAAGCCGATGAGGATTTGAGTTATTCCAACAACGTCAAGAGACTCGATTCACCCGAGAAGGCCCAGAAGGCCAAGACCGACATCAATTTCTTCGCGGCTCAGGCCTTCGTCACCGTACCCGATTCCAAGGACAAGACGGCGGCTCATGCCTTCGTCCAATATCTTCACCGTCGTCATGACAAGGAGAACGATCACCGCGAGAATGCGATGAGCTTCATTGCCGTTGGGTCAATCCTGTTGATAATCGGGATAATCTTCCTGGCTCTGTCTTTCAAGATCTCCACCGAGACCTACGACAGGTATCTGAAGTTCGATTCCTTTGAATTCGTGGTAGCGATGTTTGGGATAATCCTGGGTGGATCCGGTCTTGCTTGGGGCATCTACCAGTTCGTATACAGGACTTTGATGATCGGTAGACTGAAGAGCGCAATATTCTATTACCGAATATGGAGCAAGCTCTATCAGTAAACGGCTTGGCCTTCTACAAAGAAACGGTGGCATTCAATCGTCACCGTTTTTTCTTTGCCTGTCCCTTCTCGTGGACTCTTTCTCCTCCGGGCTGGTACCTTTGAAGCTTTTCCCCGCCATGGCCTTGCCATCCATCAGGGCCCTGACGTATTCATTGGGAGTCAAATAGATCTGAGCCGATGAGAGATCGACCGGATAGGTGTTCGCCAGATAGTCTGGAAGGCTTTGGCCATACATGCCTTTGTATGACATGAAGGAGGAGACTATCAATGGGATGAAAAGAGAGACCCACGATAGCAGGCCTTCCAAAAGGAAACGCCATAGGAAGCGAAGCAAGAAGCGGGAGACGGTGGGATTAAGGCCATCTACGTATACTATTCCGTATTTTCCCAACCACATTCCCAAGGTCCTGTAGCCACGTTTGAGACATAAGGGCAAGACCATGAATACGACAAAGAAGGATATGACATAGGATGAGAGCGTAGCCCCGATCCAGGTATAGGTCTTTATCCTCGTGACTTTTGAATATATAGAGGCGTTCGACAGATAGCCGAGCGCGTTCTCGATGTTGGTCTGGTAGAAGGAGATGAAATCATCCGGGTAATCGGCAAGGAGATCGTCGTTTTCCACAAAGGCATTTGGATCATGGAGATCGACGGTGGCGGAAGTCGAATCGAAGAGGCTGAAATGCCCATCGCTGGTTTGGGCCTCCTCTTTCAACTGGTTGTAGATGTATACACCATCCCCAGAAGGGGAGCCATCGTCGTTATGGAAGACCAAGTCGTCGCTTTCGGAATAGAAAGTGGTCAAGGCTGTGGAATATATCTCCTTTATTTCCGTCGAATCCGAAGTGTTGCTCTCGTTGTACTTGTCGGTTATCAGCATGGGGTTGCCATTGTCGTCGGGGACGAAGAGACCGATGCGTGAATCCAGTTTGAGGGAGACCAGATCTTCTTGCGGAGCTGTGTAATAAGGCATGGCGGAGCAAGTGAAAAAGAAGATCGTGGCAAGGATTGCGGTGAGCAAAAACAACAAGACAAGGTCTATGAAGGCAGCCAATGATCTTTTGGAGAACCTGGGTAGATGGTAGTCGACCTCTATGGCCCTGTCGTTATTCATCTCTTTTCCCCCTCGATGTTTGCTTTCACTTCGTCTAAGTCGCTATCTTTCTTGTTCTCACCGATTTTGAGAACGTCCTGGATGTTGGCTTTGTCCCTGAGCTTGAGGCATTTGGTGAATGACAAGTAGTCATGGAAGGAGAGCATGTATTTCCTTGATACGAAAGAGCAAATCGCAGATGCCAAAAAGAGCAAGAGACTCCCTATGATAACGGGCAGGTAATAGACCGAACCGACAAAAGGAATGTAGAAGGAAGTGGTGCCAAAGATCAGCAAAAGGGAAAACGCGATACTCCAGAATTGCTCCAGGAACGATATCAGATCTCGGACTATGTATTGCCAAGGCTTGGCCTTTTTGCCGTTTCGGGAGATGACGTAAAAGCCAAAGATCCTTTTTGAGACAGAGCGGCCGTATTTGAAGAAGAAGGCCGGCAGCTGATAGACGATGACGAAGGAGACGATGTGGGAAACGAGAATCGCATAGGACCTAATCCTAAGTATTTTGTCATAGGTGGATGACAGGACTATTTCGTTAGGCATCTCCTGGGAAGAGGACAACGCCTCCAAAGAGGCCTGCTCACGTAAGGCGACATATTCGCTCTCGATGGTGGAGAACAAGGCCGAGTTATCATCAGTGGTCACCTTTGCCTCGCCTTCCTTGAGCCCGATGCCCGTGTAGGTGGCGATAAGATATCTAGGCGAGGACTCGGAACCATCGTCTTCGAATTCCAGGTCGCCATTCTCGTTTTCGACGAATATGGTTTCGTCGGAATTGAAGCTTGACAGGATCAATTCGTTGTAGCCGGCCTGATCAAGCGACTTTGGCTGAGTACTTGGGGCATAAGATGAATCGTAGCCGTCAACGCTTTCGTCGTATGGAGTGAGCGTTGCTGCCTTGTTAAGGTAATAGTTCATCAGGGGATCGTTCCACTGGGTTGAATCGCCTAGGTTTCCCGAAAGATAGACGCCTATGAATTTCTCAGCCATCTCCTCATCCGTAAGGGTTGAATCGCCATCTTCGTTTTCCACCATTATGTCCATGTCCATGAGGAAGGACAGTTTGTTGTCTACGGCCGTTTCGTACTTAGTGCCCAATTCGTTGAAGTCAGTTCCCGCCCTTACTATCGGCATGGCAATCAAAAAATAGATGAAAAAATCCATCACGACTACTGAGAACAGATCGAGAACGTGGGCCATCCACCGCTTCCCCCAGGCATCCTGGGCGGGAACGACATCCCCATCGTCAGTGAACCTTTGGGGATTCAGGCTTGTCCTTAATTCCTGTACCATTTGTTTCCTGAAAGAATGAGCGGCTGATTAAAACTGTTGTCGTATACTTCCATTGCCTTATAATCATAATACAAATGCTTTGGAGGCATGGAATATGGATCCAATGGAGATAGTCCTGTTCATCATCTCGGTCTTCCTTATCATTCTTTGCCTCATGCAGTCAGGGAAAAGCGAAGGTGCTTCGGCAGCCATTACCGGTGGCAACAAGATGAATATCTTTTCCCGCACCAAGGAACGCGGGGTAGACAGGATTCTATCCGACATCACCTTCGTAACGGCCATAATCTTCTTCATATTCACTCTGCTTACGATGTACTATTGATTGATCATGACTCTATACAGGCACCATCCAAAAGTGGTGCCTTTTTGTTTATGTGTTTCAAAAGATGGCTTTGCAAAAGGCTTTCATGGTCAACTAGTGCCTAATTGTGCCCGGGTGGTGTAATATTGCATATGTTCTATATCTTTCTATGGTTTTACCTTCATTCTGAGTTGACCCTAGGGAGTTAGGAAAGACATAGGGGTAAGGAAAAAATGACAAAAGACGATATATTGGGCGCTTTGGCCAAAGGCGACAAGACACAGGAAGAGCTGGAAAGGATCTCGCCGGTCTCTGACAAGAGACTGATCAGGATGCTCCGGGAATTGATCTTTGCCGGTCTGATAACCTACGATGGCACGACTTATCATGACATCAGGAACACCAAGCTGCAGTTGGCCAAGGTCGTGACCAAGAAGGCTGCTTTTGTCTATGCCAATCTGGTTCGTGAGAACCACATGGATGTCAGGCTTGCCGGGTCTGTTGCCGACACCTTGCTCATAGGCGATTACGTATACCTTTATTGCGACATCGATAGGTTTGGACCCAGGGACGCCAGGTTCTTTTGCGCCCTTCAGGAAATAAAGGAGATCAAGGGAAACTACCGTATTGGGACCGATGGCAATCCCGAACTGGTGATTCCTTATCTTGAGGCCGCAAGGATTACCGTGGCGGTCAAGGAAAACTTGGCCAAGGATGTCGGAATCGGTGACTTTGTCGATGCCACCATATTGGAACGCAAGGCGGGTCTTATCACCGTAAGGATCGATAGGCTTTTGGTTAAGGCCGGGGAAGTAGGCGCTGATATTTCCCAGATAATAGCGGCCAATGACGCCCCACTTCATTTCCCGGAGGAAGTGTTGGAAGAGGCCAAGGCCATACCGCAGCAATTGCAACCTCAGGACTATATCGGGCGCAAGGATCTGAGGGATGAGTGCATCGTCACCGTCGATGGCGAGGATTCACGGGACTTCGACGATGCCGTCTCCGCCAAGGAGACCGACTATGGTTGGGAAGTGGGAGTCCATATCGCCGATGTGGCCAACTACGTAAGACCCGGTCATCCCTTGGATGACGAAGCCCAGAAACGTGGCACTTCCATCTATGTGGCCGACCGCGTTGTGCCGATGCTTCCCGTCGAGCTGTCTAACGGCATCTGCTCCCTGAATCCGAATGTCGATAGGCTGACCCTTACCTGCCGCGCTCAGATCGACAAGATGGGCAACGTATTCAAGGCCGACATCTATCCGTCAGTGATAAAGTCCCACGGCCGTCTTACCTATACCCAAGTCAACGAACTTTATAAGACAGGCAAGAGCGACCTATCACCCGAGATCCAAAAGACGCTATTGGTTTTGCGTGATTGCTCCAAGGCCGTGAGAGCCAGACGCGAGAAACAAGGCGCCATGAAACTCGACTCCGTCGAGCTTCACTTCACTTTGGATGACAAGGGCTTCCCCACCGACGTCCAGATAAAGACCCAGGATGAAGCCGAGAAGATGATCGAGGACATGATGATCGTGGCCAATTGCGAGGTCGCAAAGTTCCTGCACAAAGCCGACATCCCTACCCTCTATCGCATCCACGAGAATCCCCCCGATGAAAAACTTGCCATCCTCATCACCTATGTCAAGAAACTCGGCTTGATCAAGTTCTTCCCCGAGAAGGGCAAGATCACACCCGCTGCCTTGAACCAATTCATGGCCTCCATAAAGGATGAGAACTTCAAGAAGTCTTTGTCGATAGTGCTCTTGAGGTCTATGGCAAAGGCTCGCTATAGCCCCGATGAGGTCGGTCATTTCGGTTTGGCCGAGACCGATTATCTTCATTTCACCTCACCTATTAGGCGTTATCCGGATACTGTCGTCCATCGCACCCTTCATGACTTCGTGTTTGACCACAAGCCGCTGGACAAGAAGGCCCGCTACGATGCCTTGAAAGACTTGGGCGACGATCTTTCGGCGGATGAGCGTAGAGCCCAGACAATCGAAAGGTCTGTCGATGACCTTGAGAGTGCCAAGTACATGTCGGCCAGGATCTCCCAGCAATTCCACGGCTTCGTCGTATCCTTTGTCGACTTTGGCATGTTCGTCCAGTTGGACAATGGCATCGAAGGGCTCTTGCCTTTTGAATATATAAACGAGGATCGATTCTTCTACGACGATCGTCATCTGACCGTCAAAGACATTACCAAGGAGGCCGAATACAACCTTGGCGATCCTATCGATGTCTGCGTATTCTCCTGCAATGTCCAAAACCGGAAGGTCACCTTCTGCTCGCCTGAGTTCATGGCTGAACTGGGTCGCAACCTCACACCCGAGCAGATGGAAGCCCTGAAGAAGAACGATGCCAAGATCATGACGGAATCTCAATATCTTTCCCAGCGCCATGAGCAATATATGCTCAAGACTCATAGATCTCGCTTCGGCTTCAGGTCTTCCGGGTCTTCCTTCGGCGGTGGCTTCAACCACAATCATGGTTTCAGCCATGACTCGCATGGGCATGATTTCCATGGCGAGCATCGTGATTACCAAGGCCATGGCAGCTTCCATGGCGACCACTATGGCTCCTCCGCCAATAGACTCGGCAACAAGACGCACTATCGTCATGATGACAATCACGGCTTCCATAAATACAACGGCAACCACGGAAACTACCATGACGGCAACAAAGGTCCAAGCGACGATGGCAAACAGGGTGGCAATACCGACGGCGGCAAAGGCGAATAATCCTAAAGAAGCCAGGGAAGTCTCAATATGCAAAAGAAAGATGGGCAAAGCCACAAGAAGATAATCGCAACCAACCACAGAGCCCATTTCGATTACTTCTTGTCCGATTATACGGAATGCGGTCTTGTCCTTACCGGGACCGAGATAAAGTCCTTGAGGGCGGGGCACTGCTCCCTTACCGGTGCCTATGTAGACATCAGGAATGGGGAATGCTTTGTGGTAGGCATGAATATATCCCCCTATAAGGAAGGCAATATCTTCAACGTCGATCCGATGCGTGACAGAAAACTGCTGCTCCATAAAGACCAGATACTTAAACTAGCCAAGAACAAAGACCAAAACGGATACACCATAGTCCCTGTCGAATGCTATTTGTCGCGCGGCAGGGCCAAGTTGGAGATTGCCTTGGGCAAGGGCAAGAAGGCCTATGACAAGCGCCAATCCATCAAGGAGAAAGACATAAAGAGGCGCATCGAGAAAGCGAGCAAGAATTTCAGCTACGATAACCGGTAATTGCAACTTTTTATAGAAATATAGATTGGTTCGTCTATCAATATAAACATTGACCTGTTAGTTTAAGCATATAAAAACTTCGGGGATTTATTAATAAAGCCGCTTGTGAAAGAATCTTAAGGCGAATTTCAAGGCGGTGAGAATTTGACTAACGATAAACTGAATGTAATCATGCGGATGACCATCGCCGCATTGCTAATGGGCTTGTCGATATTGCTATCCAGGACCATATCTTTCTATGTGGCTTTGGATGGCATACCTTCCATAAGGATTGGCTTTGGGGCCATTCCCTTGGTTTTGGCCTCCCTGATCTGCGGCCCTCTTTGGGGCACTTTGGCAGGTGCGGGAGCTGATCTTATCGGCGCTTTCGCTTTCCCTGTCGGGGCCTATTTCTATGGCTACACCATAGATTCGGCCTTGGAAGGCCTATTGCCCTGGCTGATCATGTTTGTCTTCAGGAACAAGAAAAAGGCGCTTATCACCTTCGATGGTGTGCTTATGGCCATAGCCGTCCTATCGGTCCTGCTCTATGTCTATCTGACCGATGAATACGGAAACGGGAAAGCCACGTCCAAGTACCATTTTGACTTGACTCCCCTGGTCAGGTTGATAATAACCGCTACCCTTTTGGCCTTGGCCGTGATTTCGGTCGTTTTGACCATCCTGCTTTCAAGGATTGGCCGGACCGATAAGGGACAGGCCTATTTGAAGGAGAAGGGCAAACCAAATGAAGGCGCTTTGGCCGTTTCGCCTTCCATTGAATTGGGCCTTGAGTCGGGAACGGTATCCGTAAGGCCACCCTTCAAACCCTACTGCAGCCCTTTGGAAATCTACTCGATAGGCCTGGCGAATGGCTTGTTCGTATCGACCCTTCTTAGGTCCTATTGGGCTTTGCTCTATTACGGCCTGCCCTATGGCTACAGTCTCTTCAACTCGGTGGCAAGCGTCTTCATCACCTTGCCCCTCAACACGTTGCTCATGATCCTGCTAGTCGATCCCTTGACAAGGATCGGGGCTTTCAACCTGGGAATCAAAAGGAAGGGGAAATCCTATCACTCGTAGTCGTTATCGTCAGCCATGTCACCGCTTTGGTCGGACTTGACGTTGACGGCCGAGGGATTGACCTTCTCTTCATAGTCCAAAGAAGCCTTTATGAAGCCCAAGAACAAGGGATGGGGATCGGTAAGGCGTGACTTGAATTCAGGGTGGGCCTGGGTCCCGATGAAGAAAGGATGGTCTTTTAGCTCGATTATCTCGACTATGTTCTTGTCCTTGTAGACCCCGGCGATATCCATACCGTTCTTCGCGAACTGGTCGCGATAGGAGTTGTTGAACTCATAGCGATGACGATGGCGCTCGGAGATGTCGGCCTTGCCATACAGCTTGTAGGTCAAGGTCTTGGTGTCAAGGTGGCAGGGATAAGCGCCAAGCCTCATGGTTCCGCCCATGTTCTTGACGTCCTTCTGATCGGCCATCAGATCGATTACCGGATGGCTGGTATTGGGATTGAACTCAGTCGAATCGGCGTCCCCGTATCCGAGCACATCGCGGGCAAACTCAATTGAGGCAACCTGCATTCCCAAGCATATTCCTAAGAATGGTACCCTGTTCAACCTGGCATAACGAATGGTCTTCATCATTCCCAAGACCCCTCGCCTTCCAAAGCCACCGGGGACGAGTATCCCGTCTATCCCCTTAAGGACTTCCGCCGGATCCTTGGTCTCGCATTCCTCCGACTCGATCCACTTGATGTCGATGTCCGCATCGAGATTCGCCCCGGCGTGCTTGATGGCCTCCGCCACCGACAAGTAGGCATCGTGGAGGTACATGTACTTCCCGACTATTGCGACCGTGGCCTTTTTCTTGGGATGGATAATGTTGTCTACCAAATGGTCCCAGAGCTTATGCTCGGCTGGCCTTTCATCAAGGCCCAACGAACTCAAGACGGCCTTGGCCACGCCCTCCTTTTCCAAAGCCAAGGGCACTTCGTAGACTGTTTGGACGTCCTTGTTCTCAAGGACGTGGTCGACGGGCACGTCGCAGAACATCGAGATCTTTTCCCTGATCTCGGTGGTTATGGGCTTCTCGGCCCTGCAGATGATCAAGTCGGGTCTCAAGCCCATGGATTGCAAAGTCCTTATGGCCTGCTGAGTGGGCTTGGTCTTCAGCTCGCCGGAAGCCTTCAGGTATGGGATCAAGGTCGTGCATACGATGATGGCGTTTTGATATCCCACCTGATGTTTGAACTGACGTATGGCCTCGAAGAACGGCTGGGACTCGATATCGCCTATGGTTCCGCCTATTTCTATTATGGCGATCCTGTCAACCTTGTCGGGAGAAGCGCTGGATTCGTGGTAGAAGTGGGACTTTATCTCATCGGTTATATGGGGAATGACCTGGACGGTATGGCCTTGGAAGTCGCCACGACGTTCCTTGGCTATTACCGATTCGTAGACCTGGCCCATGGTTACCGATGAGCGCCTGTCGAGATGGGCGCCCGTGAAGCGCTCGTAGTGTCCAAGGTCCAAGTCGGTCTCAAAACCATCGTCGGTAACGTAAACCTCGCCATGCTGGAGAGGATTCATGGTACCAGGATCCACATTGATATAAGGATCGAATTTCTGCATGAAGACATCGAAGCCACGAGACTTGAGCAGCATTCCTATCGATGAGCCGGTGATCCCCTTCCCAATACCACTGATCACCCCACCCACGACGAAAATGTACTTAACCATGGCGCTGCCTTCCTGTTATTACACGGTAAAAAAACAACGCAACATATTTTAAGCCATAAGCCTGGCCAAAGACAAAGGGGTATTTGGCAATGGCAAAGGGAAAACAGGATAAGATATATACAAAAACAGGCAAACGGGGTCATATTGACGATAAAACATAACTAAAAAGCAAATTTGTAATAAATAAAGAGCCAAAAAAGAAAAACTAACGTTAAGAAAATGGGCTATTTTGTGAAAAACAATTCGAAAACAGCCTTTAATTAGAGGATTTCATAAGTTAAAATGTAAAAGCAATAAGCCATCAAATTCCATTAATTGCGTCTTTAAGCAAGAAATCCTTGCTTAGACGTGCTCATCGGTCGTTTATTCCGAAGTTCCATTTCCGTCAAAAATCATTTTTGTGTTTCGGCTTTTTCGTTTGAGACAAAGGAGGCCTATTTTGATTGAATTCAAAGACATAACAAAAACCTATCAGGGAAACGCCGAGGTTCTAAAGGGCGTAAGTTTCACGATAGAGAGCGGCAAGCTCGTTTCCGTGATCGGCCGCTCAGGCTGTGGCAAGACCACTCTCTTGCGGATGGTCAATAGGTTGGTCAAGCCTAGTCAAGGCCATATCTTCGTAGATGGCAAGGACATCGACGGACTCGACCCCATAAGGCTCAGGAGGAACATAGGCTACGTGATCCAGCAGGTGGGTCTGTTCCCCCATATGACCGTGGCCAAGAACATAATGATCATCCCCAAGGCTGAGCATTTCGCCAAAGACAAGATGGACGAGAGATGCCGTCAGCTTTTGACCATGGTCGGCCTTGATCCTGACAAGTACATGAATCGGTATCCCAGCGAGTTGTCGGGAGGTCAACAGCAAAGGGTCGGAATCGCCAGGGCCTTGGCCATGGATCCAAAGATCATCTTGATGGATGAACCCTTTTCGGCCTTGGATCCCTTGACCAGATCCAGTCTCCAGGATCAACTCCTCGATTTGCAGACCAAGATGCACAAGACCATCCTTTTCGTCACTCACGACATGGATGAGGCCATAAAGCTGTCGGACAAGATCTGCGTAATGAGGAAGGGCAAGGTCCTCCAATACGACACCCCCGAGAACATCCTAAAGAATCCCGCCAACCAATATGTGTCCGAGTTCGTTGGCCCCAACCGCATCTGGTCTTCGCCCGAGTTCATAAAGGTCAGGGACATCATGATCAAGGATCCCCGGGTAACCAAGATCGGCCAAGACACAAGGCGGGCCTTGGAGAAGATGCGCGAAGGCCGGGTCGACACCCTTTTGGTCGTCGATGGGGAAGACAACAGGTACCTTGGGATAATCTCGGCCAATAGGCTTAGACAGCAACCCGACCTTTCCGTGCCGATCGACAAGTTCATCGATAGTTCGGGCAAGGTCCTAAGACCCGGGGAGAACATAGTCGATGCCTTGAAGATCATGAACGAACACGGCCAGCATTTGATACCGGTCGTTACCAAAGCAGGCTCCTTGGCAGGACTGGTGACTAGATCCTCGCTTTTGACGGTCTTGAGCCAGCAGTACTTTTCCGTGGAGGAAGACGGGGGCCATGAAAGCAAGGAGGTGACAAAGTGAATTTCTTCCAGTATTTTGCTTCCAATTGGGATGAGATATTCGAGCTTTTGGTGGAGCATATCGAACTGACGGCGATCGCCGTCGGTTTCTCCTTGCTGATTGGGATACCCTTGGGGATCTTCATAAGCTATGTGAAGAATACCGACAAGGCCGTCATCGGTGTTGCCAATGTAGTCCAGGCCATTCCCTCCATTGCCTTGCTGGGCTTCATGATCCCGCTGTTTGGCGTGGGCACGGTGCCGGCAGTGGCCGCAGTAGTCCTCTATTCCCTCCTGCCGATAGTAAAGAACACCTATACCGGGCTTTCCAACATAGACAAGAACACGGTCGATGCCGCAAAGGCCATCGGGCTCAAGCCCTGGCAAGTGCTGCTTAAGATCAAGCTCCCTTTGGCCTTGCCCGTGATAATGGCTGGGGTTAGGGTGGCTTCAGTCACGGCCGTGGGTCTCATGACCTTGGCCGCCTACATAGGCGCCGGCGGTTTGGGCTCTTTGATCTTCCAAGGCGTAAACAGCGTAAACAACAACCAGATACTTTCGGGGGCCATACCCGCCTGCCTGTTGGCCCTGCTCATCGACGGAATCCTGGCCTTGGTCGAGAAACTGATAACCCCCATAACCCTTTTGAAGGGCAACAAGGAACATAACCTTAAGATCCGCAAACCCCAGCTGGCCATAGTCTCCATCGCCATTATCGGCCTTATCGCCTTGGTTTCCGGCTATCACATCTATAAGGCCATCCCCGACCCTTCGGACCTGAATGCCGGCAAGTCGAGTTCGGCCAAGACCATAAGGATCGCCTCCAAGGATTTCACGGAGCAGAGAATCCTCGGCTATATGTATGCCTACATGATTGCCGAGAACACCGACTACAAGGTGGATGTGAGCAATATCGGTCTCACCGGATCGAATGTCGTCTTCTCCGCCTTGGAAAGCGGGGCGGTGGATGTCTATCCAGACTATGTCGGCACCCTCTATTCCTCCGTCTTGGGCCAAACCTATGTCCCAGCGACACCCATGGAGGAGATATATGACTATACCCAAGAGCAACTGGGGCTTCAATACGACATGACGATGCTTGAGCCGATGCCTTTCAACAACACCTATGGTTTGGGTGTCCTGGAAGAGACCGCTACCGAATACGGTCTTTCGAAGATAAGCGACTTGAAATCCCTTGAGGATCAGCTCGAATTCGGCTTCACCTTCGAGTTCAGCGAGAGAGACGATGGTCTCTCCGGCATGGAAAACATGTACGGCCTGGATATTCCGGGCGAAAACATACAGGAGTTCGGCGGGTCCAATCCGCGCTATCAGGCCCTGGTCAATGGCGACGTGGACGTCATAGACGTATTCACCACGGATGCCTTGATAGAGAAGTTCGACGTCGCGGTCCTTGAAGATGATCTTAGTTTCTTCCCACCCTACAACTGCGTTCCCGTCATGACCAACACCGCTTTACAAGAATTCCCCGAGGTCTCTAAAGCCCTAGATCTTCTCGAGCCCTATCTGGACAACGAGACCATGGTCGCCCTCAACTATCAGGTGGACGTGGATCAAGAAAGTCCCAAGGAAGTGGCGGCCGGATTCCTTGACGAGACCTTCGGATATCAGTTGGCCTGAGAGGGATAGTAGTCCCAGTTGGTGACATAAAAGCCATCGGGCAATTGCACGTAATCGCCAACGTAAGATTCGACTTGTGCGTCATAGGAAGCGTTTGGGCTGTACTTGCCGAATTCACTCCCCCATCCGCCATAGTAGCCTAGATATTCCCGGTAGTCGGAATAGTGATCATCGGTGAAGAAGACATAGTCATCATCGTCGTCCTGGATGAACACCAGCCTTTGCGCACCTCTGTTTGACAAGTCCCCGTCGCCTTTGTAGGTATAGCCATCCTTGATGTCCATCTCGGTGAACGTTCCCTCACCCGGAAGCACTGGCTCGCTGTCGCGCCCGTCGTTAGAGAACGTCCCGTTGGTAACGACGTAGTCGTTGTTCTCGGTTACCTCATCCCGTTGGCTCTTCGGAATGTAGTTATCGGGCATCTTGTTGAAGAACTGAACATAGGCCGCGACTTCTTCGGTGTCGACATAGCTCTCGTTCTCGAAAATCAGTTTATCCGAATTGGGTATTTGGACGTAGTTGATGCCGTCAGCCGTCTGCCTATAGCTTGGATCATCCAATTTCGTCCCCTCGGTTCCCTCTGGCTGGCTGTCGAATATCCCCGAGAAGTAATACAGGGAATCCGCTTCCGACGTCACCTCTTGGGACGATATCGCTACGGATGAAACGGAAGAGTCCTGGTTTGGGTCGCTTGTGGATCCTAACTCAGTGGAAGAAGCGGTGCTTAGATTGACAGACAATTCCGTGCATGAGAAAGGCAAGCCAAAGGACAGGATCACCAACGAGATTTTCTCTATGCTTTTCCTTGCCATTTGTCATTGCCTTTCCCTTAGACAAGACATTATTCAACCTAAAACCCCTTTTGGCAATTATAATATAGGTCGGGAAACGAGCTTTCCTATTTATTTATTGAAGGAGAATTATGGATAAAGACATTTCGGCAAAGGAAGTGGCCAGGTTTTCGGCTGACTTCGCTAAGGATCCCGCCAATAAGGTCGTGGAAGACAGCGTCACTGCCAATGGTCTGCTTGCGGCCTCGGTCAATCACAACGAGACCAAGAAGTTCGTCAACTCTTATTCCGTGACCGTCGAGGCCGGTGATATCACCAACCAGAAGAGATCGGGTCGCTGCTGGATGTTCGCCGCCACCAACGTATTGAGAATCCAGGTCATGAACAAGCTGAACATCAAGAACATGGAGCTCTCCCAGGCCTACCCCTTGTTTTGGGACAAGCTGGAGAAGTCCAACTTCTTCCTGGAGAACATCATCAAGACCGTTGGCGAGCCGATTGGCTCCAGGCTCTTGGACTTCCTTTTGATGTCGCCCATCGGCGATGGCGGCCAATGGACCATGTTGGCCAATTTGGTCAAGAAGTATGGCGTTTGCCCCAAGGACGTCTATCCTGAGACTGCCAATTCATCCAACACCATGGCCATGGATAAGTTCATCACCCTCAAGCTTAGGGAATTTGCCGTTCAGCTCCGGAAGGCCTATGGCGAGAAGAAGTCCTTGGCCGATTTGAGGGCGATGAAGGAGAAGATGCTAAATACCGTCTACAGGATCCTTGCCATATGCTTGGGCGAGCCCCCGGTGAAATTCACCTGGGAATATACCGATAAGGATGGCAAGTTTGGCCGTATCGCCGATGTCACTCCCAAGGAATTCTTCGACAAGTATGTGGGTCTCGATCTTAACCAATACGTCTCGATTCTCAATTGCCCTTCCCCAATCCGTCCTTTGAATCACACCTTCACCGTCAAGTTCTTGAATAACGTAGAGGGTGGCGATCCCGTTCTCTATCTCAACCTCCCCATCGAGAGAGTCAAGGAATTGGCCGTGAAGCAACTCAAGGATCATGAGGTCGTCTGGTTTGGCTCCGATGTCGGGCAGTTCTCCACCAGGGACTCCGGCATCATGGCCCCCGAGGTATTCGATGTGGACAAGGTCCTCGGCACCGACTTTGGCATGACCAAGGGCGAGAGAGTCGACTATGGGGAATCGTTGATGACCCATGCCATGGTCCTTACCGGCGTGAACATTGCCGCTGACGGCAAGCCCGATCGTTGGAAAGTCGAGAACTCCTGGGGCGACACCGTCGGAGCCAAGGGTTACTTCTCGATGTCCGACAAGTGGTTCTCCGAGTTCACCTATCAGGCAGTCATCAACAAGAAGTACTTGAGCGCCAAGGAATTGGAAGAGCTCAAGGAGAAGCCGATCGAACTCGAGCCTTGGGATCCGATGGGATCTTTGGCTTTCTGACCATCAGGTTGGCGTTTCGAAGGAGCCGGTGCATCCGGCTCTTTTTGTTTGTCTTTGCCATTTATAATCAAGGTTAAGAATGAGAGGCTTTCATGGGGTACAAAAGAGTTGGGCTCTTTGCGGCCATTGCCTTGCCCTTTGCCTTGACAAGCTGCAGTGGCAACAGCGTTCTGGCCGAAGAGTTCGCTAAGCAAGCCGAAGACTCCAAGACGGTTACAGTCGATACCTACGAAAGCGCCAAGGTAACCGTCTCGAACACCGTCTATGCCACCTCGGGTAATACGACCGGCAAATATTCGTTCCAATGCGAGATAGAGGTAGGCGACCAAGGCATCACGTTGTCCTCGTCCTCTAATGAAGACGATGTCGCAAGCGTAAATGTCGTTGTCGATCTGAAACAATGTGCCGGCGCTCTTGAAAGCATCTATGGTGCCGACGATGGGGCCACAAGCGTGGACTTGAGCTATGAGTACAAGGTCAGCAGCAAGTTCGTCTTTTCCGCTTCCGTTTCCGAGACGACCGCTGACGGGGATGTCACGAAGGACAATACCCTGACTTGGAATGACTATGGAATGCTGACAAGGAAACAGGTATTCGACACCTTGGTCAAAAACGATGGCAGCAATGTCGTGACGGCCCAAAGCATCGAGATATCGTACAAGAAGAAGTGATTCTGGCTCGCCTGTATTCCTTTTGCCTCTTTTGGCATTAGCGACATGGTTGGGTTATCCTTATCCATAGTCAAAAGAAGGTGTAATGATCGATGGACTTCTTAACTTGGGGATACTTGATAGTGGCGGTTGCCTTGTTCTTCTATGTGCTGGCCTTGATCATGTCCACACCCTATTTCTTCTACTTCTACTTCGACCTCAGGGAAAAGAAAGCGCAGCGCAATGACAACAAGGGCGCAAACACCAGATTCGCCGTGTTGATCCCCGCTAGGTATGAAGGCTCGGCCATCAAGCCTCTGCTCGAGTCATTGAGGGACAATCCCTATCCAAAGGAATTGCTCGATGTATATGTGATAACCGAGACGAGGGCTGATCCAGTCTTTGCCCTTGCTCAAGAATATGGTTTCTCCTCATTGGCTAGACAGGATGACACCCTGGGAGTGAAGACCAAAGGCGGAGCCTTGGACGATGCCTATAGACAGCTATGCAAACGCGGGAAGGAATATGACAGTTTCGCCATCTTCGATGCCGACAACATCGTCTCCAGGGATTTCTTCGTCGAGATGGACAAACTCCGGGCCCAAGGCTACAAGGTCTGTCTGGGCCTTCGCGACTTTACCAACAGGACCGACAATTGGATCAGCGCCACTTCAGCCCTCATGCTTACCCTCACGGCCAATTTCAGCACTGCCGGAAGGAAGCACCTGGCGGACAAGGGCTTCGTGACGGGGACTGGCTATTGCATAGACTCCTCTTTGATCGCCGAATTCGGGAGGTGGCCCTTCCAAGGCCTGACTGAGGATATGGAGATAAACGATTTCTGTCTCCATAGACCGGATGTCAGAATGGGCTTTACCAGGTTTGCGCCTTTCTATGATGAGCAACCGACCGACCTTTCCACGATGCACAAACAGCATCTTCGCTGGATGTTTGGCTATTTCACCATAATGGGAGAGAAATTTCCCAAGACCACGAAGATCAAGAACTTCCTTGTGGCGTGGGAAGCGAATCTATGGGGTCTGTTCTACATAATCAACCTTGTCGTCTCCTCTTTGGCCTGGATGGCGCTTTTGGGTTTGGCCATAGCCTCCATATTCGTTTCGTTCAATCCCTGGTTGTTCGTGATGTTTGCGGCAATGTTCCTCTTTTGGATTTGGGAATTCGATTCCGTGGGTCTGTTTCTCTCGCTGGCCGATTTGACGAAGAAGCCCAGCCTTTGGATTAGGACGAAGACCGTCTTGCTGTTCTTTATCTACATGCTTGACTATGCCTTTGGCTTCCTTGAAGGCTTGCTGTTCCCCCATACCTGGAAGACTTGGACCAAGATCAAGCACAAGGCCAAGGAATGAACATCTCGCAATGGGCCCTGGTGTTATTGGGCGTGCAATTGGTTGTTGTCTTGCTCTCCGTGGCCTTTTCCTATCCCTTCATTGCTTCGGCCTTCTCCTATAGGCGGGCCATCGAGAAAGGGAGAAGGGGAATCGCCTCTGCCCCCAGCACTAGGTTTTGCGTCTTGATCCCTGCCCGCGACGAGGGCAAGAATGTCTCAAGACTGCTTGAGTCGCTTTCGAGGCAAAGTTATCCCAAGGATCTTTACGAGGTCTATTTGATAGTCGAGGACAAGGACGACCTTGCCATAAAACTGGCCTTGGACCACGGCTTTGGATATTTGATAAGGGATGTGGTCAATCCCGGGTTCGTCCCGACCAAAGGAGGAGCCTTAGACGAGGCAATCAAGGCACTAAGACCTTGGGAAAGCTATGAGGCGGTGGTGGTATTCGATGCCGACGATTGGGTCACCGACAACTTCTTGGCTGAGATGGACAGGCTTTACAAAGAAGGAAAGGCCGTGGGTGTCGGTAGGAGGATCTATCCCAATAGGGGGACTGATGTCTTGGCCGGGTGTGGGGCTTTGATATCGATGGGACAGGCAAACATAATGGCCTTCGGCCTGACCCCTTATGGTCAGACCGTCGTTACTGGAACAGGATATTTCGTCCGTTCTTCGCTTCTGGAACGGTTCAGGGGCTATCCCTGGCAAGGCCTTACCGAGGACATGATGCTGACCAACTACTGCCACGCCGTGGGCATTCCCATGGGGCTGTCCCTGGACGCTTTGGTCTTTGACAAGCAAACGACAAGCCTTCGCATGGCCCATCGTCAGCATGTAAGGTGGATATGGGGCTATATGGCTGCCAAAGGCCTAAAGAGCCACGTAAGGATGAGGCCATTTGCCTGGTGGGCCGATCGCATTGGAGTGGGGCCATTCGTAGTTGCGGTCGTCGTTGGCCTGGCTGTGTTCTTGAGCCTTTTGCTTGCGATGACATTCGGCTTGATTATGGGGGTTGGCAATCCGGCTTTGCTCGTTTCGTTGCCCATTTGTTCCTTCATGGTCATTTACTTGATGTTCCTGGGCTTGGCTGTCCTTGAATTCCATTGCGAGCCTGACAATGACGTTGACTTTGGGATGAAGCTTATCCAGGTCATCGCCTTTCCCCTTTGCTTCGCGGATTTGGTAGTGGCCTTTTTCCATGGTTTGCTTGTCCCCCGTCTCAGGAAGACATGGACCAGGATAGAAAGATAGCGGTAAGGTTATAATTTAAGATATGGAAAAGCAAGAATCTTCGATGAGGTTGGACAAGTTTCTCAAGGTTACCCATTTGATAAAGAGACGTGGCCAAGCCAAGGAATACATCGATTCGGGTCTGGCCTTCGTCAATGGCCATCCTGGCAAGCCTTCGACCAAGGTAATGGTCGGAGACAGGGTTTTGCTTGGCGATCCCGTCAAGCCCCGGATCGAGATTGAGGTTTGCCGGATCAGGGAATATTGCCCGCTTGCGGAAATCAAGGACATGTACAAAGTGCTTGGTCAGGGTGGGTTCACCTTGCCCATGGATTCTGGCGATGGCAAAGATGAGCGATAGGGAAACCTTTGACTTTGGCGCAAGCGTGGAAAAGCTGGGCCTTAGCAAGAACAGCAGGGTTCTCGTCGCATATTCGGGTGGGCCTGATTCCACTTTCCTTTTGCTGAATTCCTTGCGCTTCTTTGGCCTCGAAAATGTCGAAGGGGCTTATGTTGACTATCACGATTCGCCCTACGTTCCCCAGGAGGAGAAGATCATTTGCCAAGCCGAGCATAGATATGGGTTCAAGCTCAATCGCCTTTGCGTTCACTTGCCATACACGGCCAGCGGATTCGAGGAAAAGGCCCGCAAGATCAGATATAGGTTCTTTGCCAAGTTGGTCCATGACATGGACCTGGCGGGGGTGTTGGTCGCCCATCAGGAAAACGATGACGCCGAAACTTACCTTATGCAGAAGGCCCGCCATGGGATAGTCGATACCTATGGCCTTGCCCCAGTCACGACGATTGCGGGCATAAAGGTCTACCGTCCCCTCCTTTCCATTACCAAGAGCGAGATCGAAAGGGAACTCATGGTGCACGAGATCCCCTATTTTGACGATCCGACCAACCGGAATCCTTCCAGGAAACGCGATAGGCTGCGCATGGGAATCCTTGCCATCGAGGAGAATGTCACCAAGGCCATCGAGCATAAGGAGCGAGACCAGGTAAGGAACGTGGCCCAGAAAAAGAAGGCCAGGGATTTCCTCAAGGGACTGTCGGTATTCAAGATAGCCAAGTACAAGGTCCTTTCCGGAATAGTTCAGCGTCGCGTATTCCATCAGGCACTGGATAAGTTGCTCAAGATAAAAGACAGCGACAAGATCGAGTCATATTCGACACTCTGCCGCGAGTTCCTTAAGTCGTCGAAGCCGGGAAAAATAGAATTGGCCAAGGGTATTTTCCTGTACAAGTCCAACAATGACTTCTTCTTCGCCAAGGATGTCCCCGAAGAAGCCCAGTTCTCCTATCGTATAGATGGACCTGGCGCTTATGACTTCGAATGGGCCACCTTGAATCTCAGTCTTCCGGCCTTGGCCAAAGTTAAAGCCTTCCCGGTGTTCTTGCGTAACGTCAAGAGAGAAGACGAGATAGGGACCCATCTAGTCACCCATGATCCCGTCGCCTTCATGAAGAAACAAAAAGTACCGTTCTATCTAAAGAAACGGTACCCGGCCCTCTATGACCAA
>DHEG01000009.1:14232-16875 GCA_002399765.1 Caryophanales bacterium UBA4856 | reverse complement strand
CCAAATCGGAAGGCATCCTTAGATCGCCGCGCTGAGACAGGGAAACGGATCCGACCTTGACGCCATCCGGGGCCGCTGAGCGCTTGAATTGGGAAGCGAAGAAGCGGCGATAGAAGGTCACCAACCATTTGGCTATCGTCTTTGCATCGTATTCACCGGCAAAGGCGAGCCTTGCGACGCGAAGGATCTTGCTGGGCTTGTATCCCCTCCTGAGGAAGCAATAGAGGAAGAAATCATGTAGCTCATAGGGACCTATTATGTCCTCCGTGACCTGGCCGATGCGATTGCGGTCCTTGTCAGGCACGAGCTCTGGCGATATGGGCGTTGCCAATATATCCAAGAGGGTCTTTGCGATCACGGGATCGGCCTTGGCGTATCTGTTGGCGACAAACCTGACCACTTCCTTTACGACGGTCTTTGGAACCGAGGCGTTGACGTTGTACATGGACATCTGATCGCCGTTGTAGGTAGACCATCCCAAGGCGATTTCGGAAAGGTCGCCGGTGCCCACCACCAAACCGTGGAACATGTTGGCCGAGTCCATCAAAAGATAGGTCCTGGCTCTTGCCTGCGCGTTTTCGTAAGCCGCATCGTATACCTTGTCGGAATGGCCCAGGTCTTTCAGATGGGACTCGACGGTGTTGGTTATGTCCACTTCCCTGAAGCTCACGCCCAAGGCCGTGCAAAGGGTCTTCGAATTGTTTCTGGTCCTGTCGGTCGTGGCGAAAGCCGGCATCGAGAAGGCATGGATGCCCTTTACGTCATAACCCAATTCGGTGAAGGCCCTATGGGATACCAACAAGGCCAAGGCCGAGTCCAGACCGCCGGATACGCCTATTATCAGGCTCTTCGCTTTCGTGGCCACGACCCTTCTCATCAAGCCATGGACCTGCGCTTCGAAAATGGTGGTCAAGTCGGCGGAAAGGGTGGCTGGATCCTTGTCCAGATAGGGGGACTTGGAAAACTTCCGGTCCAGCTCGGTCTGGTCAGTGTTGTCGAACGAGAAGGGGATTGCCCAATATGCCTTGTCCTGCTCATAGGGATAGGTGGTCATCTTGCTCCGCCGGAATGACAAGAGTGAGACATCTATGTCGGAATATATCTCGTTGTTCCTGAAATCGTTCACCTCGGCCAATACGGAGCCGTTCTCGGCAATGATGGAATGACCGGAATAGACCACATCGCCGGTAGATTCGCCAAAGCCGGTCCCGACATAGACATAGCCGGCCACCAGGCGCGCCGAGGTCATGCTCACGAGGTCATGCCTGTACTTCGCCTTGCCGACTATTTCGTTGGAGGCCGAGGGGTTGAAAATCAAGGTGGCCCCGTTTAGGGCCATATGGGTCGAGGGAGTGTCAGGCACCCAAAGGTCTTCGCATATCTCGACACCGAATACCAGATCCTTGTCCTGAGTGTTGGCAAACAAGAGCTTTGGTCCTATCGGGACCTCTTTCCCAAACAGGGTAGTCCTTTCGTCGTCTTCGAATGAGGGGGCGAAATACCGTCCGTCATAGAATTCGTCGTAATTAGGCAAATGGCGTTTGGTGGCGATGCCCAAGATCTGCCCGTGCTGGATCACGGCCGCGGCATCGTAGATCTTTTCCTTGAAGGAGAAGGGCAATCCGACGATGGAGACTATATCGAGGCTCTTTGTTTCCGCTGCTATTTTCCCAAGGCCCTCGATGGCCTTGTCCAGGACGGTGCGCTGGAAGAACATGTCCTGCATGGTATATCCGGTCAGGGCAAGCTCTTGGAAGCAAACGATCTTCGCCCCATGCCTTTCGGCCCTTTCGGCTTTGGCCACGATGCTTTTCACGTTGGCATCGATGTCGTTGAGGTTGGTGTCAGCCGTGGCAGCCGCAACCTTGATAAATCCGTCGTTCATATCTGTTTCTCGCTTTCCTTGCCTTGTATCGGCTTGCCGTAGAAGGCATTCTTAAGTTGTGACGTAAGGTATAGAAGATCGGAAAGATATTCAGGGGTCCTTCTCACCAATATTATGAACTGTCTGTCGGTGAACCTTACGGATTGGATGTCTTCATCCAAAGGCTTCAGCAGCGCCTCGGTGGTCTTGGCGATGTCCAACACGTCGGAATATTCCTTGGACAAGACCAATTTGGCATCCTCCATGAATTCCTCGAAGGAGGCAAAGACCTTTGTGTCCTCCAGGTTTATCTCCGCTTGCCGTTTGGCAAAGAGGTTTGCGACCTCCAGGGGGAAGGGACCGAAAGAATCCTTGATCTTCTTGGCCAGTGACTTTAGATCGTCATCGGTAGTGCAGTCGGCGAACTCCCGGTAAAGGTTTATCCTGTCGGCCTCGCTGGCATAATCCTCGGGGATGTGGGCATCGAGGGTGAAGGAGAGCAAATACCTGGTCTTGGGTTTGGCGGCTTCCTTTATGCCGAGCTTCTGGTCCCGCTTCTGCTTGATGACTTCGGTGAGCAATTGGGTATACGACTCGTAGCCCAAGGAGTCGATGAAACCAGCCTGTTCCTTGCCCAGGATGTTCCCGGCTCCCCTAATGGCCAGATCGCGCTGCGCGATCTTGTAGCCACTGCCCAGCTCCGTGAATTCCTTTATGGCCTTGAGCCTCTTCCTTCCTTCGTCGGTCAAATGGTCATAGTCGCGATAGAAGAGGTAGGC
>DHEG01000009.1:8621-14056 GCA_002399765.1 Caryophanales bacterium UBA4856 | reverse complement strand
GAAAGGCCGAAGTTTTGGGCATCCTCCACGATGATGGTGTTTACGTTAGGGATGTCCAAGCCGGACTCTATTATCGAAGTGCAGACCAAGATGTTGATGGTCCCATCGTAGAAGTCGTTCATGACGTCGGATAGTTGGTCGGGATTCATCTTGCCGTGGGCGATGCCGATGTTGGCATCGGGGAACATCTTCTTGAGTTCGCCGGCCTTCCGATAGATGGTATCGATGCGGTTATGGAGGAAATAGACCTGGCCATGTCTGGCCAATTCCCTGGCGATGACTTCCTTGACTAGACCATTGTTCTCCTGTACGACATAGGTCTTGACTGGCAACCTGTTTGAGGGAGGCTCGGTCAAGGTGGACATCGGTCTTATGGTGAGCAAAGACATCTGCAAGGTGCGGGGAATGGGGGTGGCGGAAAGGGAAAGGACATCGATGTTCTTGGAGATTTCCTTGATCCTCTCCTTCTGCGCCACGCCGAACCGCTGTTCCTCATCCACAGCCAAAAATCCAAGCTTTTTGAACTTGACATCTTGGCTTAGCAAGCGGTGAGTGCCAATGACCAAATCGATTTTCCCGCTTGCGATGTCCGCGAGGGTCTCGGCTATTTCCTTCTCGCTCCCGAAGCGGCAAAGGAGGCCGATCTTTACGCCAAAGCCCTTGAACCTTTGGACGGCCACTTCGAAATGCTGTCTGGCCAATACGGTGGTAGGGCAAAGCAAGGCGGTCTGATAACCGTTCTCGATAGCCCTGAATATGGCCTTGAAAGCCACCTCGGTCTTCCCAAAGCCCACGTCTCCGGCGATGAGCCGGTCCATGGGATGGGGGGCGGCCATGTCCTTGGAAATGGCATCCCAGGCCGAGATCTGGGAACCGGTCAAAGGGTAGGGGAAGCGCTTGGCGAATTCACCTTCCACCGCCCGGTCCTCGGGGAAGGAAATGCCAGGGGCCGAAGCCCGTTCGGCGTAGATGTCAAGCAACCTGTCGGCCAGAAACGACATCCGCGACTTTATCTTGGCCTTCCGTCTGGCCCAAGTGGAGCCACCGATTACGTCCAAGGAAGGCTTGGCGGCCTCGGATCCGGCATATTTCCTTATCTTCCCGAATTGGAAGACGGGGACATAGAGCGTGGCACCCTTGGCGTACTTGATCTTCAGGTAATCCAAGCCATCCATTACTTCCATGCCCTCGTAGACGCCAATGCCGTTGTCTTCGTGCACGACGTAGTCGCCAGGCTTAAGGTCCGAATACTTCTTGATGGGTTGGAAGTCCTTGTAGCGGGTCAGGAAACGCGAGCGACGGAGGGCGATGCCGAATATTTCCTCCGAACTTACGAAGGAAGCCTTGTCCCCGATCCTGAATCCCTTCGTCAAGGAGCCGGGGATTATGGTTATCTGGTGGGATTGGTCTGGATATATGGCATAGCCCAAAGCCACGGAAGAGAGGTAATCGGTGAAGGTCGGTATGGAATTCTTCTCCAGTATCGCATAGACCTTGCGCTTGCCTTCCATCTCATCATGGAAAAGTTGGTAAGATTCATTCATCGAACGGTTTACTACAGGAATGTCTGAGATGCCATCTTCGGCCTGAACCGAATTAACTTCTGCCTTTAGGAAGCGCTTATGCAAGAGTATGGCGTTTGGCTCGGCATAGATCGTCTCGCCCGGCAAGGCCGAGCCCTTCTCCTCCAAGCCCTTGAAATAGACCCTTTCATCGCTTTTCATGCTGGCTTGGGTCTCTTCATAGGAACTGGGTTCCACCAGGTAGGTGTCAATGTTGCCAAGATAGTCGTCGATGGTGACTTTCGCTCCGGGGAAGAAGGAGAAATAGCGCTCGTCTGACTCGGAGACGTTCTGGGTTTGCGCTATTTCGGCTAGCGAGGTATTTATGTCGGTCTCTTTGTCGTTTACGTTGGCGATAGGGAAGGCGCCATTGGCCTTTAGCTTTGCCAATTCGCCAAGCAGGTTCTTCTTCCCCGCTTCTATTTGCTCTTTGCTCAAGGGCCTTTCGGAAGCGGGGAGGATCAAGGCCGAGTCTATCTCCTTGGTCTTTTCCTCGGTGTCGGGGCTGAATAGCCTTACGTCATCGATCTTCTCATCGTCGAACTCGAACCGGTATGGCAGTTCCTCCTGCGGGGCGAAGACATCGACGATGGAGCCACGCGTGGCAAACTCAAAGGCTCCCGTGACCCAGTCGACCCTTTGGTAGCCGGCTTTCGCCAGTCTTTCCAACAGCTGGTCGCGATCTATCTTGTCACCCTTGTGGATCGTGAAGCAGACCTTGCCGAACTCCTCCAATGGCGACATCAGTTCCAAGGCCGCGACCGAGTTGAAAAGGTATATGCCCGGCTTTCCCAGCGATAAGGCCGCCAAGGTCCTAAGCCGCTCCTTCTCCATTTCCTTGGAGGCAGAGGCGGTGCCAAGACGCAATATCTCATCCTTGGGGAAGATATAGACGTCATCGTCAGCAAGAAGGTCGGAAAGATAGTCGGTGAAGCGCTGAAGCTCGTAAAGGGTAGGGAAGCCCAAGGCGATGCGCAAAGGCCCCTTGTCCTTCAATACGGCAATGTGCAACGCCAAAGATTGGAGGGATGAGACCAGTACATCCTTCCCCTTTTCAAGACCCTTGGTAACGTCGGAGTCTTCAAGATACGGCTCTAGCAAGTTTAGAACGCTATTTGGCATCTACTTGTCTGACGTCCTCCTTGATGATTCCCGTACTTATGGCATCCATCGCCTTCTGATAGCCGTCCCTTATGAAGATGTGGAGGAACTTCACCGCCTCGTCTTGGGCCTTGTCTATGAATCGGCGGTCATCGTTAGAGGGCTTGCCCAAGACATAGTCGACCACTTCGCTCTTCCCGTGGGCGGGCTCACCCGTACCTATCCTTATCCTCTTGAAATCCTCGGTTCCCAACAGGTCTATTATGTTCTGCAAGCCTTTTTGCCCGCCGGAAGAGCCTTTGGAACGGGCTCGCCAGGTGCCCGGCTTTATGGCCAAGTCATCGCAAATCACAATCAGATCGGCGATGGGGATCTTGTAGAACTTCATGATAGGGGCGACGCTTTGGCCCGAAAGGTTCATATAGGTCAAAGGCTTAAGCAATATAACGTCCTGGCCATAGGCCTGACCCTTACAGAATGCGCCCTTGAAATCGTTCCTGTCGAATTGTAGGTCCAAGTCCTTGGCTAATTCCTCTACGACCTCGAAACCCATGTTGTGGCGGGTCCCCTCATACTCCGCCCCATAGTTTCCCAAACCTGCTATAAGTTTCATCTTTTAAGTCCTTAGAAAGTCGCTATTGGATTATAGAACAAGACCTTGCTCAGTTTGCAGCAAAGCCCCATCTTGGTCAAAAGCAATGATTATGAGACAAGTAATAGTATCATTGTTAGTGAATGCGGAGGATTTTCTTCGGCGATGAATGACGTTGGTGGCAGTAGTCAAAGAGGACTAAGGATAACACGAAAGAACCATTTCGCCGAATTCATGTTGCGGATTTTCGTCCCCGACTACACCGAAATAGAAAATCCGATGGTGAGAAGGAAATATGGCTATCTAGGCTCGATATATGGCCTTCTGACCAACATAATCCTCTTTGCGGCCAAGGTGTTTTGCGCCGTTGTGTTCAGCCTTGGGACCCTTTTGGCCGACTCGGTGAACAATGCCTCCGACATCGGGATGTGTGCCATCGCCTTGGTCTCGGTCTTCATCGCCTCCCGACCCGCCTCGGCCAAGCATCCTTATGGTTCGGCTCGCTTCGAATACGTCGCCTCATTGGTAATCGCCTTGCTGGTGATCTTCTTCTCCGCTCAGCAGGTGATAGACACCGCTCAGGAGATGATTGACAACAGCGCTTGGCAAACCACGTTCTATTCATATGCGGAGCCGGCCTTCTACATCTCCTTCGTGGTGATGTGCGTTTCGGCCTTGGTCAAGTTCTCCCAGTACAAATTGATGGTTGGATTGGGGCGGAAGACTTCTTCCATGACCATGGTCTCGACTGGCAAGGATGCCCGCAACGATTCCCTGGTCTCGGCCCTCATCGCCCTGTCATTGCTCATAAGCTATCCGCTCAACTTCAACGTCGATCCCATTGCGGCCATAGTGGTAAGCGCGTTCGTAATGCTCTCTGGCGTCTCGATCTTGAACGAGGCTTCCTCGGCCATAATGGGCAAGACCCCGCCCTTGACCACGGTCAAGCTGTTCTCCGATATCATAAAATCCTATCCAGCCATTTTGTCCATCCATGACCTGGAGATGCATAGCTATGGTCATAACGAGGTCCACGCCTATGTCCATGCCGAGGTGGATAGCGCCACCCCGATAATGGTGTTGAGAGACGAGATGGACTTCATAGAAAAGGATGTCGAGAACAGGACCGGGATAAGGACCTTCATCCATATCGATCCCATAAAGATCGGCGATCCGGAGACTTCGCGCTATCGCTCCTATGTGCTTGAGGCCGCAAACGAGGTCGATCCCGACATCGCCGTCAACGATTTCAGGATCATGGACAACCTGGAGAATGCCCACGAGAAGATGCTGGTGTTCGATCTGGTCTTGCCTTATGACTTATTGCCCAAGGATCGTCAGGTAATAGAAAAGGTGGAGGACTTGGTCAAGTCCTTCACCAATGACACTTTGACTTTCGACATCGACATCGACGATAGGACGGCCGATCTGCTCTTGATGCTGAACGATCGCGACAAGGTGTGAGAAACTCAGCCCTTTATCAGGCCTTCCTTAAGCAACTCTTCCTTGGTCGACTCCGGCAAGGTATAGTCGATTTCAGGCACGTTCCCCTTGACGGCGCCAAGGCCTTTGAAGAGGCTGTCGGCCAGTTGCCTGACATAGGCGATACCCCGGCTACCATGAACGAAAAGAAGTGAGGGGGTATCGCTGTATTGGGCTTTCCCCCTTACGTCCACGATGTTGTATTTCTCATCCAGGGTTTTGGGGTCGAGGGCGAAATAGACCCTTATGGTCTTGCCCCTGATTCTGAGGCAGGCGACCCTCTTGCCCTTGTAGGTGAAACTGACCCTTGACCAGGAATCGGATTTCCTTACGTCGGCAAAGCTCAGGAAATAATTGATTATCGCGCTCAGGCGTTGCTGTGATTCTTTAGGCGCCATCATTTGGCGTGCTTTGAAGCTGTAGTTGAGACGGGCAAAGCCGGATTTCGCATCTGCACCTTCGCCCTCGTCTTCGTCAGCCTTCTCTTCCACGGGTGTTGCGACCGGCTCGTTTGAAACGACCGCTTCTTTTCCGACTGGAGTCGGTCGGCTTTCAACCACCGAAGTCTCTTTTGGCGCAGCTGGCTTTGCGGCCTCGATGCTCTCTTCCTCGGGCTCCTTTTTGCTTTCGCCTGTCGTCAAGCCATCGAAGGCGACCGCTTTGGCCTCTTTTCCCTTGGTTGCCTTCTTCTTGTTGAA
>DHEG01000009.1:0-8321 GCA_002399765.1 Caryophanales bacterium UBA4856 | reverse complement strand
GCGCTTTTCGACAAGACTTGGCTAAACGGTGAACCGATAGCTTCCCTAGATGATGTCGCTAGCCCAGGGACGGACTGAGCACAAAATGGCTAACCGATTGCTATATTGGTAGAATATTGGGGCTTGAAACGAGGATTATCAATGGCAGACAGAAAGTTCAATGACCAGGAATTGGCCAGACGTGCGAAGTTAAGCAAATACGAGGCCTTGGGAGTCTATCCCTTTGGACATCGGTTCGAGGTCAAGGACCATGCCGCTGACCTTCAGGAAAAGTACAAGGACCTAAAGCCGGAGGAAATAACCAAGGACGAAGCCAAGGTTGCCGGAAGGATCGTCCTTCTTAGGAAGATGGGCAAGGCTTCGTTCTTCACCCTTTTGGACCGTAGTGGCAAGATTCAGTGCTACATCAGGCAGGACGTGGTCGGCGAAGAGGATTACGCCTTGTTCAAACTGTCTGACCTAGGTGACATCTGCGGTGTCGAGGGCGTGATGATGAAGACCGGCACTGGGGAGACCACCATCAGGGTCACCAAGTACACCCACCTGTCCAAGGCCTTGAAGCCTTTGCCTGACAAGTTCCATGGCTTGACGGACAAGGAAGAGCGCTACCGTCAGCGTTACGTCGACCTTATCGTCAATGACGATGCAAGGAAGATTGCCTTGACCAGGCCTTTGATAATCAAGTATCTACGCGATTTCTTCTTCGACCGTGGCTATCTTGAGGTCGAGACCCCGATCCTTCAGCCGATTCTTGGCGGCGCCAACGCCCGCCCTTTCATAACGCACCACAACGCCTTGGATGAGGATTTTTATTTGAGAATAGCAACCGAGCTGCCTTTGAAGAGATTGCTCGTGGGTGGCATGGAGCGGGTCTTCGAGGTTGGCCGCATATTCAGGAACGAGGGAATCGACTTGTTCCATAACCCCGAATTCACCACCGTCGAGGCCTATCAGGCCTATGGCGACCTATCTGACATGATGAAGCTTCAGGAGGATTTGATAAGGACATTGGCCATAAAGGTCCGTGGCACTACCAAGATCCAGTTCAATGGGGCCCTTATAGATGTCGGGCCCGAATTCAGGAAGGCCAACATGGTCGACTTGGTCAAGGAGAAGACCGGTGTCGACTTCAACCAGGTCAGGACCGATGAGGAGGCTTTGGCCTTGGCCAAGAAGTTCAAGGTCCCTACCGAACCCCACTTCCGCTATGGCCATGTGATCAACGCCTTCTTCGACCAGTTCTGCGAGTCTGAACTGGTTCAGCCTATCTTCGTCTGCCGTCATCCCTTGGATGTTTCCCCTTTGGCGCGTAAGTGCGAGGACGATCCCCGGTTCGTCCAGAGGTTTGAGCTCTACATCGGTGGCCATGAGCTTTCCAACGCCTTCACCGAGCTGAACGATCCCGACGATCAGCTGGCAAGGTTTGAGGAGCAGATCGAGGAGAAGCGCGAAGGCAACGACGAGGCTTCCGAGATCGACTATGACTACGTCGAGGCCCTAGAGTACGGCTTGCCGCCTACCGGTGGCATCGGAATCGGCATCGATCGTCTGGTGATGTTCCTTACTTCCACCGATTCGATCCGGGAGGTCATCCTGTTCCCGACCCTCAGGCGCAAGGGTGGAAACGAGGAAGCCGAAAAGGAGATAGGCGAACAGGAAGATGCCAGTGTCGATCCTAAGGCCGCTGCCCCAAAGGCAAAGCCAGAAGCCAAGAAGTGAAACAAGGACCCCTGCGGGTCCTTTTTCGTCATTGGCTTTCCTTGTATTATCTTTAGTCGGTAAGCGAGGATAACGATGGAAAACAAAACTCCTAAGGAATTGGGCTTCACCATGCCCTTCGAAGGGGAAGACCACCTCGGGACTGTCGTCGAGTTTCCCTACAGGGGCGATGTATGGCGCAAGGATGCCAAATATGCCTTGCAGTCTTTCATATACTTGGTCAAGGTGATTGCCAACTACGAGTCGGTGTTTGCGATAATCGATCCGCGTGTCAAAGGGAGCGAGGAACTGACAAAGCTAAGAAGCCATCACAACGTCACCTTCCTTTCTTTGCCCTACGACGATTCCTGGGCCAGGGACAATCTTCCGGTGTTCGTAAGAGATCGGAACCATAGACTGGCAGCCGTCGATTTTGGCTTCAATGCCTGGGGTGGCAAATTCAACGGCTTGTACTCTCACTGGGATGATGACAACGAATTGGGTGCAAGACTGACCAAGGTTTTGGGCCTCAGGCGCTTTCCCCTAAAGGATTTCGTCCTTGAAGGCGGCTCCATCCATACCGATGGTGAAGGCACTTTGCTGGTGACGGAGGAATGCCTCCTGTCCAAGGGACGCAATCCTGAATTGGACAAGGAAGCCATCGCGAAGATCCTATGCGATTATCTAGGCCAGAAGAAGGTCATTTGGCTGCCCTTTGGCGTCTATGGCGACGAGACTGGTGGGCATGTCGACAACATCGCCAGGTTCCTCGATCCGACCCATGTCCTTCTCGGCGTCACCAATGACGAGAAGGATCCCCAATATCGAAGATCCCAAAAAGACTTCGAAGTCATCGCCACCTCGACCAATGCCCAAGGCGCGAGACTGGAAGTAGTTCCCATGCCGATGCCAAAGCCGCTATACGAGAGCCAGACCGAGGCATGGGGAATCAAGCCCTTCGAAGGCTCCAAACCTCGCAAGGCCGGAAACCGGCTTGCGGCCTCCTATGTAAATTTCTATATGGGACACGATTTCATCGTCCTGCCCTCCTTTGGCATAAGGGAAGATGACATGGCCAAGAAGATCCTCGTTGATTTCTACAAGGGCTCCAGGAAGGTCATCGAGGTCCCGGGGCGTGAGATTCTCTTGGGTGGTGGTAATATCCATTGCATAACGAAGGAAATACCTTCAGGGTTGAAGTGAGGTCTTTCACAAATGAGAAAAGTAACATTTGCCGCTACCCAGTTCGCCTCCGCCAATGACTATGACAAGAACCTCGACAAGGCCGACAAGATTATCGAAGAAGCTTCCGGGAAAGGGGCTAACGTAATACTCCTCCAGGAATTGTTCGAGTACGACTATTTCTGCCAAGTGGAGAATTACGCCAATTTTGCCTTGGCCGAGGAATACGATGATTCCAAGACCCTGGAGCATTTCGCCAAGGTCGCCGCAAAGCTCCATGTCGTTCTCCCGGTATCTTTCTTCGAAAAAGACGGCAATGTGTTTTTCAACTCACTTTGCGTAATCGATGCCGACGGGAAGAAGCTTGGCCTTTATCGGAAGACCCACATCCCGACCGGCCAGTGCTACGAGGAGAAATTCTATTTCGCTCCCGGTGATACCGGCTTTGAGGTGTTCAAGACCAGGTTCGGGAGATTGGGGGTAGCCATTTGCTGGGATCAGTGGTTTCCGGAGACAGCCCGGATCCTGGCCTTGAAGGGGGCCGAGGCCCTTCTTTTCCCCACCGCCATCGGCTCGGAGCCGGTCCTTCCCAAAGACAGCAGGGACCATTGGCAACATGTGATGGAAGGCCATGCCGCGGCTAACATAATGCCGGTGATTGCTTCCAACAGGATCGGCAGCGAAAAAGTGGGCCGATCCTCCATGAAGTTCTTCGGCAGTTCGTTCATCTGTGACGAATACGGCAACAAGGTGGAAGAACTGGGTCGAGAGGAGGAAGGGTTCATAACCCATGCCTTCGACTTGGATGCCATCGAAGGGGAACGCATCGATTGGGGCGTGTTCAGGGATCGGAGGCCAAAGATGTACAAGGAATTGCTTTCCCTTTCTTCGAAGAGCAGGAAATAGGCGGGCTGATTGATTTAGGACAGGTTCGCAAATATAATCCTAATGCCATCGCGATGCTATCGTTTCGAATCAGGTCAGGGCCGGAAGGCAGCAGCCTTAAGATTCGGTAGCATGTGCGGTGGTTTTTACGTATGTGTATTTTCCACGAAAGCAGTCTTTCAATCTTTCTTAAACATCATCAAGCGAACAGTGCCTTATATTACCCTTAAAGAAGAACTGAAAGGAATGCCTTATGTCCACTAAGGGAAAAGGACGCTTGCTGCTTTTGTCATTGGGTCTGCTATTGGCTTCTTGCACTTCCAATGGAAGCTCGGTCACCGACTCGGAATCCTCATCGGGCGACACCGGCTCGTCGGCTTCCGTTTCCTATCCCATGGTTGAAAGCGACGACGGCCTTACCGATTTCTCTGGAGTATATGAATCCTATAAACCGACTCTTGACGATTCCTTGAACGCTGTGGTCGATGATGATACGGTCCCCGATTCTGCCATTACGCTATCCGATGGTGCGGAAATAGTCGAAGCAGGTGACTATGTCCTTAGTGGCAGCTATTCCCAGCCAATTGTAATTGACGTAAATGGCGATGATGCAGTCGTTCATATTTGCCTGGACAATGCTAATATAGCAACTCCGACCAACGCACCTATATATAGCAGTGGCAAAAAAGCCATCCTGGTTATTACCGCCCTCGAGGGAACGGCAAACTCCTTGTCCAATACGGCCAGCGAGGATGACATCGGGATACTGGTCAACGGGGGATATTTGACCACGGTGTCGGGCGGGGATGGGCTGGATTCCAATGGCTGGCTGGAGATAAATGGGGGCGTCAGCTTCATCCAGGCCTCGACCGCAGACGACAATTCGGCCTTGGACTCCGATGGCGGAATCACCATAAACGGAGGCGTCGTAGGAGCCTTCGGAAGCCTTGGGATGGTAGAGACACCCTCTACCAATTCCCTTCAGGACATATTGGTCTATGGTGACAGTGACGGCTTTGGGTCTGGCGAGAGCTTTTCCGTTGTTGACTCCGCAGGGACCGTCTGTTTCAGCGCGGATATCGTAAACGAATACGAATCGGCGATCGTCTCCTTCCCCGAAATGACCAAAGGCTCTTCCTACCAAATAGAGGTAGATGGTGATTCGGTAGAGACATTCACCGTTTCCACGGAGCCGATAACCTCGCTTGGCGATACGTCAAGAGGGCAGAATGGCGGAGGTCCAGGTAGGGGCAACGGCGGTCCTAGCGGAAGATAGGCCCAATACAGTCCCATTGCTGTTATGCTGAAGTCATGGGGAGGATTGCCATGGCTGGAAAAGTGGTAGTGATAGGAGATGGCAACGTAGGCAAGGCGTTGTCCTTTGCCATCTTCATAAAGGGCGTGGCCAAGGAGTTGGCCATAATAGACCTAGACTTCAAGAAAGTCGGCGGTGATGTCTTGGATCTTATCCATGGTTCGCCTTTCGTTCCCGACATCAAGGTAAAGGTCGGTAGTTATGCCGATTGCAAGGATGCCGCCGTTATAGCCATTGCCGTCAACCCCGTTGGGGCGGCGTTCCCCAAAGACAGGAACGAGCTTCTGGTCAGCAATCTTAGGCTAATGAAAGGAATACTTCCCAAGATCAAGGCCAACCTTAATCCCTCGGCCAAAGTCCTTCTCATTACCAATCCCGTCGATTCCATGGCTTTCTTCGCCAGCAAGGTCTTGGGCCTGCCGGCCAACCAGGTCATAGGGAGCGGGACGGTATTGGATTCATCCCGGTTCAAGGTCGGTCTCTCCGCAAGGCTTGGGGTATCCGTCAAGGACATCGATGCCTATGTCGTCGGGGAGCATGGGAATTCCGAGGTGCCCGTCTTCTCCTCAGCCATGATAGGGGGCACCAGGCTTGACCATTACCTGCATGACAACGGCAAGAGCATCGACCGGAAAGAAGTTTGGGAAGAGGTAGTCAAGGGCGGGTTCACCGTCGGGGCCGGAAAGGGTTGCACCAACTATGCCATAGCGCTGTCCGCCACGAGGATAATCGAGGCACTCCAGGATGAACAGCCTTCCCTTTTGCCAGTCTCTTCTTTCATGGGTGCCTACGAAGGCGTGAGACAAGACATCTATATGTCCCTGCCGGCCTTAGTGAACGACAGGGGAGTATTGAAGATCATCGGCGTGGACATGGACGGAAGGGAAGAAGAGGCCTTGGCCCAATCGGAGTCCGTCTTAAGCGATCTGAGCAAGACCGTGTCCTCTTTCGCCAACCCTGCCTATTGAGGTCTTGGGCTCATGCTGGATAGCGAAAGCCTGGCCAAAGCCATTTCCTTGGCCGAGGAAGAGGCCACCCTCGCGGGGCGAAACGTTCCCATCGGGGCCGTGGTTTTAAACGGGCAGGGCGAAGTGGTTTCCAAAGCCCATAACGAAAGCGGGGAAGACCAAGAAGGCTTGGGTCACGCCGAGATCCTCGCTATCGGAAACGCCATGGCGAAAGAGAGGGGACACAAACTGACGGGCTTCTCCTTGGTTGTCACCCTCGAGCCCTGCCTCATGTGCTTTGGGGCCTGCCTGATAGCCGGCATAAGGGATGTCTACTACATGGTGCAAAGCCCTATACACGGAGCCTTCACCAAATATCGCATTAACGAGGCACTGAATGTCCATTTCCTTCCAAGCAAAAAAGAAGAAGACCTATTGAAGGCCTTCTTCAGGGGATTGCGGGACTGAGGATCAAAGACTGTCGTTCAGATAGGAGATGAACCTGTCGAAGGCTTCGTCCCCCTGGGGCGTTTGCTTGTATACCCCGGCATCCTCAAGGCATCTTGCGAATACCGATCCGGTCTCCTTTTCGACTATTTCCCTTACGTTGGCTTTGCCTATGGCATACTTGGCGAAGACCTTCTTGGCCCAGGGGGCATGCTTTGCGGTATCGGGATCCGTGGCGGGGTCAAGGCCTTTCACCAGCTGGTCTTCAAGCTTCGATAGTTCTCTTTCAAGCCTGGACGGAAGGACGGCCAGCCCCATGACCTCTATCAGGCCTATGTTCTCCTTCTTGATGTGCCAAAGGTCCTGGTGGGGATGGTAAAGGCCCAAAGGATATTCAGGGGTGGTCATGTTGTTCCTCAATACCAGTTCCATGGCATAGTCCTTTCCGATCCTATGGGCTATGGGGGTTATGGTGTTATGCTCCTCGCCAGCCTTCGAGGCGAAGATGGCGGCCTTTTCGTCTGTGTATCCACGCCAGGCCTGCAGTATCCTGTCCGCCAGGTCTATAAGCCTTTGGGGATTGGCTGACACGATCCTTATGTCGGACAGAGGCCATTTCACGTGGCCGATCCTCACATCCGCGAAACCCTTGACCTTGAGGTCTTCGTAGACAGGGGCCTTGAACATCGGAAACACATAGTTCCCGCCTTGGTAATGGTCATGGGTAAGTATCGAGCCACCGACAATGGGCAGATCGGCATTGGAACCCAGTATGTAGTGCGGGAACATGGCGACGAAGGCGAGGATGTGGGCGAAGGTCTTGCGGTCGATGGCCATGGGGCCGCTGGAGCGTTCCTGCTCGGGACTCAAGTGGTTCCTCAGGAAGCACCGGGGCATATCGGCGAGGTGGCTCCAGGGCTATCTCGACCTGTACCGGTGGCGGCTGATGGCGATGTCGGGCTGGAGGCTTAAGGGACTGGCCAGGATGCTCAGGGGCGAGCCACCAACACTTAACGCGTACTAGAGAAAAATAACTTAATAATTAAGTCAAAAATTGCTTCCACTTCGCCTTAGTTTTCTAAGACAATTAAAATTTGAAGTGCAAAAATAAGGCAGTTTTTAGATTTGAAATACTAGGATTTACCACTTAAAAATTTTGACGACTATCTTTTACAAAGACTTCCATCAAATTTCAGTCAAATGTTTGCGAAGACATTTAGTTTGCCTACCAGTATTCCAATAAGCCTTTCTAAACTTCCCTTTACGAGAAGTCTTAAGTGTGGATTCCATAGTAGCATTTCTTTTTTTGCGAAGCATTATAGGCAAGGTGTTCGTCTTAATTTCCATTAGTCTACTGGATAGAATACAGCGATGATTCCGTAAGCCACTTTTATGTTTCCTTCTTTGCCAGGCACTGTCTCGTTTGAGATTCCCTGGGAAGTCATGTTGGTCAAAGTGCCTTCGTATTCGTATTTGAAGCCTTTGATTGAAACGGAGGATTTGTCTTGCAAGGACAATACTGAAATTTTATGTGTCTTTTGGTCAGTGACTGATAGCGATTCTCCCTTGCTCAAAATGTTTATCTTTTTGCCTAAGTCTTTTCCAAAGAGAGTTATATGCAGGCCTTTTAGAGAATATTTGGCACAGACCTGGAGGTTACTTAGGAACATGTCGGACCTTTTACCATCGATGGCTCCAAAAACCAAGAAATCCTTGAAGCCCTTCTGATAAGCAAGACTCAGGGCTTTCTCAAAGTCCGATTCGTCTTTGTCCTTGTTCAGGATCACGACTTCTTTGGCCAGGGCTTTTATTTGGCTTTCGCTCTTCTTGGTGGAATCCAGATCGCC
>DHEG01000008.1 GCA_002399765.1 Caryophanales bacterium UBA4856 | reverse complement strand
TGGAAGTATTGTGAAATCTAATAGGTCTTCAAAGATAAACTGAATAAAGATATTAATAGCTTCTTCTATAAAGCGACCGAATAAAACACAAGCTTAAATTGCTTGTCTCTTATTTTAATTCAAGGGCGTATTTCTCGATTTTGTCCAGGAATTTCTTCCTTCTCTTTGGGGAGTCCATATTGGTATTCAGAAGATCCAGGTAGAAGTCTTTCACGTCCTTGATGCCGGTTACGTAAAAGAGATTCTTCTTCAAGACCTTGAAACCGCCGTTGCCCACAAATGGCCATATGATCCGGGGTGCACTGGAGGTAATTATGACGTTGGCTGTCTTTCCGGCCAGCAATTTGCTCACCTTGAAGCCGTTGATGTTATAGGCGAGCCCGGGAGTGAAGACTCTGGCAATCCAGCCGGAGAGGACAGATGGCATCATTCCCCACCATTCGGGAAAGGCGAATACGATCCTATCGGCCCATTGCAGATATTGCTTTGAGCGCAATATCAAAAACTCGTCTTCCATCCTCTTGGCGTAACCGAAGCGCAAGACCGGATCAAAGTCGGAAGCGGAAAGATCCACTACCTCGACGTTGCTGTGGACTTTGGCGGCCTTGACGAACGTGGTCATGATCGCATGGTTGAAAGAGCCCTGATAGGGATGCCCTACCACGTAGAGTATTTTCACATCCAGACCTCCTGGGTTGGTTCTTTCCTAATCATAGTTTATAAGCACAAAAAAGGGGAGCCGTCGGGCTCCCCTTTCGTGTTTTTGAAAGGGCTTTAGAACTTCACGGAAGCATTGTGAGACTTGAGGGTCTCAGCAGACTTGAGCAAAGCCTCGGTATCCTTCTTGCCATACTCGGGGGCGACTATGCCCTCGACGCCATTGGCACCGAGGATTGAAGGAAGGGAGAGGTAGACGCCAGCCGCCTTGCCATCCAAGACCTTGTCGTCAGCCAAGACGGAGACAGGAAGGACAGCCTTCTCGTCGGTGATTATGGCCTTGGCGATCCTGGTGATGGACAAAGCGATGGCGTAGTTGGTGGCCTTCTTCAAGGCGATGACGTTGTAAGCGGCCTTCCAGACAGCCTCATGGATGTCGGCAAGGTGCTTGTCCAAGGCGGCGCCCTTCAAGGCAGTGTGCTTCTCGTAGTATTCCTTGATCGGAGTGCCGCCGATATTGGCGACAGAGTAAGCAGCGACCTCGGAATCGCCATGCTCGCCGATGATGTCGGCATGCACGGACTTGTAGCTTACGCCGAGATCATCGCCAATCTCCTGACGGAGACGAGAGGAATCGAGAACGCAGCCAGAGCCGATGACGCGGTTGGAGGCAATGCCCAAGACCTTCCAGACGACCCAGGTCAAGACATCGCAGGGGTTGGAGACAACCACAACGACCGCATGATCGTTAAGATGGGGCTTGAGTTGCTTGGCGATGCCCTCGACGATCTTGGAGTTCATGTCGATGAGATCGAGACGGGTCTGTCCGGGCTTCTGAGGTCCGCCGGAAGTGATGACTATCACATCGGCATCGTCGACGATGCTGTAATCAGCGCCTTCCTTTCCGGGTTCATCGGACCACTTGGCAGCTACGACCTTGGACGGAGTGTCCAAAAGGGAAGCGCCATCCTCCATATCGAGAGCATCACCCTCGACGTTATGCATGGCGTTGAAGCCCTTGACCCACTGGCCAGTGGCCTCGTCCTTGTGACCGGGTAAGACGACATCGATCACGCCGACCTCATCGACCCAGGGCTGCTGGAACAAGGCGAATACGGCGGAGCTTCCGACTCTGCCATCGCCTATTACGACAACCTTTCTCTTACCGTAAACTTTTGCCATATCTATTGGCTCCTTTGTGACCGGACTTATTATAACTTCATAATTTTGGGTTTTTGACTTAAAACGGTGCATATGGCGGATAATTAAGCGGTTTTGGTCTTTGCGTTTGAATCCGTTCGCTTCCCAATCACAATCGCCATATTCTTTGTATGCTTCTATTTGTAAGGACAAATATCGCCTTTTCGTTTATACTCTTACCCGTCCTATCCAAACTTGAAAGGATGTCTATACCTATCTATACTTTGATAAAGTATTTTGCTGTCTCGGTCGATGTCTTTTTGAAAATGGAGGCTTTCGATGGCAAAGAAAACGGATGCCAGCAACAATAAATACAGCACTGGCTTTTCGACTAATCCGTTCATCAGGGCGTTCCAGGCCAGTTGGCTCTGGTTCAAGGAAACGGCTTGGGTTCAGGTTGTCTTGGTGGTGATACTGGTCTTTGGCGTCGTTTTCTCCATTCCTTATATCATCGAGGCCGCTACGGCCGATTCCGACGAGGATGCGGAATACATCGACTATTTGGAAGACAGGCGCAAGAACTACAAGAACCTGAACGAGCAGATAAAGAAGACCAATACCCAGACCGGCTATACCGTCGTCTATTTCTATTCCCCCGATGACTCGAGCAGCACGGGCATAGGCTATTACCTCAAGGATGGAATATTCTCCAGCGATGCCAAGAAGAACAACTATTACCAAGAGAATCTTTACAAGAGCCTGGTCACCGTCGATGTCACCAGGACTTACGATGCCGATGAGGATGATTACGACTTCACTTCGGAGCAGTTGGACCAGATGTCATACAACATGGGTCTCTTCTATGACTCAAGCATAAACAACAAGACCTTCACCACCGTGAATGCCAAGACCTATACCTATGGCAGCAGCAGCACCTCTTGGCATAGCAAGGTGGATTCGAGCAATACTGGCGTGCTTTCCGTCCCCGCCAACACCTGGGCCATCTACAAGAACGATGCCAGCAATGAGCTTCTTGAAACCGAACCGGTCTTCGCCATGAATGGCTTCTCCACTTCCATCACCTCTGGCGATCCCAGCAATTTCTCTACTTTCACCGATGAGTTCGGCTCCTTGGTCGATCACTTCCTCGGCGACGATGGTTTCATAGACGTGGCCTTGTCTTCTTCAACAACTGCCTAGGGAATAGTTTCGATATCTTTGGGGCCTTCGGGCCTCTTTTTCGTATAATCTTAAAGCGAAAGAGAGTACCTGTATGGAAAATGAAGCCGCAGTTATAACCCAAGCCTTGGCCTATGCCAAAGGTCTATTCGCCTCCGATAGTTCCGGCCATGACTTCGCCCACACATTCAGGGTCTTTTGCCTGTCGCGCTACATAGCCATAAGAGAAGGTGGGGACCGATTCGTGATCTCTTTGGCCGCCCTGCTCCATGACGTGGATGACTACAAGCTATTCGGCGACAGCGGCAACGCTTATCCCAATGCCGGGAAATTCCTCCTTTCCATCGATGCCCCGGCCCATCTGACTGGCCAGGTGCTCCACATAATCGGCCAGGTCTCCTTCAAGGGCAAGGACAGCGTCAAGCCCGATAGCCTGGAGGGCCAAATAGTCCAGGACGCCGATCGTCTCGATGCCTTGGGATACATCGGGATTGGGAGGGCCTTCGCCTATGGCGGCCACAAAGGCAACCCCATTTACGATCCCAACATACCCGTGGCCTTGGACATGGATTGGAAGGAATACAAGGCCCACAAGGGGACTACCATCAATCACTTCCGGGAGAAGCTGTTCCTCCTCGGAGACCTGATGAACACCAAGACGGCCAAGGAGATTGCCATCTATAGGGAACAGACCATGCACGAGTTCGTCGCCGGCTTTATGAAGGAGTGGGCCGGAAACGATGATTCCTTCGAGCCGCTGTGGCTGAAACTCGGCCTTACGCCTCATCCGGAAGGGGGCTATTTTCGCGAGACGTTCCGGCCCCAGGACAATTCCTACTCATCGATCCTGTTCTTGCTTGCAAAAGGCCAGGCCAGCCATCTCCATGTCCTTAAGGAAGACGAGCTTTGGTATTTCCAAAAGGGGAGTCCTTTGGACATCGTGAAGATCGAGGCCGGAAAGCTTAGCATTGCGAAATTGGGTCTCGATCCCGACGAGGGGGAAAGCCCCCAGGTATTGGTCAAGGCCGGGACCATCTTCGGAAGTGTCTGCAGACAAGGCTATTCCTTGGTCGGTTGCATGGTCAGCCCAGGCTTTACCTATGACCATTTCCGGTTGGTGACCGCGAAGGACCTGAAGGGCTTAGACGAAAAAGACCTGGCGTTGGCCAGGCCCCTGTTGGCAAAGGATTGAACCGTCGCAGGCTTGTCGCTCAGAGCTTGTCGGTCCTTCCGACATCGTCTTTCTTGCTCCATTTCTCGCCATGGTAACGCTGATGTAGTTTGTCCAGGTTGAACTTTGCCACATCCTCCAGGGAGATGCCTAGGCCGGAGGCGGTCTCGGCTATGTACCAAAGCACATCGCCCAGCTCATCCTTCAGGTGCTCCTTGTCCAGGTCGTGACCCTGGAACTTGTATTTCTTGACTATGTCGCAGCATTCGCCGCATTCCCCGGCCAAGCCCAAGACGCCATTGGTCACCATGTCCTTCCTGCCGGCCTCCGATATTAGGTTGTAGGCGTGTTTTTGGTACTCGTTGAACGACAGCGTCTCATCCTTTTTTGTGTCAGCCATACCTGTTGCTCCTTTTGGCTAATATTGTAAGGCCCGCCAGCGGCTTTGTAGCACAATAAAAGGCCTGGAACGCTGCCAGGCCTTCGGTTCAGTCGGGTTGACGGAAGGAACCTAAATATTTGACGGAATCCAGGTAAGCCATATCGGCGGGATCCAAGGCAAGATCACAGTCCAGGTTGGCCCTTATCCATTGTTCGTGAGTGGATTTGGGCAAGGGGATGTAACCCTTGTTTACGCAATAGGCCAAGGCGAGTCTGGGGATGGTTACGTTGTACTTCTTGGCTATGGCCCCAATCCGGGTATTGCCCAATATCTCCCCGGTATTCAAAGGCGAATAGGCTTCGACCACGATGCCATGGGCCTTGCAATAGTCGGTGGTCGCCTTCTCGCCTTGGTCAAGGCCGATGAAATAGCGGATCTGGTCGACGGCGGGGACCACGCTCGAATTGTCGACGATGTTGGCCAAGGCCCTGGGACCGAAGTTCGAGACCCCGATTGATTTGACCTTGCCGGCCTTTTGGGCTTCGACCAAGGCCTTCCAGACCTGGAGGTTTTCCTCGTTGTAGCTCTTGTAGGAGACGCCGTAGTATTCCTTCCAGGGCTTGGCGCAGTGGATCAGGACGAGGTCTATGTAGGAGACCCCAAGCCTTTCCAGGGAAGCGTCGATTTCGGTCTTGGCGCCTTCATAGGTCTTGGTGTCGCCTTGGACCTTGGTCGAGATGAACAGGCGCTCGCGGGGCATGTGGCTCTCCTTGATGGCCTGGCCCACGCTCTTCTCGTTGCCATAGCCGACGGCGGTATCGATAAGACGATACCCAGCCTCTATGGCCCATTCGACCGCCTGAACGCAAACGGGACCATCGGGAATCTGCCAGGTACCGAATCCGATCCCGGGGATGGCATTGCCATCGTTGAGTTTCAAATCCTTTATAGCCATTATCACGACCTCCTTAGGAATATTATAATCTAAATCCCCAAGGCCTTTAGGCATTGGGCTTCTTGCGGGTCCAGCCGATGCCGAAGGTACCGGGTCCGCAATGGACCGCGATGACGCTTGAGGCTTCGGAATTCCTGACGACCATCTGGTTTCCCACCAGGGCTTTCACCTTGGCAGTCGCAAGTCTCTCCCAGGGATCGGCGGCGGCATGGGTGCAATAGACGGGCAGGGTCTTGTCGACGTTGTCCTCATCCCAGTCCTTCTTGAAATCCTGGAATATCTGCTCCACGCCATTGCCGATGTCCTTGCCCCTGACCTTATGTAGGGGGAAGAGATGGCCTACCGGGTCCATGCCGATTACGGGATGGATGTGGAGGGCCTTGCCGAAGATGTAGGACAGACCGGAGCAACGTCCGCCCTTATAGAGGTTATCGAGGGTATCGATCACGAATTCGACCGTGGTTCTTGCGGCCACATCGTCAAGGTCCTTCTTCATGGCCATTAGCGGAAAGCCCTTGGCAATGTCGGCCGCCGCCCTCTCGGCCACGATTGCGATGCCGCAGGAAAGGGACTTGGTATCGATGGCAACTATCCGGTCTTGGACGTTCAGGGCCTGGATTGCCATCATGGCGTTGCGATAGGAAGCGGACAGGGCAGCCGAGATGGTGATGAACACCGCCCCGTCATATTCGGCCAACGCTTTCCTGAAGGGTTCGTAGAAGTCCGCTTCGTTTATGGCACTTGTCTTTGGCAACGGCTTGCCCTTGACGCTTGAAAGACGGTAGATGTCCCTGGGCGTTATGGTAAACCCGTCTTTGTATTCCTGGCCATCGACGATTATCGTCGAAGGAACGACGATCGCCCCATATTGTTCAGCCAAGCCTTTCTCGAGGTTGCAATCGGAATCTATTATCAGTTTTACCTTGGCCATCTTAGCCTCACTTTCGGTTTCCTTAATTTTAAATGTTCTTCGGGTGTTTGTCTTTAGAAAGTTATGGGCATCACATGATGATGGATTGCCACATGAATACTAAAATCAATTCCGGAGGTAAATGCATGACTGGAAAAGGAAGAATGGCCCTGGGCCTGATGAGACTCGAGAAGACGAGCGTCGACCAATTGGTGACGCTCCTTCATCAATCTTACGATTTGGGCATCAGGGAGATAGACATCGCCGATGTCTACATGAATGGTCAGTCCGAGCAGAAGTTGGGAGAGGCCTTTGCCAAGGAACCTGGCTTGAGGGACAGGTTCTTCCTCCAGACCAAGGCCGGGATAGTGCGGGACAGCGCCGGCAACAATTCCCATTATGATTTCTCCCGCGCCCATATCCTGGAAGCGGTCGATGGCTCGCTCAAGAGGCTCAATACCGACCATGTCGATAGCCTGCTACTCCATAGGCCGGATATCTTTGCCGATGCCAACGAGGTAGGTGAGGCCCTGAATGAGCTTCACCGCCAGGGAAAGGTGGCCCACTTCGGCGTCTCCAATTTCCCCATCCAGATGATCGAATACCTGTCTAAAGGGTTAGGCGAACTCAAGTTTGAGACCGGCCAATATCAAATAGGCCTTGGCCACGCCAACCTCTTTGCCGATGTGGTCAACACCAACAACCTGAATCCGGGCCATGAGAGCCTTGCGCCCAATCTGTTCTTCTACTTCAAGGAGAAGAACATGGACCTTGAGGCCTGGAGCCCTTTGCAGGTTGAGTTCTTCAAGGGCAACGTCCTGACGGATCCTGGCTATTCCAAGACTCAGGCAAAGCTTAGGGAACTGGCTGAGAAGTATCACTCCACTCCGTCTGGTATTGCGACATCTTTCATAACCACTCCCTGGAATGGAATACGGGTTGTCACGGGGTCCGTCAATATTGACCATATCAAGGAAGCCTTGGAAGGCACCGCGATAAGGCTTTCCAAAGCCGATTGGTATAGCCTCTATGCTGCCAGCGGGAACCTCTTGCCGTGAAGGATCCTCACCCAAAATCATACGCTTTTGTCACCTAGGGGTCGGATAGGTCAAGAGCGGCCCCGTCCCGGTTTGTCTTTTCTTGCTCGGCTGCATTGAAGCCCTCTTGCGCCATGGGGGCGTCCTTGTTTTCCTTAGGTAACCTAAGCCGTTCAATATACGAAATGATTTCTGGCAATTTGGGAATGAACCAGCAATTCTTGTCAGACCTCCTATCATTTGGCAGTACGCATTTTTCTCAAGACTGCTACCTTTGGGAATCAAAGGCAAACAGGGGCGAAAGTTACCAAAAGAAGAACAAGCTTTTTATGGCAAACATTGCGGGAAATGGGGGTGGCCGAGTATGAAAGACGGATTGCTGATGAATGTCTGCATGATCTCGAGATACGGGAAAGGGCCGGTGGAGTTTAGGAAAGTACCGATTCCAACCGTGGGCGATAACGATGTCTTGGTCTCGATTCATGCCGCCAGCGTCAATCCCATCGACTTCAAGATCAAGGACGGTAGGTTCAGGATGTTCCTGAAATTCAAGCTTCCGCTCATCATGGGCAATGATTTTTCGGGAACGGTGGTTGAGGTTGGCAGGAACGTCGTCAAATTCAAAGTCGGGGACAATGTCTACGGCCGCCCTGACAAAGATAGGATCGGGACTTTTGCCGAGTACATTGCCATTGATGTTTCCGAGATTGCCTCGATGCCATCCAATCTTTCCTTTGAACAAGCCGCATCCATTCCCTTGGTTGGCCTGACGGATTACCAGGCTCTCCATGATGTCTTGCGCCTCAAGCCAAAGGAGAAGATACTTATCCATGCTGGTGCCGGTGGCATCGGAACCTTTGCGATCCAACTGGCGAAGCAGATGGGTGCCTACGTCGCGACAACCGCAAGCCAAAAGGGCTTTGAGTTGGTCAAGAGATTGGGAGCGGATGAGATCGTCGATTACCGAAACGAGAAGTTCGAAGACAGGCTTCATGACTATGATGCCGTGTTCGACACTTTGGGCGGAAAGATTCTCTTGAGGTCATTCAAGGTCCTTAGGAAAGGTGGGAGAATCGTCTCTATCGCCGGATTGCCTAACCGCCGATTCGGCATCGAACACGGCTATGGGTTCATCAAAAGAAATCTCCTTGGTATCTTGGCCGCCAGAATTTCTTTCCATGAGGCAAGGCACAAGGCCAAATATTCCTTTCTTCTCATGAAGCCCAGCGGGAAGCAGCTTGGCGTTATCGCGGATCTGATCGAGAGGGGAAGCATCGTGCCCGTCATCGACAGGGTATATCCGTTCGGCAGGGTCCAGGAAGCACTTGATTACCAAGAATCGGGAAGGGTCAAGGGCAAAATAGTCCTCAAGATAAGGTGATTGGCCATTTCCGGCTCTCGTGGTGTGTACATTGTCCGAGCAACAAAAAGAGCCTCCTTACAAGGAGGCTCCTTTTAATGCTCAGGATGAGAGAAATCACTTCAGCATCATGTTGAAGGGTGCCCAAGGCTCCACTTCGACAGGCTTCTTGGTTGCCAAGGCTACGATGTCCTTGGGCAGGAACTTCTTGTTCACGATGACCTCGAAGACATAGTTCTCGAACCAACCCTGGTCCATAACGAAGAAGCCCTTGGCACCGACGGAATCGCCCCAGGAGTTTTCGACCTTCCAACGGGTCGGTTGCCCTTTGTCATCCAAGTCGACACCGGTGAAGGTCATGGCGTGGTTGACTTGAACGGCCTTGAAAGTCAAGGCCGAACCCTTATCGAGTGAAAGATCGGTGGAAAACAAATCGTTAAGATCCAAGAGCGAATAGGCCAGGAACCCTTCCTTGCGGAACGAACGGGCCAAGACATCGGCACCGAACCAGCATACCTCGCCGCCTTTGAGACTGGCGATTATGGCATCCTGGAATTCCTTCAGGGTGACGCTTACCGCGGTCTCGGGTTCGCCTCCGACCACGTTGCCCATGATCTTTACGGCATAGCGCTCGTGGATTGGGTAAGCGGGAGAGGGGAAGTTGAGCAGGGGGACATAATCCCCAAGATCGTCACCGACATACTTGTCGAAGAACTCCTTCGGGGTCATGGTTATGCGCTTGAAGGTCGGCTTGGCATCCTTGGCCTTGGAATCGGGAGTCTCTTCGTACTCGTAGGTGAACTCAGTTACGGGCTTACCTAAGGAAATGGCCAAGATCTTGTATACTTGGGCGACGAAACCATCCTTGATCTTCCTTAACTCAGGAAGCTTTTTGCCCGCCTTATATGCTCCGCGGATGGTAGCTATGGCCTTGGCGAGAAGAGTGCTAAGGACACTGTCCATCTCGCCGGAAGCGGAAGAGGGGATGGTCTCAGGCTCGGCGGCGATGGGTACGACACCGTACTTCCTCACCAAGTTGACGAAGAAGCTCCAGTAGCCACCGTCCTGATGGCCACCCAAAGAGGTGATGTAGTCGAGGAGACGGGAATTGTCCGGCTCGTCGAGATGCTCAAGCAAAGTCTCCAATTCGAAATTGGACTTCTCGAGCTTGTCGTAGAACATTAGGTAGGACTCGGAGAGTTCCAGATCCTTGACCTTTAGTTTCTTCATGGCGATGGTGCGGATTACGTTGAGGCCGGCGAACATCCAGCAGCGTCCGGACTGCTTCTGGTTGGTTATCGAGCCAGTCTCCTTGACCTCTACCGAGAAGGTCTGGGGAATCTTTCGCAAGGCCTGGCTGTCGAAAGCCGCATTGAATACGCCATTGCGCGATACGGCGTTCCTGGCGATGGTGTTAACTTTGTCGGCGTCGAAGGATTTGGCAAAAGCCGCCAAGTCTTTTTCGTCTATTTGCTTACTCATCTATTAGATGCTCCTTTTGCAAAAAAATTGCCAATGCAAATTATACACCGCCAAAAATTCGTTTGCCTTTTGTTGCTCACTTTATGCCATCGTAGTTCGGCTCGTCGTGCAAGACCTTCACATCATGGGGATGGGATTCGAGGATGCCATTATTGGTGATTTTGATGAATACTGCCTTATCGTTCAGTTCGGTTAGGTCTTTGGCGCCAAGATAGCCCATGCCAGACCTCAATCCGCCCATCAGCTGGAAGGCGACGGCGCTCACATTACCCTTCAAGGGCACATAGCCACTCACGCCCTCGGCCACCAGTTTCTTATGGCCGGCCTGGAAGTAGCGATCCGAGGAGCCATGGGCCTGGTCCATGGCCTCGATCGAGCCCATGCCCCGATAAGCCTTGTATTTCTTGCCAGCGATAATGACCACCTTTCCGGGAGCTTCTTCCGTCTGGGCGAACAGGGAACCGATCATCACCGCCTTGGCTCCGGCGGCCAAGGCCTTGGTCACATCGCCCGAATAGCGTATGCCGCCATCGGCGACGACGGGGATGCCAGTCTCGGCGGTGACCTTGGCGCAGGCCAAGACCGCCGAAAGCTGAGGGACACCCATGCCCGAGATTATGCGGGTCGTGCATATCGAGCCGGGCCCCATTCCCACCTTGACGACCGAGGCCCCGTTGGTCGCCAAAGCCTTGGCTCCCTCGTAGGTTGCGACGTTGCCGACCATTATCACCAGTTTGGGAAACCTTTCCCGTAGGGACTTCAAGGCCTTCATGACATTGAGGGTATAGCCGTGGGCCGAATCCAGTCCGACCATGTCGACTCCGACTTCGATAAGGGCCTTGGCCCTTTCCATCATGTCGGAAGTGATGCCCAAGGCTCCCCCTACCAATAGCCTTCCCTTGCCGTCCACGGCTGCCTTGGGGAACTCGGCCAGATCCACTTTCTCCTCCTTGGTCTTTTCGATCTGGGCGGCCTGGGCCGCGATGGTCATGTTCTTGTGGATTATCCCCATCCCGCCTACCTTTGCCAAGGCGATGGCCAAATCCTTTTCCGTGACCGTGTCCATGGCCGCCGAAAGGACGGGGATGTTTAGCCTCAGTCCCGGTGCCAGGGTCAAGGAGGTATCGACCATATCGGGTGTGACTTCGGAATATTGGGGAAGGAGGAGTACGTCATCGAATGTCAAGGCTTCTTCAGGTAAGACTTTTGCCATTTTGCCCTCCATTGGATTTAGACAAGGATAAGCCAAAACCGGTGCGATGGAAAGACGGTTGCCGAAAATAACGATTGCCGATTCCCGGCATCGTCCTATACTTATGCCGAAATGTCTTAAGGAGCCATCGCCATGGAAAGCAGGGCTGAGGAAAAAGTGCCGCCAGACTGTAGGGAGATAAGCCGTACCTCGAAAGGCCGGATGTGGGCCCTGGCCATCCCCTTGACCCTAGTAGGCCAATTGGCTTGGATTGTGGAAAATGTCTTCCTTAACGATTACATCCATGACATCCACCCCGACAATTACGAACTATATGTGTCCTTGGCCGTCTCTTTGTCAGCCGTGGTGGCTGCCATCACGACCATCGCCATGGGCTCTTTGTCTGACCATGTCGGGCGCCGCAAGCCCTTCATAGTAATCGGCTTCCTCCTCTGGGGGCTTTCCACTTTGGCTTTCGGCCTGGTCGCACCCAAGGCGATCGGTGGCACTTTCGCAATAAGTCCGATTGTATCCGTGGCCCTGGTGATCCTTCTGGATTGCCTGATGACCTTCTTTGGGTGCAGCGCCAACGATGCCGCCTTGATCTCCTACATAATAGCCAACACCCCAAATGGCAGGCGGGGAAAAGTCGAAGGGGTTTTGGGCATAATACCCTTCCTTTCCGGCCTTGTCGGCTTCCTGCTTCTGTTCGGTTTGGTAAAGCGGGGAAACCTGGGCTGGCCCTCCTTCTTCTATGCGTGTGGGGGCTTGGTATTCGCAGTGGGCCTGGTCTCCATCCTGTTGATACCCCATGAAGTGGCAAAGCCATTGGAAGGCAGCTTCGCAAAGGATGTCGCCATTGCCTTCAAGCCCGATACCGTAAAGGGGCATAAGGCCCTTTACTACGTCATTGCCGGGGATGCCCTCTTTGCCATCGCCGGTCAGATCTGGTATCCCTACCAGATGGATTACATCCAATACACGATGGGATTCACCGGCCTGATCAATGGCGAGGTACCTTTCTCTACCTTCGTCTTGGTCTGGGCCTTCTTCATTGCCCTCGTCGTCATTGCCATACCGATAACGGTCGGCTTCCTTTCCGATCGCGTCGGAAGGTCCTTTGCCACTTACCTTAGCCTTGCGATTCTTGGCGCCGGCCTTCTTTTGATGGCCTTCGTGTCTCCGATAGGGGATGGCAACGGTGGGGTGGACGATGGAAAGACCGTCTTGGCTTTGATGGCGATTGGGGTCTCGGTAGTCGGAAACATAACCATGGCCTCGACCCTGAATGCTCGGATAAGGGATTTGATTCCCCATGGCCACGAAGGGGCCTTCAATGGTTTTGTCCTCATCGTCGTCTCGATGCTTTCGATGGTGACTGGTCCTTATATAGGCTTTGGCATCGATAGGCTTTTCCCCGCCGGAACCCATTTGGTCGAGGACGGTGGGCAGATGGCGGCCAACCCCTCCCCGTTCCTCTTCGTCTTTGCCTTTGGGGTGACGCTTTTGGCGATACCCTTCTTCCGGATGGCCGATAGGCAAAGGAAGAGGGATACCATCACCCTTAACCGGGGTTTGCTTTATCCCCCCAAGGACCGCTTGCCTGACTTTTATCCTTTCACCGAGGACAGGGGTTTCAATCCTTTCTCCGGCCATGATGGCCCCACGCCGTTGGATCTTTGCGGGCGTTGGGACTTGGCCCTGATCGCCAAGAGCGGCAGCAGTCGCTACAGCGGCCCGATAAATGTTCCCTATGCCCCCGAGGTCCCCCTTTCCAAGGTCAATGTCCTTCCCGATCCTTCCGATACCCTGGTCTATACCAAGGACTTGGTGATCCCCCCCTATGCCAAGGGCTTCGATGCCATAGTCGTGTTCGAGGGTGTCGATATGTATGCCGAAGTCTATGTCGACGATATCTTGGTGACGACCCATGAAGGCGGCTATGTCCCCTTCGAGGCGGACCTGACCCCCTTCGTGAAGGACAAGGACAGTTTCGAGCTCAAGGTCGTGGTAAGGGATCCCCAGGAGAACAGCGTCATCTCGACCGGCAAGCAGGGCCTTAAGAGGGGTGGTCCCTTCTTTACCACCACCACGGG
>DHEG01000002.1:16753-23242 GCA_002399765.1 Caryophanales bacterium UBA4856 | reverse complement strand
TGGCCCTTTGATCCGTAGTCAAATGCTCTGAATCCAGCTGAGCTACGGGAGCGTTTTGTTTGGAGGCACCGGCCGGATTCGAACCGACGGTAAGCGAGTTGCAGTCGCTTGGATTAGCCACTTTCTTACGGTGCCAGGGCGTGTTCTATATTACCACAACGGCTTAGGCGTATGGGAATCCTTTTATGAGGCTAAGCCAAGAATAGGCTATTCGTCCCAATAGTCTTTTGCTATCTTCTCGCCTTTGTCGATCTTGGCCCATTGTTCGGCTTCAGTAAGCTCGTTGCCATCGTCGCAGGAAGCGAAGCCGCACTGGTGGGATAGGTAAAGACGGCTCTTGGGTATTATTTGGCTGGCTTGATTAAGCTTGGTTATTATCTTGTCCTCGTCTTCCAAACCATGGGTCTTGCTAGAAAGGAAGCCCAATACTATTTCGGTAGTAGGTTTATCCTGGAATACCTTCAAGGCTTGTAGGGTTCCGGCTCTTTCATCATCCCATTCAAGGAAGAACCGGTCGTATTTTAGTTGCTTCAAGAATAGGTTTGCGATTTTGATGTATGAGCCACCACCCATGTGCCTGGAGGCGTAATTGCCCCGACAGTTATGAGTCCACATCTTTAGACCCAGACTATGACCATAGTCTACCAACGCATTGTCTATGGCTATGAAGTCCTTGGCCAAGCCTTTGACTTCTTCTTTATCAACAGCCTTGCCAGTGAATGGTGAGTTCGGGTTATCGGAAGCGAATAGTTCCCAAAGGCAGTTGTCGCACTGGAGGATCTTGCCACCGGCTTTGGCATATTCAAATACGAACTCTTTGTAAGCGTTCAGCAAGTTATCAAATAAATCCTTCTTGGTCTTATAGAAACCCTTTGGTCCCAATATTTCAGGGGACCAGGAGAGTTCACCAAAGATATGGGCTGGAGCAGGGATAGTGAGTTTCACATCATGATTTCCAGCAAAGCCCTTCAGTTGTTTATATATATAAATGAAATGATGGTTCTTTCCGCTTAGAGGCTTGGTTATCTCTAGTTTTATATCTCGCCTGGTTTCAAATTTCGTCTTTCCGTCTTTGTCTATGAAGTAGTAACCATGAGGAGCCAACAAGCGCTTGGCGCCTAAGCCCCATACGAAGTCTAGATGCCACATGGACTTGGTATATTCACCATCCGTAAGGACTATGAGACCATGTTCTATCTCTTTGTTTACAACATCCTTTACACATTCGGTCTCTACTTCCTTATAGCCTTTGAAATCATTGTAGAAAGGATAGGCGATGTCGTCCCTATTCTCTATTTGGCGCTTATATGCCAATAGTTTCTCTGGCCTAAGCAAACTACCGACTGTCTGAAACCTTTTGCTCATTGCCTATGACCTCATTTATTCTCGATGAAATTTTAGCACTTAGGTTTTATTGTCTGAGTCTTAAAGATAATCAGGCCTTCTTGAATATGGTCTTGGCCAACGCTTGTCCCAGGAATGTACCTGCCAAGCAAACCAATACCGATAGGGATATATAGACGCCAGCGGTCACATAATGGCCTTTTTCCAACATCTCCAAGTTGTCCAAGGAGAAGGATGAGAAAGTGGTAAAGCCACCTAGTACTCCAATCTTTAGGAAGGTAATGAAATGGTTGCTGATTATCTTCTCTGAACTCGCTTCAGCCACGAACCCTATTATGAAAGATCCCATTAGGTTTATCAGGAAGGTAATCAGGGAGAAGCCATAAAGGTCTTCCTTTTCATAAGGGATGAACATCATTCCATACCTAAGTGAAGCCCCAATTCCACCCCCGACGAAAACCAATACGAAATCCAGTAACACACCCATGTGATTGATACCTCTATATAAAAAAGGACGCCTAGTCAAAACTGACTAGACGTCGTTGTTTCTCTTTTCCGTTTCAAGAGAGCGGTTAAAGGGTGACATCACACCCGGACAAAGATTCTAGCATCTTGGAAAAAGCGCAGCTTAACTAATTTAATCTTGTTTGTATTTAGCCACTCCGTTCTCGTCATACCAATAGGTATAATTCTCATCCTTTGAATGACTGTCATACCAGATCTGGGCATAGAAAGGATTGGTCTTGGCCTTTTTGTCGAAGTCCCATTCTTTCTCTTTCAATGGCTCCCAATGACCGGCTCTTAGAACTGTATAGGGTGTGGCAAAGAACTTTGTCCCTTCGTGTGTTTCCCATTCGACAGGGTTATACATATCACCATTCCTGAACTCTTTAGTAAGCAATCTTCCGCCCCTGAATTCTGCTGCTTGTTTAAGATCGTCGATATCGATGTCTTGATCCTTCTTCTTCTCGTCAAAACCGTGATCCAAGGACTTTGCATTATTAGGATTCTTAAGAGCTTCATAGTCGAAGTAGGAACCATCATCAGGATTCTTGTTCTCGGATAGAAGTGGGAAGTCGCCCCATGTTTCCGGAAGAGATAGATATTTGCTTACGCTACCGAAGTTTGCTATTATCCTGCCTTCCAATCCTTCTTTATACCATTGAGTTGGAGAATTCTCATCAGTCAGCAATTTCTCTATTACTTCTTTCTTTATTACCTGACGAGGGACCAATCTACCGAGTGAATAATACCAGTGCTCTTTCTTGACCTGCTTCCAGTAGTCTTGAACCTTCTCGGTTATGAAATGCGTTAGATAATCCAGCTCATAAGTATCGAGGAACCAACCGCCATGGAAGTTCCTTAAGGCATTCCATTTGGGTTCCATGAAGGACTTGGCTGAACCACCGATGATGGCAAAGCCTTGATTAATTATTTCGTAGCCTGTGATTCTGTTCCCTACTCCGCCACCGATGTTGAAGACCCTTCGCCAGAAATTGTCTTGGGTGAGTTTTCCGTCCAAGTCTTCCTGGATTATGTTCCTGATTAGTCTTCCGGAATCATCGGCCGTGACCCATTCAAGCGGGCCATTAAAGGAAGTATGGAACATCAAGCCATCGTGCATGTTGTTCTGAAGCATCTTCTTATGTAGCATCGCGGTCTGTCGCAAGACGACCCAATCGGGAAGGCCTGATTCCAATACGGTTCTTTCACCGATGGTCTTAGTCGTGGCATAGCAATCGTAGGCACTGGGAGTCAAAGGATCGCCGACCCTGACCCAGGGATGCTTGTAGTTACGATCGCCATAAAGGGCCAAGGTGGATATGTGAATCAGCTTTGGTCTATCTTCTTTCAATTCCTTTATGGCATTGACGATATTCTCTACGCCTTTGATGTTGCAGGTCTCGGCACCTTTGATATCATGGTCAGCTTTAGGCGGAATCACCGCTGCGATGTTTACGACATATGAAGAACCATCGACTAGTTTCTTTACGGCTTCATAATCACCCATATCGCCAACTACCAGTTCGAACCTATCCCCATACTTCTTTTGGTAGTCCGTCAGGATCGGATAGGGTTTTCTTGCCAAGACCCTCACTACATCTATCGAATTGTCATAAATGACATATTTAAGTGCTTCGCTTCCCATCCCACCGGTAGTTCCGGTCAAGGCGACTATGGTCTTTTTCATTTGGATTGGCCTTTCGGATTTATATTTTAAACAATAGAGCAAACCAAAATTTTTCAATAATGTAATCCTCCCGATTCACCTGATTGCCATTCAACTTAACAGGCGCCTGAAAACCTGTTGAAAATGTTGTATTTCCTGACTTAATTAGCAATATAATTATTCCCGTTTCACAGGAGGGTCTGGACTAGGGAAAAAGAGCCTATGTAATCCGGTGCCACCTCACAGTAGTGGGGACCAACAGACATTGGGAATCGATCACTTCCTTTGCCTGATGGAGATACCGTTACCTTGTTGATATTTATGGACAAAGACGAGTTTGTCCCTAGACGTCGGTGAGAGTAATAAGAGCAAGCGCGCTTGCTGCATAGACTCAGTCAGATCCTATCCGCCTGTTTGGTAAGGAAGCCTTATCGGCTCCTTGCGTAAGTCGTTTTGTATCTCGTATTTCGGAAAGGAAAAACAAATGAAAAGATACGGACATTCATTGCTCTTTTGTGTGGCTGTCTCTTTCACCCTTGCCTCTTGCGGCACCGGTGAATCGACCTCAGTTTCATCATCTGATTCTTCTTCGTCTTCCGTCGGTTTGGCCAGTGAGGTGACTGACATCGCCCTCGCTTCTTCCAACACCTTCAAGGATACCTATACCGTGTCCTTGTCCTCCGGGACCACTACCTCATTCGATGTCGAAGATCAGAAGGCCAATTTCTCTAAGGAGATGAACATTAACACCTCTTTGGATAGAGATCCTGATGGCGGGGCCGATGCCTATGACAATGCCGGCGACCATGAGGACAATTACTTCTATTCCATGGACTTCTACAATGCCCAGGATACTTCTACCTTCCATATAATCCCCAATTACCAGACCTATCAGCAAACCGATGAGTACACCTGTGGCGCTTGCTCAGCCTTGATGGCACTCAATAACTTCGGCATGCTCGGGGATGAGACTGAGTCGACCCTTTGGGATCTAGCGGAGGGAACCGATGATGGTCTCTCCTTGAAGCAGGTCATGAAGATCTTCGATAGCATCGGCGGCTTCGACCTAGATAGCACCTATGACCATATGGATGACGAAGGCAATCTGGATGAGGATTACTTCACTCCGGAGAACATGAGTCAGGTAATCCAAGAGAACGTCGAGGACAATGTCCCGACCCTCATCGATTGGCGTGATTGGGGTGGCCATTGGCAATCGATAATCGGCTATGACAACATGGGAACCGAGACCATCGGTGACGACGTGATAGTGATCGCCGATTCCTACGACACTTCCGATCACGACCAGGACGGCTATGGGGTCTATGGCTACGAGCGGTTCTTCTACAACTGGTATCCCGCTGTTTCCCTTGAACCTGAGGAGCAGGCTTATCTCTATGTTGCTCCCAGACCTGAAGGTGTCACCAAGTTCAACAAGGAATACCATTCCACTGTCGATCAGACCATAAATCTCGGGGCTGGCATCGCTGCGGTGGACAAGATTGCCACCACCACTACTTCCGATACCTACGAGATCAATTTCATCGATGGTTCGACCTATGATTTCGTCGTGGCTGCCAATCATTCCAATTTCACCAACGAGATGAACTTCAACGACCCTTCTATCGACTTGGATCCGGAGGCCGGAGCTGATGCCTATGCCAAGGCGGATGATTTCGATGACAAGTATTTCTATAACCTAGATATCTATAACCTCAAGTCTACCGATACCCTTACCATTCTCGAGAATTACAAGACCTATCAGCAGACCAATGAAGGCTCTTGTGGTCCTTCCTCTCTCCTAACTGCTCTTAACTATCTTGGCAAGACCGAAGGCAATACCGAAGAGACCCTTTGGAACGACCGAGAGGGAAGCGACAATTATGGCACTTCACTTAAGCAGCTTTTGGACCTCGTCGCAAATATACCGGGCCTGAAGGTCGATTCGACCTACGATCATCTGGATGATTCTGGCGAACCTGACTCCGATTTCTTCTGGAGCGATGAGGGAATGCATATGATCCAAGACTACCTAAAGCAGGGCATGCCCGTCTTGATAGGCTGGAATGACTGGGGAGGTCACTGGGAGTCGGTGATAGGCTATGACGACATGGGCACTGAGACCATCGGCGACGATGTCATGATCGTGGCTGATCCCTACGACACTTCCGATCACGACCAGGATGGCTATGGGGTCTATGGCTACGAGCGCTTCTTCTACAACTGGACCATGGATGGTTTCTATGATGGAAGTTCGGTGGCGAACGAGGACGACTTCTTGTTCCTGGCGCTGGGGAACGAATAGAAGGTACTGAATCGATCCAGGGGCTGGCAGTAATGCCGGCCCTTTTTGTCTTATTGTCACTTTGTCTATAATTCCTTGATATGAGTGATCTAACAAGACAGGCTTTGGCTTCGGCCTTGAAGCAGCTGCTCCAAGACAAATCGTTGAAAGACATTACCGTAAAGGACCTTACGGATGCCTGCGGCCTCAACCGCCAGACTTTCTACTACCACTTCGACGACATCCCCGATCTCATCGAATGGATATGCGTTACCGAGACCGAAAGGATCCTCAAGGACCACTACCACTACGACAGTTGGGAAGAGGGATTCCGCGATATATTCAAGCTGATATTGCAGAAGCGGAGTTTCGTGATAAACATCTATGAGTCCTCCGATCCCAAGATACTGATGCGCTACTTGTTCAGGCTTGTCTATCCGTTACTGCTGGGGGTAGTAAATGAGGAGGCGATCAATTATCCTTCCGTCTCCAGGGCTGACAAGGAGTTCATCGCCAAGTTCTATACGGATGCCTTCGTAGGCCTGGTCTTGAGCTGGATAGAGGATGGTATGAAGGAGGATCCCAAGTTCTTGGTTTCCCATCTTTCCAAACTGATCAAAGGTACTTTCAGCCAGGCGCTCGGCAAGTATTCAAAAGAGGGCGAATAGCAGGATTTCTTTTATACAAAACA
>DHEG01000002.1:4272-16579 GCA_002399765.1 Caryophanales bacterium UBA4856 | reverse complement strand
TTATCCACAAGAATCCTTAACGGTAAAGCAAGGAGGCTTGTCGGATGTATTACGGTGCTGGAAACTATGAGGCTTTTTCCCATCCTCAGATACCGGTCGGTGCCGAGAACAAACACGCTTTTGTAATCGGCTCCGGACTGGCGGGATTGACTACGGCTTTCTATCTGGTCAGGGACGGTGGCCTCAAGGGGGCTAACGTCCACATTCTTGAGAAATTGCCGGTGGCTGGCGGAAGCTGCGATGGCATAAAGGATCCCAGGAAGGGTTACGTGATGCGGGGTGGCAGGGAGATGGACAACCACTTCGAGGTCATGTGGGATGTGTTCAGGGACGTGCCATCCATAGAGGATCCTAACCATTCGGTCTTGGATGAGTATTACTGGCTCAACAAGAAAGACCCCAACTATTCGCTTTGTCGGGCAACGGTCAATAGGGGTCAGGATGCCCATACCGATGGGAAGTTCACCCTGTCCATGAAGGCAGCCAGGGAACTATCCAAGTTGTTCCTGACACCCGAGAAGGATTTGGAAGGCAAGAAGATTTCCGACTATTTCGACGATGAATTCTGGAATTCCAACTTCTGGCTCTACTGGCAGACCATGTTTGCCTTCCAGCGTTGGTCCAGTGCGTTGGAGATGAAACGCTATCTCCAAAGGTTCGTCCACCATATCGATGGCCTGCCCGATTTCACCGCTTTGAGGTTCACCAAGTACAACCAATACGAATCCATGATCCTTCCCTTGCAGAATTACCTTACCTCCCATGGGGTCGTGTTCGACTTTGGCATCGAGGTCACCGACATAAAGTTTGATATCTCGGCCAACAGGAAGCGGGCCATTGAGCTCGACTATGATAAGGATGGCCAAAGCGTCAAGAAGGAACTGACCGATGACGATCTGGTCTTCGTTACCAATGGCTGCTGCACCGACGTATCCTGCTATGGTGACCAGACCCATGCCCCTGATCTTTCCAAGATCCATCCCAATACCGGCGATAGCTGGAACCTCTGGAACAAGATAGCCAAGAACGATCCCAGCTTTGGCAATCCCTCGGCCTTTACCTCAGACCCCGATGTGACCAACTGGATGAGCGCCACTATCGAGACCAAGGACAAGGACATAATCGAGCACATCAAGGCCATCTGCCATCGCGATCCCTTGGCTGGAAAGGTGACCACCGGGGGAATAGTCACGGTCAAGGACAGCGAGAAGAACTGGTTCTGCTCCTGGACCGTAAACAGGCAGCCGCAGTTCCGCTCCCAGCCCAAGGACACGGTCCTGATCTGGTTCTATGCCCTCACCACCGATAAGCCCGGGAACTTTGTCAAGAAGCCGATGAAGGAGTGCACCGGCAAGGAAGTATGCGAGGAATGGCTTTACCACATCGGCATCCCCCTTTCCAAGATCGAGGATTATGCCGCTACCAAATGCAACACCACCACTTGCTATATGCCTTACATAAACGCCTTCTTCCAGCCGAGGAAGAATACCGACAGGCCCCATGTCGTGCCTGACAAGTCCGTCAATTTCGCTTTCATCGGGCAGTTTGCCGAGACTCCCAGGGATACGATATTCACCACCGAGTATTCGATGCGGACCGGCATGGAGGCTGTCTACACGCTCCTTGACGTCGACAGGGCCGTGCCTGAAGTATGGGGCTCCGTCTATGATGTCAGGGATCTTCTCAAGGCTGTCTACTATGGGACCGACAAGAAGAAACTGACGCAGCTCAAGCTCAGCTTGACCGAGAAATTGGCCTTGAAGATATTGCTCAAGAAGATAAAGGATACCGACGTAGAGGGTTTGCTTAAGGATTACAAGCTCATATAGTCCGTTTCCTGTTTGCCATGAGGGGGCCTAAGCCCTCTTTTTTCATGTTTAAGTCAGGCGAGCTCATGAAGCAAAAATTCTTTTGAGCCAGGCTTTCGATTACAATGTAGTCAAAGGCAATTGGGAAATGATCATTTATTCAGGTTCTCTTGGGGAATTCGATGGCCTTGTCAGGGATAACAAGATTGCCGACACTATCAGGAATGCTTTCTTGAGCCATGGCTTTAGGCACGACGATGATGGCGGGGAGTATCGGGCTTGGCAAAATTCGCTGACGGCAATGGACAACGTCTTGTTTGATCCTGACATCTCCCGGGATTGCAGCGTAACTGTCGAATACAGGATTCCCTTGACCACCAAGAGAGTCGACTTCATGATCACGGGTCTGGACGCCAACGGTAAGCCCAATGTGGTCATAGTCGAACTCAAGCAATGGGAGAAGGCGGAGGCGACAGAATACGAGGACCTGGTAAGGACCTACGTAGGTGGTTCCGAGAAAAACGAGGTCCATCCTTCATATCAGGCCTATAGTTACGCGATGACGATCGAGAACTTCAATGAAACCGTGGAAAATGAACACATAAGTTTCTGGCCATGCGCGTTTCTTCATAACTATAAGGAGAAGTACCGAAACCAGATAGACAATCCGGAGTATAGAAATGCAGTTGATTGCGCTCCGCTGTTCTTGGCAGACGATTACGCAAGACTAAGGGAATTCGTGAAGAAATACGTTCGCAAGGGGGATCGGGACAAGACCCTATACGCGATAGACGGTGGGAAGATCAAGCCCTCCAGATTGCTGGAGGAATCGTTGGCAGGGTTGTTCAAAGGCAAGAAGGAGTTCGTCCTCCTTGACGAGCAGAAGAAGGCCGATTCCAGAATCAGGGAAATAGTGCAAAGGGCGGCGCGTACGGGGGAGAAATACACCATAGTGGTAAAAGGGGGACCAGGTACGGGCAAATCGGTATTGGCCTTGGATCTTCTCAAGGACATCACCAGTAGCTATCATCTGAAGGCCTGTTATGCGACCAGCAACAGTGCCCCGCGCGAAGTCTATTTTTCCGAATTAAGGGGCGATAACTTCAAAGCCCAGTGGATCAAGACCCTATTTAGGAACACGGGGTCTTTCTATGAGTCCAATGCCAACGATTTTGACTGCGTCTTGGTCGACGAGGCACATAGACTGCAGGAAAAATCGGGAATATTCCATAACAAGGGCGAAGATCAAACCAAGGAGATAATAAACGCAACCAGGGTAAGCGTCTTCTTCATCGATGAGCATCAAAGGGTCCTTGTCAGGGACAAAGGCTCTATAGGTAGGATAGAGCGATATGCCAAGGAGTTGGGGTCAACGTTGATAGAGGGACCTGACTTTACCTTGACTTCCCAGTTTAGGTGCAATGGCAGCGATGGCTATCTTAGCTTTATCGATAACTTGCTCCAAATCGGGCAGACCGCAAATCCGGATCTTGAAGGTTTGGGCTTCGACTTCGAGGTGTTCGATGATCCTGTACAAATGCGCGAGGCCCTAAGAGCCAAGAATGGTGAAAACAAAGCGCGGTTGGTCGCCGGCTATTGCTACGAATGGAAAAGCAAGAATATGCCAAATGGTGATGTTTTCGACATTGAATTGCCAAAAGGATTCAAGGCGAAATGGAATTTTAGCAACTCCAAGACCTGGGCCATCGACAGAGATTCATTTGACCAGGTCGGCTGCATCCATACCTGCCAGGGCCTTGAATTCGATTATGTGGGAGTGATCATAGGAAGGGACCTCAGATACGAAAACGGTAAAGTGGTAACCGACCAAAGCAAGATAGCCAAGTCAGACAGGACCAGTGGTATAAGGACCTGCAAGGACAAGGTGTTGGCCGATCAGCTGATCAGAAACACCTACAGGGTACTCCTGACCAGGGGTCTAAAGGGGTGCTTTGTTTATTGCGAAGACAAAGCACTTGGGGATTACATAAAAAGCAGAATCGGCAAAGCAAACTCTTTATGAGTGATATTGAATAAGCAACCTTAAAAAACTGTTGAGTCGTCTTTCAGTTGAACCTAACTACCTCATGGGCGAGCCAATAGAGGAAATGGCTCATGCCGACACCGACGAACCCGGGCAAGCATATGGGCATGGCGGCACTGAAGTACCTCAGCCTCTTGTATTGCCTTGGGTTTTCGGCTCTTATGTCCCCATAGAAATCCTTGAGTATCGTTTTGGCTTGTTTATCCTTGCTCATCCTTGTATGCAAGATGGCGATTATGAATACCAGTCGCAGCTGATGGTACATGAGGGAAAAGAGCCTTCTGTTGTCTTTGTATCTGTATAAGTCGTGTTCGAGAAACATCAGCTTGGCGATGGCGAGATGGTCGCGGAAATGGGCAATGCCGGCCCTTTTGGTCACGGATTGATCGGGCCTTCCGACGTTATAGCAGTAGAAGACGAAGGGCAGGTAGAAGGCTTTGGTCACATAAGGCAAGGGCTTGTAAATGAAGTAGTTGTCTTCATAGTAGGTCTTTTTGGGAAGGCTTACTCCGAGGTTTTTGATGAACGTCGTCTCGTACATGCAGGAATGGAGAGTCAAATAGGAAGCGACGTTGAATTTGCCAATCTTGTTCCAGGAGAACTCCTTGAGGGCCGGTAGCGATGAACTATAGGAGATTCTCTTGCTTGGCGTCCCCTCTTCCCCTTTGAAGTATTGATAGTCGGTAATGTACAGATCGGGGGCTTCCCTGTTTTCGCGTATCCTGGCAAGGAGGATGTCCAAAGTCTCCTGGTTGACCCAGTCGTCGGAATCCACGACCTTGAAGTATTTGCCACTGGCAACGTTGAGGGCAGTCATGATGCCTGCCCCGTGACCGCCGTTTGGTTGATGGATTGCCTTCACTATCTTGGGGAATTTCAAGGCATATGAGTCTGCGATCCTGCCGGTATCATCAGTGGAGCCGTCGTCCACGATTATTATCTCTACTTCGTCTCCGCCTTTTAGCAATGATCTCAGACAGACTTCCATGTATTTGGCGGAGTTATAGCAGCATACGGCAAAGGAAATTGATTTTTGCACAGCTTATGTCTCCTGGATTTATCGGTCCCGAGTCTAGTCAGAGGCTTTGTCGAGCCCGTATTTGGCTATGACATCCCGTCTCGCGATGTCTTTGGAGGTATCGGCGGCACCGGAAGGGAAGATGACCATGAATATGAAGAAGAAGATGACCATCGAAATCGTACCGGTTATGAAGGTCTTTATCAGGGCGTAGAGGGCGGAAGCGGCGCCTTGGGCATCCATGTAGTGCAAGAGGAGTGGGTTTACGAAGCCCCAAATCGCGTTGACCAGCAAAGAGATCAAGACCCATCCGATGAAATACCACATAGCCTGATACCAAGGATTGCCGTGGGACTTGTAGGTGATGTTGCGCTGCAGCGGGAAATTTATGACCTGTGCCACGAACACGGCTATCTCGAACGCGATGAAATTGCCTAAACCGCCATTGGCCAGGACTTGTCCGTCGGAGCCGTAGACGACCGGTTCATTGAATATGCCCCATACCATGTTGGCTGCTCCATCATAACCCACCTCTCCCCAACTCCAAAGGACTATTTGGGGCCATACGAAGGCCTGTCCGGATAGGCTTTGGAAGGCGTAGGGCAAGAAAAGCATTATCAGGAACTGGACTATCGTCACGCCTTCCGAAAAGACGATGAAGAAGAAAACCATGTAGATTAGGTGAGCCAAGGCAGGATGCATGATGCTCAACTTTAGCCAACCATCCGAGAAGAAGCGGCAGAACTTGGAGCCATTCAAGCCGTGGAAGAACAGGTGAATCCTTCCCCCTAGGTCATAGCGGCCCTCTAGTTCTTCCTTCAGTTTTCTTTGCTTGGCGTTCTTGGCGGTCAATCGGGATTGGTACTCATTAAGGCGCTGCAATGTGGTTTCTTGCTTCTTGTTTTCCAAGAAGGACTTCCTTTCCTCTTTGGTCATTCCCTCCAGTTCGTTGGCAAGGGCGACTTTCTCGGCTTTGGCCTTGGCCTTCTTTTCTTCCTCCTCCTTGGCCTTCAAAGCCTTGATCTCTTTGGCCTTGTCTTCGATCTCCTTCTTTTGCTCAGGGGTCATCTTCCTGTCTATTTCCTCTTGCTTGAGTTGATAGGCCTTCTTCTCGGCCTTGAGTTCGGCCTTGTGCTGCTTGTATTGGGCTATTATCGCCTTCTTGTCTTCTTTAACAATGTTTAGTTCCTTTGACATTTCATTTGGCCTCCGATGCCGCGCTTTCCGTTTCTTTCTTACGTTCCTTCTTCTCTTTCCTATGTTGCTTCCTGGCCTGGTTGAATTTTCCAAGGCCATGGAAGAAGTGACCATTGAACATATCGATAAGACCCAAGAGTTCCTCCCAGCTGATGGCGCCATTGGTCATCCTGGAGATGGTCTTGACCGTTTGGTTTGCCACGCCCATGGTCAAAGTGTCGCTGGTTTTCCTTAAGCCCAACCCCCTCAAGAGCTTTATCCCAAACAGGACCGCGTGCCCGAATAGCCTGCCCGTCCACCCTTTGGCATAGACCAAGTCGCTCATGGTGGTATTGGTCGTGATCAATACCCTGTTTCTCTTGAATCTGAAGAAGGAAGCCTGGGGGAGTTTACGGCCCAAAAGGGCCGTGAATTCACGATCGGGGACATTCGTTATGTCGGCCTTGTAGTAATGGGGAAGGACTTCGGGGCTATAGGGGATTGGTGCATCGGTCCCCTGTATCCTGTAAGGCGCCTCCAGACGTACATCGGTGGACGAGGAGCCGATTATGATTCGATAATCGCCTTTCTCTATTTCCCATTTGTTGGTAACGGTGTTGAAGTAGCGGAAGGTCTTGTCGTCGAAGGGAATGAACACTTCTTTCTCCTCGCCAGGCTCAAGGGAGGTCTTGGAAAAGCCCTTCAGTTCCTCTTCGGGGCGGAAGATCTTCGATGTCGGGAAGGAGATGTAAAGTTGTGATATCTCCTTTCCCGCCATCTTTCCGACATTCTTGAGGTCGAAGGTAACGCCTTTTTCATCTACCTTCAGGTTAGAGTAATCAAAGTGGGTATAGCTTAGGCCGAATCCGAAGGGGAACTCCACCTTGACACCCTTGGTCTTGTAGTAACGGTAACCCACAAAGGGCCCTTCGCGATATTCGGCAGTGACCTCGTGGCCGGGATAGTAGCGCCTGGAAGGCACGTCGCTATAGGAGATCGGGAAAGTCTCGGCAAGTTTGCCGGAGGGATTCACCTTGCCTTGCAAGACGTCGATTATCGCAATGGCTCCGGCCTCGCCCAAAAGGGAACCGTATATGATTGCGTCGCTGTACTTGTTGACCATCCCAAGTTCCACTGCGCAACCGCACGACAGCACGGTGACGATCTTCTTCTTGGTGGTGGCCAAGACCCTTAGCAATTCCAGTTGGTTCTTTGGCAACCTCATGGTCTTTCTGTCGATGCCTTCCACTTCGGAGAACTCATCCAAGCCCAGGAAGACGACCAATACATCCGATTCCTTGGCCAGGGCCAAGGCCTTCCTAAGCAGGTGCTTGCTAAAGCCGCCATAGCGCTTGAAGCCCTGGGCATAACCCACAAAGGACAGATCGCTCCTCCTGGCCCAGTCGAGGGCGTTGGTGATAAGGGCGGGATTCACGATCGACGAACCAGCGCCCTGATAACGGGGCAGGACCGCGAAACTACCGAATAGCCCGATCTTTGTCTTGGACTTGAGCGGTAGCAGATTGTTGTCGTTCTTGAGCAACACGACGCATTCCTTGGCCACATCCTTGGCCACGTCGAAATTGGCCTTGAAATCTATCTTCTGCTCTTTCTGCTTGGGTGATGTGGTGAAAATCAGGTCCAACAGGTAATCCACGCACTGATTCAGCTTCGCTTCCGAAAGCCTTCCCTCCTTTACGGCTTTTACTATCTCCCTATCCGTCTCCCCGCCATTGGAGGGCATCTCCAGGGAATTGAGGCATTCGATGCCCTTGATGCGATCGTTATCGCCGCCCCAATCGGTCACCACGACTCCGTCGAAGCCCCAGTCCTTTCTCAGGATATCCAAAAGCAGATGGGGATTCTCGTTGCAGAAATGGCCATTAACGGAGTTATAGGCCGACATTACTGCCTTGGGCTTTCCCTCCTTTACCGCGATTTCGAAACCGGTCAGGTAAATCTCGCGCATCGTCCTTTCGTCCACCACCGAATCGATGGACATCCGCTTCAGCTCCTGGTTGTTCATGGCGAAGTGCTTGATGCAGCTTCCCACGCCTTGGGACTGGATGCCACGGACATAGGCGGCGGCAATCTTTCCTGCCAGATAGGGATCCTCAGATGAATACTCGAAATTCCTGCCGCATAGAGGGTTCCGCTTTATGTTGAGGCCAGGACCCAATACGACACTGACGTTTTTGGCCTTGGCCTCAAGGCCCAAGGTCTCTCCTACCTTCTCCGCTACCTTCACATCCCAGCTGTTGGTAACCGCGGCAACGGTCGGGAAACAGGTTGCCGGGAGGGATTTGTTAAGGCCGAGCTGGTCCGCTGCTCCCGCTTGCTTCCTAAGGCCGGTAGGCCCATCGCTAAGGAAGATGCTGGGAATCCCCAGCCTTTGGATCGGCTTGGTGGTCCAAGTGGTTGCCCCTGACATCAACGAGGCCTTTTCTTCCAAAGTCATTCTTTCGATTAAAGCGGAGTATTTCATCTTTTCGATCCTTTCAGATTAACTTCCTGGCTTAGCTTCCGATTGTTGCTATCGTGGCTACCATAAAGTCTATTGGCACTTTATTGAAAGCGCTTATAACCTTTCCTACCCTTTGAATTTCCTTCCTTATTCTTCTCAAAAGAAGTGTGGCAAAACAACGTTGGGAAAAGAAAAAAAGGCCAACCGATTTCGGTTGGCCATGACTTTGTCGAGCACAATCAGAAATGGCTTAAATCCTTCCGGGCAAATGTTCATGACGACTATTTGCGAATCTAAGCTTTGGTATTGCCTTTTTCGATGGGTTGCACATCATTGCCTTTGGCATTCTTAACGCTTTGGGAGAACACGATGTCGATCATGAACAGTTTCCCCTGGGTCTTTATCGCCAGATCCCCGCCGTATTTGTCCACGACGACCTTGATGCTCTTGGTCCCTAAGCCGTGGTATAGCTCCGAGCCCTTGGTAGTTAACGGGAGGCCGTTCTTGAACTCGATGGTCCCTTCATAGGGATTCTCTTCGTGGATTATCACCAGGTTCATGCTCTTCCTTATGGAGAAGGAGAACGATCGGGAATCTTTGGAAGGCAATTCGCTCAAGGCATCGATTGCGTTGTCTACCATGTTCATGAACAGGGAATAGACATCCGTTTCGTCCATGAACGCCAGAAGGGAACCGTCGGCAATGCAGGTAAAGGTTATCCCCAATCTCTTCATCTTCAGCTGGCGTTCGGCCAACACGAAGTCCAGCGTGTCGTTTCCGGTCTTTATCGAAGAGGAGAAATCATTGAGCCTTTCGTTCAATTCCCTTAGGCGGGTGGAGTGACCGATGGATTCGGAGTCGTTCAGCTCGTGCTTCAGGTCGTGGACCATGACCCGCATGTAGTCCATGTTCTCCTTGGATATCTCGAGTTGTTTCTTTTCGGCAGCCCAAAGCTTCTTCATCGATGAGTACTCATCGGTTATCTTCTTTTCCCTGAACATGCCAAACTGAAGCAAAAGGGCCAAAAGGCAGCAAAACATATCGTAGAGGCAGTCGATGTAGACAAGTGAGCGGGGGATGGAATCGTAGTGCTTTTCGAATATTAGGTTCAAGGTAGTGGTGCAGGTCAAAAGGATCAGGGAGATTGCGATGAGGCCGACATTGTTGAATTCGAGATTCCGATCCTTCCAGACCCTCTGCCCGAATAGCCAATAGGCCAAGGCGACGAACAGGACGAACATGACCGTATATACAAGCCGCAGGATCCACAGCCTGTTTATCAAATCGGGATAGCTGTTTTCCAAGGCCGTTATCACCATTTGGATTCCCTTGTAGGAGAAATGCTGGACCGCATAGCCGGCCGAGGCACAAAACAGGGCGGACAGGAAGGGTATGTCGAAGGAAAAATACACGGCTAACATGACCAAGAGGAACAGCAAGGCGAACTTCGCTATCGACAAGTAGATGTCGCTGTATGGCAACAGTCCCCAAAGATAGGAGAACAGGGCCATCATGCCGATACCGGTCAAAAGCCTAAGGACGAAAAACCGGCGTCTCTTGAGCCCGAATACGAAGATGGCGGTCGCCACGATCAACTCAAGGGAAAAAGAATACAGCGAATAGGGGTTTTCGGGAATCATTTGGCGAAATAGCCGGCCCATGAGGCCAGGCTTTCCATGAAGGCCTTCTTGCGTGGATGGCTTATGGATAGGGTCTGGCCATCGTCAAGGGTTATCTTCATGCCGTCGATGCTCTTGATGTGACTGGCATTGACCAAGGCGGAATTGTCGCAGCGCAAGAAGCCCCTTGGCCCCAGTTTCGCCTCGTACTCGGACAGGGCGCCCCATATATACAAGGTCCCCCTTATGGTGTGGAAACCCAGGGAATGCCCATAGACGTCTATGTACATGATGTCTTTTATCTTTACGACCTGGATGCCCTCCTTCGACTTCATGACGAGGCTTGTCCGCTTCTCGTCGATGGCTTTGAGGGCCCGATCGATCCTCAAGGCAAAGTTGGCATAGGTATAGGGCTTTACCAAGAAGTCCAAGGCCTGGACTTGGTATCCGCTTACAGCGAACTGGGCCATCTTGGTGACGAATATTATTATCACGTTCTTGTCTATTGCCCGAACCTTTTCGGCTGTCTCCATTCCGTTCGAATTCTCGAGCTCGATGTCCATCAGGATGAGATCTATGTTCCTCTCGTACTTCTTCAAAAGATCGTTGCCATCGGCAAAATTCTTTAGGACGAAAAGGCGTTTCTGCTCCGACATATACTTGGTAAGGCCCTGCTTTATTTGCTTGAATTCGCTGGGATCATCCTCTACTGAAACTATATTCAGTACGTCATGGTTCTGGGAGAATTCTATATCGCCTTTTGTGCTTCTCATCTCTTGTTTACTCCATTGGCTTACAGATAAATTGTAAGGCTTTACAAAAGATTCTATAACACCTCGCAAATCATTCTAAAAGGCAATATGGCGATAAGAGTAGAAGCAGACAGGGTTATTTTGATATTTGGATTTATTTGAAGTCCGGGGAATCCTCTCTCGAGAACCAATAGTCACCGATGGAGGATTCACTCAACTTAAAATGACCAATGGCGAGCAAAAGCTCTTTGAAAGACTTGAGTGTCGATCTAAGGAGATTGACTTTATTTGAATCTAACGAGAGGCCAAATGCCTCAAAAACAGCTTCGCCTTCGACTGCTGAAGAGCCATATAAAGCTTCGGCTATCGATCCGCTGATGGCTGCCATGGTATCGGCATCGCCCTTTAGCAGTATTGCTTTCTTGATTGTGTCGCTAAGGCTATTTGAGTCTAAGAATGTCGCTATTGATTGTGGCACCGACTCTTCCGCCAACTCCGAATAACGGTAATGGCCTAGGTAAGAAGAATATGGTTCCATAGTGGGATAGAATTCCTTCATCCTTTTCCCTATCTCTTCTTTTGTCTTGCCATTTCTTGCCATATATATGGCGAGGGCAATGGCCTTGGCTGCTCTCCGTCCTTCGTCGGTATTGTGTGTGGCGTTTGCTATCCTGACTGCCAGCTGCAGTGCTTCTTGTTCACTGCTTGCTATCCAACCGGCTGGGGATACATGCGAGGCAATGCCATTTCCCTTAGAGCCGTAGGGGTGAGGATCAGCGATCCATCCATAGAAGTTTGCACCCCAACCGGCCCCTTTATAGAATTTGAATTTCAAAGCGAACTTGTCCAGGGCTTTGGAGAACTGCTCGGTGGTTGGATTAAGGCCATATTCGATAAAGGCGTACTGAATTGCAACAGTAAGAATAGAGTCATCAGTAATGAATCCATGGAATGGGAAGTCTTTGGCTGTCACTGGATCGAACTCATATTCGCTGCCTGCGATATCCCCTAATATTGCTCCGTACATATGTGATCCTCTTTTAATTAATTCTAAAGTCTTTATGCAAAACTGAGTCTGCTAATTCAGTCCTTTCGAAGAACTTCTTCCAAATGGACTAATTTTAAAGTTGAAGCTGTGGCAAAAGCGCGAACCAACTTGCAAAAGTGTATATGAATCGACACCTTCTTTTCTTTGCAATGTAGGAATCTTGTGTTGTCAGTATCCTAATGAAATTAAGGCGAGAATCAGTGCTAAAGATTCTACTGTAAATAATGGTGGGCTTCTGGGAAATGCAGTTGCTCAAGAGCTTATATACGATGGCTTAAGGCCATATTGTTTTTCGCAAATAAAGAAGGGTGAAGTTGATTTTGCTATCTGATTACAGAGAGGAAATCTTACCAATGGAAGTCAAATCTATAACTTATT
>DHEG01000002.1:0-4157 GCA_002399765.1 Caryophanales bacterium UBA4856 | reverse complement strand
AACTTATTTCAAGAAGCATCAAGCGCTTGACACACTTATGTCAATATCCAACCATGGCTTGAAAAATAGGGTAGTTTTAAGTGAGAGCAATGTTTTTAAAGAAGGAAAGATAACATATTTGCCTTTATATCTAACAGGATTCTTTGGGAAATCGTATTTGGAGTGAAGGCTAAAAGTAGAGTGCTTAAATTAAAAAGTGGCGCTAAGCCACTTGATTGACAAACTGATGGCGGAGGAAAAGAGATTCGAACTCTTGCTGGGTGTAAGCCCACTAATGGTTTTCGAGACCATCCCCTTCGACCACTTGGGTATTCCTCCAAAACGGCCTAATCATTATACAAGTAAGTTCGTCATAGGAATAGAAGCGATTCAATTAATCAGCGCTCTATCTTTAAATGGCTCGGCTTTTTGCGAGGCAATGATGGTAAAGCATCGGTCTCTTTTTGGGTGTTTTTTGAAAGAGGGGAACCGCGCTTCTTGCTTGGCCATGATGTATGCAAGGGAAAAAGCCATAGCCTGTTGCCGTTTTTAAGGCCAACGATCTTGTGGAGTCCTGGCGGATGGCCGGTGCAATGTCGGTTGATGTAATATGTTTACTATGCAGAGCTCAAAATGGCCTAACGTAATTACCTATTGGAGACGTGATTTCAAGGTTTTTGCCTTGGTTACCGTTTCGGGTGTCATATACGATGCGGGACTGGTGCTCATCCCCTACCTTTTGGGAAGGATAATCGATTCCTATTCGGCAGGGACCTCTTTCAAGACGATCCTGACGGAGTTGGGTCTATACCTTTTGGCCGTTTTCGTGGTCATGTTCAACAGAGCCTTGAAAAGATACGAGGTCCGTCGCTTTGCCAACGACGTCAATCTATGGATGAAGGGGGATGTCTTTGCCAGTTTCCTTTCCCTTCCCGTTCCCGCGATCAAGAAGACCGCGATAGGGGATGACCTTTCCAAGGCCCTGAGCGATGTCTCCAATGCGGCGGAAGGAATGCGAAAGCTAACCACCGAGATATACGACACGGGTTTACTTTTGGCGTCTTATGTGGCCTATTTGCTGTATCTTGACTGGAAGGTGGCCCTTTTGTCACTAATCCCCCTGCCTTTTGCCGTCATGGCCCTGCTCCTGCTACGTAGGTCCATCTACCAGGCCAACAGGAAGGTGCGTCGTCAAGCTTCCTTGGTCAGCGAATACGCCTACGACCTTTTCGACAACGCGACCCTCTATAGGGTGTTTGGCCGGGGCGAGGATAACGTTGCCCGCTTTTCGGACATGCTAGATTCCTACCGCAAGAAGGCCGTCGCGGCCGGTGTCCTTTCGTCTTCTCTCTCCCCCGTCTTCTATCTTTTGGCCTTGACCGGCCTGTTCCCCCTGATAATGATCGGCGGCAGGGAAGTGGGGCAGAGTGGATTGACCTTGGGCCTTTTCACTTCCATGATCTCCGTCTTCCTGTTGTTGGCCAAGAAGACCATGTCCCTTTATAAGCTGGTCGGTTCCGTGGAGAAGGGAGAGGCGAGCCTTGACAGGATAAGGCCTCTTTTGCAAAAGAGACCCCAGGAGGCCTTGATGAGCTATGTCTCTTTTGGCACCCCCGTTTCTTTGAAGGCCACCGACCTAAGAATCGAAGTGAATGGCAAGGTATTGATAGCAGACTTGTCCTTTGCACTCCATACCGGGATGAGGGTAGGAATTACCGGCCCGATAGCCAGCGGCAAGTCGCTGCTTTTGAAGACCCTTGTAGGTGAAACGCCCTATGGGGGAAGCCTTGAACTGAATGGTAGGGAAGTGAAGGACAGGGGTCCAAGCGACTTGGCCCGTTTTGTGACCTACATGGGACACGATCCCGAGCTCTTCTCCGATACCTTGAGAAACAACGTGGCCTTGGGCGCGAAGCGGGATCCGGCCCCATATGTATCGGCAGCAGGTCTAAATCCCGATGTAAGGGAAATGCCGAATGGCCTTGGAACCGTCATAGGGCCATTGGGGGTAAACCTTTCGGGGGGACAGATGGCACGCTTGGCCTACGCCCGGACGCTCTATCATGCCAAACCGGTGGTGGTCCTGGACGATCCTTTCGCCTCCATAGACTCAAAGACCACGAACTTCATCCTTTCTTCCTCCAAGCCATTGCTTTCGCGTTCCCTCGTCCTATTGGTGTCCCATCGCATCGACTTCTTCCCTGACTTGGATTTGGTCATCTACCTTGACGGCAAGGGCCATTCCTACGTAGGCACACACGAGAAGCTTTATTCGGATGTCTTGTCCTATCGAAGGCTATACGACATTCAGCAAGGAGGCCTGGACCATGAACGGAAATGAACATGTTGCTTCCCTGATCGCCAAATCCATCCTCAGGAAGCCCCTGCCGGCATTGGTCTTGATAGTCGTCTCCATCCTTTCGGCCCTCTCCGCCGTGCTTCCTTCCTATGCCCTGCGCTTCCTTTTGGATGAAGGGCTAAGCGGAGACCAAAGCCTTCCCCTAGCCTCGACCCTTTATTTCCTCTCCTTTGTCCTTTATGCCCTTTTCAATTTCGCCCAATCCTATCTGCTGGTCTTCTTGGGAGAGCGCATATCGAAGGACCTTAGGCTAAGCCTGATGAGGAAGCTGTCCTCGATGCCCGCGACCTATTACGTGCATAACGGTGCCGGCTACATGACCTCCAGGGTGATGGATGACGTCTATTCCATAATGACCCTCTTCACGGATGGCATCTTCGGCATGGCGGTGGACGTCGTAAGCATAGTGTCCATATCCATATCCCTGTTTGTCTTTTCCTGGCCCTTGGGCCTTCTTGTCACCTCCCTAGTCCCCTTGGTCTTCCTCCTCATACGTGTTTTGAGGAAACGGATGTTCAAGAGCCAGAAGGAAAACCGAAAGTTCATAAACAGGGAGAGCGACTTCGTATCGGAGAGCCTTACCAATGCCCGGACCGTAAAAAACCTTGCCAAGGAAGGCTATGTCGGTGGAAAATACGCCGCCTTGCTAAAGGGGTCCTACAAGGCGATGCAAAGATCATATTTCTATGACTCCATTTTCTCCCCGATAGTCCAACTGGTGAAATCGTTGGTCATCGCCGCGATAGTCCTTTTGGCCGTTAAGGACACGGCCGGCATATTCCTGTCCATCGGTACCCTGGCGGCCGCCATCGACTTGGTCACCAACATCTTTACCCCTCTGGAGGATCTGGGGACCGAACTGGAGGGAATGCAGGAGGGCAACGCGGCAGTGAAAAGATGCGATGAGCTTTTCTCCTCCCCTTCCGACATTCGCAAGGACGAGGATCTGGATCTTACCTCGTTGCTCTCCAAGCCCGTCTATATAGAGGCCAAGGGACTTGGCTTTGCCTATCCCGATGGCGACCAACCGGTGTTCGGTAATGCCGACTTTGTCATTCATGCCGGAGACAACGTGATCGTGACCGGGCGTACCGGGGCGGGGAAGACGACTCTTTTCAAACTCCTGTTGGGTCTTTACAAACCTTCGAAAGGCTCTCTCCGCTTGGCCGGAATACCGATGTACTCCATTCCCGACAGGTACAAGAGAAACCTGTTTGGCTATGTGGCCCAGGGCTTTTCGCCCATCGGTGGGACCATAGCCGATCAGGTAAGCCTTTGCGACAAGGGCATAGAAATAAGCGCCATAAGGAAGGCCATGGCAGAAGTCGGGTTGGATTCCTATGTGATGGATCAAATACCGGGTGGATATGCTGCTCCCTTCAAGGCCAGCCAGTTCTCGCGTGGCCAACTCCAGCTTCTGAGCGCGGCTCGGGCCTTGGTCATGGATCCCCCTTTGGTCCTTCTTGACGAAATATCCGCAAACCTCGACTCGGTGACCGAGAAGACGATAGTGAAGACCATGGGTCAAGCCTTGAAAGGCCGGACCGTTGTCACCATTTCTCACCGCTATTTCGACCCCAGCAAATCTCGCATCCTTTTCGTAGGTGACGGAACCATAAGGGAAATCGGATCTGGCGAATACGATTCATATTTCGCCAAAGGCGACTAAGGGTTAGCGAAACTCTTGCTTGGCATCCTATGACATATTGTTGAAAAGGATACCTTTAGGTCAATTGATACTTGTTGGGCCAAGTAAGCTTCCTAAGAAATTCGCACTTTGCGCACACCATTTTGAAACGCAAGTGCGCATAGGCGCATA
>DHEG01000003.1:81087-81243 GCA_002399765.1 Caryophanales bacterium UBA4856 | reverse complement strand
GCGTAAAGAGTGAGCAGGCGGCCAGAGAAGTCTGGGGTTAAAGGCAGGGGCTCAACCCCTGTCCGCCCCAGAAACCATCTGGCTTGGATGCGGGAGAGGCAAGTGGAACTCCATATGTAGCGGTGAAATGCACAGATATATGGAAGAACACCAGTG
>DHEG01000003.1:79578-80879 GCA_002399765.1 Caryophanales bacterium UBA4856 | reverse complement strand
GTCGGGGCATACCCGGCCGCCGAAGCAAACGCAATGAGTTCCCCGCCTGGGTACTACGTTCGCAAGAATAAAACTTAAAGGAATTGACGGGTGCCCGCACAAGCAGTGGAGCATGCGGTTCAATTCGTGGCTACACGAAGAACCTTACCAGGGTTTGACATCCCGATAAAGGCCCTAGAAATAGGGAGATAGTTATATCGGTGAAAGGTGGTGCATGGCTGTCGTCAGCTCGTGTCGTGAGATGTTAGGTCAAGTCCTCCAACGAGCGCAACCCCCGTCGTCAGTTGCCATCATCAAGTTGGGCACTCTGACGAGACCGCCGGCAACAAGCCGGAGGAAGGCGGGGATGACGTCAAGTCATCATGCCCCTTAAGCCCTGGGCCACACGCGTGCTACAATGGTCGGCACAATGGGAAGCAACTGTGCAAACAGAAGCGGATCCCATAAAGCCGATCTCAGTACGGATTGAGGGCTGCAACTCGCCCTCATGAAGCTGGAATTGCTAGTAATCGCGGATCAGACATGCCGCGGTGAATACGTCCTCGGGCATTGTACACACTGCCCGTCACACCATGAAAGCCTGTAATGCCTGAAGCCGGTTGCCTAACCCGTAAGGGAGGGCGCCGCCCAAGGCAGGACAGGTGATTGGGGTTAAGTCGAAACAAGGTATCCCTACGGGAACGTGGGGATGGATCACCTCCTTTCTATGGAGAAAATTAGATCAGCAGTGTTTTGGAAGCTTTGACAAAGACCGTCATACCGGTCAGCGTTATGGTTTTCCGTTAGTTTCGTTACTGCGATTCGTCATCTGTAATTGTTCTGCCGGGTCTCGAGGGATCGAGGCTTTTTTCTTTTGAAAAAAGCTTTGCTCTCTCCGGATGGTCCTTGGAAACCGCGCGAAGCACATTAGAAGATCTTTCTGTCGAGGAAGGTTCTCAGCAAAATGAGAGTTTTCCGAGCCAGAGACAGTCAGGAAATACCAAAATATTTCAAGTTTTCTTAGGGCGCAAGCCTTAAGGGAACGACAACAGTTATGTCTTGGGTAATACCAAGACGATGACTCTAAGAAGAACAAGCTATAAAACTAAGAAGAGATGTTAGGGCGTGTAGTGGATGCCTTGGCACTGACGAATGATGAAGGACGCAGAATGCCGCGATAGGCCGCGGGGAGCCGCATTCAGGCTTCGATCCGTGGATTTCCGAATGGGGGAACCCGGCAGGGTAATACCTGTCATCCTTCGGGCGTAAGCCCGTCGGAGAGCAACCTGGGGAACTGAAACATCCAAGTACCCAGAGGAAAA
>DHEG01000003.1:77767-79388 GCA_002399765.1 Caryophanales bacterium UBA4856 | reverse complement strand
GGGATGTCATTTAGGATTTTGGTTTCAGGGAAATGGTCTGGAATGGCCAGCTATAGAAGGTGAAAGCCCCGTACCCATAAAAACCGAGATCTGAGACATTTCCAGAGTAACACGGGACACGTGAAACCCCGTGCGAATGTGGGGAGACCACTCCCTAAGGCTAAATACCAGTCAGTGACCGATAGTGAACAAGTACCATGAGGGAAAGGTGAAAAGAACCCCGGGAGGGGTATGAAATAGATCCTAAAACCGCATGCCCGCAAGCGGACCGAGGGCGTCAATGCCTAAGGTCGTGCCTATTGAAGAATGAGCCTGCGAGTTATGTATGCATGCAAGGTTAAACCGAAGAGGCGGAGCCGCAGCGAAAGCAAGTCTTAATAGGGCGTTTAGTATGCATACGTAGACCCGAAACCCGGCGAGCTTGCCATGAGCAGGATGAAAGAGGGGCAACACCCTCCGGAGGTCCGAACCGACGTTCGTTGAAAAGACCGCGGATGACTTGTGGCACGTAGTGAAATTCCAATCGAGCTGGGTTATAGCTGGTTCTCCCCGAAATAGCTCATCGGCTAGCCTCGGGACAGATGCATGGAGGTAGAGCTACCGTAGAGGAAGGAGTCGCAAAAGCGACGTCGTTTCTCAATGAACTCCGAATGCCATGTTATCGATTCCCGGGAGTCAGAGCGTGGGAGATAAGTTCCATACTCAAAAGGGCAACAGCCCAGACCGCCATTTAAAGGCCCCAAAGTGCGTGCTAAGTGTTATTAAGGATGTAGAAAGACTTAAACAGCCGGGATGTTGGCTCAGAGGCAGCCATCATTCAAAGAATGCGTAACAGCTCACCGGTCAAGTCCTTCCGCGCCGAAAATTTACCGGGACTCAAGCACGTCGCCGAAATTGCGGATTTATGTCGTAAGACATGAGTGGTAGGGGAGCGTTCCATATGCATTGAATCCGGACCATAAGGGCCGGTGGAGCGTATGGAAGTGATTCTGCAGGTGTGAGTAGCGATGTGGAGTGAGAATCTCCACCGCCGTATGGCCAAGGTTTCCAGGGCAAGGTTCGTCCTCCCTGGGATAGTCGGGTCCTAAGTCGAGGCCGAAAGGCGCAGACGATGGAAACGCGGTTGATATTCCGCGACCCGTTCATTCAGTGATGCGATGACGGGACTGGGAAGCGTATCCGGGCGATCGGAAATGCCCGGCTTCAGGTGCACAGGGGCGTGGGTGGCAAGTCCATCCACATTACTCCAGGACCTGCGGGGAAGAAAGTCCTTCGGGATGAGTATGAAGTACGTAGAGCAGTCTCCAAGAAAAGTCGCTAGCGTTATAAAGATGAATGGCCCGTACCTAGAACGGACACACGTGGCCGAGGCGAGTAGCCTCAGGCGAGCGAGCCAACTGTTGTTAAGGAACTCTGCAAAATTGCACCGTAAGTTAGCGATAAGGTGCACCCAACGCAAGTTGGGTCGCAGTGAAGAGGCCGAGGTAACTGTTTACCAAAAACACAGCTCTATGCCAAGCCGCAAGGCGATGTATATGGGGTGATGCCTGCCCGGTGCTGGAAGGTTAAGGGGAGGAGTTAGCCGCAAGGCGAAGCTCTGAGCCGAAGCCCCAGTGAACGG
>DHEG01000003.1:77293-77503 GCA_002399765.1 Caryophanales bacterium UBA4856 | reverse complement strand
GCGACTAGACGGAAAGACCCCATAGAGCTTTACTGTAGGTTGGCATTGAGATGCCGAATTGCATGCACAGGATAGTCGGGACGCTTTGATGGTGTGACTTTGGTTACACCGGAGCGGTCGTTGGAATACCGGCCTTGCCGTTCGTCGTCTCTAACCCGTCCCCTTGAGGGGGATAGGGACAGTGCCTGTTGGGCAGTTTGACTGGGGCGG
>DHEG01000003.1:75664-76944 GCA_002399765.1 Caryophanales bacterium UBA4856 | reverse complement strand
GCTCATCGCATCCTGGAGGGGCAACACCTTCCAAGGGTCTGGCTGTTCGCCAGTTAAAGCGGTACGCGAGCTGGGTTCAAAACGTCGTGAGACAGTTTGGTCCCTATCTGTCGTGGGCGCAGGAGGACGTGAGGGAATTCCCCCTCAGTACGCAAGGACCAGGGGGAACATAGCTACGGTACACCGGTCAGGACGCCAGTCCTGCCGCCGGGCAGCCGCCTATGGAACGGATAAGCGCTGAAAGCATCTAAGCACGAAGCCGATCCCGGGATTAATCCTCCAGGTGATCTTCGGATCACCTAAGGGCCGCAGTAAGTAACTGCGTTGATAGGCATTAGGCGTAAGCGGGGCAACCCGTTGAGCCGTGATGTACTAATAGCCCGAAGTCTTCTTAATCGATTTTGCTTGGCTTTTCTGATTTGCCGTTTTCATAAAGCGGCGCACTAGGAAGCTTTTTATTGTGAGTCCTCAAAAGGATTCGGATCTTCTAACAATGTGCTTTACGCGGTTTCCAGGGACCATCCTTAGGTGACCGAGTCTCTCAATCGAGACGCGGCGGCTAATGCGTGGCGGACATACCCGTTCCCATACCGAACACGGAAGTCAAGCGCCATCGCAGCGAAAATAAGGGCCGCAAGACCCTGAAGATAGCCAGCCGCCGCTTTTTTCGTATATGGATTTGTCTTTTTGTTGCACAAACTTATATGCTGGTCTCATAGGGAAGAAATCAGAAACGATAGTTTCCTTATGAAACTATGCCGAAAAATAACATTAGACTTACCCTGGATTTGAAACTACCATAACCATGGTCCGGATCTTTTGGACCTATGGAAAGGATATTTACATACGATGAAAAAGGCTAATCTATTAGTGCTGGCGCTGGCTCCCGCATTGCTCTTGGCGTCATGCGGTGAGGGTATTTCCTCAACCTCTAGTCAAACTTCGGTATCGACGTCTTCCTCAGCTTCCTCCTCTACCTCTTCCAGCATATCGTCGTCCTCTTCCTCGTCTTCTTCCGGTTCGTCTTCTTCCAGTTCCTCAAGTGAGCCTGAAGTAGAGCAACGCAATGTCCAAAGGAACGGTACGTTGTCTTTTGGAATCAATGCGAATCTTGGTGGCTTTTATCCGTTTGCCATTGCCAATATCAATGCCCCTGTTTCTGTTGCCTACGCGCAGACCGCTGGCGGTGCTTCTAGCGGCACCGAAAGCAATGCCTATTTTTCCGTCGATCTTTGGAAAGGCATCGATAGCGATGAGGCGACAAACCTTTCCCAAGCCAA
>DHEG01000003.1:74923-75393 GCA_002399765.1 Caryophanales bacterium UBA4856 | reverse complement strand
GCCTACCTTGGCGGTCAGACGGCCTATGTCTCGGCCACCGAGGAGAACGGCGGCGAAGAGGATCTTAGGGCTTTGGCGAGCGCTGATGTTTCCTTGCCCGATGTTAGCGGTCTTGCCTCTAACATCGGTGCCATCTTGGGAAGTTATGAAGGCGGGGAAGGGGGTGTGGACCTTAGCCCCTACCTTTCCCTGATTCCCGCTTCCTTCGATCTTGGCGATACCACCATCGGTCAGGCGCTTGCCGTCCTTGGCTCCGGTTTCACCATTGGCCAGACGGCGACAGTCGGTGACGACGGCGTTTCCTACAATACCGTTGACCTGAGTGTCGGTGCCTCTGGCTTGGCCCTGGCCAACTCCTACTTGGCTGACAGCGTTTCCCTCGGCGGCGCCTTGAGCCTAAGCAAAGTTGCGGCCTCCTTTGGGGTGTACAAGAACGACGAAGGCTTCAGCGATCTTTCTTCCGTAAGCTT
>DHEG01000003.1:58398-74691 GCA_002399765.1 Caryophanales bacterium UBA4856 | reverse complement strand
AGTTCCAAATACACCGCCTTCAAGGAAACCAACGATGGGTTCACGGCGTTCTTTGCCAAGGCCGGCAAGTATGTCCCTACCGCTTTCTTCTCCTCCGATACTTCCGTATACACCGAGAACATCTCGATAACTTCCGACTTCAAGAAGACCTTGGACGATTTGGCCACCGAATATGCCGGACTATCGGATGCGGTGAAGTTCGAGCTTGGCGATTACTTCTCCGCCTCGGCGACCGATGAGACCTACGGTGATGCCTTCCATAAGCTTTATAACCAAGGCCTGGAGGCGGCTGGGAAGGTCGAAAGCACCTTTGAGGACAAGGGCAGCGCGATAACCGCCGATAACGTCGAAGATGTCTTTGGGGATGTGGTGAAGTTTGCCGATTTCAACGAAGGGGTGACCGAACAGGGCGGGGCCAATGCCCTGGCCTCCCTCACCTCCTTCTTGACTGACCAGACTGCGGCCTTGAAGACGACCAACGATGCCAATGCGGCCTTGATAGAAACCGCCTCCGCTTCCGGTGCCACCAAAGAAGATATAGACGCCATGGTCAACGCACTTTCCACCACTCAGTCAACGACTACCGACTATGCCTCCTATGCCGAAGGCGACAGCCTGGCCTCCTACTCCGCCCAGTGGGATTCCCTGTCCGTTACCAATCCGACTGCTGGAGCCAAGGCCCTGGGCGATTACATCGCCGCCAACGTCACGTCCGACAGCGCCTACGACGATCTTAAGGCCCTGAGTGACGACATGGCTTCGGTGACCACTGTCGAAGGCGTTTCCGTGGCTGCTGCCTTAGCGGTCGGCAAGGCAGAGATCAATGCCTCCGCCGATGCTACTTCCGCCATCGAAGCCATCTTGGCAGCGCAGACCCAAACCTATCTTGCGAAAGACAAACAGGCCATCTTGGATGCTGCTTCTTCCGACGACCTAGCGAGTTTGGAAACAACCATAACCTCCCAGGTCTCCGAGTTGAATGGTATCGAGGACAACCTTTTGGGCAGCCACGCCAAGTACAGCGAGTATTCCTCCTATTCCCTTAAGGAGCTGGCCGCTGGAATCGAAGACATAAAGTAGACTGCACCTCAAACAAAAAAACAGCCACTATCGAAGTGGCTGTTTTTTCATTGGCCATATTCGTCTGGATCGCGCCCTTCGCGACCGTCTTTTCTGTCTAGGCTGGATATGGCCTCCATCTCCTCGCCGGAAAGATCGAAGGAGAACAAATCGATGTTGCTCTTGATTCGATCCTGATGGACTGACTTTGGTATCACTATGACGCCGCGCTGGACGTTCCACTTCAGGGCCACTTGGGCGGGGGAGACGGTGTGGGCCTTGGCGATCGCAACCAGGGTTGGATCAACCAATTCCCTTGATCCCGCTCCGCCAAGGGGTCGCCAGGCTTCCATGGTTATGCCATTGGACTTGCAGTATTCGAGGATGCGCCTCTCCTGGAAATAGACATGGGTTTCCACTTGGTCGATGGCGGGCACCAGCTTGGAGATGCCCTTTATGGCTTCGAGGTGATGCGTCTTGAAATTGGATACGCCCAGGCTTCTTATGAGGCCCTTGTCCACGCATTCGGCCAGGTCGACGTAAGCCTTTTGCCATCCCTTGACCGGCCAATGGATCAAGAGAAGATCCACATAGTCCATGCCTAGCCTGTATAGGCTTTCCTTTAAGGCTTCGACTGACCTTTCGGAAACTATGTCATCATTCCAGATCTTGGTGGTAACGAAGATCTCGGCTCTAGCCAATCCCGAATCCTTAATCGCCTCTCCGACCTCCTTCTCGTTCTTGTACAAGGAAGCTGTATCGATATGACGGTAGCCACCCTTCAAGGCCCATTCCACCGCCTGCACTGTCTCTGACGGCGAAGCCTTATAGACTCCAAGGCCAACCATTGGCATCTCATAGCCGGAATTCAGCTTCACGTTTGGGATTGTGTTCATGTTCTTCCTTCCCTTCCGGATTCATTGTAAAGAAAAAGGCTTCGCATTCCCAATGCGAGGCCTCAAAACGGGAAGGAGATGGTTTTACTTCTTGGAGTAATCCTTCTTGCGGATGGCACCGTTGGTCTTGTGGATCACGAAGCTCCGGTCATTCTTCTTGGACAATTCCTTGGCTTTGGCTATCGCTTCCTTCTGCGTCGCGAACGTAAATATGGCCCTGGTTCCATTCTCCAGAAACACTTGCCATCTCCCGGTCTCCGCGTTCTTGGTTACGTGGTAGGTCCTCTTCTCGTCGCTCTTTGGGGCTTCTTTTGCGTTTTCACTGTCTGCCATATTTCCGATCCTTCCTTCCTTTACGTCAAATTCACTTTTAAGTATACAATCCAATGACAAAAACTATTATAAAAAATATGCAAAATACCTATCGTTTCATCGCGATTGCTTGACATTCGCTTATGGAAATCGCGTTTTTTGGTTAAGGCATTGTGAATACAACGTAGTGATAGATAAGAAGTTGGCTAATCATTGGTTTCCCTTTATTGACTGTTAAATTCATTAATGTCTGAGAAACACCTATCGTTTCATGAACCAACGTCCATGGTTAGGCATCCATCGGTTTTGAAACCGAAAAGTGATTCTTCGCCTTTATTAGAAAATTGTTTCTCGAAATTGCCTTGCCAACCCCTGGCCGGCCTTCAATGGTGAGTATTTGCCAAAGTCCTCTACCTTATTTATAATCTTGTCGCTTTTTAAGGGGGCCGTAGCTATGGCGCGGATGCTTTCGGGCAAAGAACTGAAACTCAGGGCATCACAGCTTGCGACGGCCATCCGGGACGGAGTCGCTTCCTGTTATGGGGTTGTGGCCTTCGCTTCCGGTTCCTCTTTTAAAGGCTTGATCGGCACTCATTCATTCAGCCTCGAAAGAGGCGGCGTGAGCTTGCGGCTAGAACGCCAAAGAGATGTCCGCATCATGGTTCGAATCATCCTTGGCTATAGGGTCTCTGCCGCGGCAGTGGCGATGACAGTTCGGCAAACAATCGAGTATATTGTGAAAGAAAAAGGTTACGCACTGAAATCGCTAAACCTATACATCGACGGCATTAGGCTACAGTAAGCGATGGATCCCACCAAAGGAGAAAAGAGAGAATGGTCAAAATTGACGGCACGATATTAAGACAGATGATTATCTCTGGCGCCAACAACATCTATAACCACTACCCGGAAGTCGATGCCCTTAATGTCTTCCCCGTTCCCGATGGCGACACTGGCACCAACATGAATCTCACCATGTCTTCGGGAGCCAAGGAAGTAGCCGAATCCAACGACAACGATATCTACAATGTCGCCAAGGCTTTCTCGCGCGGCTTGTTGATGGGCGCAAGGGGAAACTCGGGCGTCATCCTTTCCCAGATATTCCGCGGCTTTGCCGATAGCCTCAAGGGCAAGAAGGATGCCGATGCCATCGACTTGGCGGAAGCTTTCCTGGAAGGCAAGGACGTTGCATACAAGGCCGTTATGAAACCAGTCGAGGGCACGATGCTGACCGTCGAACGCGAAGCGGCCCAAGCGATGTACGATAATGCCGAGAAGGGCCAGCCCATAGACGAGGCCATGGACATCCTTCTAAATGAGGCCCAGGCCTCTTTAAAGAGGACTCCTAACCTTTTGCCGATACTCAAGGAAGTCGGCGTTGTCGATAGTGGCGGAGCGGGATTCTGCCGCGTCATCGAAGGCTTTGCCAAGGCCCTCCATAACGAAATCGTCGAGAAGAACATGGCTTCCGTCGTAAGCGTCGACAAGCCAGTCTTCCAAAACCTTCCCCAGGAGGATGCCCATGACAACGTCCAATCCCATCTCGCCCATCAAGACTTCGGGTACTGCACCGAGTTCATCCTTCAGCTATCCAGCGACCCTGCCAAGGACGGTAAGCACAGATTTGATGAACGTCGTTTCCGTTCCGTAATAAACGATTACGGCAACTCCATCGTATGTGTCCGTGACGATGATCTGGTCAAGGTCCACATCCACGCCAAGAAGCCCGGCACTGTCTTCAACTATGCCCAGCAATTCGGCGAGTTCTTGAAGATAAAGGTCGAATCCATGACTCAGCAGCACAAGCGCTTGATGGATGAGGCGGAATGGGTCCGTCAGGAAGCGATAAAGAATGATTCCGACAAACCCCTCAAGCCTTTCGGCATGGTTGCCGTTTGCGCTGGCAAGGGAGTCGAGTCGATCTTCAAGAACGATATCGGCGTTGACCAAGTCGTTTCCGGTGGCCAGACCATGAACCCCTCGACCCAAGACATTGTCGAGGCCGTGAAATTGGTCCATGCCTCAACCGTCTTCGTCTTCCCCAACAACGGGAACATAATAATGGCCGCGTCTTCGGCGGCCGATGTCCTCTCTAGCCAGAACATCAACGTCGTGGTCATTCCCACCAAGACCATTCCCGAAGGTTTGGTGGCAGCCATGATGTTCAATCCCTCCGTCTCGGCCGAATCCAACAAGACCGAGATGCTCGAGGCTATCCAAGGCGTAAAGTCCGGCGAGGTCACCTATGCCATTCGCGACACCACCATCGATGGCGAGTCGGTAAAGAAGGGCGAGTTCATGGGAATGCACGGCAAGGACATAACCACCGTTTCCAATGACAAGTTTGATGCCCTCTACAAGCTTCTCGATTCCATGGTTGCGCCTGATTCCTCGATAATCACCGTCATTTGCGGAGAGGACATCAAGAGCGACGAGATCGAGGACACCAAGAAGAGGCTCACCGATAAATATGGCAAACAGGCCGATGTCGATGTCAAGGAAGGCGATCAGCCTGTCTATTCGTTCATAGTCTCCGTTGAGTGAAGTCGTCGCCCCTTAAATAAGCCGGGTTTTAAACCCCGACTTTTTGTTTTGCCTGCGTTTTTGGGGTCAAAAGCCTTCCCTTGCTTAAAAAAGAGCCCATTAAGTCGTATTATTGATAATAAGATGGAATTTCTGAAATAGAGGGGGAGGAACGACTATGGCTGGCTTGGGCTTAGGGAAATTCAAGGAGATGCTGGGCAAGGACGATTCGCTGCTAGTCGATTCGTCATCCTTGACTGCCGATGGAGCGGACCTGTTCTTCACTAGCCTTGTGGCAGTCCTGCCACGGCTAAGGAAATACACCTTGATAATTCCCCTGGAGGCCGTTAACGGTGTTAACGAAGGATTGGAAAGCGCCGATCCCGTGGTGAAGGAACGTTCCCGGAAGGCTGCCGTTTGGCTTAACCAAGCCGTTGCGCTTTCCGATCCGGCCAATCCCTACGTAATCTTTGTCGGGGAAGCCAAGGGCGCCTTCGCCGACAAGACGGTCCTTAACCAGGTGAGTTTCCTCATGCCCAATCACAATGTGCTTTTGATAACCCAAGACGAGGAGCGGACCAAGAAGGCCAGGGCCTTGAGGAATCCCGCCACGCAGGGTGACCACAAGCTGCATTGCTGCAGGATAAAACCTGATGGCACATTGGGACTTTATTACTTCCCCGAGGACGATAAGTGAGAGAAGATGGCAAGGCCTGTCGTTAGCGGGCCTTTTTCTGTGAGTTAGAATCTTATCCGAGGTGAATCGCAGTGACAAAGACCCAGATTATGGCAAAGCTAGGCGCCCAGAGCGATCTGGATCTTCTTGAGCATATTCCGGCCCGCTATGACGACATGGCTCCCACGATCGAAAAACCAGCCGATCGTTACCAGGATGGCGAGAAGGCTCGCCTTCACGTAAAGGTCTTGTCGGTCAGGGCCAGCGTGCGCATGCAATTGATAAGATTCACGGCCGGGGGCGAAGTCTCTGATTTCCGCTGGAATTTCATCGTCTTCCATCAGATGTTCTACCTGAACAGGATCGCCATGGGCAAGGAGTTGTTCGTGGTGGCCTATTACAGCGCCAGGCAAAGGGCATTCATGGTGTCGGGCATATACGAGAACGACTCGCGCTTTGTCCTTAGTCAGGTGCGACCCTATTACCATTTGCCCAAGGAAATATCCCAATCGACCTTCGCAAGCGTCATAGACAATATCCTCCTATCCCAATACATGATGTACGTCAAGGACAAGGTCCCCTCCTTCTTTGTCGACAAATACCACCTCCTTCCCCGCGACAAGGCCTTCAGGTATATCCATGCTCCGGCCAACAAGAAGGAACTAGCCTTGGGAATAAGGAACTTCAAATACGAGGAATGCCTGGCCTATTGCCTTAAGATAAAGGCCAATAGACGCTATGTCTCACTCCTCAAGAAGAATTCCCTGAGGACCATCGACACTCAGAAAGTCAACGAGCTCATCCTCTCGCTGCCCTTCAAGCTGACCCATGACCAAGTGGTGGCCGTAAGGGAAATAGTGACCGACATGAAAGGGCCCAAGGTCATGTACCGTCTTTTGCAGGGGGACGTTTCGACCGGCAAGACCATCGTGGCCCTCATAGCACTTTATGCCAACTGGCTTAGGGGCGGACAGGGGATATTGTTCTCTCCCACCACTTCCCTTGCCCAGCAGCATTACGCCAATGCCAACAAGTTCCTCATGGGCAAGGGTCCCAAAATCGGCCTTTTGCTGTCAGGCATGAAGGCCGAGGATAGACGCAATGTAATCAGGGGCTTGGCCGATGGGTCCATAGCGATACTGGTCGCCACCGAAGCGGGAATCTCTGCCGACGTAAGATACAAAAACCTCACCCTTTCCGTGATAGACGAACAGCAAAGCTTTGGTGTGGAGCAAAGGGCCGAAATGATCGCCAAGGGACAAGCGGTCGACACCTTGATGATGACAGCCACGCCCATACCGCGAACGGTAGCAATAATGAAAACCGGCGACATGGATCTTTCCGAGTTGCACCAATTCCCCAATGGTTCGAAGAGATTGGTCCGTACCCAAGTCATCAAAAGCACCGATCCGATATTGAAGAAGGCCATTGAGCAGGCGGTGGCCAAAGGCCGACAGGTGTTTGTGATAGTGCCTAGAATTGACGAGGCGGTACAGGGAGAGGAAGACAGCGGCAAGGTCTCGGCCAAGCAAGTCTACGAAGAATACGGGAAACTATATGGCTTTGAAAAGGTCCAGCTGCTGCACGGCCGTATCAAGGCCAGTGAGCAAGCCAGGATCCTTGAGGCCTTCAAAGACAAGAGCAAGCCCATATTGGTAGCCACTTCGGTGGTCGAGGTCGGGATGGACATCAAGGATGCTGGTCTGATGATCATATATTCGGCCAATCTTTTCGGCCTTTCGGCGCTTCACCAACTACGGGGAAGGATCGGTCGCAACGGCCATTTTGCCCTGGCCTTGCTAGTCTATGACGGCAAGGACGCAAAAGCGCAGGAGAAGCTGGAGTTTCTGGCCCATAACAACGATGGCTTCGCCATAAGCGAATACGACCTCAAAAGCCGGGGCTTTGGCTCAATCGGCGGCCTTAACCAGTCAGGCGAAAGCGACTTGGCCTTGGCGGACTTCACGACCGATTACGCCATGTTCAAGGCGGGGATGGGGGATGCGGATCTCATCCTGGACAAGATGGCCTTGGTTCCGGAGTTTCGTGACTATGCCCAACTGGTAATAAAAGAGGCACCCATCAGGAGTGCCCTCCTTATCTAGGAAGACCTTCTTACTTTTCCCTGTTCTCCAAGTAGCGCTTGAGGTAATAGGCCAAGGCCAAAGTCTTGCCATCGACTATTTCGCCCTTGTCGCACATAGCGAAGAATTCAGCGGGGGTCGCTTCGAACAAATCGATTAATTCGTCCTTGTCCAGATGGCGCTTTCCCGGCTCTAGTTGGGGCGCGATGTAAAGATAGATGACCTCGTCGGAATAGGCGCATGTCGGAGCAAATTGGCCGCAGAAGACAAGCTTACCGGCCTTTTTTCCGGTCTCTTCTTCCAATTCCCTCTTGGCGGTCTCCTCCGGCTTTTCGTCGCCATCGCTCTTTCCGGCCGGTACCTCGATTATGACCTTCCCCAAAGGATAGCGGAACTGATGCTCCAGCAAGATCTTCCCGTCCTTGGTGAGGGGGAGGATTGCCGCCGCCTTCACGTGCCTAATGTATTCCCTTGGTGCCTCATCCCCATTGGGGCAAAGAACCGTGTCTTTGTAAAGGGTCACCAACGCGCCTTTGTAAATCAACTTGGAAGTTAGTTTCTTTTCGGTCAAATCCATAAGACTGCCTCTTTTCCCTACTAGGATAATCCTTGCTGGGTCCAACGCCTAGGGATTGGCAGGGGAAGCCTTGGCCAGGTCTTTGCTATACTCATCCTTGTAATTGTCAGTGGGAGGCCTAAGGATGGTAAGACTAGCGATAGACATGATGGGATCCGATGAGGGCCCCATGCCTTTGGCCAAAGGCTTGAAAGCCTTTCTCAAGGAGAATGACGATGTGGAAGTCGTGGCCTTCGGGGCTGGCAAGGATCTCCATCCTCTCCTCGATGGGGTAAGGGGGGCAAGCGTGGTCGAGACCTCGCAGGTGGTTCCGATGGAGGTCTCCCCTTTGGGTTTCCTGCGCCTTAAGGATTCTTCCATGTATCAGGCCATAAAGGCCTCGGCCGGAGTGGGCTTCTCTGGAGTGGTGACCGCCGGGTCTACCGGTGGATTCGTGACCGGAGCCACATTGCTCATCAAGAATGCGCCCGGGGTCTTGAGAGCTGGCCTTGCCGCCCCCTTCGTCACTGCCATAAGAGGCAAGAAGACCGTCATCCTCGATATCGGGGCCTCCAACCAAAACACGGCCGAGGAATTGGTGGGCTTTGCCAAGATGGGATCTTTGTATGCCAAGAACGTCTTGGGTGTCCAGACGCCCCGGGTCTATATCCTTTCCAATGGCGTCGAGGAAGGAAAGGGCCTGGCCGAGAGCGTCAAGGCCTATAGGATCCTCAAAGAGTCGTCTTTCCCTGGCTTCGCCGGGAATTGCGAGGCCAGGGATGCCTTGGACGGCAACAAGGACGTCATTGTCACCCCCGGCTATCCTGGAAACATCCTCTTGAAAAGCATCGAGGGAACCGCCGGGATGCTAGGCGTCCTATTGAAGAAGGCCTTCACCAAGAACCTCTTCACGAAGATGGGCTACCTGTTGGCTAAGCCCGGACTCAAAGGCATGAAGCAGACCTTGGACTATCGCTCTACCGGTGGGGCCATTCTCCTGGGCGTGAACAAGGTGGCCGTAAAGGCCCATGGCAACTCGAACGATTATGCCTTCTATAATGCCCTTAAGGTTGCCTATTCCATGGCTGTCTCAAGCATAGTCGGCAAGATTACGGAGGGTATGGCGAAATGAAAGACAAGCCCTTGCTTAATACGACAACGCCGGTAGCGGAAAACCAGACGCCTCTTAACGGACAGTATCCGGAACAAGCGCCGAAGAGGTTTCCTTCCCTTTTGTCCTTGATCGAAAGCCAGGGCATAAAGCCCAAGGACATGGCCCTTTTCGAGGCGGCCTTCACCCATGCCTCCTATGCCAACGAGCATCGTGGCATCACCGATTACGATCGCCTGGAATTTTTGGGCGATGGCGTCTTGGACTTGGTGGTGGGCGATCTGGCCTATCGCATCCATCCCGATTTCGACTCGGGAAAGCTTTCCAAGCTCCGTTCCCAAATAGTGGAGGGCAAGAACCTTTCTTCTCTGGCCATCGCCTTCGGCTTTGCGCCCTTTGTCCGCTTCTCCGAAGGCGAGAAGAAGAATGCGGCCTACCACGGCCACATTTTCGAGGATGTGTTCGAATCCTTCATCGGTGCGACCTATTTGGATCAGGGCTACGACTTTGTCTACAAGTACATTGCCAAGGCCATGGATCCTTTCGTGAAGGGGGCTTTGGCCGCAGGTGTCCCCGATTGGAAATCCAAACTTCAGGAGGAGATACAGGCCGAGTTCAAGGGCGGGGTTCAATACCAGTTGGTGTCGGAATCGGGAACGGCTCAGGACAAGACTTTCGTGGTAGTGTGCAAGGTGGACGATGTGGCCTTGGGAGTGGGCAAGGGCCATAACAAGAAACAGGCCGAGACCGAGGCGGCCAAGGAAGCCTATTTGGCGAGAAGGAGGAATCTTTGATGGGATTGGTCAACTGGCTAAAGAACAAGTTCCGCAAAGGCAAGGAGGAGGGAAAAAAGGCCGAGGTCGCAAATGCTCCAATGGCGGCGGAGGCTCCCCTCTCCGACCTTGACGTCTATAGCAACGGCCTTGCCAAATCTCGGCAGGGATTTGCCGGAAAGCTCGACCGTTTGGCTAAGAAATTCAAGGAAGCCAATAGCCAATACTTCGACGAACTGGAGGAGATACTGATCGAAGCCGATGTCGGTGTCGGCTTGGCGATGAAGATCTTGGACCAGACCGAGGCCCAGGTCGCAAAAGACCATCTTACTGACACGGCCAAGATCAACGACGTGTTGGTCGACAACATGTTCATGGAATATGCCCAGAAGGGCAGTGCCTACAAGACCGACGTTGAATTCAGTTCAAAATCCCCGACCGTCCTTTTGGTAGTAGGCGTGAACGGGACGGGAAAGACCACTACCATTGCCAAATTGGCCAAAAGATATAAGGACAGAGGCAAGAAAGTCTTGCTGGTCGCTGCCGATACCTTTAGGGCTGGAGCGGTGGAACAATTGGCAATCTGGGCTAAACGCGTGGGAGTGGATATATTCGAAAAGGGGCAGGGAGCCGAACCAGCCTCGGTTTGCTACGATGCGGTCAAGATGGCGATAAACGACGGCTATGATCTTGTGATCGTGGATACCGCTGGGCGTCTGCATACCAAGGAATACCTGATGGCCGAACTCGGGAAGATAGAGAAAGTCATCGGCAAGGTTTTGCCGGGGGCGCCCCAGGAAGTCTGGCTGGCCCTGGATGCCAATACCGGGCAGAACGGCATTGCGCAGGCAAAGGTCTTCAAGGAAGTCACCAATCTTACGGGCATAGTCATAACCAAGATGGACGGGACTTCCAAAGGCGGGATAATCCTTGCCATCCGCGATCAGATCGGGGTCCCCGTCCGTTTCATCGGATTGGGCGAACATGAGGATGACCTTAGGGAATTCGACTTGGACAAATACCTCTACGGCCTATTGGTGGGCTAGGTTCATGGAAGAACTCGAGAAAGCGGAGCATTATTCCAGGCTCCTGGATATCTACGGTGGCCTATTGGGGCCGGCGATGTATCGCAGAGCCACCGATCATTACTATTCCGACTATTCCTTCTTTGAGATCGCCCAGCGTGAGCACACCTCCAGGAGCGCCGTATATCTGTCCATAAAGGCTGCCGAGAAACAGCTGGACAAATACGAAAAGAAGCTTGGGATCTCAGCCCGCCTTGGCAAAGTGAGCGGGTTGCTTGATAAAATAGAGTCTTGCGCCGACCCTTCCAGGCGGGTTGCGCTTGTCAAGGAAATCAGGAGGACGATAGAACATGGCATTTGAGAATCTTTCGGACAAGTTCCAACGCATATTCAAGAAACTCAAGGGTCAGTCGACCCTTACCGAGAAGAACATGGAGGATGCCCTGGAGGAAGTCAGGGTGGCCTTGCTGGATGCCGACGTCAACTATCAGGTCGTCAAGGATCTCCTGGAGGCCATCAGGAACGAGGCGATCGGTCAGAAAGTCCTCACGCAGCTCTCGCCAAGCCAGCAGTTCATAAAGATCGTCCATGACAAGATCGAAGGCCTTCTGGGCGGCGGGAACAACGACGTGACATTCAACTCGGGAAAGCCCACCGTCATGTTGCTCGTGGGCCTGCAGGGAACCGGCAAGACCACCACTGCCGGAAAATTGGCCTTGCTTTATAAGTCGAAGTATGGGAAGAAGGTCCTCCTTTGCGCTGACGATACCCAGCGTCCAGCCGCCATCGACCAGTTGGATACCATCGCCAAACAAGCCGGCGTTGACATCTACGAGGACAGGAGCGGAAGCAAGACTTCCGCCATTGCCAAGGCAGCATACGAGAAGGCCAGAGGCGAACGTTACGACGTCTTGATCGTCGATACCGCCGGTCGGCTGCAGATAGATGCGCCGCTGATGGCGGAACTCAAGGACGTCCACAGCGCCATTCCCGTTGACGAGACTCTCCTTTTGGTCGATGCGATGGCCGGCCAGGATGCCGTCAACGTGGCCTTGGCCTTCTCCAAGGAGTTGCCGGTCACCGGCTTGGTGATGTCGAAACTCGATGGCGATGCCAGGGGCGGAGCTGCCCTTTCCATCCGCAAGATGACCGGAATACCCATCAAGTATTCGGGCACTGGGGAGAAACTGGAGGACATCGAGAACTTCCATCCTGACCGCATGGCGGACAGGATCTTGGGCATGGGCGATGTCATGACCCTGATCGAGGACATCCAAAGCAAGGTCGACGAGAAGCAGACCATGAAGACCTCTAAGCGGCTCATGAGCGGCCAATTCGATTTGAACGACATGCTTTCGGTCATGAGGCAGATAAAGAAACTCGGCTCCCTTTCCAAGATCCTGAAGATGATCCCCGGTTTGCCGAGGATCTCGGATGGGCAATTGGCTACCGTGGAATCCGAACTGAAGCTCTACGAAGTCATAATCGATTCGATGACGGTAGCCGAGCGCAAGAAGCCGGAGATGATAAAGGCCTCCCGCAAGGACCGCATAGTCAACGGATCCGGGACCTCCAACGAAGAGGTCAACCGCCTCTTGAAGCGGTACGAGATCATGAAGAAGCAGTTGCCCCAGATGCGCAACATGATGCAGATGGGCCAGATGGCTGACATGTTCCGTCAGCGGTGAGCGCTACTTGGCTTTCTTCTCCGCCTCGATCTGAGCCAGCAGTTTGAGCTCTTCCTTGGTGAAACGTCTGGACCTCAAGAGGTCCGGACGTTTTTCCGCCGTTGTTTCAAGGGCCTTCTTGAGACGCCACAGCCTGACTTTCTCATGGTCGCCCCCGAAAAGGATCTGGGGTATCCTTTTGCCTTCGTATTCGAGAGGATAGGTGTATTGGGGATACTCCAAAAGGCCGGCCCCGAAGCTCTCCTCCTTGGTGGAATCGGCTGCGATGGCACCTGGAAGAAGGCGGGTTATCGAATCGGCGATGGCCATCGCCCCGATTTCCCCACCCGTCATGACATAGTCACCTATTGAGATCTGCTCGTCCACATAGTCTTCGAATCGGGCATCCACGCCCTCGTAATGGCCGCACACCAAGGTTATGTCAAGTTTTGATTCGGAAAGACGGATTGCATCCTTTTGACTGTAGGTACTGCCTTTTGGAGTCAGGAGAATCTTGTGGGTATTCATGAGGTTGCTTTTCCTAAGGCAATCCATCAAAGGTTCCATCCTCATTATCAGACCGGCACCGCCACCGATGGTGTGATCATCGACCCGATGGTTCTTGTCCAAGGAAAAGTCGCGGATGTTGATTATCCGAAACGAGACCACCTTCTTTGCGATGGCGCGTTTGATTATCGAGTTGTCGAGAAAGCCGCGGAAGAATTCAGGGAAGAGCGTCAGGATGTTTATGGTCATTGAGCCAGGGCTTGCTCGCCCAAAGGGGTCAACTTCATGGTCTTGGCCTTGTAATCGGGCTTCTCCACGAAGACCCCTACCAAAAAAGGAATGTACTTGCCGTTATCCAAGGCCAGATAGTCATGGCTATTCATGTCGGTTACGTCTTTGACCTTGCCGACGGTCTTCCCGTCCTTGTCTAGAAGGCTCAGGCCTATGAGATCATCGATGAATACGGTCCCTGGCAAGGGCTCTACCATTTCGTATATATCCTTTCCGATGAACTTCTCGGAAAGGTTTATGTCGTCTAGGCCCTTCAGCCCAAGAAGGCCCAGATGGGCATTCTTGAGCTTGAAGCTCTCTACTTCGTACTCCTTGCCATCGATCTCCACTTTGTTGCCAGCGGCGAAGCGGATGGTCGGCGCATCGGTCAAGAGGGCGACCTTAAAGACGCCTCTTAAGCCGAAGGTGTTGGCTATGTGCCCTACTGTTTTGCGTTCCATGTTTTATTTCATTCCCCCTAGCCAAAAAGAAAAGGCGGCAGCGCCGCCTTCCCTTTTCAGTTTGCCTTGTCGGGCCATGCGGCGAAAGTCAGTGATGCTTTCTTCTTATAGGCCCTCAAGGATATGTTGACGATCGTCCTTAGGGAATCGGAGATTATCCCGTGCCTTCCCAATAGCTTCCCGACGTCGGCCTCATCGCAGTTTATCAAATAGGCCTGTTCCTTACGCTCATCGTTGGTCATTTTGACCGACAGATGTTCGGGCGCGGAAATCAAAGGCTTGCAGATGGCCGCGATTTTGTCGGATAGATCGACACTTTTTGCAAAGTCGCCCATGCCTTTAGCCCCCCGATGCCTATTCTAACAGCAATGGCTTACTTCTTGGCGACCTTGGCTTCCTTCTTGGCAGCCAGGAACTTGGCATATACGCCCTGCTTCTTCAAGAGGGTCTTGACCGAATCGGAGGGTATGGCGCCCTTCAAAAGCCAATCGATGGCCGCCTTCTCGTCCAAAGAGATCTCATAGCCCTTGCGGCCCAACGGGTCATAGTGGCCCAACTCGGCCAAAGCGGTCGAAGCGGGGGTACGGCGTGAATCGGATACGACGATCCTGTAGCTGGGGCTATTGCGGCGGCCAGTCCTTCTCAATCTGATCTTAACCATGGAATGCTCCTTTAATTAGCATCGAGAATCTTATCAACTGGAGCAATGGCTGTCAAGTGCCCAGGCTTCACAGACGCATCAATCCAGCGTCAGGTAGAAACCGCTGTCTATGTTAGAACAAGCCGCCTTCTATCTATGCCGGCAAGGAAGGACTCATCAAAGGGAAGACGTCGCCATCCCGATCGGCATCGGTGAATACCGGCAACTGGAATTTCAGGGAATTCCTGGAGTCCTCATTGTATCTGTATGCTGCGGTATAGACTGGCGTCTCGCTAGATGCCGAAGACGAACTTGAATCGGTGGGTTCATAGGAGGCCAAAAGACACACTAGACCATTGAAACGCAAAAGCCCATGGTATTTAATTTAATCATTTTGGCATTCCTCAAACCAAATAAGTAACTACATGGAGACTCGTAAGATTTGGCAGCGACGACCCCAACGGAACTGACATTTTACCTTTCCCCTCTTTCTGCATTTTTGCACGATTGAAAGCATACGGAGCCTTTGCTTGGCCAATGCCAGATATCATCGGTTATTCAGGACAGGAACAAGACGGGGATTATGCTAATCTAACTCTTAAGGAAGGAAGCGCGATGGACCTAAAAGACAGCAAGGCCAAACAACTATTGCCTCTCCACAGGATCTTTAATTCATTCCCGGGCGGCTTGATGATAATCCCCCTTTTCCTCGGGGCCATCATAACCACGGTGTCCCAATCCTTTGGCGTGGCTGACCTTTGGGCCGAACTGGGCGATCCCATGCAGACCCTGTTCTCCTCCAAGGGGATAATACCCTTCTTGGGATTGATGCTGTTCTTCACGGGCACCCAGACCGATGTCAGGAAGCTCAAGACCATGGTCAAGGTCGGCTTGCCTTTGATAGCGATACGCTTCGGCCTGGTCTATGCCTTCGCCTTCCTGGCCTTGGAGGTGTGGGGCCTTGCGGGATTCGTCGGGGTATCGTTTGTGGCATTGCTGTCCTGCTTGGCTTCTCCAAACGCCGTCTTGTTCAATGGCCTCACCGAGCCATATGGCGATGATTCCGATCGGAGTTATTTCAGCATAAGCCTGATGTTGGCCCTGCCCGTCTTCCCCCTGCTGCTGCTCCAGGGCGCGGAAGGGGCTTCGATAGACTATCGGCCAATCCTGTCCTTGATTCTCCCTTTTGCCTTCGGCATCCTGTTGGGCAATCTGGATCCGGCTCTCAGGTCCTTCTTCGAGCGGGGCAATTCGGTGATCATCATGTTTTTGGGCTTCCAGTTTGGATCGTATATAAACCTTGTCAGTGCTGCCAAGGAGATTCCCTCGGCACTCCTTTTGACCTTGGTCTTCTATGGGGTGGCGATAATGCCCTCGCTCCTTTTCGAGAAATTCGTGGTGAAGCGAAGCGGGTATGTCACCTTGGCCATGTCAGGGGTCGCCGGGGTATCCCTTTCCATACCGGAACTGGCCGCGGCGGCTCTGCCTTCCACCGCTGCATATATGGAGACGGCCATCTACCAGTTGGCCTTTGCCCTGATCTTCACCTGCGTTTTGGCTCCCTGGCTGGTGGATGGTGCTAACAGATTGGAGTTGAAGACCCGCCCCCAGACAATGAAGGCCAATACCCCAAGGCTTTTCGCCTACACGGTGAAGCGCGAGGGGGACAAGGAACTCCAAAAAGAGAAGCGGTATGTGAAAAGGTCCCTGAAGTTCCTCTTTGGCAATTTGGC
>DHEG01000003.1:54217-58175 GCA_002399765.1 Caryophanales bacterium UBA4856 | reverse complement strand
AAATAAAGGCCGCCAGGGCCCAGGCCGGCAAGGACTTGGCGAAACTGTCGGCCAAAGTCCTTGAAGCCCGCAAGGCCGCCGCCAGGAAGGCCTTTGCCTGCCCTGACGACAAGATGCGTCGGGAATTCTCTGCTAACCCCCTTTTGGATCCCTACCGGCGTAGGTGCAATCGGCGCCTTAGGTTCTCCAAGCAGCCCCTGCCGCCCCTGCCCAAACTTGCGAAGGGGGAATTGTCATTGCGCTGCCTTAAGGTATATCTTGTCTTCGCAGAATCGCCAAAGGAAATGTGAAAACGTCCTCGGGCCGCGACCTATACGGCCCTTGCTTTCTATAGTAGAATCCTTTTGCTGTTCCAGAGGAGGTTATCCTTATGTCAGCTTTCCAAGTATCGACTCTTTCGGCCCTCATGTTGGGTCATTATCAGGGAGCAATGACCGTAAAGGACCTTTTGGCCAATGGTTCCCTGGGAGTTGGGACCTATGAAGACCTCGATGGCGAAGCCATCATAATAGATGGCAAGGCCTACAAAGGATTGGCGGGTGGCGCGGTGGTAGAGGCCCGCCCCGACGAGAAGGTCGCCTTTGCCCTGGTGTCTTCGGACTTGATGGCCGGCTCGGTCTTTCAGGCCTCTGGCATCCCCGACATCGCTACCTTGGAAAGCCGGATGGACGATGTGCGTAAGATCGAATGCAAGGGCGACAACTATTCCTGTTTCGTGAGGGTGGATGGGACCTTCGATTCGGTATTGGTGCGGGCCTGCGCCAAGCAGGCAAAGCCCTATAAGCCCTTTCCCTTGGTCGCCAAGAGCCAGGTGGAAAAGCAGGTCGAAAGAATCGAGGGAACCATCGTGGGCTTCTGGGTCTCGCCTTATTTGACACACAGTTACTTTGGCTGGCATCTCCATTTCATCTCCCGCGATAGGAAGACCTTGGGTGGACATGTCTTGGCCTGCAGTCTCAAGGTCGGGCTCATCGGCGTAAAGAGGATCACCGATTTCCGCTCCATCCTTCCCACCGACGAGGCTTTTGCCAAGCTCGATTTGGGCCGCGACATGGCCAAGGAACTGGCCGCGGTGGAGAAAAACCACAAATAGGATTGGAGTCCTAGGCGCACCTGGCGTGTGTTGGCAAGAAAAAAAGGACCGGCCATGATGACCAGTCCTTTTTCGCTGAGAACCTGTTACTTAGTCTCAGGAGCGGCTTTGGAAGGCTCGGCGGGTTTGGCCTCGCTGGGCTTGGCTGTCTCAGTGGCAGCGGGCTTGGCCGCAACGGGTGCGGCGGGCTTCGCTTCGGCTTTGACGGCTTTCTTCTCGGCTGCTTTGGCCGCGGCGGCCTTGGATAGTTCACGTTGAGCCTCGAGAGCCTTCTTCTGCTCTTCGCCCAACAGAATCTCCTTGACCTTGGCGCGCTTTCCTGAACGCTTTCTCAGATATGTGAGTTTCTTGCGTCTGACCTTACCGTTCTTGACGACGTCGATGAAAACGATGTTCGGTGAGTTGAACAGGAAGGTACGCTCGACCCCGACCCCTGCGGAATTCTTCCTAACAGTGAACGAGCGGGAAACGCCGACACCGCGGATGTTGATCGCGACGCCCTCGAATACCTGCTGACGCTCCTTGTTGTTCTCGCGTATCTTTACTGACACCTTGATGGTGTCGCCGGTAGAGAACTCGGGAAGATCCGGACGGATCTGGGTGGCCGTGACCTTTTGAACCAATTGCTTGTTCATCGGATCAGTGACCTCCTTAGTAATCACTTGCTGCCTTTTGGAATGGTTCGCGGGGATTCTTGGTCTCACCCGGCGGAACCAGACAGGTGCAAAACCAATGGTCTTGCGGTGTCTTAATATATCACATCGACTTTTATTTCAAAACAGCTTCAGCCGACTATCTCCTTGGCCAAAGCCTTCGCCAATGGCGATTCCTGACCGGATTTAAGGGAGCCTATCGATACCCTTATGAAGTGAGGTGGCATCGGGACCAGGTAGATGCCTTCCCTTTCCAAGGCCTGGGTAATGTCCACCGCATTCTTGCCGTTGGTCGCCACCGTCAGGAAGAAGCCTTCCTTATAGGGCAAGAAGGGGACGCGCAAAGACTTCAGGCTGTCGCCTATCTTGTTTCCCCTTTCCCTAAGTATCCTTTCGATGGCATGGACCTGGGCCTTGGTATCCCTGACGACGGCCGGATCCATGATTTTGGCCAAGGCCCGCATGCCGGTACCATTGGGCATGGAATAGATTCCCCTCGCCAATTCCGACAAGTAGCCTACGAGGGCCTTGCTGTAGCCCAAAGGCGCCGGCTTGGGCTTCAGGGCGATCAACTCGCCGATCCTAAGGCCATAGCAGCTGAACGTCTTCGAAGCCGAGAAGGCTATGAAAGTCTCCACGCCCCCGTATTGGCCCCGAGCCGCAATGGCGAGCCAGGAGGGCACCTGGGCCGCGAAGTCCAGATAGGCGATATCGAAAAGGAGCGAAGCCGATATGTTGTACTCCTCGCCCCATTCGGCAACTTTCTCGTAAAGTTCTTCGCCTTCCTCCCTGGTCAGGGAATAGCCGGTGGGATTCTCGCAAGGGTCATTGACTATCAACATGAAGCCTCTGTGGTTCTTCTTGGCTTCCCTGACCTTCGCTTCGACGGCCGGGAAGTTGAAGCCACCTTCCTTGGTGAACAAGGAGTATTCACTGGCCGAAAGCCCATTGGCTTCGGCGATGGTCTTGTAATTGGGCCAGGCGATGTCTGGGATCAGTATTTCGTAGTCTTGGTGTCCGGCGTAACGCATCGCCATGAATACGGCACCGGTGCCGCCCAAAGTACCGAAGAGGTTTACTTCGTTGTTCTTCTCCGCCTCGGCCTTCGAATCGCCGAAGACCCATTGGAAGGCTAGGTCCTTGTATTTCGGATCGCCGGAAATCGGCGGGTACTTGAAGTTGAGCCTCTCTCCGAAGGTCTTGCTGACGGCAGGAATCACGGCCAATTCCCCATCATTTCCCATTAGCATCCCTATCGTGCCGTCAATTACGTCGTCCCTTTCCGCCTTGGCCTTGCTGGCTCTTTCGGATATCAGGAGTATCTCCGTTTTTGGATCCATAAATTCCTTGCCTCTTTCTTCTATTTTCACACATCGCGGATATACGTGGCTAGGAAACGGGAACAAAAGAGCAAATGGGGCAAAAAAGAGATAGAATCATATTCATCGGAAACAAAGTCTGATCCCATAGAGGATTAGGTTGACACCTATTCACCAAAGTCGTAAATTATCCTTTGCGTGTTTTGCCCTTTTTATATGCTTTTATATCTATCGAACACGCTATGAAACGTGGGAGGCTAGGTGAATCCAGCCGTACCACCATCACGGGAATGGAGGCACAAATACCGTGGCAAAGAAGATCACTCGTGTCATGACCATTACGGCCATGGCCGGACAGGCCAGCCCTGCAAAGCTGGGACAGAAACTTGGTCCTTTCGGAATCGGCGCCAAATTCTGCCAGAAGTTCAATGCGGAAACCGAGAAGCGCAAGGGTGAGTTGGTTCCCTGCATCCTCACCATCTATGAGGATAGGACCTTCGACATCCAGCTGAAGACTTCACCCGTTTTCTTCCTCTTGGAGAAAGCGGCAAAGATAGAGAAGGGCGCCGCTACCCACAAGACTCCTATCGCCCATGTCCCCTTTGCCGAGATCGAGAAGATTGCCAAGTACAAGTTGCCTGACCTTAACGTAAAGACCGAACAAGCGGCCGTGAATTGCGTTTTGGGTACCGCCAAGTCCATGGGTATAGCCGTCGATGGCCAGCCCGAGACTGCGGCTACTAAGTGAGGGAGGGCTACAACATGGCATTCAAGAGAGGCAAGAAGTATAGAGCAGTGGCCAAGCTTTTGGAAAAAGGCAAGACCTACTCCGTCGAAGAGGCAGCGGCTTTGCTAAAGAAGACCGCTACCACGAAGTTCGATTCCAGCGTCGA
>DHEG01000003.1:17929-54034 GCA_002399765.1 Caryophanales bacterium UBA4856 | reverse complement strand
GGCAATGGCAGGACCAAGAAGATCTTGGCCTTGACCAGGACCAAGCAGGCTGATGCCAAGGCGGCTGGGGCCGATTTCGTGGGTGATGTCGACTACCTGGAGAAGATCCAGAAGGAGAACTGGTTCGGATTCGACGTAATAGTCGCCACTCCGGACATGATGGGCCAGATAGGACGTCTTGGCCGTGTGCTCGGACCCAAGGGTTTGATGCCTAACCCCAAGACCGGCACCGTTACCATGAACATCGGCGAAGCCATAAAGGAGATCAAGAACGGTAAGGTCGAATACCGTACCGACAAGGATGGAAACATCCAGCTCCCGATTGGGAAGGTCTCCTTCTCCGACAAGGATCTCGCCGACAACATCCATTCCATCATCAACCTGGTGAACCAGGTAAAGCCCGCTTCGGTGAAGGGCACCTACATTCAGGACATCTCAGTCTCTACCACCATGGGTCCCGCCATCAAGATCAATCCGGTCGCCAGCAAGTAATTGCCGCGATCGGAAGTAGTTCTGGCATAAACAGCGTACCTAAGACAGCGACGGCTTAAAAGGCTTAATAAGGTTGCCGAGGCACATGCCACAGTCCCAAGAGTATGTTGTTTGCCAAAAAGGCAGTCGGGATGAGACGAGAAGATACGACAAGGATTCGGGAGGTAACAGTAAGTGAATCCCAAGACACTTGAAGCCAAGAAGGCTGAAGTTGCGGAACTCGCTGACCGTCTCAAGACCGCTAGCAGCGTGATCGTCATGTCCTATCAGGGACTCGACGTCGCTTCCTTGACCCAATTGCGTCGCGCTTTGCGTGACGTCAAGGTCGATGACAAGCCGGTTAAGGCCGGTTTGGAGATCAGGAAGAACACGTTGGTTAAGCGCGCTCTTGACGAAGAGAACGACAAGGATCTGGAGAAGTACCTGGTCGGGGCCAATGCCCTGATCACCTGCGATGATCCTATCGCCGCTTTGAAGGTCGTGAGCGATTTCTGCGCCAACAACGCTAAGTTCGCAGTCATCAAGGGTGGTCTTATCGATCACACCTTCATGGATGCGAAGTCCATGGCCGAGATCGGCGCTGCCGGAAGCAGGAAGGGCTTGCTCTCCATGCTGCTTTCGGTTTTGGAAGCCGGTATGCGCAATCTCGCCATCGATGTGAAGTTGATCGCCGAGAAGAAGCAGAAGGAAGCCCCTGCCGCACCCGCGGCTGTCGCTGCCCCCAAGGCTGCTTAGTCGTAGTTGCCACACAGGAGGAAAACCAATAATTATGGCAAAAGTTAGCAAGGAAGACATTATCGCCTCTTTGAAGGAGTACACCGTAGTCGAGCTCTTCGATTTGGTAAAGGCCATCGAGACTGAGTTCGGCGTCAAGGCCGCCGCGGCTGTCGCCGCTGCCCCCGCCGCCGCTGCCAAGGCCGAAGGACCCAGCGAGGTCACCGTCACTTTGACTGGCTTCACCGGTTCCAAGGTCGCCGTCATCAAGGCTGTTCAGGCCATCACTGGCTTGGGCTTGATGGATGCCAAGAAGCTCGTCGATGTCGTACCTTCCAAGATCAAGGAGAAGGTTTCTCCCACCGAAGCTGACGAGATCAAGAAGAAGCTCGAGGCTGCTTCCGCTACCGTCGAAGTCAAGTAGTCTCCCCGTCGTCTTGTTAGTAGTTTCCGACCCGCGGCCCAAATGGCCCGGGCGTTTGTAGGTTTTAAGGAAACGAAGCCGACAGCCGGGGGTCGTAGTGCATGGCGACCCCTTGCTACCGGCGAGACCTTCCCGTAGACATAGAGAGAGGTATTGATAATGGGTGAGACCAAAGCAGACATCAGCTTCATAGACAACTACAAGAGATTGAATAATGATCGTATCGACTTCGCCAAGGTTTCGGGTGCACTGGCACTGCCTAACCTTTGCGAGATCCAGACTGATTCTTTCCAGTCCTTCTTGGAGAAGGGCATCGATGACGAATTGAACGACTTCTTCCCCATCGGTTCCATCGACCCCAAGCTCAAGCAGGAGGAGAAGGGCGACACCAGCGCCAAGGAGATAGTGCTGGAATACGTTCCCGGTTCATTCAAGTGGTCCGAGCCGACACCCGAAGGCGGACCCTTCGAGGCCAAGGCCAAGAACCTGACTTACAGCCGCAAGCTCACGGCGACCATGAGGCTTCGCTTCCCCGATGGCAAGATCGTCGAGGAGCCGGTCTTCATGGGCGACTATCCGACCATGACCGATTCGGGCACCTTCGTCATAAACGGTGCCGAGCGTTGCATAGTCTCCCAGATCGTCCGTTCCCCTGGCGCCTATCTTTCCAAGGAACGCGACAAGTCCGGAAAGCTGATCTACGGTGCGGACATAATCCCGCAGCGTGGTACCTGGCTGGAGTTTGAGTCCGATGCCAAGGATGTCTTGACCGTTCGCATCGACAAGCAGCGCAAGGTCGCCTCCGTCACCTTGATGAGGGCTTTGGGCTTGGTCGATGATCTGACCATCCATCAGCTGTTTGGTGATGGCAACAAACTTTTGGACAACACCTTGGACAAGTTCAAGGTGCCTACCATCAAGAACGGTGACCTGTCCCAGATCGCCAAGCTCGCCGTAAAGGAAATCTACGCCAAGCTTCGTCCCGGCGAACCCATAACCGATTCCTCGGCTACCTCTTTGGTCCACACTCGCTTCTTCGACAAGAAACATTACGACTTGGGTCGGGCTGGCCGCTTCAAGCTGACCAAGAAACTCGGTATCTACAACCGCTTGACCAACAGGGTGTTGGCGCAGGACCTGGTCGATGGTGACACAGGTGAGGTCGTTTTCGAGAATGGCCATCAATTGACTCACGAGGATGTCCAAAAGCTAGCTAACGCGAAGTTCTTCGAGAAGGGCAACTGCCAACTCGACGGTACCGACCCCGACAACTGGTTCCACATCAATACCGCCTTGGACACCCATGGCAAGGTCAATTTCGTAAAGGTCCATGCTGGCGATGCCCCTACCGGCAAGGTCTTGAACATAGTCGGGACCGATCTCAACCTGACCGTTTCCTATGTCACCGCCTCCGATATATTCGCCATCTTCTCCTACATGCTCAACGTCATCGACGGGATCGGGGATGTGGACGACATCGATAACCTTTCCAACCGCCGTGTCAAATGCGTCGGCGAGTTGATTCAGGAGCATTTCCGTCAGGGCCTCTCACGTATGGAGAAGTCCATCCGTGACCGCATGATCGCCCTGCTTTCCGATCCCAATTCCGCCAATACCAAGCCTTCCAACGTCTTGAACATCAAGCCCTTGACTTCCAACATCAAGGATTTCTTCAACTCTTCCCAGCTCTCCCAGTTCATGGATCAGACCAACCCATTGGCTGAATTGACCAACAAGCGCCGTATATCCGCCTTGGGACCCGGCGGCATTTCCCGTGACCGTGCTTCCTTCGAGGTACGTGATGTCCATTACACCCATTACGGCCGTATTTGTCCTATCGAGACCCCTGAGGGTCAAAACGTCGGCTTGATCAACAATTTGGCCTGCTATGCCAAGATTGACGAACATGGCTTCATAACCACTCCTTACCGCCGTGTCCGCAACCATCATGTCATCCAGGACGAGACGGAGTACATGACCGCCGACCAGGAGCGTGGCCATACCATAGCCGAAGCCAACATCAACATCGCGCCCGATGGCGAGATACTGGACAAGAGGGTCATTGCCCGTCGTGATGGCGATACCATTCTGGCTGACAGGGACGAAGTCGACTACATCGATGTCTCGCCTAAGCAGATCGTCTCCATCGCCGCGGCTTGCATTCCCTTCCTGGAGAACGACGATACCACCCGTGCTTTGCTCGGATCCAACATGCAGCGTCAGGCCTTGCCTTTGCTTAGGCCTCACACTCCCTTCGTGGGAACCGGCATGGAGTACAAGATCGCCCATGATTCCGGCGCTGCGGTAGTCGCCAAGAACGACGGGACCGTCACCTACGTCGATGCCACCAAGGTCGAGATAGAGGAAGACGAGACCAAGGAGAAGGTCCTTTACAAGCTAAGGAAGTTCGCCAAGGCCAACCAAGCCACCTGCATAAACCAGACTCCCATTGTCGCCATAGGAGACCATGTGAAGGCCGGTCAGATAATCGCCGACGGACCCGCAATGGATCACGGCGATCTGGCTTTGGGCCAGAACGAGACAATCGCCTTCATGACTTGGCACGGTTACGACTACGAGGACGCAGTCGTGATGTGCGAGCAGAAGCGGCGCGACGATACCTTCACTTCGATCCATATCGACGAATACACCATCGATCTGCGCAAGACCAAGATCGGCAATGAGCAATTCACCCGCGAGGTCCCCAATATCTCCGAGGAAGCCAAGTCCCATTTGGATGAGAACGGCATCGTGATCCCCGGCACGGTCGTCAGGGAAGGCGACATCCTGGTCGGCAAGATCACCCCGAAGGGCGAGACTCAACTCACCCCCGAGGAGAAACTGCTTCAGTCCATCTTCTCCGACAAGACCAAGGAGGGCAAGGATTCATCCTTGAAGGTGCCTCATGGCGGCGCCGGGATAGTCCAGGACGTGAAGATCTTCAAGCGCTCCAGCGGCGATGAGCTTCCGCCCAACGTCATGGAGGAAGTCAAGGTCCACATCATCCAGAAGAGAAAGATCTCCGAAGGCGACAAGATGTCCGGACGTCATGGCAACAAGGGTGTCATTTCCAGGCTCGTACCCGTCGAGGATATGCCCTTCTTGCCCGATGGCACCCCGATGGACATGCTCCTCAACCCGTTGGGCGTCCCTTCACGTATGAACATCGGTCAGATCTTGGAAACCCACTTGGGCGAAGCCTGCAAGCGGCTAGGCCTCAAGGTCGCCACTCCCGTCTTCGATGGTGTCTCAACCCAGGAACTGGCTTCCTTGATGGAGGCGGCTGGCGTGGCTCCTGATGGCAAGACCGTCGTCTACGATGGTCAGACCGGCGAGCCTTTCGACAACAGGATATCGGTCGGTACCATGTACATGATCAAGCTCGACCATATGGTCGACGACAAGGTTCATGCCCGTGCGACCGGACCATATTCCTTGGTCACTCAGCAGCCTTTGGGCGGCAAGGCCCAAAACGGCGGTCAGCGTTTCGGCGAGATGGAGGTCTGGGCTTTGGAAGCCTACGGAGCCGCACACACCTTGCAGGAGATGCTCACCATCAAGTCCGACGACATGGTCGGCAGGAATATGTGCTACGAAGCCATCCTCAAGGGTCAGCCCGTGCCTCGTCCGTCCATGCCTGAATCGTTCAGGGTCATGCTCAAGGAGTTGCAGGGCCTGGCTATAGACGTCCAGCTTCTCGACAAGGACAACAAGCCCATCGACATGGATTCCATCACGGCCGAGAACGCCAAGGAAACCCGCAAGATCATCCACGATACCCGCAACTATTCCATCGAGGACGAGGAAGCCAAGGAGAATGCTTCCCATCGTCTTGGCGACGATGTCAAGGATCTCTACGGCGATTCTTCCGATGTCGTCTCTTTGGACGACCTCAAGGATGCCGAGAAGAACGATGACTCTTCTTCCACTAATGGCGATGATGACGGAAAGGAGGGTGACTGATGTTCGATCTAGATAGATTGGCTTCGATAAAGATTGGCCTTGCATCACCCGAGGCCATCAGGAATTGGTCCTATGCCGAAAGGCACGGGAAGCCCGGAGCCGGTGAGGTCACCAAGGCTGAGACTATCAACTACCGTTCGCAGAAACCCGAGCCCGATGGCTTGTTCTGCGAGAGGATCTTCGGTCCGGCCAAGGACTATGAGTGTCATTGCGGAAAGTACAAGAAGATAAGGTTCGCTGGCATCGTCTGCGAGAAGTGCGGCGTCGAGGTCACTACCAAGGCGGTTCGCAGGGAGCGCATGGGTTACATCAACCTCGCTTCCCCTTGCGCCCACATCTGGTATCTCAAGGGCACTCCTTCGAAGATGGCTTTGCTTTTGGACATCCCGCCCAAGGATCTGGAAGAGGTCATTTACTTCCAGTCCCACATCGTGCTCAATCCGGGCTCCTGCAAGCTTTTGGCCTACAAGGAGGTCTTGGATGAGAAGAACGGACGCGAGAAGTTCATAACCATCCTCAACAGCTTCATCGACCAGGGTGTCGTCACCGATGCCATGCCCGAGGACAAGAGGCATTGCCAGGACTTGATCGAACATCTCCATAACAACCAGGAGACTTACGATTTCATTTCCACCTCCCACTTCATCACCAAGTTCACCGGCGCCAAGTTCGGCTGGGGCGCCGAGGCGGCCGAGCAACTTTTGAAGGAAATCGACGTCAATGCCGAATTCACCAAGATCGAAAGCGAGCTCAAGGAGACCCAGGGCCAGAAGAACCAGAAGCGCCAAAAGCTTCTGAAGCGCCTGGAGGTCGTCGAGTCGATAAGGAATTCCGCAAACAACCCATCCTGGATGATACTGGAGGCCGTCCCCGTAATCCCGCCCGATCTCAGGCCTATGACCCAGTTGGATGGAGGCCGTTATGCCGTATCCGACCTCAACGAGCTGTATCGCCGTGTCATCATCAGGAATGCCCGCTTGAAGAAGCTTATCGACATGAAGGCTCCGACCGTCATCATGGTCAACGAGAAGCGTATGCTTCAGGAAGCTGTCGATGCCCTAATCGACAACGGCCGTCGCAACAAGCCCGTCACCGGTACCCAAGGCCGTCCGCTCAAGTCCTTGTCTTCCGCCTTGAAGGGCAAGTCCGGCAGGTTCCGTCAAAACCTCTTGGGCAAGCGTGTCGACTATTCCGGCCGTTCCGTCATCTGCGTCGGTCCGTTCCTCAGGATGGACCAGTGCGGCTTGCCGCGCGAGATGGCCATTCAGCTCTTCAAGCCTTTCATCGCCTGCGAACTGATGAAGGAGCGCTATGCTTCCACCACCAAGCAGGCCGACCAGATGATCGAACGCTACGACGACAAGGTCTATGACGTGTTGGAGAAGATCGTCCCCAACCACCCGGTCCTCTTGAACCGTGCCCCCACTTTGCACCGTTTGGGCATCGAGGCCTTCAGGCCCGTGTTGGTCGATGGTCGCGCCATCCGTCTTCATCCGTTGGTCTGCCCCGGCTTCAACGCCGATTTCGATGGCGATCAGATGGCTATCCATGTCCCTCTTTCAAGGGAGGCCCAGCAGGAAGCCTTCGATTTGATGATCTCCACCAAGAACATCCTTTCGCCTCGTGATGCCACCGTCTTGGCCATACCTGTCCAGGATATAGTCGTCGGTCACTACTTCCTCACCTCCGAGCAGGCTCCGGCCGACTTCTTGGCTCAGCAGAAAGAGGCGCTTGCCCGTGGCGACACCGTAAATGCGGAGCGCTTCGGCGAATATGCCTTGATGGACGGACACGTCTACCGTGACTTCGATGAGGTCATGAGGGCCTATGACGCCAAGGCGGTCCACATGAACAACCGCGTGGCCATACCTGCGGCTGCCCTGCACAAGGCTTCCTTCACCGCAAAGCAAAACTCCGAGTACCTTTTGACCACGGTCGGAAAGCTCATCTTCAACAGCATGTTCCCCTCCGACTTCCCCTACATCAACGATGCTCCGTCCCATGCCAAGGGCTCGTTCGTTTCCGCTTCCGATGGTTGGTTCGTGCCGATGGGGACCGATATCCCGACCTACTTCAAGGACAAGTGGAACGCCACCGTACCCGTCTCCAAGAAGGAACTTGCCTCGATAATCAACGAGTTGTTCCGTCGCTATCGCTCCACCCGTACCGCCATGCTTCTCGACCGCATCAAGGATACTGGCTACTTCTATTGCACCAAGTTGGGACTCACCATCTCCATCACCGATATCAACCCGCTCCCCGGAAGGGAGCAGGTCGTGGCCGCTGCCGACAAGGACGTGGACGAGATCCAGGAGCGTTACGACGAAGGCGTCTTGACTGGCGAACAGCGTCACGATGCCATAATCAAGCGCTGGACCGCTGCCAAGGACACCATCACATCCATGGTCGATGGCTACATGAAGGCCAATCCGCGTAACCCCGTCTTCATGATGGCGCGCTCGGGCGCCCGTGGTTCCATAAACAACTTCGTCCAGTTGATTGGAATCCGTGGCTTGATGAGCGGACCTAATGGCAAGATTCTCGAGATACCTGTCAAGCATTCGTTCCGCGATGGCATGGACGTCAGCGAGTACTTCATCGCCACTCATGGTGCCCGTAAGGGTTCTACCGATACCGCCTTGAAGACCGCCGATTCCGGTTACCTCACCCGTCGTTTGGTCGATGTCTCCCACGCTGTCGTAATCCGCGAGGAGGATTGCGGTGCCGATCACGGCATCTGGGTCCGTCCGGTCTTGGACAGCGATGGCAAGGAGGTCGTCTCCTTGGCTCAACGTTGCCTCGGTCGCTTCGCTGCCACCGACCTTTATGACAAGAAGGGCGACCTCATCGTCAAGGCCAACCAGTTCATCGACGAGGGCATAACCGCCAAGATCGCTGCCGCCGGCGTGGAGACCGTCGAGATTCGCTCGCTTCTCACCTGCCAATCTTCCGACGGTGTCTGCGTCCACTGCTACGGCCGCAACATGGCGACAGGCGAGATGGCCAAGATCGGCGATACCGTCGGTATCATGGCCGCTCAGTCGATAGGCGAGCCTGGCACTCAGCTGACCATGCGTACCTTCCACGAAGGTGGCACTGCCGGTTCCGATATCACTCAGGGTCTTCCCCGTGTTCAGGAGTTGCTTGAGGTCCGTAACCCCAAGGGTCAGGCTACCATTTCCTCTATCGAAGGCGACGTCACCGACATATCGCAGGTCGGCGATCGTTGGGCCATCACCGTCACCAACAAACTCGAGTCCAAGCAGTTCACTACCAACTATGGCGCCAGGGTCAAGGTGACCAACGGCCAGCACGTGGTCAACGGCCAGCCTCTTACCTTCGGTTCCATCGATCCCAAGGAATTGCTGGAATACCCCGACCCCGCCACTGTCGCCCGCTACATCATCGACGAGGTCCAGAAGGTCTACTGCGCCCAGGGCATCAACATTTCCGACAAGCACATCGAGGTCATCGTCAGGCAGATGCTTTCCAAGATCATAGTCGTCGATGCTGGCGACACCGATCTGATCGCCGGCATGAGGACCGACTTGCTCAACTTCACTTCCAAGAACCAAAAGGCCCTCGAACACGGTCAACGTCCGGCCGTTGGTCGCCCTATGATACTGGGTGTCACCAAGGCTGCCCTGGATACCTACTCGTTCCTTTCCGCCGCTTCGTTCCAGGAGGTCACCAGGGTCCTTACCGATGCTACCTTGCAAGGCAAGACCGATTACCTCAAGGGCTTGAAGGAGAACGTCATGATCGGCAAGCTCATACCTGCCGGCACCGGCATCGCCCCCCTCGATCCCAAAGAGGACTTCGTGGCCAAGGAGCGCGAATCCAAGGAAGACTTCGAGTCCCTTGAATCCGGTTTCACCGACAGCGAGTTCTTCCCCGAGGAGATCCAGGGCTATGGCTATGTCCAAGAGCCTGGCAAGGCCGGCGCGGCCCCTGCCACCGCTTCGGCTGCAAGCAAGGACGATGATGACGATGGAGAGCCTACACTCGCTTCCACTTCTGTCAAACCCGCTATCGCAAAGTAGCGATTGGATTCGCGAAAAGGCCAGCTTTTCGAAAAACTGGCCTTTTTGTTTGCATATTTATCTTTAGCGATTCTTGAATCGGTCCAACTAAATGAAAATATTGAGTATATAAATAGACATTGTCGTCGAATTGTCCTATCTATCTTATATAATCATCTATTGAGCGTTTAGGTTCGTCTATCTAGGAGGCCGGCCAATGGCAGAAAGAAACAGTAACAACGGCGGTAGGAGAAACAGCGTTTGGTCGTTGGTCCTGACGGCGTTGATCTTCGTTATGGCCGTTACGTTGATTCTCTATTACACCGTCATCCAGCCGAGCACTTCCATGGAAGTCACCACCTTCACCAATACCCAGATTACGGCCGATACCAGTGGGGACGGGGTTCCCGATGGCGAGTTTGCCACCTTCCTAGAGGACGAGGACATCCAAACCGTTACGATCGAGCAAAGCGCCTCATCCGACAACATCTACTATGTCAGCGGCACCTACGTGGATAGCAACACCACCAAGGGCTTCCAAGGCACATTCGACGAAAACCAGTATAACTGGATAGTTGAGGTCATGAGCACCCGCACCAATAGCGATGGAAGCGCGTACTTCGACTCGACCCGCTATTCCGGCTTGACCATCGAGTCGACCAACAGCGTTTGGTCTTGGCTTTCTCCTCTTTTGTACATCGTCGTCTTTGCCTTGCTGGGTTGGTTCCTGCTGAGGGCCATGAGTCGGTCCATGAACATGGGCCAGGGCCAAATCATGAGCTTCAACCAGTCCCGGGCCAAGCGCGAGACCAGTTCCAAGGTCCGCTTCTCCGATGTCGCCGGTTGCGATGAGGTGGTCAACGAGCTCAGGGAAGTAGTCGAGTACTTCCATAGCAACGAGAAATACAAGAAGATGGGAGCCAAGCTTCCTAAAGGCATTCTGTTGGTTGGCCCTCCCGGCACCGGCAAGACCCTTCTGGCCAAGGCGGTAGCTGGCGAGGCTTCCGTGCCTTTCTATTCGATTTCCGGTTCCGATTTCGTGGAGATGTACGTCGGCGTTGGTGCCGGACGCGTCCGCGACATGTTCAACACGGCCAAGAAGAACGCCCCCTGTTTGATCTTCATCGATGAAATAGATGCGGTAGGAAGACAGAGAGGCGCCGGTCTTGGCGGTGGCAACGACGAGCGCGAGCAGACCCTCAACCAACTCTTGGTGGAGATGGATGGCTTCGAAGACAATTCCGGGGTCATCGTGATGGCCGCGACGAACAGGGCCGACATCCTCGATCCCGCTTTGCTCCGTCCAGGGCGTTTCGATAGGACCATAACCGTGGATCTTCCCGACAGGGAGGGCCGCGCGGCCATTTTGAAGGTCCATGGCCGCAACAAGCCCTTGGCTTCCGATATCGACTTCAACAGCATCGCCGCAAGAACCGTGGGTTTCTCGGGCGCCGATCTGGCCAACGTCTTGAACGAGGCGGCCATCTTGGCTGTGCGCAACAACCGCGACCGCATCACCATGCCGGATATCGACGAGGCCATAGACCGGCGCATTGCCGGCCCTGCCAAGAAGACCCATATGGACGATGCCGACAAACGTCAGGTCGCCTATCATGAGGCTGGCCATGCCATAGTGGGCCTTACCTTGCCTGATGCCGACAAGGTCCAGTCCGTTTCCATCATTCCCCGTGGCCGCACGGGTGGCCATACCTTGATGGCTCCTGATCGTGACCGTTTCCTCTATACCAAGAAGATGCTTTTGGCGCGCATAACCGGCTATCTCGGTGGCCGGGTGTCTGAGGAGGTGTTCTTCGGTGATGTATCGACCGGAGCTTCCGATGATTTCGAGAAGGCGACTTTGATTGCCCGCTCGATGGTCACCGAATATGGCATGAGTTCGTTGGGCCCCATCCAATACGAGAACCCCAACCAGGATGTGTTCCTGGGGAGGGATTACAACAACCTGCAGCGCAACTTCTCGGCCCAGGTGGCCTACGAGATCGATGAGGCCGAGCGGAAGATCATCGAGGAATGCTATGCCAAGGCCAAGGAAATCATCACGACCCATAAGGATCAGGTGGAGCTTATCGCCAACGCCTTGATCCAAAAGGAGACCATTACCGCCGAGGAGATCAAGTACCTTTTGGTTCACAAGGAGTTGCCCCATTACGAGAACCATTACATAAGTGGCCCCACAGCCGATCCCTTCCACGGCTACAAGCCCCTCAATCCCGGCAAGATCACCTTGATACCCGAATATTCCTCCTTCTACAAGGAAGTGGACGATATCCTTAGTCACGGCTTGACCGATTTGGTGGTCTGTGCCTATAAGGCAGGTTCCGGTCCAATCAATTCCGATGCGTTCCGGGACGCCATAGTCAGGATGTATCCGGCTGGCAAGGCTGGCATAATATTCATCGGGAGAGCCGATTTGGCAAACATCTCCGCCAGTCCCGATATCATTGCCCAGCATCTTGAGAAGTATTCCGGCCATGAGGTCCTTCTAATCACCACCGATGACGCATCGGTCAATAGTCTGAAGTCCCTGGTCTCTTCTTTTGGCGAAGGCGATAAGCGGTAGTTCGGAAATGCTAGAATAATTGGCAAAGGAGGGCGATATGATAAAAACAATGCCCGCGTTGATCTCTGTGGGAGCAGTGGTGGGAATAGTGGTGGCGGTCGTTTTGGTAATCATCATAATATCCATAATCGGTTGGTGGATTTCCACCGGAAACTCCTTGAAGTCCCAGGCGGTGAAGATCGACGAGTCCGCCAGCGACATCGATGTCGCCCTGACCAAGAGGTACGACCTCTTGACCAAGGAGTTGGGGATAGTAAAGGGCTATGCCAAGCACGAGAGCGAGACCCTTGTCGGGGTCGTGGAGGCCCGTACGGGTTATAAGGCAGGCGATGCCGAGGAGATGGCCAAATACAACAACAAGCTGGACGAACTGGCCAGCAAGATCAACTTGGTGGTCGAGCGCTACCCTGATCTGAAGGCTAACCAGAACTTCCTTTCCTTGCAGGCCACTGCCGCGGACACCGAGGAACATCTTCAGGCTTCCCGTCGGCTCTACAACTCCAATGTCTCGATCTTCAACCAGAATCTCGTAACCTTCCCCAGGAGTCTTGTCGCCCATTCGCTTAAGCTTCAGCCCCGCAAGTTCTTCCAGGCGGAGGAAGCCAAGCGCCAAGACGTCAAGATGGAATTCTAAAGAATCGTCGTTTCGAAAGTCCGTGCCCGTTCGGCACGGATTTTTTTGTCGAGAAGTTGAAAGCGTTTGCCACACCTTTGCACTGGGTTTAAATGGACCTAACCAAAGTCTAACCTTTGGAATGTGTTCTCCCTTTTCGCCAGACGGCCCATTTCCAATAGAGGAGGAAAAAGCATGGGTTCACCTGAGACGAGTGAGTCAAGCAGCAACGTCGTCAATAAGGGGCGTAAGCCGTTCTTCGACCTCAAGGGCCATAACACCAACTGGTCTAAGGAAGTCTTGGGCGGCCTTACCACCTTCTTCGCCATGGCCTACATCCTGGCCGTAAACTCGAGCATACTCTCCGGAGCAGGTATGCCTGCCGGCGCCGTGGTGATAGCCACCGCCTTTGCGGCCATGATCGGCACCTTGTTCATGGGCTTGTTCGCCAACGTCCCTTATGCCCTCGCCCCCGGAATGGGTCTCAATGCCTTCTTCACCTACACTGTCGTCGATGCCCTGGGCTTCACTTGGCAGGAAGCGCTGACCATGGTATTCATCTGCGGCCTGATCAACATCCTCGTGACCGTGACCAAGGTCAGGAAGATGCTGATAAAGGCCATACCCGAATCCCTGCAGAATGCCATAGGTGGTGGCATAGGCGTTTTCTTGATTTTCTTGGGTTTGGTCAATGTTGGCTTCATAAACTTCTCGTCGGGTGTCCCTGCTCTGTCGGACGTAAGCACCGCAACTCTTGGCGTATTCGTCTTCGGCTTGGTCCTTGGCATAGTCCTGAATGTCTTGAAAGTCCCCGGTGCCATGATCATCACCATCATCGTCACCACCCTGTTTGGTCTCATCCCCTTCGGCGGTCAGGCCTCGGTGACCGATTTCGAGGCCAATAGCGTAAGCTTCGTGGAGGCCTTCCAAGAGTTCCCCGAGACCTTTGGCGTCATATTCACCCAAGCCGGTTTCGGAAGTCTGTTCGGCAACGCCGCCAAGATTCCGGAAGTGCTTATGGCCATCTTCGCCTTCTCGATGTCCGATACTTTCGATACCATCGGAACCTTCATCGGGACAGGAAGGAAGACGGGAATCTTCACCGATGACGACATGAAGGCACTGGAGAATTCCTCCGGTTTCCATTCTCGTATGGACAAGGCTTTGTTCGCTGATTCCATCGCCACTTCGATCGGCGCCATATTGGGCACTTCCAACACCACCACCTTCGTGGAGTCCGCTGCCGGAATCGGCGAGGGGGCCAAGACCGGTTTGGCTTCGGTTGTCACCGCTATTTGCTTCGCTTTGTCAGTCTTCTTGGTTGGCCCCATAACCGCTATACCCTTTGCGGCCACCGCGCCGGTCTTGATCCTGGTTGGCTGTATGATGCTTAGTTCCTTCAAGGACATTGAGTGGAACAAGCTGGAAGCCGCCATACCAGCGATGTTTGCGGGTATCTTCATGGCCTTCTCCTACAGCATCTCCGACGGTATGGCCTATGGCTTCATAAGCTATGTGCTGATTGATGGAATCGTCTATCTATCTTCCAAGGTCAAGTATGCCTACGTGGCCAGCAACGTGGCCAAATACAAGACCAGCGTTGGTTCTGACAAGACCTTGACCTATGTCGATGGGTCTGGCACGATTAAGACTTTGGCAAAGGCGACATGGAATGTCTCGGTCATACTTGAGGTATGTGCGGCCCTGTTCCTCGCTTACTTCATCGTGATGCCAATCCTGGACTCCATGACTTCTGCGGCTTGAGACATCAAAAAAGGAATCGCGTGATAGGGGTGGCCCAAGGCTACCCCTTTTTTGCTGCAATAATCCCTTTACTGTCCATAAATATATCGGAGGCCAATAGGATGGGAAGAGGGTTTGTGTGCCAAAGATGCGGGAACGACAATGTCCGTTTCCTGGGCTTGGGAAAGAAAGGGGAGACGTATTGCCGAAAATGCCTTGAATTCAGCGGGGCCAAGGCCGAGCCCTATGAGCGCGAAGGGCCACCTGTTCCATTGGAACTTCCCTATTCCTTGACCGAACCACAAAGAAAGGTTTCGGACCAGGTGCTGGAGTGCGCCAAGATAAAGAAGCCGGTCCTGATAAAGGCCGTCACGGGTGCGGGGAAGACGGAATTGGTCTTCGCCACGATGGAATGGTTCCTTCAAAGGAAGCTCAAGGTGGCGTTCGCAACGCCTAGGCATGACGTTGTCCTCGAAATAGGGCCAAGAATAAAGAAGGCCTTTCCGCATGCCAAAATCGCGATGGTCTGCCATGGCCATACCGATGACCTCACCGGCGATGTCGTCGTCTTGACCGCCCATCAGCTTTATCGCTACCCGAACTATTTCGACTTGGTCGTGTTCGACGAAATCGACGCCTTTCCCTACCATGACAACGAGCTTTTGAAGAACATGTTCAGGAAAGCGGTTAGGGGCACCTATGTCTTGCTATCGGCAACGCCATCAGGCGAAGACCTCGACGAGATCTCAAAGAGAGGTGGAAGGGTCATAGAGCTAAACAGCCGCTTCCACGGAAAACCTCTTCCGGTCCCCGAATACAGGAAAGCAGGGGTATTGGGATTTGCCAACATGGTCCTTGAGCTTAAGAAGATGGTGAAGGAGGGAAGACAGGTCTTCCTTTTTGTGCCAACTATTTTTGAGTCGAAAAGGATGTTCAATTTGGTAAAGCATCTTGTCCCAAAAGGCGAAAGCGTCAATTCGGAAGACGAATACCGGGAAGAGAAGATCAGTGCTTTCAAATCCGGTCATCTCCGCTACCTTGTCACCACGGCCGTGTTGGAGAGAGGTGTCACCGTAGCCGACCTCCAAGTCCTGGTCTTCAATGCAGACAACGAGATTTACTCGCCCGAGGCCTTGGTTCAGATCGCCGGTAGGGCCGGTAGGATCCGTGGCTTTGAGAATGGAAAGGTCTTGTTCTATGGAAACAGGAAAGAAGGCAAGATTTCAAGGGCTATCAGCATCATTGAGCAAGCCAATGAAAAAGCCCGTATGCAAAAGCTGCTTTGCTGACATTCAGGACAAGAGCCTTATAACTTGGCTGTCCCCTAAACCCATCCTCTGCGACAGATGCCTGGGGAGCGAAAGGAGACTGATGAGGTTCTCCACTCAGGGGAAGCACAAGATATATTCGCTATTCGAATATGCTTCTCCCGTAAAAGACTGGCTTTTTCGCTACAAGACCCTTAACGACTTCGAGATGCGAAGCGTATTCTTGTACCCTTTTGGATGGACTTTGCGCCTATTGGCCAAGAAGTGGGTTTTCGCATTGGTACCTACCACGGGCCAGGCATATAGGGACAGGGGATTCGACCATTTGGAAGAGATGCTTGGCTATGTCGGCATAAAAGCCGTGAAACCCTTCGCTAAGGACGATGGGCCGTCCCAAAAGAATCTGGCTTATGGCGAAAGGATGAAGGTACGGGAAAGGATCTCGCTGCGAGGTCCGGCTCCTTTGGCGGGAAAGAAAGTCCTCGTTTTCGATGATGTCATGACTACTGGTGCCACGATCGAAGCCTGCCTGGACCTGGCACTGGAGGGTGGAGCCAAAAGTGCAACGGGTATAGTGCTTATGGAAAATTTGGGAATGAACATACATAGTCATATAAGCAACCTTTAGAAAGGCCAAAGGTTGCAAGGGCAATGTCAGAAACATATAATTGGAACGGAGGCCTTTATTGTTAAATGGATAAAGACGGAAAAGGCGACAGTCCAAAGGAGTTTGAACCACCCTGCCTCGAATGCTTGAAGGGATTCAAGCCGCATCCTTCTGACATCTATACGCCCGAAGAGATGCGAAAGATAAACATCGCGGTTCTTAAGGAGAGAGGCGTCACGGTGGAGGACATCGCCGAATTGGCATACGAAAACCAAAGGAAATATCTTCCAGATCTCAAGTTGAGCGAGATGCAGGACTCCGTGCTGGAAATCCTTTCCAAACGCGAACAGTTCCACGCGATTCTTTTGGCCGTCAACCTTGACTTTTTGGCTGAGAAGAACGTGATCATGGAACCGCTGCGGTCAATCCTCAACCATGACCTGGGCTTGTTCGGGCTCGATGAATGCATCGCCATCGGCATATCCGGGAATTATGGCACCATCGGAATAACGAATTTCGGACATCTTGACGTGACAAAGCCGGGTAAGATCTCCGAACTTAACGATAGCAAGACCCATGACAACTGCTTCCTTGACGATATCGTCGGGGCTTTGGCCGCAGTGGCGGCGGTCAGGGTCGCTCAAATGCATGCCGTTGCCCACCCTAAAGTACTTGGCCCTCACCGTGGCATGGATGTATAGGCTCGACCCTTCCTTTAACCCCGATCCTGTGTGAGGCCGAAGGAAGCCTTGAAGGAAACCTTGCCATCGCTTCTCAAAGCCTTGGCTAGATAAGAGCCATCGTCCTGTTTGCCCAAGAAAATCGAAAGGGTGTCTCCCTCGAGGACTTCTTTTTCGTAGTCGATCTCCAGGAAGGAGAGGCGTTGACCCTCCTTGGGGGATATAGCGTCCAGAAGCGCAGTGGCATAACGGCAATTGTTCATATGGCGGTTATGATCCAGGTCCGAGAATCCGACCTTGTATTCATAGGGCTTCATTCCGCCATTATCCAATTCTGGCAATGCGAGAAGGCCTTTTTGGTATCTTGTTTCCTTATAGGGGAAGGAATCGGGATAGGCGATGCCCGCTGGCCGCACCAAGCGACGGGTCTTGAGATTAGAGACGACCCAAACGGAAAGCCCCGTGACATAGAGCTCTCCGCTTTTTGTTCCCTCTATCGCAAGCTCACGCTCGAACTGGAGGCCGATCGGCCTTTTCACGATGGTCGTAACCTTCAGTTTCTCCGCTACCTTGGGATTGCCCAGTATATCCAACCTGTTGCGTGCCAAGATCCACATCAGGTCTTTGGCCTTCATGGTCTCATAACCGCAGCCCAGCCTTTCGCTGTGGTTCCCGGCGATGTCCTGGAACATCTCCAAGAATGAGGAAGGAAAGACGAAATCATGGATGTCGTAATCGGAATACTCCAGCGAATGTTCTTCCGCAAATACCTGGTTGCCGCTCATTTTATTGCCAGCTCCTTTTCCAATATCGGCAAAAGTTCATGGTATTCATGGATTTCGTAATACTTGAGAGTGGTGGGAATCTCATGGTGATATTCAAAGGGAGGATATTCATCGCGGCGGTTGTACCATACTGAGGCATGGAACCCCGACCTTTGGGAGCCGAAGACATCGGCAAAGAAGTTATCACCGATGTAGATGCAATCGGCCGGTTTCTTGCCTGCGATCTTGGCTGCGGTTTGGAAGAAACGGGGATTGGGCTTCTTTACCGCCACCTCACTGGAGGCCATCACGAAGGCCAAGTGGTTGTTTGGATAGCAGCCATCTATATGGGCCTTGGTACCTTGGGCACCGTAAACGGTATTGGAGGCAACGGCATAGCCGATGCCATGGCGGTCGAGGAAATCCATTATGTCCTTGAGGCCCGGCAAAGGCTCAGGCTCGTATTGGCCTTCGAGCACTTCGCTTTGGAGCCTGTCGATAGACATCTTCGGCTTGAGGCCCATGGCGATGCAAAGGTAATTCAACAGGGGACCGATGGAAGAATCGAAGTCGTTCATGGTACGGTAATATTCATCCATCAGGTTGAAGAAAAATTCGGTTATCTCCTGGGCCGAGCGATTTTCGGTATTGTCGCAATTGTCCAAAAGACGTTCAGCCATCCATTGAGGATTCGAAACGCGATATGTTATGACCGTATCCCAGCAATCAAACAATACGAAGGATGCTTTGCTCATCTATATATTCCCTCTATCACTTGGGTAATTATAAAATAGTTTAGTCTAATGCCCGAGACGTTTGTGATCTTATGCAGCAAAAACGAGGAAAACAATGGAAAAAGAGGATACACGCAACACTGGGGCTAAGCAGGGACGTCCCAGCCCTCAGATAACCATCAGCACCGAAGACGGCGACATTGTCCTGGTTCCCGGACCTGTCTATTGCTTCTATTACCAATCCCATTTCAACGTCCACGAATATGCGCCTTCGTTCAAGGGCTTCCGCCGTAAAATCAAGCACGCCCTTATCAACAATGTCGTCATCACCGGCAAGCCCCTGGTCGATCCCTACTACCTTAACTGGCGCTATACCTGCCGAATAAAATACGATCACATAATGAAGCGCTTCAGGGCCAGGAGCCTCAAGGCCCAGGAGACCAAGGCCATGACCGATCTGCTGAGGCATCATCAGGTCATCCTCTCCAAACTTCAGAAGATGATAAGCGAGAATGATTATGGGAAGGCGGTGGAAAGAGCCGAGAAAACCTATGGCCTAAAGGGCGGAAGGGCGGGAAACGGCAATCGTCTTCAAGAGCGGCTGGATTCCTTGGCGCAGCAACAGGCCGCGATGGATCAAAGGCTTGCCCAGGCCAAGAAGCAGTTCTTTGCCACCAAGGACGCCCAGGGCCAGGAATTCTTGCGTCTGAAGGGGGATTGGGATCGCAAGTGTGCTGACCAAGAGCGGAAGAACGAACCCTACCTCTCTATTTTCAGCACCCAGGAGCAACGTGAATATCGCTATTTCCAGACTCCGGATCTGAAGAGGCTGTATTGGGCCAAGACCAGGGCATTGGATACCAGGGATAGTTGGAAGGACTTCTTCTTCCAGATGCGCTCCCCCTTGGTCAGGCTGGTTACTCCTTGGAACAGGTCTTTGGCGAAAGCCATGAGACGGAACAAGCGGTGGCTTAGGAAGGGGCCTAGCATCGACTTGATCCCCGGCCATTTCAAGAAGACTTTCGCGGCCATAAACAATTTCAAGGTCGGATTGCTGGGTCAGTTCAAGCAGGCCTTGGTAGATCCAAACAAGACGATTGGCCATAACCTTGTGAAGATCTTGATGATTACCAACGAGTGCAGCGAAAAAGAAGCCCACTCCAGGGCCTTGACCCTTTTGAGGGATTTGGATGTCTACGAACCGGAAGACATAATGAATCGCTACATCTGGCAGTTCATAAATGATGATTACCACTACAAGATACTGTTCGCCTATCTTCTGGCCTATTCCCCCGAAGTGGTCCTGGTGGATCGCTCGGCTCTCCATACCAAGCACGTCCTTACGACCGAGCTCTATTCCCTGATCCTCGCCCTTCAGCCTAAATACGGTTACATATTCGTCATTTTCGACGATACCATGTTTGACAAGGATTTCCCCGACATGAGGGTCTATACGGTGACGAAGGACAACCGCATACTACCATACGAAAAGCTAAGGAAATAGCCTTCATTGCGGTGCAAAGCACTACCTGCAATTTAATAAAAACGACTAGATTGCTTTCAAATGGCCTTCTTTTTCCGCCTTTTTGGGGAGTCGGGTATTTTGCAAATCGGTTTTAAAAAGAAACATACGCATAGTTAAGGACGATATCCCAATAAACAACTTGATACCACATAGGAGCGGTGATAATATTTTACTTGTATATTGCTGAAGTTTTATGAAGACGAGCGGGAAGGGAATGACCCCTATCAAAAGCGGGAGGTGTCTATGGGAAAGAAAGCAGCATGGAAGATCTGGGTCGGAGTTCTTGAGGCCCTGACGGCTGTTGCCGTCATATTCGGTTTGCTGTTTGGGATTCCGCAAGCGAATTCGTGGCTAAGCACAAAGGTCACTTTCTTTTCCGTTGTGTTCAGCGGTTACCAAGATCTTGCTGACAAGTTGCCGTGGGCCAATCCATTCCCCGCATTTACCCAGTTCTGGGGAGTGATCCTATTGGTTGTTGCCATTGTCGTCCTCCAACTTTTGACCATTTGGCCCCTGATTGCCATAAACCATGCCCGCAAGAACAAAAACGCCAGCCCCGTAAAGCCGCTTGAGGCCGACGATAATTCATATGTCGTTCCTTTCGTTGATCGTGAAGGGAACTTTGGGCACGCATTGCTCAAGGGTTCGCCTGCCGACATCAAGGCCAAATATTTCGGCGGCTTGAACGATACCCAATTGGACCAGGAATTCGATTGGCACAATTACGTCGGGGGCAGGCCAGTGGGACGAATAATAACTGGCGTTGTCCTCGGCTTCGTCGCGTTGGTCCTTTTGCTGTTGAGGATAGGCTGGTACATTTTCACCAATGCCAACGTAGGCCCGCTTGGCGTTATCTACCAATCCTCCATTGTCTCGACTCCGATGGCTTGGCTCGACGACAACGTTGAATATTTCTTCTTCGGCAACTTCAAGAACATCTACTTGGCGATGGGATACTTCACCTGCGCCAACGTCTTGGATGGACTTTTGTGGATCGCCGGCCTCTTTGCAATAGTGACCTTCGTCCTCGTGGTCTGCTCTGTCTTTGTCTGGCTCTTCCGCAAGCCAATCGGAAAGAAGCGTGCTTTGGCCGCCCGCGACAAATACGTCGAGAACCTCACTGGTCATACCCTTGCGCCCGTATTTGTTTCCCAGTCTCGTTTCGCCATAGGCGTCCAGCGTCCTTCCCGCGAGATGAGGGGGGAGATTGACGCGTCTGGCTCACGTTTGGATCAAGTGGCCCTGTCTGGCACGCCTGTCGATCAACTCGCTCAGGGAGCAGGCGACGTAAGTGCGCTCGGGACCGGTGTTGTGGAAATCAGTCCCGTCAGGTTCAACGTCGAGGGAAATGTCATACGCGAATCCGTTTCCTCGTATTCCGTTTCCTCCTTGGATGATGATGTCTTGCTTCTCGACCCCACCCTCATATCTTCGATAATCGCCCTCAACCCCTCTATGGACGATGCGGTCAAGTCCTTGCCAGTGGAGTACCTGAAGGAAACCAAACCGGTTGCTCAGCCTGTTCCCGTCGTGGTCGAGGCGTCTTGGCGTCCGTCCGACGAGGCCCCTGAGTATTGGTATGGCAATGCTTCCATACAGGAGGCTCGTCCTTCCGACGAAGAACCTTCTCATTGGTTCGCCCCAACCGTTGGCAACAAGCCTTCCGACGAAGAGCCAGCCTTTTGGTTTGGCAATGTTTCCGTACCCGTTGCGGTCAAACCTGTCGCTTCTGAACCCGTAAAGGAAGTGGAAGCCGCATCCTACGCCGCTCCCTATACGGACCTTTACGAAAGATTGGCAAATGCCCTGGAGCCGTTCAGGCTCACCCCCGCTCCGGAAGCCGAGAACGAATTCGCGCTCGCCCAACCCAAACCCGTCCTGACACCTGCCGACAATATCCCCGAGGCCTGGTATGGACAGGCTAGCGTCGAGGCCAGTGGCTTGCCCATAGGTGTCGAAACCCAAGCCGCCGCTTTGGCCGAACCCGTTGTCGTGCCTTCAAAGCAACCGGTATCCTTCTGGTTTGCCGGTGCGGTAGAGGAAGTCAATGTCATCAAGGCTGCCGGTAACCAGGTAAAGACGCATCCATACGGTCAGGCCTATGGGAGAGCCTATCAGGGACTTGTCGTTGGGAAGGCTTTGCCTCAAGGATCGGTTCCCAACTATGTCCAGGTAGTCAACGTCGGTGGCAAACCTCAGGTAGTGGCATCGGGTCTAATAGTGCCCGAAGCGGAAGGCGAAGCCATCCCTCCTGTTGCCTTAGCCCCGATTTTCGCAAGCCGTCCTTCCGACAAGACGCCTGACTATTGGTATCTGGGAGCGGGTGCAAAGCCCGTGATTGCCGCTCCTGTCGCAGCACCCGTGGCTATGGCAAAGCCGGCAACGCCCATTGCTCCGGCAGTGATTGCGCCCGTTGCGGTTCGCCCAGTGGTCGTTCCTTCCGAACAACCGGTTGCGTTCTGGTTTGCCAATGCCGTAGAAGAGGTGACCGTTTCCAAGGTCGCCGGTAGCCAGGTCGAGACCCGGCCTTCCGGCCAAGTCCTGTATGGGAATGTCTATCAGGGCTTCTTGCCCCGTCAGGTCGTATCTGGAATAGTGCTTCAGGGTGAAGAAGCGTCAGCTTTTAAGCCGGTGACTCCCGCCACTCTTGAAGCCATCAAAGAAACACCTTCCGAAGCAATTCCTCCGGTGGCGGTAGCGCCTGTATTCAGCAACCGTCCTTCCGACAAGACGCCTGACTACTGGTTCGTTGGCGTCGGTGTCAAGCCGGTCGTTGTTGCTCCGATCGCCGTTGAGGTCGCTCCTGCCGAACCTGTTCCAGTCGCCCCGATCGTCGTTCCTTCAGAACAGCCTGCGGCGTTCTGGTATGGTGGGGCCGTCGAGGAAGCCAATGTTGCCAAGGCCTTTGGCACCCAAGTCGAGACCCGTCCTTCCGGGCAAGTTCAATACGGCCACGTCTATCAAGGCTTCCTTCCTCACCAGGTCGTGTCCGGCTCTTATCCCAAGCCCTTGGAGACGATCACTGCCATTTCCAGCGCTTCCATCTCCGCTTTGGCGAAAGGACCCGAGATTCCGGCAGTTGCCCAGGCTCCGGTGTTTGCAAACAGGGCATCCGACAAGACTCCCGATTATTGGTATTCCAATGCCGGGGCAGAACCTATCGTCGTTTCGCCCGTCGTGGGTCCCGTCGTCCCCGTTTCGGAGAAAGCACCCGTCGTGGCTTTCGTGGAGAAAGTCGCATCGGTTTCTGCCGGTGAACCTGTAGCACCCGTTGCCATCGCCCCCATAGTCATCCCTTCCGAACAGCCTGCTGCATTTTGGTACGAAGGAGCCAAAGAGACGCTTGCGGTCAAGGCCAACCAAGGCAAGCAGGTCGAGACCCATCCTTCCGGCGAAGTGCTTTATGGAAGGGCCTATCAGGGCTTCCTTGCCACCAACGGCATACCCTCCAATGCTTCTTTGCCCACCGGCAATTGGACTCCGGGAAACGCCCCCATCAAGACCATTTCACCCGAAATCGAGAAGGCCCAGGTTACGGCCAAGGTGGCACATGGCGTTGGGGAGACCACCAGCGGTTCGCCTATCGCGCCTGTTGCCACTGCGCCCGTCTTGACTAACCGTCCTTCCGACAAGACGCCTGACTACTGGTATGGAAATGTCCAAGAGGGTGTTCGCGCCAAGCCGATATCACCTGTCAGCGAAGAGGAAACCACAGAAGGCGAAAAGGTTACCCCCGTCGTGCCCATCGCGCCAGTCAAGCCCATCGCTCCCGTCGCACCCATCAAGCATGAGGAAGAGAAGCCGGAGAGTGCCGGCGCTGAAGAACGTCATCTTGGCCCGGTCACGCTTCAGCATGCCATACAGAACGCAAAGCCCGTGGAGATCAAGCCCGTCCAGGCTCGCCATGTGTGGTTCCAGCTCAAGAAGGTATCGGGTGGCTACAAGGGTGCCTTGACTCCCGAAGAGGCGTTCAACAAGGCCATCACCAACCAGGAGATCGTCGTTTCGCCGGTCTTTGCCGGCCAGACCAAACCCGTGGATGTGTTCGCCGCTCGCAAGGAGAAGGCCGCCAAGCAGCGTGCTAGACGGACCGGGTATGTAGTCGCCACGGCGGTCGTCACTCCGACAGCGCCTGTGGCTAGCGAGAAGTTCGATAAGCCCGTTACCGCATTCCCCTCCATCCGTGAATGGAAGAAGGCCAAGAGGCAATGGGAGAGGGAAAAGGCCGCACAAGTCGCGAATGCCCCCTCCCCCACCGTCGTTCCCACGCCCGTTGCCCCCATTACTCCAATCGTGCCTGTAACCATGAAGAAGGAAGAGAAGCCGGCAGAGGAAAAGGCCAAGGAACCCGAAGGCAGACCCATCGTAAAGCCGCTGGTGCCTTTGGCTCCCATTAAGCCTGCTGCAACCATCAAGCCCATCACTCCGGTCAAGCCGTTGTCTCAACTCAAGAAAGAAAGCAAAAAGAAAGGGGAATGAAGTAAATGGCAAACAAGAAAGAGGAGCGGCTGGATGATACCCATCTGGCGGCATTCACGAAGCTATTCCTTATCGGGACTACCCTTTTGTTGGCCGTGGTCCTGATAATTGCCATCGCCTTCTCTTTGTCCTATCTCCTTTAGGCAGAAGGGATGTTTTGAAGGGGGCAGGTCCTTGGGCCTGCTCTTTTTTTGTTGACATCGGGATTAACTTTTAAGTTGAATTGCCGAAAAAAGTTCGTGAAGCGTATAATCTACGCGCAAGGTTAGGCCATAACGGAAGTTTTTAGTTATGTCCTTGTTTCCTTTGGGAGAGATAACGTAATGGATAAGCAGATTAGGAACGTCGCGATTATCGCGCATGTCGATCACGGAAAGACCACTTTGGTAGGACGGCTATTGACCTGGACCGGTACCGTGGCAATGCCCCAGTCCGGTGACATCGCGATGATGGATTCCAACCCCATCGAACACGAGCGCGGGATTACTATTCTGGCGAAGACGACCTCGATCGACTACAAGGGAACGACCATAAACATTCTCGATACCCCGGGCCATGCTGACTTTGGCGGCGAGGTCGAGAGAATCATGAACATGGTCGATGGCGCCGTTTTGGTGGTCGATGCCTTTGATGGCGTCATGCCCCAGACCCGGTTTGTCCTGAAGACCGCCTTGGAGTACAAACTAAAGATCGTCGTCGTGATCAACAAGGTCGATAGGCCCAATGCCGACATCAAGAAGACCGAGGACGAGATTCTCCAGCTCTTCATGGATTTGGGAGCCGATGACAAGCAGCTCGATTACAAGATCGTCTATTGCTCGGCCTTGAAAGGCACCTCCTCCTTTTCCCGCGATCTTTCGACCCAGCAGCCGACCATGGCTCCGGTTTTGGACACCATCGTCAAGGAGATCCCGTCTCCTAAGATCAATGTTGAGGCTCCGTTCCTGTTCCAGCCTTCCATGCTCGACTACAACGACTACATCGGCCGTATCGGGATCGGCCGCATCGAGACCGGTCAGGTCAAGCCTGGCGATCTTTTGACCTGCGTGAGGCTGGATGGTTCCCAGAAGAACTTCAGGGTCCAAAAGCTTTACGGATATGTCGGTATGTCCAGGATCGAGATTCCCGTCGCCCAATCCGGAGAGATCTGTGCCATCGGTGGTTTGCCTGACATCGAGGTCGGCGAGACCCTCTGCACGCCCGACCATGTCCAGAGGTTGCCTTTGCTGAGAATCGATCCGCCTACATTGCAGATGACGTTCTCGGCCAACCAAAGCCCCTTCGCCGGCAATGAAGGCAAGTTCGTCACGGCGGCCAAGCTTGGCGACAGGCTGTTCAGGGAGACCCAAAGCGACGTATCCTTGAAATATGTGGCCCAACCCGCTTCCGAGTCGTTCTTGGTCAGTGGACGCGGCGAGTTGCATCTGTCGGTATTGATCGAGACCCTCAGGCGTGAAGGCTTTGAGCTTGAGGTCTCAAAGCCCGACGTCATCGTCGAGGAAATAAACGGCGTCAAGTGCGAGCCTTTCGAGGATCTGCAGATCGACGTGCCTGATGAATATGTCGGACCGGTCATGAATCTGGTCGGCACCCGTTCGGCCACGATGGTCAACATGGATTCCAACAATGGCCAGACCCGTCTGAACTACATAATCCCCACCCGTGGCCTGATCTCCTTCATGACCACTTTCATGACCATCACCCGTGGCTATGGCATAATCAACCACTCATTCAAGGAATACCGCCCTGTGGTCAAAGGAACGATCGGCAGGAGACAGCAAGGCGTATTGGTCTCCGTGAACGCTGGCAAGGCCACTTCCTATGCCCTTAAGCACATCGAGGAACGGGGGACCATGTTCATTGTTCCTGGCACTGAGGTATACGAGGGAATGATAATCGGGGAGAACAAGTTCCCCCGCGACATGGCTGTCAACGTTACCGAGGGGATGCCCTTGAACAACGAGCGCAATTCCAACAAGGATCAGACGATTGTCTTGAAGGCTCCCAGGAAGATGTCTTTGGAGGAGGCTTTGGACTACATCAACAACGATGAGTTGGTCGAGGTAACCCCTAAGAACATCCGCATGCGCAAGAAGATCTTGGATACAAATGCCCGCAAGAAGTACGAAGCCCACCATCCGGAAGAGTACGGGCTTAGCAAATAGTCTTTATCTATTTGGTATAATTCGTATTAACGGGGGCGAGTATAACCATGGCGGCAAAAGTCATCTGCATTGATTTGGGCACATCCATGACTCGCATCTGGCTTTCTTCGCGTGGGAATGTCTTTGACGAGCCAACGGCCATCGCCATCGATAGCCGGACCGGGAAGGTGGCCGAGATCGGCTATTTGGCCAGCAAGGCCATCGGCAGGAGCCCTTATGACATCAAGGTCTTCGACCCGGTCCAGGCGGGTGTTGTGGCCGATGTGGAGCTATGCGTCCGCTTCATAAGCCAGGTCTTCATAAACCTCAAGCTGCATAGGGCCCTGAGGGGCTCGACTGTCCTGGCTTCGGCTCCAAACCAGATGACCACGGTCGAAAGGGATGCTCTCTTGGATGTCATCAAGAACCTGGGTGCCAGGAGGATAATCATCGAGTCGTCCGCCAAGATGGCCGCCTTGGGCGCGGGTGTCGACATGTCTTCCCCCAAAGGTGTTTTGGTCCTGGACATAGGCGGTGGGATTTCCGATTGCGGTGCCATCGCGTTAGGCGATATCGCCGCGGCCCGTTCGGCCAAGGTCGGTGGCAGGAGTTTCGACAGGGCGATCGAGCGCTTTGCCAAGAACAACAAGAACCTGGCCATCGGACCGGTCACTTCCGAGATGGCCAAGATGCGTATCGGCTCTGTCGATACCGGGGCCGAGAATCAGTTTTTGGAGGTATCCGGTCGGGATGTCGTCACGGGATTGCCCTCCTCCGCAATCCTTTCCACGGCCGAGCTCAGGCCTATCTTGATACCTCTCGCCGAAGAGATTGCCGACATGACCGAAGAAGTGCTACAGGACGTGAAGCCCGAATTGGCTTCCGATTTGGTGAAGTCTGGCGTTTTGGTCACAGGTGGGGGAGCCCTTATCGGGGGGATGAAGGTTTTCCTGGAGAAGGAGCTGAAGATGCCGATCCATCTGGCATCCGATATGCCAAATGGGGTGATGCTTGGCCTTAAGAAGGCCGCCGAGGAATACATTTGAGAGGCGATCAACCGGCAAGGAGGCAGCAATGCTTTACGATGATATAAAGAAGGACAACTTCAAGGCGATAAAGGCCCGCGACACGGATGCCAAGAATGCCTATGGCGCCATTCTTTCCGCCGCTGATTACGCCATAGTCGATTGCCGTACCAAAGGGCAGCCCTTCACCGATGTGGAGATGTACAAGGTCATCGGCAAGGTCTTGAAGGAACTTGACGAGGAACTGGATACCTATGTCCAGGGCGATAGGCCGGAGCAGGCCAAGGCCATACGTCGCCAGATTGAGGTGGTAAGCCAATACAAACCGGTCCTGATGAGCGAGGATGACATTAAGAAGATCGTCTCGGCCCTCCCGGACAAGTCCATCAAGGCCGTGATGGGCGAGTTCAAGACCAAGTACGCCGGCAAAGCCGACATGGGATTGGTGGCCAAGGTAGCCAGAAGCTTCCAGGCAAAGTAAGGTTTTCATATGCTACCGGTCATCACGACCGAAAGGCTGAGGCTAAGACCGCTCTCTCGCGCTGACCTAGACGACTTCCACGAATACTGCAAGGTTAAGGGAGTCGGGGAGAGCGCGGGCTGGATCCATCATTCCTCTTTGGCCGAATCGCGGTTCGTCTTGAACCGTCTTCTCTCCGCCACGACCCAAAGCATCTTTGCCTTGGAGCTCAGGGCTTCGGGGAAAATGATCGGTACCATCGGCATCAAGGACATCCTTGGTGTCGGGTCCGTTTTTCGCCCTCTTTTCGGCTTCGAAATTGGCTATGTGCTTAGCAAGGACTATTGGGGACAGGGGTTGATGCCCGAGGCAGTTGGGAAAGTGTTGCGGTACTGCTTCGCTGTCCTGAATGCCAAGGCCCTGTATTTGGACATCTTCGAGGGAAACGACAGGAGCATGGGCGTGGCCAAAAAATTGGGCTTTGCCTTTATCGGCAAGGACGTCGAGCCTACCAAGTTTGCTTCCGGTACCTTCCTCGTCAATCACTTCATGCTTTCCCGGGACGAGTGGTCTCGCAATAAACAAGGTGTTGTTTAATGGCTTGAATTGCGGTTAAATATTCAGGCCCGATTATGGGGGAATAGTTAAAAGGTATAACTGCGGTCTCCAAAACCGCTGTTCAGGGTTCGATTCCTTGTTCCCCCGCCATGAAGAGAAAAATGCCCATGAAATGGGCACTTTTTTATTTCCGGCAACAACTTTCGGAAATTATCGCCCAAATAGATTCTCTCGAAGAGGTCCGCTACCTCAACCTTCCTCTCGTCCATCTCGCGGATGCAATGCTTCTCGGTCACGGTCGACGAGGAATGGCCTAAATAGGACCTTATGTCGATTATGCCCCTCCGTGCCTTCCCGTCTTCCCTGTCGAACTCCAGGTCTTGCCTCACCCGGGACGTATGCCTCTCGTAGAACCTGACCAAAGACCCCACGGACCGGAAGGGGCCGAAGAGAGGGAAGACGGAATATATGGGCAGGTAGAGGAAATAGAAGCAAAGGAGGAAGAGCCAGTAGAACGGATACAGCAAGACCGGGAAGTACGCCGACAACCACGGAAGCTTAACCATGTTGACTTTCACCTCCTTTCATGACACAATTCAACTAAACAAGCGCGAAGATATCTAGCATGTGATCTAGATACACGCTTGTTTTTCATTTATGAACTTTCAAAGGTTTCCCAACATTAGAAAAATAAATCCTATCTAATATTTTCTTATCCTTCCCACTCACAACCCATTTACCTTCAGGAAGTTGATATTCGCCGAGAGGCTTAATATAAAGTTCATTAACGGCATAAGAAACCTTTGGATTTTTATAAAGCCTGTAAACCCTCTTTCCCTTCACCTTTGACTCAGAAGTCAAATTAACAGTAACAAGCTTACCTTGATCATATCCAACAACAACATGAGGATGAAAACGACTATTCCCTTCAACACGACCCATAAGAACAGAATATTTCCTAATCATTTTCCGCCTCCCTTCCAGTCGCTATGGGCAAGCCACAGCGACACGGCAATACCGACCAACAGGACGAGGGCATAGAAGACTCATGGGATTGGCGCGGCAAAAGGGCCCGAAAGGTTCGGAATGTTTCTTTTATATGGACAGGTCCCTTGGAATTGCTTGCTTTGCTCTTCAGTTATTTTGCGGCTGTGATTTATGCGGGCGCTATCGATTTAGCGCTTTTGGTCTTTGATTCCAAAGCGGCGATCGTTCGTTTTGCCGCTTTGATGGTTTTGACTTTTAATGATGGCGTTTTGACCCGATAATATGAGCGGTTTCTCTCAAGAGGGTAATGAGGATGAAAAACGATTTTCCTGACTACAAAAGGGGCTTTGTCTATCAGGTATATCCTGCTTCGTTCAAAGACGGTAACGGAGATGGAATTGGCGATCTTAAGGGGATAATCGAGGAATTGGATTATATCAAGAGCCTGGGTGCCGGTTATATTTGGCTCAATCCAATATATGAATCGCCGATGCGCGACATGGGCTATGACATATCCGACTACGAAAAGGTCAATCCTCGCTTTGGCACCATGGCCGATTTTGACGAACTTCTGACGGAAGCTCGCAAGAGGGACATCGGGATAATAATGGATTTGGTCATCAACCATACCTCCATAGACCACCCTTGGTTTAAGAGCGCCATAACAGATCCTCATTCGCCTTATAGGGACTATTACATTCTCAGGAAGGGAAAAGACGGGTCCTATCCGAATAACTGGACTCAGGTTATCGGCGGATCAGCCTGGGGGCAGGTGCCCGGAGAAGATGACACCTACTTCCTGCACCTGTTTTCCGAAAGCCAACCCGATTTGAACTATCGCAATCCGGCTGTAATCAAAGCGGTGGAGGATATAATGCGGTTCTGGCTAGACAAGGGCGTGGCTGGCTTCCGCTGCGACATGATCAACGTGATCTACAAGGAAAGCTTTGCCGATGGCGACGAAAAGGGCTTCAGCGGAATAGGGGCTGAGCATTATACAAATGTAGATGGTGTCCACAGGTTGCTTAAGAGATTTCAAGACGATGTCATCAGCAAATACAATGGGTTCTTGATTGGGGAATGCAGCGGATGCGGAATAAGTGAAGCCAACGACTATCAAAAGAACGGGGAGCTGAACATGCTATTCCAATTCGAGACCGTCCTTTTGGATAAGAAGGTCTTCCGAATCATGGCAAAACCCAAGGATCTAAAGGAATCGATAATAAAATGGCAGACGGGGCTTGACTGGAACGCCAACTATCTTGAAAACCATGACCAACTCAGGTCTATAGGGAGGTTTGTCGATCATCGTCATAAACGCTTGGGCGCCAAGATGCTTTTGGGGCTTCTCTTGACGCTTAGAGGTACCCCGTTCATCTTTGAGGGAGAGGAACTGGGCGCCGAGGGCTATGCCAAGTTCAAGCCTGAGGAATCAAGCGACATAATGCTAAAGAATCTAATGGCCCTGCTGAAGGCCAAAAAGGTTTCGCGCTTGGTGCGAAACTTGATCGGCAAGCACTTCAACCGCGATGATTCCCGCATACCGATGGCCTTTACGCCTGACCCCTCCACTTCCTATGGCTTTACCCGAAAGGGTATTGAACCGTGGCAAAAGCCAAACTTTGGCAAGAGCGAAAAGATAAATGTCGCCGCTGAGTCCGAAGACCCCGATTCGGTCCTCGCTTTCTTCCGTTCCCTCTCTTCGTTTCGCGAGGCTCATCCCGAACTTTCCTATGGAAGTTTCGAGGCCTTGAAGACGAAAGAAGAGGTCTTGGCATTCGAAAGGGCCTATGGCAAGGCCAGTTTGACAATCGTTGCCAATCTTGGAAAACACAAGGAAAAAATAGGGAAGGCACTGAGAAGGAAACTCGGGAAGCTCCAAGTTCTGTTTTCCGATGCGACTCAGTCTTCTTATACCCTTAAACCCTACGAATTCAGGATCTACGGTTAGGCTTTCTTGTTGTCCTCTTCAAGCTGTCTCCTTTCGGCTTCCTTGATGAGTGTTTCATCGACGACTCTTGAGACGGTCACGGCCAAAGCCCCGGGACCGATATGGACGGCGATGGAAAGGGAGAGAGGATCGGCCAGGATACTGGTGGGATCGATTCCCAACGATTGGGCAAACTGGTTCCTGAAATCCAAGGCTTTGGCCCGGTCGGCGGTATAGGCCATTCCGAAGGACAGGTGATCCTTGATGCCTTTGAAGAAATTGGCTACATCCTCGGCGATGAAGTTGATCATCATGTGCTCGGCCATCTTGGTACCGACGGCCTTGGCTTTGGCATCTAGTTTTCCGCCCTCTATCTTCAATATCGGCTTTATGTGAAGCAAGCCGCCTAAGGCCGCTCCTGAAGGAGTGACGCGCCCGCCCTTTACCAGGTATTTAAGGGTATCGACCATTATGTAGATCTTTGATTCGTGGGACGTCTTCTCCAAATAGTCCTGGATGCCTTTGGCATCCTGGCCTGCTTTGGCCAAGGCCAAGGCATCGTAAATGGAGTCCCTTAAAGTAACCGAGATACGGTGGTTGTCCACGACGAATACCTTCCCGACATATTTGTCATCGGCAGCGAGCATCTTGGCGGTGTTGACTGCTTGGGTAAGGCCTGAGCTCATGGGTACATAAAGGACCTGGTCGGCCTCGGCCAAAGCCCGGTCCCATATGCCCATGACATTGCCGGGAGTGGGCTGGCTGGTGTGCATGTCGTGACCGGAAGTCTGGAGGGCAAAGAATTGATCTTGGTTGAAATCGGGGCCTTCGTATCTTTCTTGGCCATCCACTATTATTGGCATCGGAACCACGAACAGACCTAATCTCTTGGTTTCCTCATCAGGAAAATGAGCGTTGTCATCTGTAGCAATGGCGACTTTCATGGATCAGTGCATTCTCCTTTGACACAATTCTAGCACTTAATCCTATTCGTCTTTTCCTATCTGGGAACGGGTCTCGTCATAGAAATCCCATACCCTTTTGTCAGCGATGTCGCTCTCGTTTTCGAAGACGGTGAAAAGGGTGGTCATCTCGTTGGTTATGTCTAGGGATATGGGATTGGTGCTGCTGCCGATAAAGACGTTTGCAGTGTAGCTCTCGCTTGTTTCGGTCTTGGTAATGTTCCAGTCATCGTCGACATAGAACTTGACCGCCAAGGAGTTGATGGCGATGGTTATCCTTGCGGTGTCTGAGTCGATCGTGGCCCCTAGGATGACGGACTGCTCTTTGGCATACCAAGTCGAGGCATCGGTCTTGCCGCCCTCGTCGTTGGTAGAGAAAGTCATGTCGACCTCGTTCTCGTCTTCGCCGAGCCTTGATACCTCCACGTCGAGTATCGCCGAGGTATCGGGTACGTAGTAATTGGTCAGTTCGAAAAGGTCGTGCCCTGTCACTTCCAGAAACGAACTGCGATCTTTGTAGGACTTTGGCGAGTCCCAAGCGCTCACTGTCGCCGCAGCATCCAGGCCTGTGCCATCGATGGAGAAATCGGAGGCATCTGTGGTTTTCGAATCGATGGTCTTGTAGGTCTTGTCGACTACGTCCTCCACTTGGCGGGAAGCCCCGTTGACGGTGAAACTCAAGAGGTCCCCGAAAACCTGTCCCTTGGTAACGAACTGGGTATAGGTGGAAGTCCCTTCCGATATTCCTAAGGTATAGACATCCTGGGAGTAGACTTCCATAGAGCCCAAGGACGGATATGTGACGTCCACCTTTCCGTACCCGACATCGTATGAATTGGAATTGCCCATCTTGTGATCCATGAGGAAATAGATATCCTTGGTGTCGCTCAAGGTCTTCCACGCTTCCCAGGGCGTGGTACCCTCATAGTCCGTTGGGGCGCTCATCCTGACGAAATTTACGGGGAATGGGTCGATTAGGTCTTCGTCTACCGACGAAGACGAATCAGTGGTGGAACTTGAAACCGAGGAGGAACTGGAAGAAGCGTTCGAGATGGAAAGCGTACTCCCGCCACAAGAAGTCAGGGAAATGGCGACCATAGCCAAAACCAGCAATGATTTGTTTTCTTTCTGTGTCATTTTGATCATCAAGACATTATTGTTTATTTGGCTTTATGTCAAATGTTAAAAGACTGAACAGTTATTCCCAAAAAGAGTTGTAAAAATTAAACGAATGCTGAATTTTGCAATATTGGCAATTTTATTATTTGGTAATGCTATTATTGTCCGGAAGTCATATCTAAGAGAGCCAGGAAATGATCGAAGCGAAAAACCTTTGCAAATCCTATAGGTTGAAAGGGACTGAACAGGTCCAGGCATTGCGAGACATCAACTTGTCTTTGCCCGATGCCGGGCTTGTATTCATCTTGGGGAAATCCGGATCGGGGAAATCCACCTTGCTCAACATCATCGGCGGAATCGATACCTATGACAGCGGGGAACTGGTGCTGTTCGGGAAGTCTTCCAGCGCTTTCAAGCCACAAGACTTCGACAATTACCGCAACCGGTATGTCGGCTTCGTGTTTCAGGACTATAACGTAATGCCCAGTCTGACCGTTTATGAGAATGTGGCATTGGCCTTGGAATTGCAAGGAAAGAAGGTCACGGAGGAAAAGGTCTGCCAATCTTTGGAAGAGGTGGGCCTAAGCCAGCAAAAGGATCGTTTCCCCAGTCAGCTGTCCGGTGGCCAAAAGCAAAGGATTGCCATCGCCAGAGCCTTGATCAAGGATCCCAAGTTGATTCTTGCCGATGAGCCGACCGGCGCCTTGGACCATGCCAACGGAAACAGGATATTCGTCCTTTTGAAGGCTTTGGCAAAGACGCGGCTCGTGATATGCGTGACCCATGATCGTGAAGCGGCGGAGAGGTATGCCGATCGGATAATCTCCCTCAGGGATGGCCGGATGGTCAGGGACCAGACGTTTACCGGGTTGGGAGACAGGAAGGTCGGGATGTCAGGAAGGGTGTCTGAGGTTGCCCCAGGCATATTGAGGGTCGATGATGCTGGGGCGCTTTCGGAAGAAGGATTGGGCGCACTATCCAAAGGTTCCTCTATTCAAGGACCGGCCTATGTGCTTTTCGATGGCAAGGAACGGATCCCAGCCCGGCTAGCCCGGGAGGACGAGACGGAGGAAGACATCTACAAACCGGTCTTGGGCTTTGAGCCCACTGCCAAGTCGCCAATTAAGGAAAAACAGGGGAGTGACGAGAAATACGCAAGTGTTGATTCGCGTATGCCCGTGAAAGTCGAATTCAAGATGGGCGTAAGTTCCATGGGCCATCATCGCTTCCGCTTGGCGATGACCATAATCCTCTCAATCCTGAGCTTCACCTTCCTGGGGTTGTCCAGCACCCTATCTACCTATGACATCAACAACACCTTTGCCGCGATTGCCGACCTTTATCAATACAGGTACATGAAAGTGGCTGGCAAGAAGATGTATTTTGCGAATGGGGAAAGCGATGGGGAACTAAGCCTTTCCGATGACGACCTCAAGCAATTGCAAGATGCGTTTGGCTCTGACCAAGTGCTGGCTGAGGTAAAGGCCAGGGGAGCCTCGTTCCCTACCGAATACGCTCCTTCGGGTCTTTACGATGCCACCCCATCGGGTTTCGTGGCCTTTGAAGGCGATGAGGCCGGCTTGAGCCTTTTGGAGGGGACCCTCCCCCAGGACGCTTATGACATTGCCATCACCGATTATCAGTTGGCGATGCTTGAGAACAATGGGATCGTCCTGTCCGATGGGACCAGCGAGGATGTAAACGGATTCGCCGATCTGGAAGGTCAAAGAATTGACCTTGCCGTTGACGATTCGGTAAGCCCCTTCAGGATAACCGGTCTTGTCGACACCGGCTTTGACAAGGACTATGCCGAAGAGATCTATGGGAGCGAAAGCGCCGATACGCTGAACAAGGACACCTTGGCCTTGGACGATTTCGCCAATGGCATCGCCCGGTCTGTCTTCGTGGCTCCCTCGGCCTTCGAGGATAGCGACATAGTCGACAAGGTCTTGGCTATCCCCCAAAACGACGAAGCGTTGAGCCTAAACAAATATGACGCGATCTTCGTCCATACGCCCGATAAGGCCACCGTCCGTAAGCTGTTCGCGATTTCAAACAAAGAGAAGTCTGCCATCACCGCTTCCGATGAAGCCTTCCTCTCTTCCGCTGCCTCAGCGACATATTCATATAAGTTCTATCGCCTTGCCGTCTCGGATGTATTGGCAGACCATCATCTCGACGATAGTTTTTCCAAGCTCATGAGCACCCTGAGCAAGGTCTCCCTTTACATCGCCTTGGGGATGGCGGTGGTCTCGGTTTTGGTCACCATGAACTACATCTTCACTTCGGTTTCCTTCAAGCGCCAGGAGAT
>DHEG01000003.1:0-17747 GCA_002399765.1 Caryophanales bacterium UBA4856 | reverse complement strand
GCCCTGATCCTTGGCGCCGTAGACTTCGTCTTGTCCCTGGTCCTCACCTTCTTCGTGGTCCGAAGCCTCAATGGAGTCTTGCAGGATGTCCTTTCGGTAAGTCTCCCCTTGGTTTCCTTCACTTGGCTTCAGGCCCTGATAATCTTTCTGGTTTCCTTCGGGGTATCTTTGCTCTCCGCCTTAATCCCCAGTTATAGGATTGCGGCGATGAAACCAGTCGACGCCATGAAGCGAAACGAATGAGGACGATTATCTTTGTTTAGCCTTTTAACCGTAAAAGTGTAGAATAGTGGCGAAAAGGACACACAAATCATGGGATTTCAAAAATGGTTCAATAGTCAAGGCAGGTTGATTCAGCTCATTCTGTTGCTCATACCCTTCGTGAACTGGATCGTCGAGGTATTGGTTCGCTGGGATGCATTCATGGAGTCCAAGGACCCGATAAGGCTCATAGTGGCCATCTTGGTTACCTTCTTCGGCTTGGTGTTTGGCTGGGTCGACCTGGTATGGGTCTTGCTCTTCGGCCATCTGATCCTGGCCTGAAGGACCAAACGAGGAAAAAGGCCTTCCCTAAGCGGAAGGCTTTTTGTTTGCCTTGGCCTTCAAGGCCTCTAGCACTGCAGGTGGCACTAGTCCAGCTATGTCTACCCCGTTTTCCCACATGGCCTTTACGCTGGAGGAGGACACGAAGGAATATCTCGGATCCGCCAGGAGAAAGACTGTATCGACACCGGGGGCCACGAACTTGTTGACGTCGGCCATCTTCTTCTCGAATTCGAAATCCAGACTGGAACGGAGTCCCCTTACCAAGACGGAGGCCTTGTGCTCCTTGGCGAATTCGGCGGTAAGCCCCTCTCCCCGGAGCACCGTTATCCGCTTCTCGCCCTTAAACGTCTCCCGGCAAAGCCTGACGCGTTCCTCCCAAGTGAACAGATAGGTCTTGAATTGGTTGTCGGCGACCACCACCAATAGGCGGTCGAAAAGCTTCAAGGCCCGCTTGGCGATATCGACATGGCCGACGGTTATCGGGTCGAAGGAACCGGGCAGGACTGCGATACGTGCTCCCATCAGGCTGCCTCCGAAAGTTCGTAGGTTCCGATGAATTTCTTGCCGTAGCGATGGACTTTTAGACTGAAGTCTGGCAAGGCCATGGGCTGTATGGTCTCTTCTACGATCGCCAGGGCTTTGGGGTTCAAAAGCCCGCTTTGGTACAAAGAGATGACGATCTTTGATATTTCCCCGAAGGAATAGGGCGGATCCATGTATATGATATCGAATCTCTGCCCTTTGTCCGAAAGGTAGCGTATGGCATCGGCATAGTCCTTGCTGAGGACGACAGTGCTCTTGCGCTCGGGATCGAACGTCAATATGTTCCTGACCAAGGTCTTTTGGACCTTGCGGTCTATCTCGTTGAAGAAGACCTTGGTGGCGCCCCGCGACAAAGCCTCCAGGCCCACGGCCCCGCTCCCGGCGAAAAGATCCAGGAAGGCGGAGTTGGGAACCTTTTCGTGTATCGAGGAGAAGACTGCTTCCCGGACCTTGTCCATGGTAGGGCGACTGGTCTCGACTTCCGGAAGCGCCAATCTGCGGTGCCTGAACTGACCACCGATTATTCTCAGCATTTCTTCTCCTCCTTTTCCGTCAACAAGATTATATATTCGGTTTGTCGTCTTTTTGGCTGTGATGGGCTTATCATAATGCCAAAGGCGAAGATCAATGGAGGAAACATGGCAGACAAAGTCTTCAAGATGCATTTCGACGATGAACCGGTCATAAGGACCATCTGCGCGCCGGTGGCCGACCCCACCGACCCGCAATTGGGCCGCTTGGTCAAGGAGATGGTCCAATACCTAAAGGACTCCCAGGATCCCGCCTGGGCCAAGGGAAACCACGTCCGGGCAGGGGTAGGGCTGGCCGCTCCCCAGATTGGGGATCCCCGGCGCTTCTTCGCCGTCTACGTGGATCTCGGGAAGAAGGGCGGCATCAAGGAATACGGCTTGGTCAATCCGGTGATACTCAAGACTTCGGTAAGGCAATGCTGCCTCTCGGAAGGCGAAGGGTGTCTGTCGGTGGCCAAGGACCGGCCTGGCTATGTTCCCCGTTATTACCGGATCACGGTAAAGGCCTATGACGTGCTGGAAGGCAGGGAAGTGACAATCAACCAAGTAGGCTATCCGGCCATAATCTTCCAGCATGAACTGGACCATCTCGATGGACATCTATATTACGACCACATCGACAAGATCGATCCCTGGAAGGAAATAGCGGGGATTACCAAGATATAGGTCTTCCCTTTGTTGAATAAGTTCGCAAATAATCATATAATCCGAAATGAATTTGGTTTGAAGAACCGCTTCAGGTTCTTTTCAAACGAGGAGAATTGAGATAAGCATGACTGATGTCAACGACGGGTCTTCTTTGCCTAGACCCATTAACCCTTTGGAAGATGACGATTCGCCAGTGAAGATCTACGCCTTGGGCGGACTTGAGGAAATAGGCAAGAATTGCTATTGCATCGAGAACGACAAAGACATCCTGATAATCGACTCGGGCATAATGTTCCCGGATTACACCACTCCCGGCGTCAACTACATAATCCCCGATTTCACCCATCTGAAGGAGAATGCCCAAAAGATAAGGGCTCTTGTCATAACCCACGGCCACGAGGATCATATCGGGTCGATCCCCTTCTTGCTCCAGACGGTGAAAATCCCGGTCATTTATGCATCGAAGCTTGCCTGTGCCTTGATAAAGCACAAGCTTACCGAGTACAACCTCACTTCAAGTACCAACTTGGTCGAGATCGACGACACCACCGATTTGCATATAGGCACTTTCAGGGTCCGCTTCTATCATGTCACCCACTCCATTCCCGATGCCTACGGCGTCTTCGTCAATACCCCGGAGGGGACCATCTGCACCACGGGTGACTTCAAGATCGACTTGACCCCCGTCGACCATGACTTCAACCTATCCCGCCTGACTCGCTTTGGCGATGAGGGCATTGATTTGCTGATGGCCGATTCGACTAATGCCGAAAAGGAAGGCTACACCCCTTCGGAAAGACATGTCCTCAAGGCCATTGACGAGGTGTTCCACAAGGCGATGGGTCGCGTCATAATCTCGACCTTCGCCTCTAATCTTTCCCGTATAACCCAGATCGCTTCCTCAGCCATCGCCCATGGCCGCAAGATATGCGTAATGGGCCGTTCCATGGAAGGAAACCTTTTGATCGCCAGGCAACTTGGCTACATCAAGATCTCCGATTCCTCGATCGTCGGTCCGGAATCGCTGAAACATCTACCGGCTTCCAAGGTCTGCGTCATTTGCACCGGAAGTCAAGGCGAGCCGATGGCCGCCTTGTCTAGGATTGCGGCTGGGCAGCACCGCTACATCAGGATCCAGCCCGGGGATACCGTCGTGTTCTCGTCCTCGCCCATTCCCGGCAATACCGCCTCTGTCAACAGGGTCGTGGATGACCTTACCAGGGCTGGTGCGGATGTGTTGGTCAACTCCCCCTTCTTCTCCCTTCACTCCTCCGGCCATGCTTCCAGGCAGGAGCTGCGCCTGCTCCAAAAGCTTGCCAGGCCCCATTACTTCATGCCGATGCACGGTGAATACCGGATGCTGGTGCTCCATTGCCAGATCGCGGCGGAATGCGGCATGGATCCTTCCCATGCCTTCGTGATGGGAAACGGCGATACGCTCACCATGTATCACCATGAGGTGACCAGAGGCAAGCACATCCCCTGCGATGCGCTCTATATCGATGGCAAGACACCCGTCGGTGTCTCTACCTCGGTGATAAGGGATCGCAATACCCTGATCAACGAAGGCGTCCTTGGGATCTTCGTCTGCATCGATCCCAAGGCCAACCGTCTCCTGTTCCGTCCGACCATCGAGTCTAGGGGACTGATCGCCAACAACAAGGCTTCCCTGCAGCACCGCTGCGAGGAGATCGTTGGCATGGAATTGGAGCGCATCTTGGCTTCTGGCCAACACATCACCTATTCCCTTATAAAGGACACCATCCGTCAGGCTGCCTCTCACTTCATCTATCGCGAGACCCATCGGAATCCCATGATCGTATCGGTCGTCTCTTCCTTGGGGCAGGATAACAAGCCACTCACCAAGACCCCGGCCTTCACGCCCTTCCCCCATCCCGCACCGGTCCAGCCCTCCAATCCGATAACGCCGGCCGAAGGCAGATAAGACAGATAAAGAAAGAAACGCCAGGAATGATTCCTGGCGTTTTATTTTGTCCTCAACCTGTCTTCTATCATCCTGGCGAACTCATCGGCCTTCACCCCTACCGGGAACACCACCTTGTCGGACATCACGATGGCCCCATGGAGTCCTTCCTTTTCGAGTTCGTCGGCCTTTATGCCCTCGCTCGACTTCACTTCCACCTCGACCCTGGAGCCTTTGGTGGCAATGCCCAGGATGTTGTCCCTGCCGCCAAACCTTGCCGGCAATTCGTCCGCCATCCGGGTAACCTTCTTGAGACTCTCCCTTTCGGTTTTGCGGTTTCGCCTCGCCCTGACCAGGAAGTGGAGCAGGAAGGCCAAAAGGATGACGAGGCAGGCCAACGCGGCTACGCCGATCGCCAGGTAGGGCCAATATTGCTCAAAGAAGTCCGAAACCGTCAGTGAGATTTGCATTTGCCATGCCCCTTCCGTTACTTTCCGAAGGCCGCCGCAATGCGTCTCACGGCCGACCTTTGATGGTAACTTACCAAATTGAATCTCTTGGCTTTGGACACGTAGAAGGAAAACTCATGGCCATCTATCCCATGGATTTCGATGCCGTCGGTGGCTACCTTATAAAGACGGGAGTTCTGCTCTATCTTGATCTTGAGGACGTCTTCCTTGGGAAGGACGGCATGATCGAAGCAGGTATGGGTCACCCTGTTCTTCAAGGCGGCGACCAAGGAGAAGACGAAGGAATCGTCCCTGGTAAGCATCACGGGGCCGCCCAACGAGAGCTGGAACGCCGTGGAACCCAATTCGGTCGCTACCACCAGTCCGCTTCCCTGGACCGAGGAGAGACGCTCGTCGTTTATGAGGATGTCGAAGTTAATGGCTCTTATCGGCGCTATCAGGCTTACGTCATTGGCCGCATAGAAACGATGGCCCCGACCCGTTTGGAAGACCAATGGCACATGGGTCTCCAAGAGGGGAGTCGAATTGAGGACATCGTAGACTACCCGCTGGGCCTCTCCGATGCGGTATTCGCCCATGAAGCCCAAGGTCCCGCCGTTTACCAAAAGGTAGTTCCCGCTATAGCCCCTGGTGTTCAAAGACTTTAGCAAAGAACCGTCTCCGCCGATACAAATCACGAGGTTGGGATTGAGTTGGTCCTGATGAAGACCACCTTTTTCGAGCCCTGATTTGATGTCCCGGGCCACGGGAAACCGGTCTGCGTCAGCAAAACGTCCATCCAGTGCAAAACTATCCATTTTCCCTTATTTTCTCGCCTGTTATTGTATCATAGAGGTACACAAAGGAAGGGAGATAGAAACATATGGCCAATGCCGTTGAGATCGAAGCGAAGGTTTTGTTGGATGACAAGGAGTATGAGCATCTTCTAAAGAAGCTGCCTTTGAAGCAACATGTGATCCAGACCAACTGGTATATCGATTCGGCCGACAGGGAGCTGGAGCATGCCTCCACCAGGATGGGTCTTAGGATTAGGTTCGTGAATGGTGAATACACGTTGACCCTCAAGGCGCCTATGGCTGAAGGACTCCTGGAGAAAGAGGAACTGCTGGGTCCATCCGAAGCCGAGCAAATGATCAAGAAGGACCTCTTCCCCAAAGGAGGCATCGCCGATTTTCTGGGGACCCTCGACGTGGATGTAAAGAAGCTCAAGACCTTGGCCAAGCTGGAGACCGAGCGTTATTACGGGTTGGTCGACAAATGCAAGGTATCCTTGGACAAGAACACCTATCTTGGAAAGGTGGATTACGAATTGGAGGTCGATTCCGACTCCATGGGAACGGCCCAGAAGGAAGCCAAGGAGATTCTCAAGGGCCGCAAGGTTGAGTTCAATTCCCTCTCCAAGCAGGCCCGGGCCTTGAATGCCTTGGAAGGGTCTAAGAAATAAGGCGAATGAGGCGGACGAAAAAGACCTGCCTAGCGGCAGGCCTTTTTTCATTTGCTCTCGCAGTCTTTGACTTGGCAGTACTGACTATGGAACTTGTTGATATAGGCATGCATCCTGTCAAGGTTTATCGAGTCGGGCTCGCCGCCATAGCGGTCCAGGGCCAACTTCATTGACATGGGCAGGAAGGCGGTTATCTCATCGGGGTCATAGCCGACCTCGATCTTGCGGTCATCAACTATGATCGGCCTCTTCATGACTGTCGGGTTCTCGACTATGAATTCGAGCAGATCGTCGAGTTTCATCGAATCGATGTCGATATGCTTTTCCTTCATGATCTTGGACCGGGTTGATATCAAGTCATCGGTCCCGCTGTCGGATTTGGCGAGGATGTCCTTCAAATCGTCTTTGGTCAACTGGCCAGAGAGGATGTTTATCTCCTTGTAGGGAATCCTGAGGTCATTGAAGAAAGCCTTCACTTTGCGGCAGGACGAGCAGGAATTAGATACGTATAATTTCAGCATTTGTAGTCCTCCTCTCACGGTAACTACACGCCAAGGCTTGCCTGGTTTTGAAAGGAAGCGAAATGGCAAGACTAGCGATTTTCCGAAATCCCTTTGGCTTGGTACTTATCGGGGTGACGGTACATATCCACGTACTTCGGCACATACATTATAAGGGAGAATATCAAAGCGACAATGCAAATCCAACAAAGTATCTCTATGAAACTGCGCTGAGATTCAAGGAAATTGACGAAAAACAGCATTATGCCCATGCTCAGGTAGATGACGGAAGTGGAGAACTTGCCATACCATTCCGCCCCCTGGAGATGAGAGCCCTTGAGTTGGAACACCAGCCAGTTCGAGAAGAACATCAAGCCTTCCTTGAAGACCAGTATCGCCAGCAAAAGCCAGACCACCCAAATGCCTGGCTCTTGGCTGACGGTGTCCCCGGCCCTGACCAAATGCGGTAGACCGTAGCGCATGCCCATCCCGACAATTATGAATAACTGCAGGAGCTTATCCGCGAAAGGATCCAGGAATACGCCAAGATTGGTCTTCTGGTTGAACTTCCTGGCGATGTAACCATCCAGGAAGTCGGTGAAGCCACAGGTGAGGATTATCACCGCGGCGATGAAACCGTCTATTTGGACGCCGGGGTTATCGGGATTAGGATAGACACCCAGGACTATTTGACCAGTCGCCGGGTCGCGATTCAAACCGTTTACGTAAATCACGAGGAACAGTATCGACAAGAGGATACGGAAGTATACCAGGAAATTGGGTATGGACAATAGATCCTTTGGCCGAGAGAATATTTCCTTAAGGTAATCCTTGGGTTTGTAATTAACGTTGCTTTGCTGTTTCATAGAATCAATTCTAGCACCGACTACTTGTTTTCCTTGTCGTTCCCGTCTTTTGGCTTCTCGTCGCTTCCTTTGCCAAGGTCGATGAAGCCATAGTTTCCCTTGAGTCCATCATCCTCTGATGCATTGGGCTTGCCTTTGCTGGGCTCACTCCCACTGTTATCGATAGTGGAAACGTAAAACCTTCCCCTTCCTTCAGGCGAGGCCTGGAATGGCCTTTGGCCAGACTTTTCCCGGGAATGGACATAGGCTTCGTTGTTGAATATGTCGTAGATCGAATTGACCTTCACCGGGTCGGCACTCTGCTTCATGGCATCGAGAAGCGAATCGGCAACGGTTACGTCCATCGCTCCCGAGACGATCATCCCCGGAACCAAGGAAAAGGCGGACAGGACTATCGGGAAGAAAGAGACCATTGTCGGATAGGGAGTCTGCCAGAAGGAGAAACCCGCAACGGTGGCGGAGACAACGACCAGGAAGATGACCATGTTCGGGAGGAAGATCCATACCTTGTCCTGCATCCTCCTAGACCAAAAGCCCCGGGTGAAGACTTTGCCCATAAAACGGCTTTGGGGGCCAGGGATGTTCCTATCGGCATCGGGAAGTATCCTTTGCATTGCCACATAGGAGAAACGTCTTCCCTCGGCCCAGAAGGCGAAGATCAACGTTGAGATCGTCATGCTCAAGGAAACGGTGATGATTATGGCTGCCGAATAGGCGACCATGAATTCTTCCGATGACATGTAGTCATAGATGTTGGTGAGATAGCTGCTGGAACTCGAATTGGCGTTGAGCAATTGGTCGAATTCCGCCACTGTGTCGGAATGGCCGAAAGCGATGGCGATGGCATCGCCCATCGATTCGAATAATACGGTTTCAAGGAAGAGGGCCAGCAAGGAGCAGGCAATGGTAGGCAACAGGATTCCGAAGGCCCCCCTTACGCCAGGATTCGCCTGATAATCAAAGACCTGGAAGGAGTAGGACGGGCTTGGTATGCCCTCAACAAGGCGCCAGATCCTCTTATAGGCATTGTAGAAAAGAGGCAGCGAGAGAGGAAGGATGAAAAGCGAAAGAAGCCCCGAGGACTCGGCTAGCCATACGGAAACGCTGGCGATAAGCATCGGCAAAGACATCATTACCAACAGTTCGAGCCAATGGCCTTTTAACGCAGCAAGGGCCGCCTTCATGGTTTTGGGCATATGCGAATCCTTTCCACCCTGCCTTTTAAAGCAAGGGACTACATCTATATGATTGTAATACCCAAGTCGGCGAGACTAGGCGATTTTGTGATTGCCGCCCTTGCTCAAGGCGTAGACCCGGTTGGCGATCGTCTCCACGGTCTCGGGCAGAAAGTCGAAGACCTTGGCGCGTTTCTCGATGTTCTCGATTCCCTGGCAGGCATATTTCATCCTGAACATGTAGCAATCGTTGAATTCGCTTTTGAGATTGGGGTCCAAGGCCAAGGAATCGGGGATCACCACGACAGGCAGGATTATCTTGTCCAAGCCATCGGTGACATACTCCTCCCCTAACCATTGCTCCAGCCTATTGGCATAATCTTTGCAAAGATACATCGGGTTATCGAGGATTTCCTGCCTTAGGGTGGGATTGACCAAGGTCCACTTGGCATCCTCGTTGAAGCCTACCAATGCTCCGTTCCTGGGCATGATCATTATGCAATAGCAGTATTTGTCTCCCAGGAGGAAGAAATCCACTTTCACTTTGCCTTTGTCTATGTTCAGGGAAACATCCGGGACCAACAAGTAGTTGTTCTTCTTGGCGAATTTTACCAACTTGCCACCCAATCTTTTGTGAAGCCTGTTCTTTTGGTTCGCCCCGGTGGACACGAAAGACCACGATGCCAGGAATAAGGTAACTATCCAGGCCAGGATGAACAATGTTATGAACAAGGCGTTCATGGTTCACTCCTTTATGCAGGAAAGGGCTATGCGCATCATGTTCTCGAAGCCGGTGACCCTTTGCTCTGAGGTGGTCTCGGTCTTTGTGACGAAGCTATCCGATACGGAGAGAATGGTCAGAGCCTCTTTATCGAGGTGCTTGGCGATGCAATACAGACCATACGTCTCCATCTCGACGGCGCCAATCCCCATGGTGGCCCACTTCTTCCAGCCATCCACGGTTACGTCGTCGTAGAAATTGTCCACGCTCACCACATCCTTTATCTTGGCAGCTATGCCTAGTCTTTTGGCATTGCCATAGGCCTCCAGCAGGGTGTCCCAATCGGGAGCGGCCGAGAAGGTGCCATTGAGACCATATTGGCTGGCCCAGTTGGAATTGGTGGAGGCCGATCCGACCAAGATGGTATCGAAAAGCTTTAGGCTCGGATCGTAGGCCCCGCATGTGCCGATCCTTATTATTCTCTTTACGCCGTAGAACTTGAAAAGCTCGGAGGCATAGATGCCTATTGAGGGGATGCCCATGCCCGAGCCCATGATCGTGACCTTCTTGCCCTGATAGGTGCCGGTGAAGGCGAACATGTTGCGGACCTTGTTTACCAAGACAGACCCGGTAAGGAACTTATCCGCGATGTATTTGGCCCTCAGGGGGTCTCCCGGCATAAGGACTGTCTTGGCTATTTGTCCAAACCTGGCTTCGTTATGAGGGGTGGGTGTAAGGGATTTTTCTTTATCTGTCATTTGATGCTCCTTAATGAAGAAAATTATATGCTCTATTGACTTGCTTTTGGCTTTTGATTAACAATCATTAAAACAGTTATCTATTAAACTAATTAATCATTAAGAGTATCAGGATATGAAAAAAAATCGTATTGCCGATTTGATATCGCCCCTTTACCTGCCGCTTGCCATGTTCTTCGCCATCGGATCCGAAAGGGCCATAATCGCCAGTCCTCTTGTTTCCGGAACATTCGTGGCCCTGGCGACCCTCTTGACAATAATCGCCCTTGCCTTCCCTTTGCCAAAAAAGAAAGGCGAGGGTTTGGGCTATCTTGAAAGGGTTGAGCCCGTTAGGCGTTTTGGCAATTCACTCTTTGCCTGGATTGCCGGTGTACTGCTTCTTGTCCTGGCGCTATATGGCACGTTCTGGCAGCCATATTATTACTTTCCCGGCTATCTATCCTTCGCCTGGATCGGCGCGGTGGCCTTTGCCGGCATTGCCATTTTAGAGGAAGTGCGAGCCAAGGAGGGCTATGCGAAGGTCTATGCCTCCCGGCCACTTCGCCTTTTCGCTCTTTCTTCGTGGCTAGCCATAGGATTCGCCTGGATTTTGGTCTTCGCGTTAGGGAGCGTCTATAGCATCTCCTTCATTTACCGGACGATAGTGATTTCGGCTGTTCTCCTTTTGTCATTGATCCTGGATCTCTCGTTTGGCAGCTACGGCAAGGACTCGAAACAAAGTGAAAACGAAACCCACCGGACACCAATTAAGAAAGTTGGCATATCTTTGCTATACGGCCTTATAGTCGTTATTTCGACTGCCAGTGGTGCGTTGCTTTGGGTTTACGGATCCGGAATCTTCCTGGCAACCTTCATCCGCAGTTACTATGGCGATGCGATATCTGATTTCGTCCCTGATTTCTATGAGGCGGAGAAGGATTCCGTAACGAGGATCGATGGCACTTACAGTTCCCCTTACCCATATTCCGGCTTCACGCTCTACTATCCTTCGTCCTGGAAAGCTGGCGATTCCAAACTGCCAGTCCTGTTTTGGATGCATGGTGGTTTTTTCCTCGGGGGATCCAGGACCTCGCTGGAATACTTTGCCACCCATTTTGCCTTCAACGGCTACGCTATGGTCTCCCTGGATTATGCCGTTGCTCCTGAGACCACCTATCCGGCTCCGGTATTCCAACTGTCCGATGCGATTGATTACTTCAAGACGGAAGAGGCAAGCTTTCCGATGGTCGACATGGCTGAGGTCTTTGTCGGAGGCGATTCGGCCGGAGCCCAGATGGCTGCCCAATATGTGGCTGCCGAGAACAACCCTTCCTTGGCTTCGGACATGGGGTTGGATACCTTGGCCGATTCCTCGATAATTAAGGGTACCCTATTATTTTGTGGACCGTATGACTTGGGCCTTTTGATTAAGACGAGTCAGGAAAGCAGTCTCATGAAGATGCTCGTCGATGGAGTCGGCTGGCCTTATTTCGGCACCAAGGATTTCCTTGATTCCAATAAGATCGAGCAGGCAACCATCGTAGACCAAGTCACTTCGTCATTTCCCGCCACCTACCTGACCGACGGGGATCAATATTCCTTTAAGGACAATGCTGAGAGCTTGGCTGCTAAGCTAAAGGACATCTCGGTACCGGTAACCGAGTTCTATCCGGATAGTGAAGACGATGAGCTTGACCAAAAGATGTCTTCATATCCGATGCCTGAAAATGGCATTCCCGGTTACACCCACGAATATCAGTTCGACTGGGAGAACTACCCCAAGGCGGCCAGTGAGAATTTCGACAGGTCCTTGGCCTTCGTGAAGGACGTGCTGGACTAGGCCAAACCGAGACAAAAAAAACCAGGTCATTAGCCTGGTCTTTCTTTTGCGGATTTACTTCAGTCAGCCACTTTGTTGACAGAAGCGTCGTAGATCGAATCGATGGCGCTCTTGATTGAGGCATCGAACTGAGCATCGGTCTGCTGAGCTCTCAGATCCTGCAGCAAAGCCCTGGAGAAGGAAGCGATGATGCCCTTGCAATGCTTTAGTTTGGCATTGGCTTCGTCGCGGGAATAGCCGCCGGAGAGAGCGACGATCCTAACGACATGGGGGTTGTCGATCAAATCATCCCAAAGGTGATTGTCCACGGGGATGGAGATCTTGATCATTATCAAGGCCCCTTCGGGGAGTTTGGCGATCTTCTCCACGAAAAGATCGTGAAGGAGCTTCTCGGACTGAGCCCTGTCGGGAGCGGTTATGGTAGTCTCAGGCTCGAGGATGGGCACCAGTCCATGCTCGGCGATCTGAAGGCCTACGGCGAACTGCTGATCGACGATGGCCCTGATTCCGACCTCGTCATAGTGGTTGACGACGGAACGCATCTTGGTTCCGAACACGCCATGGCTTACGGCCTTCTCCAAGGTGTCATCCAAATGGGGAATGGGCTTCATCAAACGCACGCCATGCTCCTCATCGGCCAAGCCCTTGTCGCATTTCAGGAAGGGAACGACATGCTTCTTCTGCCAAAGGAATTCGGCAGTTCCCAAACCATCGATGGTACGCTCCATGGTCTGCTCAAATAGTATGGCGCCCATGATCCTTTGACCATTGAACTCCGGTGACTTGATGACCCTGGTACGCATCTCGTGTACCAAATCGAACATCTTCTTGTCATCCCTGACGCCATTGACGGTGAAGGCTACCTCATCGATACCGTAACCCTTAAGAGCCTTGGGGGTAGAACCTCCGGACTGATCAAGAGCGGCGATGAAGCCCTGGCCATGTCCGGCTTGCTCGAGCTTCTCAGGGTCTATTTGATGCAAAAGCTTCATAATTCTGGATTAAATCCTCCTTGCTAATGATAGCATTTAAAGGGCTAAACCATAGTCGAATTCGCCATTGACGATACGTTTTGCACGTTTGGCATCCCTTTGCTCGTCTTTAATCCCATAATACGCAAAAAAACAATTATGATTTCTTATGGACCTAATTTCCCCCCCAAAGCCCTTTTATGAAAGGAAAAGCCGAAATGAGACAAAAGAGACTGCTTTCAATCCAAGACATTTCTTGCACCGGGCGTTGCTCCCTTACAGTGGCACTGCCGATTATCTCGGCTGGTGGGATAGAGACGGTAGTCCTCCCCACCGCCATATTGTCTACCCATACCGGTGGTTTCAAGGGCTATACCTTCAGGGACCTTACCGCGGACATACCGGCCATAGAGAAGCATTGGGAGACTCTCGACAGAGGATTCGATGCGATCTACACCGGATACCTGGCGCCTAAGCAAATAGATCTCGTGACAGATCTGCTCAATAGGTTCAGGAAGAAGGACACGTTGGTGCTGGTCGACCCGGCCATGGCCGATGGAGGCGAGATGTATCCCGGCTTCGATTTGGCTTTCGCTGCCCATATGGCTTCATTGGTAGCCAAGGCCGACATAACCGTTCCTAACCTCACCGAGGCTTGCTTTTTGTTGGGAAAGGAATACCGCAAGGACTACGACGAGGGCTTCATCAGGGAAACGCTTAAGGGTCTGGCTTCCTTAGGGCCCCGCTATGCCGTGATTTCTGGCATATCGTTCAATCCGGGTAAGGTAGGAGTCTATTCATATGATTCCCGAAAAGATGAATATGACTATTTTGCCACTAAGGACATCCCTGGTTATTACCATGGAGCCGGAGACATCTTTGCCTCCGGCCTGATCGCCGGCCTTATGAACGGAATAGCCATTTTCCCCGCGGTTCGCCTGGCACACGACCTTGTCCACGAATCGATATTGAAAACCTTGGAAGATGACGAAAGGGACTATCGCTTCGGCCTCCATTTCGAGAGGGCCCTGCCTTTCTTCATAAAGGAAGTGGAAGACAGGAAGAGCGGGAAACTAGTCGGCTCGTTCTTCGACTGAATGGGGCTTCGTTGTTTATAACGTATAATCAAGGCGTTTAGGAAAAAGAGGAGACTCGTATGTACAGAACAGACAGAAAGCGGAAAGTCTTCTATGACAAGGTCTCGGGAATAGTCTTCGGCGCCACCTTGACCATCGTCACCTTGGTTTACGTGATGATAGGGATATTGGTTAGCGCACCTTTGGGCGCTAACGACATAAGTGCCTGGACGGTCTTTGCCCCGCTTTTCATATTGACGGTATTTCCCAGCGGGCTGGTAAGGTCCATCGCCTTCAGAAGACCCGATGAATTCCCCATCTATTCCCCGATATTGTTCTGCTTCCTTTTCCTGGGACTTTATTTGGGCGTTTGGCACCCGACCTGGGTTATCTTGATGGTGATCCCCGTCTATTACATTCTCGTCGAATCGTTCCGCAATTTCCAAAAGGCAAAAGAAGAGTACAAAGAGTCGAAAGACGACGATAACATAATCAAGTGATTTCCAAGCAGCCCCAACGGGCTGCTTTTTTTCATATAAAAAAACCGGTAGAGCCGAAGCTTTACCGGCGCTATCCCTGCTGGGGAAAAATAGCAAGGATAGCATCTTTCGTCGGCTTTTGCACCGACGAGAGCAAAGGGATCGCGTGAGAGGCAAAGAGCAGTGAAGTGAGGAAAGCTTCACTACCCATAAGATAACCTCCCACGCCCTAAATAATACTACTATTTACGCTTTGAATCTTTAAGAAAACTTGAAATTCCCCTAGGCTGTTTTCAGTGATTTATGCCCTGAAGGAATTCCTTGGCCTCAGGGGTTATGGGATCGGTGAAGAAGTATTTGGGATAGCCCATTTCCCTAATGCGGCCATTGTATATAAAAACCACTTTGTTGGCAACGTTTTTTGCGAAAGACATCTCATGTGTGACGACAAGCATGGTCATGCCTGCATCAGCAAGGTCTTTCATAACCTTCAACACCTCGCCGATCATCTTGGGATCCAGGGCAGAAGTAGGCTCGTCGAAGAGCATTATCTCGGGATTCATGACCAAGGCCCTGGCGATTGCAACGCGCTGCTTTTGGCCACCTGAAAGGGCATGGACATTGTAGTTGGCGTGGTCCACCATCCCCACTTTGCTCAAGGCATCCATGGCTCGTCTCTTGGCTTCGGATTCGGAGCGGCGAAGGACCTTCATTTGGGCGTACATGCAATTCTTAATGACGTTCATGTTGTTGAAAAGATTGAACTGCTGGAAGACCATGCCCATCTTGGTCCTGATCCTGTTTATGTCAACGCCTGGGTCGTTGATGTTCTTGCCAGCGAAGACGATTTGACCCGAATCAGGTTTCTCCAATTGATTGATGCACCTTAGCAAAGTCGATTTCCCGCCTCCGGAAGCGCCGATTATGGCAATGACATCCCCCTTATATACATTCAAGGAGATGCCATTGAGGACCTCGACCCCATCGAAGGTCTTGCTGAGGTTCTTTATCGCCAATATCGGACTTCCTTTTTCCTTATCCATTTGAATTTTCTTTCCGTTTAATAAGCATGACCGGCCTTGCGACTTTAGAAGTTCTGCTGTTTGGCATCGCCATCGGGTCCAACGTTCATCACCGGGATGAATTTACCTTCTTCCTCTTGGGCTTTCGCTTTCGTGGTCTCGGCTTGGGTTTCCTTGGCCTTGAGCCTTTCGGGGCGGTAATGGAAGAATATGTCCACGAAACGCTTTTCCGGCATCTTTAGCTTCCTGTCGATGAGCCTTATTACCCAGTCGGCGATGATGGTGAGGAAAAGGTATATGAAGGCGATGATCATGTAGGCGCCCAATATCCTATAAGACAGGACCGCAATGTTCTTTGCTTGATAGAAAAGCTCGGAGACGCCGATGATATTCAAGACCGAGGAGTCCTTGATGTTAACCACGTATTCGTTCCCGATGGTCGGCAGGCAGTTCTTTATGGCCTGAGGAAGGGTTACGCCCCATAGGGTCTCTGAACTGGACAAACCCAAGGAACGGGCGGCTTCCCCCTGACCGGAATCCACCCCATTCATACCTGACTTGACTATCTCCGTCATGTAGGCTCCGGTATTGATGGTGATGACGAAGAGACCCAAATACATATAGCCGTTGAAGACATACCCCCAGTTGCCGCTGGCGGTGACCGCCGATATGTCCATTTGAAAATCGCCGAACTTTATCAGAGGGATGACGTAGAAGAAGACCATTCCTTGAACCATCATCGGGGTGCCACGGAAGAGCGTTACATAAACGGCCGTTAACCAAATAAGGGCCTTCTTTGGGCCCTTCACGTACCACTTATCGTCCTTGTTTACTTTTATGTTTCGGGCCTGACCTGCAAAGATGCCGATCAACAACCCACCCAAGGTTCCTATAATGGCCAGAATGAGGGTGTTCAAGGTGCCCCATAGGAACTGAGGTGTGTATTTAGAGCATAGATACGAGATATCATCCCAAGACATTTCTTGACTCCTAGTTCCTTCAGTCGCCAGACTGTGTGGCAGAGCGTTCGATGGCGTCCTGCATCCACTCAGACCTTACGGAATCAGGCAAGGCGGCTAGAGCGGCGTTGATTCCATCCTCAATTACGTCAGGGTCGCCTTTCTGAAGGCCGATCGATACCGTGAATCCTTCACGGACGTCATCGGAGAGGACGGTCTGGTCGAAGTGGACCATTTGATAGTCATCAGGATCAGCCAGGACTATGGCCCTGGCCACCGGATCCTCGGCAGGAACGGCATCGGCCACATCTTGCGTAAGGTCGGTGATGGCGGTCTGGTAGTCACTGGTGGCCGGAAGGTGGGTTACGCCATAGTCGTCGACCCAATCGGCTATGATGTCATCCTCCACGGTTCCGGTCTGGGCGATGAGCCTTAGACCAGCGAGATCCGACAAGTCGAAATCATCCGTGTCCGCGAAATCTGGATCGTCCTTCCTGGTGATCAAGACCAGTTCCGACTGATAGTAAATGTCTGAGAAATCAATGGATTCCTCACGCTCGGCAGTATCGGTCATACCGGCAAGTATCGCATTGATTTGACCGTTGTTGACGGAAGGAATGAGGTTATCCCACTCCATCTTCTGTATTTCCAGATTCCAGTCGTTGTAATCGGCGATGTACCTAGCGACATCAACATCGTAACCAGCGGCATACTGACCCGTCTGACCCTGGATCGAATAGTTGTATTGGTTGTCGGCACTGTACTCGGTCCAGTTAAAGGGACTGTAGTTCGCCTCCATGCCTATGACCAAGGTGACATCCGAAGATGAATCCCCGCAAGACGCCAAACCAATACCGGCAGTCAACAGCAAAGCCGCTGACAAAACACCCCTTCTCAATGACATATAAAGTTTCCTTTCCGTAGAAAAAAAGGCCGCATCGCTTCGATGCAGCCCTATTTTCTCGGTAAAAGAATTTTTAGGACACAGCACCGATAGCGCCAATGCCAGCTAATCCTGGCAAAGAGTCCATAGGGATCTTGTTCCCATGTCCCAATCCCACGCCTTTGCATTACGACGTGGGTTTCGGCGACCTTGCCTTTCCCAAGGAATCAACGGGTGTCCCCTATTCCAAGGTACTTATCTGTGTCGCTCCTCTATCTCGTACAGTCTTTTTTGTCTACAGCCCAGGAATATATCGCGTCGAAAAAACAGTGTCAATCAAAAAGTTGCCTGGGATGATGGTTTCAGGCACTTTCTTGCAGATTTGTTTCCCATTTAAAAGTGCTGAAAAGTTT
>DHEG01000010.1:50475-55693 GCA_002399765.1 Caryophanales bacterium UBA4856 | reverse complement strand
AGTCGATAGGAAGAGCGGCGCTTCCCTGAGCGCTACGGGACTGCCTCAAACCCAATATGTCTTGAGTGGCAATTCCCTTGGCAACGAATTCATAGCTGACTTCCAGCCAGCTGTCTCAAACTACATATTCACGGGCTATTACAGCGATTCGGGACTGTCGTCCTCTTTCGACTTCACCTCGCCCATTGAAGCCGACACGACCGTATTTGCGGGTTTCACCGAGATAGGATCAATGGACAACTCGGACTTCTTCTCCCGTTACTTTGCGATGTCGAATAACGAATTGGGTTCCAACCAGGCCGAAGCCATCAAAAGACTGAAGGCCTATTCGGGTCCCATTCACATCAGTCCTGTAGGAGATGTCATTGGAGGCTTGACCTTCTATGTAGATGATAATTTCAATTCCAGCATAACGCCTTATGTGAATGATTCCGATTACGTAAATCGCACCCAGTTATATGATCCTGACGATGCCTTGGAGTTTGTTTTGGAAAGCGACTTGACTATAGACTCAGGCGCCACTTTGACTCTCGGGGCTACGCTGGGGTCCACGATGTCCATTGGCCTCAGCAATTCGATAACCGGTCGTTTCTTCACGCTTGACCTGAACGGCCATAACCTCTATGTAAACGGGAGTCTTGTCGCATATGGAATAGTGAAGGACTCACGGGGTACGGGTCAGGTAATAGCTAGTTCCTCTTCCAGAGTAACCACTGACCTGGTGATAGTCGACCAAAAGATAAGTCAATCTTCGGACAGCATTTACCTCTCTGGCGATTCACCTTACCAGGCCATGTATTTGCCATACATTAGCGCCACGCTAAAGATGATGATGGGCAAGGCAGACGATTGGGAATACGGCACCAAGTTTAATATCTTCATGCGTTCCCCTGCCCAAAACTATCCCTGGTACGATTCGAATAGGATTAAGGATAGCACCATCGCATTCTTCGACCGGTATTACAGCGCCATCTACATCCTGGGACATAGTGGCGTGGATTCCAGTCAAACCTATGTGCTCAAGACCGAGACCGAACTGCCCAAGACAGTAGCAGATTTGCTCGGTGATACCTACAAGGAGAAATACGAGTTTCACAATGTGGATATAGTCACTCCCGACGATGGCGGCTCCTTCTATCCCTCCGATATGATTCAAAATTACGTATACAACCTCGCATGGATGCCTTGGTTTATCTCGCCCAATATCTCCATATCGCTTGTGTCAAGCAAATATAGCTTTGCCTTCCCGATAGTCGTGTCGCCCAAGGCCTCCCTTTCAGTCGACGCCGATTCAGTTTTGGAATTCTCATCCAAAGCCCCTAATTCCACGACCGTAACCAAGAAATGGGTGGCGTCCCTGTTAGCCATAAGCCAATCCCAAGGCCTGGTGGATTCCTCTAAGTTCACCACCGATGGCAATATTCTTGCTTCCTATCCTGACGCATACGATGGCAACGGATCGATAGCCATAGCTGGCGATATCGTGTTCGACTCCCTAGATAGTGGCTATCAGTACCAGATGGGAGGATACGCGACCTTGTCAACGTCAGCCTTGAACTCCGTGAAGTCAGCCGTATCTTCCGGTCTCCTTTCTCCCATGGCCAGTGCCCAAAGTCTCTACATGACCAAGATAAGCAACAAGGAATATTCCTATGCACCTGCCCTCTACTACCAATACCCGTTGATAGATTCCAACGTCGCCTACCTGAAGACTTCAGGAGGCGATTCCTTGACAACTGCCACCCCTGTTCCGTCCAAGGGGCTTTACTACATCGATAACGGCGATGGCTCCTATTCCTATTACGCCCTGTTCCTCGACAATGTCCTAAGTGGCTCGTCTTATGACACAAGTACGGGTTCGGCCTTCCAAAACAAGGCCCAGGCCCTTCTTCCGGTCTCCTTCGACACCTCCACCAACGTGGTAAGCGTCGAAGGCGAATATGCGGGAGACTACATCTTCGTCGGCGGTACGTTCCTCAAAGGGACTTACAAAGGATCGAATTCCTTTACGGCCGATGGCTCGGCCTTCGAATTGGGCTCCTCGGTGGACTTTTCCTACAGCGTCGCAAAAGGCTGGACAATGGCTTAAAGGCCCCTGATTGGATAAAACAAGTCAATTGATAATACAATCAAGATGGAGGTTGAGTCATGAAAATAGCCATTTTGGGTGGCTCCGGCATGGCCGGATCCGCCGTATATGAGGAAGCAGTCAAAAGAGGGCATGAGGTTGTGGCCTATCTAAGGGATGAGGAAAAGGCCAAGAAGGTATTGGGATTGAAAGCCAATATAAGGGCCCTGGATGTCTTCAGCCTAACCAAGGAAGAACTTCAGGGTTACGATGCCATCGTCGATGCCTTCAATACCAGGCCTGACAAGGCCTATCTGTGCGTTGACTTGGCTACCAAGTTGATTGCGATGTTCAGGGATACGGAAAAACCGAGGATCCTTTTCATCCTCGGCGCTGGTAGCCTAAAAGCACCAGATGGTAAATTGGTCGTCGACCACCTCAAGGAAGATCCCAAGGTCCAGCCATTCATAAACATTCCCATCCAGGCCTACAAGGAGCTGCAATTCTTAAGGACCGTCGAAAACGTAAATTGGGTCGGCGTTTCCCCTTCGGCTCAGTTTGGACCGGGAAAGGCCCATGCGCCAAAGATTGGCAAAGATGATCTCCTCTTCTCATCTGATGGCGCTTCCCATGTCACCAATCAGACCATGGCCATCGCCATTCTTGACGAACTCGAAAAACCGGAGTTTAGCAAGACAAGGTTCACGGTCGCGGACGAATGAAGAAAAGCCGGGAAATCCCCGGCCTTTTGCTTTCACTCATTCGCGTTGTATCCCCAATAAATCTTTGCTCCGCAAAAGCTTCGCCACTGTTTGTCCCAGCCGCTGGGTTGACTGGCGGCCTCGCAATAGATATTAAACAGGTTGTAACAATAAGCAAACACTTTTTCGCCCATGGTAGTAACGGAGGCCGGAATGAGGAAGTAGGTAAGACTTGTATCGTAAATGAAAGCATTGTTGCCAATCGTGGTCAAAGACGAACCGATGCTAACGGAATAAAGGGAAGAGCAATAGGCAAAGACGAAGTCACCAATTGTCTCCGTATCATCGGGTATCGCAATGGACTTAAGCGATGAGCAGTAGAAGAAGGCGGACGTATCAATCACACGAAGGCTTTCTGAAAGGGCAATGGTTTGGAGTTTGCTACAATAGCCGAAAGCGTAGGGGCCTATGGTCTCCACATCATCGGGGAGATCCATGTCGGTTAGGGAAAAGCAGTCATAGAAAGCCTTTTCGCCGATGTACTTCAATCCCTCGGGAAGATCTATCTCCTTTATCTTGGTAAAGTTCGCAAAGGCGCTTCCGCTAAGTCCCACCACCGGTTTCTCCCCTTCTTCGCCATCGTAATGAGAAGGGAGCGACAAAGCCGTGGTATTTAGGCTTTGCATGCTCGACTTGCCAGTTAGCATGTAACCGTCATATTCGCTGGAATATTGGAAATCATAGAGATCATCGATGCCATAGGAAGCGAACAGGGCTGTATACGTTTGATCGGATACGGCCGGAACCAAGGCCGGAGTCCAACCGGAAAACACAAAGACGAGATCGCCTTCGCCAGCCTTTTGGGGCGTTGGCCCGCTATATAGAGGGGTTACATAGGCCTGGCACTCGTCAATCTTAAGAATGGTTCCGTCTTGGTTCTTCCAAGTGATGGTGTAGGTAAAACCGCCGTTTGCGGGACTGCCGTCTTTCGCATTTTGGTCGGAGGAGTAGACATTGTTCGAATCGTCGTCAGAATCATTCGACGTGAAAGAAACTGAGGTATCGGTTGAGGAGGATATCCCCGTGCTGGAACTGTAATCAACATTCCCCGAACACGAATAGACTCCAACCAAGGAGATCAATAGCAATATATCCTTTTTGGCAGTCCTCATACATGATTCCTTTACGATTGTGTTTCAGTAATACTTTTTAAATGTTAGCACAAAGGGGCTGCGGTGGAATCATTCCTCCGGCAAAAAAGCGATTTCTCGATCAAACCTCATTGAAGTTCGGCTTTTCCGGTCCAAAGGTTGTAATAGCGGCCTTTCATGGCAATGAGTTGATCATGCGTGCCACGCTCGATGATCTGGCCATGGTCCATCACCATGATGCAGTCGGCGTAGCGAATGGTGGAAAGACGATGGGCGATGACGAAGGTGGTCTTGCCCATCATCAGGTTGTCCATTCCCTTGGATATCAGTCTCTCGGTCCTGGTGTCTACTGAGGAAGTCGCCTCGTCCAAGATCAGGATCGGCGGGTTGGAAACCGCGCACCTGGCTATGGACAGAAGCTGTTTCTCGCCTTGCGACAAGTTGGAATGCTCGCCGGATATGACGGTGTTATAGCCCTGCGGCAATTTCTCGATGAACTTGTCGGCACAGGCGATCTTGGCCGCCTTTTGGCAATCCTCATCGCTGGCCTTGAGCCTGCCGAACCTGATGTTGTCATAGATGGTGCCAGTGAAGAGATGGGTATCTTGCAGGACAAGGGTCATGGAACGACGCATGGAGACCCTATCGATGTCCTTGAGGTTGATGCCATCGATGTAGATGGTTCCGGCATCGATATCGTAGAAACGGGTCAACATGTTGGTGATGGTGGTCTTGCCGGCACCGGTCGAGCCGACCAGGGCTATCCTCTGTCCGGGATGGGCATAGAGGGTGATGTTCTTCAAGACCGGCTGGCCGGGGAAATAGGAGAAGTCGACGTTCTCGATCTTGACGTCGCCCAGCACCTTCTTGACATCCTTGCCGTCGGTCCAATAATACTGACCATCCTCGGCCTTGAAAGAGCGCCACAGTGCCGAAGCATGGGAAGGCTCGGGTTTCTGGTCCATCATCTGGAAGATGCGCTCAGCACCAGCCAAAGAGGCCTGGATCATGGTCATCATGTTGGAGATGGAATTGAACGGACGGGAGAACTGACGGAGGAAGGCGATGAAGGCCACGAGGGAGCCGACGGTCAGGTAGAAGCCCGGGATGTCGGCGCCTATGGCAACCATTATTGCCCCGATAAGGGCAATGACGGCCGTAGCGATGTTGTTGATGTTATTGACCATCGGGATGTTGACGGAAGAAAGATAGACGGACCTATACATATCCTTGGTATGGCGATAGTCGATGGCCTTGAAGATCTCGTTCATGTCTCCTTCCTTGTTGAAGCACTTGAC
>DHEG01000010.1:11061-50140 GCA_002399765.1 Caryophanales bacterium UBA4856 | reverse complement strand
TTATCGACATCGTTGGTAAACCTGGACATTATGTCGCCATGGGCCGTGTGGTCGAAATAGGCGACGGGAAGATCCTGCAGCTTGGCGAACATGTCATCCCTCATCCGCTGCAAGGACCTGGTGCCGATCCTTATCATCATCTTGGCCTGGAGGATGCCAAGGGCCAAAGAGATGACATAGAGGATGACCATCGCACCCATTATTATGCCAAGCACATCCATGGCCTGGTAAGAAGCGTTTGAGGCCGACCAATCCACCATCTCGAAGATGACTTTGTACAAAGCCATGGAACTAGAGAGGACACTGGCGAAATAGCCTTGGGCCGAACCATAGGAAACACTGTTTATGACCCAGCCATTCGCCGCCCCGACGGCCGGATTCATCAAGGAGTCGATCAAGGGGGCCATCATGAATGAGCCACCCAGGCTTATGGCGACGGAGAGGATGGCGATCGCAAGGACGGCGATGAGGCGCCAAAGATCGGGTTTGACATATTTGAAGACGCGAGCCAAAGCCAACCAGGAATGCTTGGGGACGCCAAAGCCCTTACCCCTGACACCATAGGTCTGGCCGACTTGCTTAAGTTCATCTGGATCGCTGGTGTATTGGACCTTTACGCCATCGATGACGGGACCGGTTCCATAGGCTTGGAAACCGAATTTCTGCTTCTTGTTTTTCATTTCAGTCACCGACCCCCTTCTTCTGAATCTCGTCTATTTCCTTGTATATTTCGCAAGTCTGCAAAAGCTCGTCATGGGTGCCTTTGCCGACTATATGGCCGTTGTCCAAAACCAGGATGACATCGGCATCCTTCACTGAGGAGATGCGCTGGGCGATTATGAAGATGGTGGTGTCCTTGAGCTTGGTGAACAACTGGGCCTTGATCAGGCGCTCCGTCCTCATGTCGCAGGCCGAGGTGGAGTCGTCGAGGATCAGGATCTTGGGTTTCTTTATGACGGCCCTGGCGATGCAAAGACGCTGCTTCTGCCCCCCTGAGACATCCCTACCACCCTGGGTTATGGGACTATCCAGTCCATCCTTGAACCTCTTCACGAACTCCGTGGCCTGGGCTATATCCAACGCTTCCCAGATCTCTTCATCGGTCGCATCGAGCTTGCCCCACAAGATGTTCGACCTGATGGTACCGGTGAACAGGACGTTTTGCTGCAAGACCACGCCGATATCGTTTCTCAAGGCCTGGACCGAGTAATCCTTTACATCATGCTCTCCGACGATCACTTCGCCTTTGGAGGCGTCATAAAGACGGGGAATGAGATTTACCATCGAGGACTTGCCTGATCCGGTCCCTCCGACGATGCCGACCACGGTTCCGGAAGGAACGTCAAGATCTATCGGACCAACGGCGGACTTATCAAGATTTCCGACATAGGTTAGGTAGGCACCCTTGAACTGGACGTGGCCACTGGACAGATGGTCGGGATCGAAGTCCTTGGTCTTGGTCTTGGGAGCATAGGAAATGTCTATCTTCTCGTTCAAGACCTTGTCGATACGTTCCTTGCTGGCCTGCGAACGCCCATAGAACTGGATCAGCATCGAAAGGAACGAGAAGGCCATGGTAAGGGCGGCGGTGAAGTTAGCCAGCATCGAGAGTTCGCCTGCATCGAACTGATCGCCGTTGTTGAACATGACGAACAAGGCGTTGTTGTTGAGATCGGTCGCCGTCTCAAGCATCGACCAACCGCCTACATACTGGATTATGCCGATAGTCAGCGAGATGGCAAACGTGGTAATGGGGCCGATGACGGCCATCTTCCAGGAAGCCCTGAACGTGACATCGGTCAAGTACTCGTTGGAGTTGCCGAACTTCTTTTCCATATAAGGCTCGCGGCAGAAGGCCTTTACCTCGCGTATGCCCTCGGTATCCTCTTCGATATTGGAGTTGACATCGTCGATGGCAGTCTGCATCTCGACAAACTCGGGGCGGGTCTTCCAGATGACATAGACAATGAGGGCAAAGGCCGTGACCGATATCGGCAAGGCGATAAGGCCGATGAGCCAGTTCATCGAGAAGATGAAGATGAAAGAAACGATGATCATCAAAGGCGACTTCAGGCCAGCGCGCATAAGCATCAAGACAAAGAAACGGATGTTGTTGCAATCATTGGACAAAAGGGTCGAAAGCTTGGCGACAGGGAACCGGCTAATGTTAGAGAAGGAGAATTCCTCCACCTTCCAAAAGATGGTGTTCCGTAGTCTCTCGACGAAGTCACTCGAGATTATGGCTGCCAACTTCATGGCATAGCTTTGAGCTGCAATGGCCAATATTGCCAAAGCCGTGACTATACCGGTATACATCCAGATCTGGATCATGGCATTTGAAGTAAGGCCTGCCCCCGGCTGCAAGGCTTCGCTTCCGCCATAGCCTTCGATGCCGTTCCTTATTAGCAAGCCCAAAAGGTAAGGGATCAGCAACTCAAAAGTGGCATCAGCCAAAATGAACAGGAAATCGACCAGTACGTATTTCCAGGAAGGCTTGAGACATTCAACGTATATCTGGAAAGTCTTCTTCCTTATCTTCTTGTCTTCCGCCGCATCAGCCTTCGTATAGGTGTTTTGATCCAATGTTTCTTCCATGTTATGCCCGCAGATTCAATTCAAGGTGGTATTCTGCTCCAAAGTCAAAACGGTTTTATCTAAGGCCATTCAACGTCTTGATAAGCAGTATGGGTTTGGCGCCTACAGCCATGGCAAAACTACCACGCATGATTTTAAGCATATACATATATTCCCGCATTTGCAACAAAGGGGCTTTGGGGTCTTTCCGCAAGCAAAAAAGGGCCCCGATCCACTTGAAGATCATAGGGCACCCAAAAGCCAAAAAGCCTTGTCTCAGCAAGCTTTGTACATATCGTAGACGGGTGAGATGGGCTGACCTTCCTGGATGCGTTTTATGACTCCGGCAATCATCGGGGCAACGGACACGATCTTGATCTTGTCCATGTCGGCGAACTTGGCCGGAAGGGGTATGGTATCGGTAAAGAGGAGTTCGTCGAAGACCGAAGCCTTGAGCCTATCGTGGGCGGGATCGGAAAGGACGGCATGGGTGGCGGCCATCTTGACCGACTTGGCCCCATTGTCCTTCAAGGCCTTGGCAGCCATAACGGCGGTGCCGGCCGTGTCGATCATGTCGTCTACTATGTAGCATTCCTTGCCCTTCACATCGCCGATGACGTTCATGGCTTCGGGCTGGTATTGATCGTTCCGGCGCTTATCGATGACGGCGATGGGTATGGGGGCACCCATATGGTCGGCCACGTTCCTCGCCCTGACCACCCCGCCATGATCCGGGGAGACTATCACGAGGTTGGAGAAATCGCCTTTGCATTCCTGAACCAAGGTGTGGGCAATCAAGGGCATGGCCGAAAGGGAGTCCATCTGGCAATCGAAGAAGCCCTGTTCCTGCAAGGCGTGAATATCGAAAGTCACAACCCTGTCAGCCCCGGCAGTCACCAATAGATCCGCTACGAGCTTGCATGTTATCGGTTCGCGCGGCCGAGACTTGCGGTCCTGCCTGGCATAGCCGAAATAAGGGATAATGCAGGTAATGGACCGACAAGAGGAACGCTTTACGGCATCCAAGAACACAAGCACTTCCATCAGGTTCTCGTTCACGGGAGTGGAAGTAGACTGGATCACATAGACATCCTTGTCCCTGACCGACACGTCAGGCTTGGCCATAATCTCGCCGGAAGGGAAACGCTTGAGTTCCTTCGGTGCCTCATCGATGCCCAAGTTCTTGCAGACCTGGGCCGTAAGCACCTTGTTGGCAGAGAGGGAGAACACAAGTGTCGTCTCGGAAAGACTTGACTGAGACATCGGTTTTAATCCTCCGAAGTTCCCTTACGGAACTTAATCCGCTTAAGATTTTAACATTTAGCCGAAGCATGTAGAGACAGGCCGCTGGATTAAAAGCAATCTTATTTGCTGACTTTGGTAGATGAGGCCACGGCGACCAAGCCCTGGCTATTGAAATAAGCCACGGCTCTCTTCAGGGCTTCCATGTCCTTGGTCAGGCCAAAGCAGGCACTGCCGGAGCCTGACATTGCATAAAGCGGGAAGCCCATATGATCAAGTTGGGTCAATATCTCACCGATGGTCGGGCAAAGGATCTCGGCCGGCTTAAGAAGGGAATTGACCATGTTGCGCTTGATCATCCCCTCATCGCCTCTTTCCAAGGCTGAAAGCAAGGCCGGGATATTCGGATGGACCCTATCCGTCGAAGGGAGCTTGTCGTAAGCATCGAAGACGGCCTTGGAATCCAAGGGAATCCGCGGTTTTACTATCAACACCCCATATTCGAACCTGATCTTGGTCAAAGGCTCAATTACCTCGCCGGTGCCCTTGACCCTGGCCGGAATGTTCATGAGGCTGAAGGGTATGTTGGGACTTACCGCTTCGGCCGCATCTATGACCCTTTGATCGGAAATCGGTATCCTATAGGCCTTGCAGAGGGTCCTTATGACACCAGCGGCGTCGGCGGAGGCTCCGCCAAGGCCAGAGGCAGTGGGGATCCTCTTGAATATTTGGATACGATAGCCATGCTTCATGGAGAAAGTGCGCCTCATGGCATCGAAGGCCTTGTAGGCCAGGTTTGTCTCGTCCTGGATTATGGTCGGATCGTCCACGGTCAAATACATATCGGTGCTTCCTGGCACGGGGACGATCTCCAAGACATCGTGCAGATCGATGGGGAACACGACCATATCCAAGTCGTGGTGTTCGTCTTCTTTCTTGGAGATGACATCCATGGCCAGATTAATCTTGGCGTTTGCCTTAATTATCATTGGACAAGCCTTTCATTACGGTTAGATTATAAATTTACCAAAGATCATTTAGCGATCATGGCGATTACGTCAGCAGCCAAAGGCGCCAATTCCACCGGATTCACCTGCCGGGCCCTTTCGGCCATCAGTTTGGGATATTTGGCCTTTAGCCCTGTCGCCTTGTCCTCTTCAACCAGATTGGCCAAGACGTTCTCCAATTTCTTGTTGGGCGTCAGGAAAAGATACTTAAGGCCCTTGTAGATGTCGAAAGGCACAATGTTCTGGAGCTTTAGGGTAACAAAGGCCGAATCGACTTTGGGAATGGGATAGAAACAGCCTTTGGGCGCCTCTACAAGGGTCTGGACGTCGCCAAGGAGTGCCAAATAGCAGGAAAGCGCCCCATTGTCCTTGTTCCCAACAATATAAGAAAGACGATTGGCCACCTCTTTTTGAACCATGAAGCCCATCGCAGCGGCCTTGATCTTGGTGGCGCACTCCAAAAGCCTGGTAGTAAGGTTATAGGGAAGATTGCCCAGCAAAAGTATCTTGCCTTCCAGTCCCTTTCCGTCCCAGTGCTCGAATGGCTCGTTCACCAAAGAGACATTCGCCTGACCGGCAAGCACCTTGGTAAGGACCCTGGTCATATCCTTGTCGGCTTCGACCGCTATCAACTTGCGCGCCCTCTTGGCCAAGGGAATGGTGAGAGCCCCCAGACCCGGCCCTATTTCCACGACACAGTCAAAGCTTTCCACCGGAAAGAAACCGACTATCTTGTCTATCACGTCCTTGTCTATCAGGAAATTCTGCCCGAAGGCCCTTTTCGGCTCGAGACCGTTTTCGTCCAAAAGTCCTTTGACCCTCAAGAATTCATCATGGGTATTCATGCCAAGATTTTCGCCACCTTTTCCTTGTCCAGGCCCAACATCCAAAGCCCATCGAGCAATGCCTTGGTCCCCTTGAATTGAAAGCCCAATCTGTCCAAGAGAACCTGACGCTTGGCTGCCGTCGCAAACCCGGCGATGCCCAAAGACATAAAGTCAGCAAGATTTATGGTCGGCTGCTCATCATATTCCCTGTCATGCCTTATGAATGTTTCCATCGCTTTCCCAAGATTAGGCATTTTCATTTGGGCAATGCCGAATTTCTTGCCGTCATACGCCTCCTTCATACCGGTCTCCACATAGTGATAGTCCTTTTCCTCAAGCTCTTTCTCTATTTTGATCCTAATCTCCTTTCCGGCGGGGTCGGGATCGGTCACGAAAACGATGGGCCGATAATGAGACACGGCCTTGATAAGGGCCAAGGTATCGGCCTTTATGAATTTGCCATAGGTTTTTATTATCAACTTCAAACCTAGTTTCTTCAGTTTGTCTTCGTCTGTCTTGCCTTCGACAACATAGCAATACAGGCGTTTGTTTCTTTCAGTCCCCAATGCCATAGAACCTCTCAGCAGAATCATAAGTCTGAGAAGCCACTTTATCCAAATCCTCAAACCTAAGATCGGACAATACTTTGACTATGTAGATGAGATTCTTGGGCTCGTTCCTGGTGCCGCGCAAGGGGTTAGGCGCCAAAGAAGGGCTATCGGTCTCAAGCATTATCCGATCCAGAGGAAGTTGGCTTGCGACTTCGCGGCTCTTGGTCCCAGTCTTGAAGGTTATGATTCCTCCTACCCCAAACCTGACATCCATTCCGGAAGCCAGATATTCTTTGGCCAAGGCGGTATTGCCCGAATAGCAATGGAGATCGACTTTCTCGACACCGGATTTCTTCAAGATGGCGAAAGTGTCTTCGTCGGCATCACGCGAATGCACTATCAAGGGCTTGGAGTACTTTTTGGCCAATTCGCACATTTTGGTGAAAAGGTCTCTTTCTTCGGCCCTCTGTCTTAGGCTTTGGGTGTAATGATAATCGAGTCCCACTTCCCCGATGGCATCGATCTTATCGATGTTCTTGACCATTTCCTTTATGGCCCTGTCGATATATTTAGGACCCATGCCGACAAATTCGGGATGGATTCCCAAGCAAGACAGACATACATTCGGATATTTGGCCTTTATATCCAGGGTAGGCGTGAAAGACTCCAGGGAGTCGGAACAATTGGCTATGTGCATCACTCCCGCCGCAAGGGACTGGGCCACTACCTTGTCATAATCGAGTGCGAATTCCTTTGCTCCTAGGTGTGCATGGCTATCGAATAACCTTATCATTGCCTGTCCTCCGAGGAACACTCGTTTCGATTATAAATGAGGTTTGCTTCTTAATCACTTGCCAAGGCAAAAATGGGCAAATATCGTGGTGTATATGTCTTCTCCGGTTTGGGCGCTACTGACCCCCAGCATATCGTTTAGCACGTCTATTCCTCGTCTGAGCATATCCGAGAAAGCATCTACATAACCATCGACCCGTATTGCCTTAAGGGCCTCTTGGATATCGGAAGCCAAATTCGCCAGATAACCCATATCCCTCTTTGACATATACGAAGCTTGGGCTTTGGCCGAAGCGATGTTGGCCTTTTTCACCATCATCTTCTCCAATTCCCCAAGGTCCTTCTCCTTGGCGCTGGTCATGACCTCGGCACCGACTACCTTTTTAACATCCCCCTTGCTACCGACTTTGATGACCGTCTTTCCCTTTACCAGGTCAAGCGCCTCCTTATCGTCGAACGATGAGTCGGAAACATACAGCACGATGTCAGCCTCCCTTATTGCCTTTATGGAGCGCTCTACGCCAAGTCTTTCAACCACATCCTCGGTAGGCCTGATCCCAGCGGTATCCTTGAAGCGGAATTGGACCCCAGCTATTTCCTTTTCGCCTTCGACTATGTCCCTGGTGGTTCCCGGAATCGAAGTCACAATGGCCTTGTCCTCTCCTACCAGGGCATTGAGCAAGGAGGACTTACCGACATTGGGCTTTCCCACTATCGCCACGTCTACCCCTTCGTAAAGCCTTTGGGCATTGTGTGCTTCCAGAAGCAACTTGTTGCAATAATCAAGAACGGGGACTGCCTTGTTTTCAGCGACGCCCTTCATTTCTTCCAAATAGTCACTATGGTCTGACAAATCGTCTTCCAGGATGTACTCGGCTTCGGATATGGCATCGAGCAACTTATTCTTCAATTCATCTACATTGCTCGATGATTCACCCCGGAGCGACGAAAGGGCCAAATCTCGTGCGGTTTTGGATTGTGCTTTTATGAAGTCGTCTACCCCTTCAGCCTGGAGCAGGGTCATCTTGCCGTTCAGGTAGGCCTTCATGGTGAACTCGCCATTCCTGGCCGGCCTTGCCCCATACGCTATGCAAGCCTCGATGACTTCATCGGCTATCGCTGGCGAACCATGCAGCGAGAACTCCAGCACATCCTCGCCGGTATAGGACCTGGGCCCCTTGAAGAAGGTGATGACAGCCTGGTCTATCAGGGAGTCTTCCTTCTCCTTGTCTCCGTATACATTGGCCAGAAAAGCCTCGTTGGGCTTTATCTTCTTGATGTCCTTGTGTATCAAATGGCTCAGGATTTCCAAACTCTGGGGTCCGGAGAGCCTAACGACCGCCAGGGCTCCGATCATCCTCGGCGTGCCCAAGGCCACTATGGTATCCAGCAGTTCCATCAGTCTTTGGTTTCCTTGCCCTGTCCCTTTCCGTCAATGACCGAGCGTATTATCGACTGCCTGGTGACTATACCGATGAATATCCCCTCATCGTCGACTACGGGCACAAAGTTTTGGGAAGCGGCCACCTCTATCAAGCCATTTAGCGGGGTATTTACGGTGACCGGTTTATAGGTCCTTCTCAAGGGCACGTCTTTCAAGGGGGTCTTCTCGGCTTCCTTGAAGTTCAAGTCGAATCTATCCCTTATGTACCAAAGGAGATCGCCCTCCGTGACCGTTCCGGCGTAAGTGCCTTTGGAAGTGAGAATCGGTATGGCGCTGAAATGGTGGTAGTCCATCTTTTCCACTACCTGCCTCAAGGTGAAATCGTCTTGGGCGCAAACCACCTGGGACTTAGGCGTCAAAAGGAACAGTATGCTTTTCTCTGCCATGGCACATCCTTCTTTTCAGTAGGATTTTAAACCTTTGTCGCCATTCGGTCACCACTGATGCCTTGCCAAAACTAGTATCATTTAGGGTATGGAATTCGCCAAGATACTGGTAAGGGAAAAGAAGGAGCTTGTCGATCAACTCATCGGAAAGGTTCTCCTGAGTCAGTCTTTGGCCGTGGAAGGAAAGGCGACCGACGCTTTCGTGGCAATGAAGAGCCGCGGGAACATCACCCTGGCTTTGAAGGACCACGGCGAAGATCCGACTCTGATGTTCAGCGATTCCGAGCAAAGACTCGCTTCCTTCATTTACGACAACACCATATCGCTGGGATTGTTTTTCATCGAAAGCAAAGACAAAACCATAAAAGGCTATCTTGTCGAATGGGAGATGGGCATCGCCAAATCAGGCGAGGGGACGTGGACCTTGACCGAAGGGAAAAGGGATCCCGTCTTCAACGGCCCCTTGATCAAGGCCTTTAAAGATAGATACGAGATAGACTTAGCCAATCGCAAGCCTTTCTTCAATCTCCTCAATTACAAAGAGGATGCCTTAAGCCAAATAAAGGGCAAGGACATTGAATTTATCGATTCGGTAATGATATCCAAACCTCTGGTCCATGAATACATAAAGCGCAGTGGAACCAACCCCTTGACCTGTGAGCCATTGTTGAGGCTGGACTCTGCGAAGTCTTCCATTCCTTCTTTCTTCTCCATATCCGATGAGGATATCTATCCTTTTGCCAAAGCTTTCGATTACCTAAACAACCAACGCGTCGTGGCAGTGGTAAAAGAAGATCCGGTTCTGTCAAAAGCCTTCTCTCAGCAACTGCTTATGCGCTTGATGAGGAATGGCTCCAAGGTCTTGATCGCAGCCAAGGACAGAAAGGATGCCGAGAGAAAAAGGGAGCAAATAAGCCAAAGCCCTTTGGGCATCTTCCTTTGCCCCACCTCGATTGGATCAAGGGATTTCAACATTCCCGCGGCAGCGGATTGGTCCATTTCGCGCTCCCTTAACCGAGGGGACAATAAAGCCACAAAAGAGCGAGAGTCCTATTTGAAGCAACGGGTCTCCTATCTTCAAGCCGCCAAGGAATTGAATGGCCTAGGAGTCCTAAAGACCGGAGAGGACATCCTTACGGGAATAAACAAGTTCTCCTATTACCATTCCCTTAGGAAGACCTCTTTCCCCCTAAATGTATCGTCTTACAATCCCGACGATTTCGAAAAAGACAAGGAAACCTTGAAATACTTAAATGAAAACGACTATGTGAAGAAAGGATCGCTAAAAGAGAAGCCCCTCCATTCCCTGAAAGCCATCGGCCCCGCTCGTCAAATATACCTGGCCTTCACCAAAGCCCTGGCCAAGACCAGGAAGGATCTTGGCTTGCTCCAAAAAGCCATAGGGGTCGCCAAGGGAAGCGAATGGGGTTTTGGCCCCATAGATTCCATAGGCAAGTATGAACAAGTGAGGAAGGATGTGCTGGCGCTCCTTTCCTACAACGGTTTCCCCTTGGATTATTTCGCGCTTGCCCAAGATCCGACCGTCATGCCCTTGGCCTTGAGGCTCGAAGACGAGAAGGGAAAGATAGATCAGCTGTTCGAATACCTTTCCGAGTATGTGAAGAACGTCGATCTATTGTCCAAACCCTTGAAACAATACATGGAAAAATACCGAAGCCACAGCATATTCACAAAATGGCAGGGCAAAAAGAAGATCAGGAAGTTGCTTCGCGACAAGCGCGATTTCGACGACTTTTTGACCACGCTCTCAGACTACATCTCACTCACTGACTCATACGACAAGGATCTATCCCAAGGCGAGAAGAAGTTCGGTCTTTTGGTCTATTCCGAGGAAGGCCCCAAACTGATAACCTCTGCGCTTGAATATATACAGCAATACGAAATGATAATATCCGAGAAGCCATTTCTTGATAGGGACAATAATGCCTTCGTGAAGATGGTTCTCTCCAATCACGATTTCCGTTTGGCCGAAAGAGATGCCATACGGTCCATCGACATATCACTGGATAATGTCAAAGACGATTTCCATGGCTTGAAGGACATGATGGCCGATTCGTTCAGGGAATACGAAGAGACTTTCCAAAGCCTTGACTCCGCTCTCTCGTTTAGGGAGAGGGCTACCTTTGCCGATTTCGTCCTTTACCAGGATTTACTTTCCCATATCGCGAATGCTTCTTCGACCATGAGGGAAGCCTTGGCCCTTTACGATGAGGCTGGTCTGCCGATGGAAGGCTTTGCCAATGACTATTGGTACTCTCTTTACAAATCGTTCGCCAAGGAAAGGTTTGGCTCCGACGCAAACGACATCTACCCAGTCCTGTCTCGTCTTTGTGACTATCTTCCCGATTACCTAAAGGACAACTCGCTGATGATCTGCAAGGAACAGGAAGAGAAGCTGAGAAAGCTTTGGTGGGATTCGCCGGAGGGGGACAACGTCCGTAACTCCTATCTCTATGCGCCGTATGCCTTGCCTTCCGACTACCTTGGGAATTATTGGAACTTGGCCTCGGCCTTTTGTCCCCTGCAGGTTCTCTCGCCAGACGAATTGCCTATGACGTTGCGGGTCTCATTCGACTGCGTGATAGTGGACGATCCCAGCAAGTTCGAGACCACCGATCTTTTGATCCTCCTGTCAAAGGGAAAAGAGGCGGTGGCCATGGAAGGCAAGGGTGAGTTGGATGAGCGTTTCTCTTCCTATCCAAAGGTAGTCCTGTCGGAGCGGAACCTGTTTACGGAGCCTTTGCAATACGACTTGATGACACCCGAGTTCCTCAACCTCTTGGCCTTTGGCTTTGAGGAGAACGGCTTTGAACTAGAGACGGGGAAGGAATCAAACACCGATATGCCATATTCATACGTAGGCAAAGACGGAATAAGGCGCGGCGTTATTCCCTCAAGCCTCATCGGCGAAAGATTCGTGCAAAACGTCGCCTTTGGTCTCAACAAGGCCTTGCTGCTGCTGGGAAAGCAGCCCGTAGTCATGATTCAGGCAATGCCTTTGGTAACCGATCCAAAGGGCGTGGTCGAAAAGGCCGACAGGCAGGCCGAGGATTTCGCCAAAAGCCAAAAGAAAAGCACCATCTGAGGTGCTTTGGCTAAGCGAAGTATTCCCGGGCGTCGAATTGATATTGCTTCAAAACGATCATCACATCGTCCCAGATGTCCCAGATTATCCCCAGGAATATCAGGTTGAACATGAACTTGACCAAGGCATATTTCCAGGCCGGCTTGAAGTTCTTGGCGTAGTAGAACTTATCCAACCCGAAGAAGCCCAAGAACAGAGCTATCGCAAATAGCCCCCAGTCGATCTTCAAACTAGTCTTTTCCATTGGAATGCCTTCCCGTTTATTTTGCTTTTGAGATTATAAGGCGTAGGGGAAGGAAAACTCAAACCTACAATATAGGAAAAAAGGTACGCCTATATGTCTTAGGCCTTATAATCAACATTATCCCCTTTGTTGAAAAGGCGGATATATATACATATAATGTTTAGGCTTAAATCAAGGAGACTTTAATATGGCAACCAAAAGAACTTATCAGCCCAGTAAGATAAAGAGGATCCACACTTGTGGGTTCAGGGCCCGTATGGCTACGCACAATGGCCAGAACGTCATCAAGAGAAGAAGAGCCAAAGGCCGCAAGAGATTAGCCGCCTAGGACTGCGCACAGCCTTTGTTTTGGCCATATGCGCAAAATAAACAGACTCCTCCGGAACGATGATTTCACCAAGGTTCTTAACAAAGGCCATAAAGTCAAAGACGCTTCCTTCTTGGTAGCCTGCCTGCCTAATGATGTCGGTCACCTGCGCGTCGGCATTTCCGTTTCCAAAAAAGTGGGTGGAGCCGTCACTAGGGTCAGGGTCAGGCGTCAGGTCCGAGCGATGATAAATCTCTTGGATGTCCTGAGCCAGAAGGACGACTTGGTGATTCTCCCCAGAAGAGAATTCCTAGACAAGACCTTTCAGGAAAACCTACAGGCGTTAACTAAGGCTTTGAAAAGCCTTTTGGACAGGAGTGGCAAATGAAAGACCAAGAAATGACTGAGGATCTGAAGAAAAAGAAGGGTTGGGTAGGTAAACTCTTCCTCTTCTTCGCCTTTTTCTTGGGCTTGGTAACCTTGGTGTCATGCACCAAGGCTTTTACTTCTTCATCCGACAAGGCCAACATAATCTATTCCTATCTATATGGTCAGGACAGCGCCAGCGAAGAGGACAAGACAGCCTACCTTGACGACATCCTCTCGGCAGCAAACACCGCTGGCTATCCCGTTCCCAGCACCACCTATACCGATAAGTATCTATCGGTAGAGTTTGACTACGACAACGTCCTCTCCGATTCCGCCGATGAAGATGGTGCCTATACCGTTGAGGCATTCCCCACTCCGGTAGAGGTGACTTACGGTGATTCCACCACCGCTGTCCTCTCCAAGCCCCAGGAGTGGATCGAGAACTATGTAATAGGTACCGAGGAACTCACCGAAGACGAAAAGGAGACCATCTTTGGCAAGTCCGTCATGACTACCATCAATGTCGGTAGCAAGATCACCCCCACTTCATCCGAGACGGCCTTGCAGCTCTACCAGGACTCCTTCCAATCAATCAAGGCCGTGGCTCTATTCGGCGGATTGGACAGCGAAAAGGAGATAACCCTGTGGGCGAACTACGACGAGTGGTTCGTCGAAGCCCAAACCGATTCAAACATCGGCTATGCGAACATGCCTACCTCGGCCTTCGTCTCTTACTTCAAGAGCGAAGCCAATACCATCGCAAGCAATAACCTTGCCGGTCTGAATACCTCCGGCGAAGGCGGGATGTACGGTCATGCCGGAAGCAAGATCTACATCGAGAACAAGACCTGGGGTGAGGCATTCACTCAATATGGCTTCCTCGAAGGCTTGCTCGTCTGGCCAATCGGCTGGATGGTCAACTACTTCGACAGCAGCTTTGTCTCTCTTGGAACCGGTTGGTCCGAGTTCTTCGCCATCTTGTTAGTCACCTTGATCGTCCGCTCCGTGATCGTCTTGACCTCCATAGCTACCAACTCCAGCCAGAACAAGATGACCGCCATCCAGCCTGAGATCGATGCCTTGAAGGCCAAATACCCCAATGCGGAGACCAACAAGGAAGAGAAGGCCGAGATGTCCAAGGAGACCATGGTCATCTACAAGAAGCACAAGATTCACCCGTTGATGCCTTTGCTCCTGTTGGTCGTGCAACTCCCGTTGTTCATCTGCGTATGGTCAGCCTTGCAGGGCTCCGCCGAGTTGTCTAGCGGCAACTTCTTCGGCATAGACCTGACCACCTCCATGAGTAACGCCATGTTGGGAAGCAGCACGAATTCAACCATCTACACCCAGGTCTTGGCCATCACGATGTTCGTGGTAATGTCCGTGGCCCAGGTCCTTTCGATGCTCTTGCCTCAAACGTTCCAATCCTGGAAGAGCAAGAAGTTCGTCAATGCGACCGCCAAGGTCCAGCCTAGTTCCCAAAACTTTGCCAAGTACATGTCCTTAGGCATGGGCGTGGTGGTGATCATCATGGGCATCTCCCTCCCTGCCGCCATGTCTATGTATTGGTTCTTCGGCGCCATAATGTCCATCATCCAGACCCTAGTCACCGAATATTTCGCCAAGCGCAAGCGTCATAAGAACATGAAGGGTGGCGATACCCTTTCGGCTCTACGTCGTTCCAAGCACCATAGCGAACCGCTGAAATCCATTCGTAGTTCACGTGGCTAAAGCCACATTCACCCATCCTTATTCAGTGTGTTAATCTATAAAAAGAAAGAGCAAAAGACGGCGATGGAAACATTCGAAGGTAAGACGTTTAACGAAGCCCTACAGGCCGCTAGCAAGGCCAGTGGCAAGAGCGTGGCCGAACTAAAACCTTCGGCCCATGTGATAAGGGAAGCCAAGACCCTTTTCTCGGTTAAGGTTATCATCGGTATCTTCACCGTGGATGATGTCTTTAAGTATGCCTGTGGCTACTTGAGCATGCTGTTGGACATCTTCAGATGCAAAGCCACCTACCAGAAATCGTTCAATGCCCCTACAAACGTCTTGACCATCGAGATAATCTCAGACTATGGTTCCAAGATAATCGGAAAGAACGGGGAGACCCTAAAGGCCTTGAACACCCTGGTCCGGTCTGCCGTATTCAACGTCTATGGCGGGACTTACAGGATCCTTCTGGACTGCGATAACTACAAGTCGGCCAAGTACCTAAAGATCAGCGCCTTGGCGAAGTCGACGGCCCTGGATGTCCAAAGGTCCCACATTCCCGCTGTCCTCCCCCCGATGTCATCGGATGAGCGGAGAATAGTCCATGAGGCCTTGTCCGGCATGGTGGACATCGACGATCCCTCGGTGGACGATGGCAAGAAACGCCACATCGTAATCAAATACGTCCCCGGTCATGTTGCCAAATCCAACTACGACGAGAAATAGCAAATTAAAAGGATGCCTCAATCGGCATCCTTTTATTGTCCTAACAAATGAGGTTATCTGCGATTGCTGGCCAGGATAATGTAGAAGAGGACCCTTATGAAGATCATGACGAAATCAGTCAGAAGCATATAGGCTCCAAAGATGGCGAAGTTGGTCTCGCTACCCATCCAACCCCCATCCGCCATCCTCTTGATGGTGTTTATGTCGATGGCGGTGCTAATCAAGATCAAGCCGAAGAAGACGAAGTCTATGATCCAATAAAGGGTAGAGCTGCCGGTGAAGATGGCAAGCAGGGACAGGGTAAGGACCCCAAGCATCGCTACGGTTATGAAGGGAATGAGGACCCCGATGTTCTTGAAGACAAGGCCCAGCAAACCCATCAACAGCATCAGGCCGCCGGTGATGAAGAAGGCCATGGTGATAGGCCAAAGGCTCTCGGTTGTCTCGATAGCATAGGCAACGACTGAAGAGACCAAGATGCCTAAGACGACGGAATAGGTGAAATAGAGGACCGCCATCAAGCTGGTCCGGGGCCACATGGCCTTCCACTGAATGGCGATGGCCAAGGGGAAGTAGGCTATCAGGGAGATTATCATGCTCCACAGATAGACGTTGCTTGCGACCGACTCGTTGCTCGAGGCCATGTAGCTCAACAGGTATGGATAGCCAAGGCTTACGATACCTGTGACCAATAGGCCCAAGGCAAAATAGATGAAGACCTTGGCCAGCGGGGCAGCGGTCAAGCCGATGCCCTTGTTTTGCCCCTCGTTATCGTAATGTCCTTCCGGCGCGTTGTATGTTCTCATTTGCGCATCCTTTCTTTCTATAAATCTTCAAGGGAAGATCAGGTAGAGACCAACCATCTTTTCTTATTGTAATGCCAAAGATGGAAGTTTATAGGCTTTAGTTGGAATATACATATTTTTTAAAGGAAGCAAAGAGCTGGGCTTGCCGCCCAGCTCTTTAAGTTACCAGATGTTGACTCTCTTGGAAGGCTGTATGTACATCTTGTCGGTCGGCTTCACGTCGAAGGCCTCATACCATTCGGGGAAGTTGCGCGGCTGGATGTCGGCACGGAGATAATGAGGAGCGTGGACATCGACGGCCAACAACAGTTGGGCGTATTCGGGGCGCTCCTTCAACCTCCAGACCCTGGCATAGTTGAGGAAGAAGCCCTTCAGATCGACGTCCTTGTCTTCCTTGGCAGTCTGCAAGGCCGCGGCCATGCCACCGTTATCGGCGATATTCTCGCTTACGATGAGCTTGCCATTGACCTTGCCACCGGAGAAGTCCAAGCCATTGAACTCATCGATCATAGCCTGGGTCTTGCCCTTGAAGATCTCGAAGTCCTTCGGTTTCCACCAGTTGTTGAGGTTTCCGTATTCATCGCATTGGGCCCCGTTGTTGTCGAAAGCGTGACTGATCTCATGGCCGATCACGGTTCCGATGCCGCCGAGGTTCTCGCTCCGGCTCTGCTTGATGGAGTAGAACGGAGCCTGGAGGATGGCAGCCGGGAAGGTGATGTCGTTGACGGTAGGATTGTAGCAGGCATTCACTAAGTGGCCGGGCATGACCCAGATGGTGCGATCGACCGGCTCGTATAGCAGACTGTCGCCATAGGCCTGCTTGGCCTTCTCGAGTTTGGTGACGGCAGTGAACAAGTCAGCCTTCGGATCGACCTTCAACTTGTCATACAAAGCCTGGGGCTTATCGGGATAGCCCATCTTCAAGATCATCTTCTCAAGCTTGACGACCGCCTTGGCCTTGGTCTCGGGGCTAAGCCAGGTGTTGGCTGTCAGCCGAGCCTCGTAGGTCTTGACGATGCTCTTGACCATGTCGATGACATCGGCCTTGGCCTTCTCGCCAAAGTAGGTCTTCCCATAGTAGATCCCGACCGGCTCGGAGAACATGCGGTTTGCCAAACGATAGGCATGTTTCTCCTGGCTGGGGGCCACCTTGCTTCCAGACAGAGCCCTATTGAAGGCCCCGCCCAGTATCCTCAGCTCATCGGAGAGGTAGGCGGTATCGGAAAGGGCCTCAAGGACATAGGACCAATGGACATAGAGAGTGAAGGTAGACTTGTTGAACAAGCCGGAGAACTCCGTGAGGAACCGGGGATCGAAGACAATGACTTCCTCGGGGACCTTGCCGTAGACCGACTCGACAAGCTTCTCAAAGGCGACGGGGGCCAGCTTAGCCTGTACATCCTTGACGGGCGTCGGGTTGTAGCATTTGTTGTATTCGGCCCACTCCTCGCTGCTCTTAACCCTTGCCGCGACAAGCTTATCGAAGGCCAGGGTGTCCTTTATGTAGGTGGCACGGTCGTCATCAGACAGGGGGAAGTGCTTCAGGACGGCATCGGTAGTCTGGGACCAAAGGGCCAAAAGCTTGGGTCCGGAAGGATTACCATCCTTGTAGTAGGAGGTATCGGGCAAGATGGTATCGGGTCCGGCCAAGATCAGGGCATGGTGCGCAGTGTCCTTCATGTTGGTATCGACGCCGATGCGGAATGGCAGACGATAGAGATTCTTGTAGAGAGCCGGAAGTTCCCCGTTGAAGACTGAAAGACTCTTAAGGCCCTGAATCTTGGCCAGCCTTGCCAAAGTAGGCTTGACGCCTGATTCATCCCTGGCCTTGAAGTCCAAAGCCTTCTTGTAAAGCAAGACAGCCTGCTTCAGATACTTGTCGGGGACTTTCTTAGAGCCATCGGCAAAAGCCTTGAAATCGGCCATCAATATCTTCTCGACATTGGTATCAAGATCGGAGAAGCCACCGGTAGTGGCCTTGTCAGCCGGGATCTCGGCGGTCTTCTCCCAATCACCGTTCACGTATTCATAAAGGTCATCCTGCACGCGTACTTTGGTATCAGCCATTCTTTTCGCTCCTTTAATCGATCGGCTTTATATTATCGCAGTTAACGGCGTCCTGCAGTTAGGAAGACCAAACGAAAACCGCCAGTCCTTTAAAAAACTGACGGTTTGGGCATCGATCCGAAGACCCTTCTAGAGGTTCTGGACCAATTCCTTGAACGACTCGGCAGTGAGGGAAGCGCCACCGACCAATGCGCCATCGATATCTGGCTGTTGGCAGATAGCATGGACATTGGCGGGTTTGACCGAGCCTCCGTAGAGGATGCGGACCTTGTTGGCAGCGCCTTTGCCGAACATGTCCTTGACGACGGAGCGGATGTCGGCGATGACCTTCTCCGCGATCTCGGGAGTGGCGGTCTTGCCGGTGCCGATGGCCCAAATGGGTTCATAGGCGATGACGACGTATTTGAGGTCATCTTTGGTAAGATCTTTCAAACCGGTACGGATCTGCTCGCCCACGAAGTCATCGGTCTTGCCCTCGTCATAGACTTGGGCGGACTCACCGACGCAGTAGACGGCAGTCATCTCGGCCTTGATCAAGGCCTTGATCTTGGCATTGCAGCCCTCGGAGGTCTCGCCGTTATAGGCGCGACGCTCGGAGTGACCGACGATGGCCCAATCGACTCCGATCTCCTTGAGCATCGGAATCGAGATCTGACCAGTGTAGGCTCCGTGATCGAAAGCGGAGACATCCTGAGCACCCACGATGATGCCGCGGGCCTTCTTCTTCAAAGTCTCGAGCGCCAGATAGGACGGGCACACACCGATCTGGATTCCCTTGGTCTTGGAAAGCTCCTTGATGTCCTTGACGGACAAGGCGAATTCCTTGGCCTCGGCGATGGTGTGATTCATCTTCCAGTTTCCGAGCAAAAGTTTCTTTCTTTCAGGCATTATCCCTAAACCCTTTACTTGACGTCCTCGATGACGTCGATGCCAGGCAGATGGCCATCGTTTTGGATCAACTCCAGGGATGCGCCACCACCGGTAGAGACATGGCTGAACTTGTCGGCGAAGCCAAGCTTCTTGGCCGCCGCGGCAGAGTCACCACCACCGATAACGGTGAAGGCACCCTCGTTCTCGGCAGCCGCCTTGGCAACGGCGATAGTGCCATTGGCGAAAGCGGGAACCTCGGATACGCCCATCGGTCCATTCCAGAAGACGGTCTTGGCCTTGGCGATTATGGCCGCATACTTGGCTGCGGTCTTGGGACCGATATCCAGTCCCATCTTGCCATCGGGTATGTCGACGGAATCGACGCTCTCGCCCTTGCTAGACTCATCGGTAGGATAGGAAACGGCAACGACATGATCCTCAGGCAAGACGATCTTGCCGGAAGCGTAGGCCTTCTTGGCATAGTCCAGCTGATCGTCCTCGACCAAAGAGGTGCCGACCTTGTGGCCCAAGGCCTTCAGGAAGGTGTAAGCCATGGCGCCACCTATCAAGATGGTGTCGACTTTCTTCAAGAGCGAGTCGATGACCAAGATCTTGTCGGAAACCTTGGCACCACCCAAGATGGCGACATAAGGATGGCCCGAGGCAGGGACATCGACGACCTTGCCCAAAGCCTTGATCTCCTTCTCGACCAAGAAGCCGACCGCAGTGGGCTTATTGGCCTTGGCGAGCAATTCGGGTACGCCATAGGTTGAAGCATGCTTACGGTGATCGGAGCCGAAGGCATCGTTGACATAGGCATCGGCAAGGCCGGCCCATTCAGCGGCGAGCTTGGGATCGTTCTTGGTCTCACCCTTCTCGTAACGGGTATTCTGCATCAAGAGCACATCGCCGGCCTTCAAAGCCTCGACAGCCTTCTTGAGTTCGGGTCCGGAAGTCGCAGGCGAGAAGGAAACATTGACTTCCTTGCCCAAAGCCTTGTTGAGCTGAGCCTTGAGATCGGGCAAAACGATCGAAAGGTCGTTCTCCTTCTCTTCCTTCGCTATCTCGGCATCAGCGACCTTGCCCCATTTGATCTTGCCCAAATGGGAAGCGAGGACGACCTTGGCACCTTTCTTGACCAAAGTGGCGATGGTGGGAATGGCAGCTACGACACGGTTGTCATCGGTGATGGTGGCACCCTTGTGGGGCACGTTGAAATCTACTCTTACAAAGACGACCTTGTCCTTTATTCCGGTCAGTCCTTTGACATCTTTCTTAGCCATCTAATAATTTCCTCCTGGGAAAGGGGCCTTATATGGCATTCGGCAAAGAAACCCCTGGGAAATCCTTTTGAAAAAGGCATCGTCGGCATCTTGTAAGGTGCGCTGGCGATGCCTTGAAAAAGTCAGTCGACCGATTCAGCTGACTGAATTAGTCAACGAACTTGCCGGCGATGGTCTTGGTGAGACGAATGAACTGAGAGGTGTAAGAGTATTCGTTGTCGTACCAAGAGAAGACCTTGACGAACTGAGTGCCATCAGCTTCGACGATCCTGGTCTGAGTGGCATCGAAGATGGAGCCCTCAGTAGAACCGATCACATCGCTGGAGACAATGGGATCCTCGGTGTAGCCGAGAATGCCCTTGAGTTCGCCCTCAGAAGCAGACTTGAAGGCAGCGTTGATTTCGTCAACGGAAGCAGCCTTCTTCTTGAGCTCGACGGTGAGGTCGACCAAAGAGCCATCGATGACAGGGACACGGATGGAGACACCATCGAGACGGCCAGCCAATTCAGGGATGACAAGCTTGATGGCCTTGGCAGCACCAGTGGAAGTGGGAACGGTGTTGGAAGCAGCGGCACGGCCACGACGGAAGTCCTTGGCCTTGATCATATCCTGAGAAGTCTGATCGTTGGTGAAGGCATGGACAGTGGTCATGAAGCCACCGAGAATTCCATACTTCTTCTCCAATACAGCGCATACAGGAGCAAGGCAGTTAGTGGTGCAAGAGGCACCGGAAACGATGGTGTCGGTCTTGGCCAACTTGTCGGTGTTGACACCATAGACGAAGGTCGGGGTGTCATCCTTGGCAGGAGCAGAGAGAACAACATACTCGGCACCGGCATCCAAGTGGTCCTTGGCAAGTTCCTTCTTGAGGTAGAAGCCAGTGGACTCCAAGACGATCTTCACGCCGAGTTTCTTCCAGGGGAAGTAGACCTTCTTGGTCTGATCGGCATTGGGGAATACCTTCTTGAGCAAAGGAGCGCCAGACTTGGCAACGGCATAGACAGGAATCTTCTTGCCGTCTACGACCAAGCCGCCGAGAGTGCCCTCGTCAGCATGAGAGTCATCGGTGTAGTAGCCGACCTCGTGGGGGAATTGACCATGCGCAGTGTCATACTTCAAAAGGTAAGCAAGGTTCTTCGGGTCAGAGAGATCGTTGATGGCGACAATCTCGAGCTTGGGTCCTTCAATCGAGGGTTTCTCATTCTCCTCGGTGATGCGACGGAAGGCTATACGGCCGATGCGGCCGAAGCCATTTATAGCAACTTTGACAGTCTTAGACATTCTTTGCGATGTCCTCCTTTAACACCGTTCACATTATATACGGCCATGCGCATAAGTAAGGTGTGAAACACACCTGTAATCGCTTACATATACATATTTTTGCAAATTGTCATTCAAAACACGGCAGCAATAATCATTAGCAAGTGCCAAATGAGCAAGCACTCGAGGACTTACGATAGTTAAGTCGATATATTCGCAAAAGCGCATTCACCGCCAGGCCGTAGCACTATCTTAATGTGGGTCATATAGCAAGGCGAAAGCAATGGACATCAAGAGCCATCCGGAAACCAACAAGGCAAAAGCGTTCTATTTGCTTGATTTCTTCTGCGATTCCCTGATATACGGTTTCCTTACCATATTCTTGAACCATGTGGCTGCCGACCAAGGCTGGAATGAGATAAGCCCCCTGTTGCTTTCCGTGGTCTTGGCCCTCATCCCAATCGTGGGAGTCCTTTCCAATGTCTTTCTCTCGCGCTTCGTGGGTTCGGGAAAGCACAACATGAACATAATCCACATAATAATGCCCATCCAGATATTGTCATGTGGGCTGTTGGCCGGGGCAGCCTTCGTTAGGCCTTGGTATATCTCGTATTCGTTGATCGTGGTTTTCACGATGGCAAGTTGCAATACCAGTTCGTTCTTTTACAATGTCTTGGATTCGACCGCATCCGACATAGCCTTGGTGGAAAAGACCACCTTTTCCTCGATGAGGGTGTGGGGCAGCGTAGCCTATGCCATCGGTCCGGCAGTGGGTGGCATAATAGCCGATCATTCGGCTGCTCTTTTCTCCGGTCTGGCTTCCGAGGGTTATGCCGCCTTGTTTCTATTCACCATTCCCCTTTACCTGACTACCTATGGCCTTTCCTTCCTGCTTCGTCCGGCAGACATCGACAAATACAGATTGAAGGGGCAAAAGGCTGCAGTAAGGAAAGTCCTGGAGTCTAGGTTCTCCGATGCCCTTGGAAATCGCGACTTTGTCTTCTTCCTGGTCTTTTCTTTCTTCATGGGCGGCGTCGATTACGCTTCCAACTCCCTGAGCAGCAACTATTGGGTTCACATGAGCCTAAAAGACGCTTCGGGAACAGTAATCAACGGCTTCAACGATTCCACCTACGGTTTCTTGAGCGGCTTGATGTGCGTCATGGAAGTGACGGTGATGTCATTGGGATCCCGCCTTGGCAAAGGAAAGCACGGCAAGGTCTTCTTGGTGGGTGCCGGAATAATGGTTGCCTTGCGGGTTGCGGCATTGGGGGCGTTCGCCATCCTGGTTAAGCCAAGCGAGGGAAGCGTTGGCCTGGCCTGGCTATTCGTGGCATTGATGATGTTAAGGGGCGTGGATTGGGGCCTGTACCTCGCCTCTTATGTGCCGGTAATGGAAGAGACACTGGGGGCACAGCTAAAGACAAAGGGTCTTTACTTGGTGACGATAGCATATGGAATATCCAACGCCGCCTTGCAGTTCTCCTACCCCTATTTGCTCAATACGGTCCTTGGCTATGGCGGTACCTACTTCTTGTTCTCCGCAATAGGTCTGGTCGCCCTCCCCTTCATCTTGGCAATGAAAGTAAGGGATACCCCATTGGAACTGGAGAGAGCCGACTAACCCTGCCTTTGCTTTTGAGCCAAACTCCTTATCTTGGCAAAGATCCTGGCCACGCTGGACTTGGTCAGGGGGAAGCCGGCCTTGGTCAGGGCTTGGGCAATCTCTACGTAACTGAAATCCTTGTTCTGCAACCGGCACCTCACGGCGGCCACTTCCTTGGGGCTCAAATGGTCGAAGTCTGACGTCCCCTTTATGGCCTCGATGTCTTCGACATTGCCGGCCCCAGTCTTCAAGGACTTGTTGTAATTGGCCGCATAGGCTATCTCCAGTCGGTTCTCGTTGTTGAAGAAGTCCTTCTCGACCCTCTTGTTCTCATAGTCCAGGGTCGACTCGCTAGCGCCAAGCCAGGCCAAGAACTCGGCGATTTCGGAGCCTTTCTTAAGGTAGACCAGGTATTTGCTCCTGATGGAAGAGACCTTGAAGGAGAAACGGCCTTCGCTCTCTTGCAAAGCCTTGGCCACTATCAGGGCATCCTCTTGGGAATCCATGGTTATTTCGAGGAAATAGGACTTGCTCTCCGGAGGGTTTATGGAACCCGAAGACAGGAAGAGGCCCCGGGCGAAATAGCGGAGATTCTCCCGGTTCACCATCGCCCGTATCTTGGAAGGCCTGAGGTTCTTTTGGACCTTCAGGTCCGCAGCGATATCGTAGACTTCCTTCCCATCCACCCTCACTACGAATACCATGGATTTGTCGAACCTCATCTTCCTTTCGAAGATGAAGTTGGGCTGAACCCCATAGATGGATTTGAGAAGGTTGAATGCCAGCTTGGCAACGGAGGACAACTCGGTATGGCAAGACAAGGAAGGACGGGAGCCAATGGCGATATCGCCACTCAGCCTCACGAAACCCGAAAGCAGGGCCTTTTGGGCTTTATGGGATTCAGTCTTGACCCCGGCCAGTTCGTTCTTCACCTTCTTGGTGAAGGTGAGAGTCTTTTCGCTGTCTTCCATCCGTGACTCCTTGCCAAAGGATTATATGTAATGACGCCTGTTTATTAAAATGAAGGGCCAAAGCCCTTCGAAGTACAAAGGCGATCCCTAGATCTTCATCTTGCCGGAATCGCGAAGGTCGGTTACATAGTCATAGGCCATTATTCCCGCCATCGCGCCATCGGCCGCCGCCGTCGAGAGACGGCGGAGATCCTTCTGCTGCACATCGCCCGCCGCAAAAAGACCCTTTACGAAAGTGCGGGAGAAGTTGTCGACGGCGATGTTGCCTTGATCGTCCACCACTTCCCTGATCTTGACGAAAGCGGTGTTGGGCTTTTGGAACATGCCACCGACAAAGGCGAACAGCTTAGAGGCCTCAAAGCTTTCCTGCCCCTTGGTCCCGCCGTTTATGGTGACCATCTGGCCGGCGCCGACATTCTCGACCTTGCTTACGATGCCCGGCACCAATTGAACGTTGCCCAAGCCCGATATTCGGTCCAGAAGGCCTTTCGACACGAGTGAGACATCCTTTACGACCAAGACCAACGACTTGGCAAAGCCGGCCAAGTACTCAGCCGCATATAGGCCGTTGTCGTTATCGGTCCAAACCACTATTCCCTTCCCCTTGATGCTTAAGGCATCGGCCAGGGGCTTATGGGAAACGAAGGATGAATCGACATCCTCCATGCCGGAGATGGTGGGATTCCCATATTCGATGCCGCTGGCGATGACCACGGCATAGGCCTTGTACTCGCCTTTGGTGGTAACGATTGTGAATAGGTTGGAGTCAAGGTCCCTGTCGAGACTCACCACTTCTTCGTCATGGACCTCTATCTCGTTTTCGGCCAATTGTCCCTTCAGCCTTTGGCTGAGTTCCAAACCGGAGCCCTTGAAGCCAGGATAGTCCTCGACCTTGGGAGACTCGTTGAGTTTCCCGCCTATCAAGCCCTTTTCGAAGGCGATGGGTTGCACACCCATGCGGGAGAGATAGACCGCTGCCCCCGCGCCAGCCATCCCCAGGCCTATCACTATGGCCGGATATAGATTGTCTTTGCTAGCCATTACCAATTACCGCTCCTTAGATAGCGTGCGGCGCTGACCCCGGCCTTGGCGCCATAGCCGACCGCCGTGGCAATCTGCCTTAGCGGGGTGTCGATGACGTCACCGGAGCCAAGAAGGCCCTTTACCGCCTCGACCTTCATGTCTTCGTCGACCTTCATCTGGTCCTTATCGTCTTTGGCCAAGGGGATCTGGACGAAGGAAGTGGCCGGATTGAAGCCGATGTAGATGAACACCGCCACCACATCCAAGGTCCTAAGGGTCTTGTTCTCCAAATCGTTGGGATCCTTGATGACGACATGCTCGAGATGGTTATTGGTACCGCTGCAGGATACGGTCACGGCCGGGGTGATGATGGTGGTATTGGGCCTGTTCTTGAAGGCGTTGACCTCTTTTTCGGTCGCCCTGAAGACATCGCGCCTGTTTATCAAGGTCACGTGATGGCATATTGAGGAGAGGTAGAGCCCTTCCTGGAAGGCTGACTGACCGCCGCCTACTACCAACACGTCCTTGCCCTTATAAAGGGGACCGTCGCATATGGCGCACCTCGAGAAGCCATGGCCATGGACCTGCTTGGAAGTATCGGGAATCCCATAGGGCCGAAACCTGTTGCCGGTGGCCACTATGACGGAACGATAAAGGGCATCGCCTTTGGACGAGGAGATCAGGAACAGGTCGCCGGCAGTCCTGGTAAGGCTTTTTACCATGGACCTGATGACGGTAATGTTCAAGGCCTTCACGTCGCTGGCGAAATTGGACGTCAGGTCGAAGGCCGGACCGGAAAAGCCCGGATAGTTTCGCACATTGGCCGTCATGTTGACCTGACCGCCTATAAGCCCCGGCTCATAGGCCACGGGCTTATAGCCATTCTTTACCAATTCGATGCAGGCGGCCACACCCGAAGGGCCTAGGCCCAAGACCGCGACGTCATTTACTGGCAAACTCTTTGTCTCTTGCACTTGGTTTTCCATCTGTCAGATACTCCTCTATCTCCCGATATGTGTCGAATTCATGATCGCTGACTATATTAGGCAAACCTTTCAGGGACCAGGTAACAAGACCCGTCTTTATCCCCGCCCTCTGGCCAGCCTGAATGTCTTGAAGGGAGTCACCGATGATGATTGTCCTACCGGGAGCGGTTTTCATCATCTCTAGTGCTCTTATGACACCGGTGGGATCGGGTTTGCCTTTGCCGACATCGTCCAAGCCCAATACCAAATCCATGTATTGCTCAAGGCCGAAAGCCTTGAGGTTATCCATGATCGGATCATGGCGCTTGTTGCTCACTATGCACTGCTTTATGCCCGCCGCCTTAATGGTCTTGAGGCAGGCCTGCTCGCCATCGTAGATCCGGCAATACTTGTTCTCGTATTTTTTCGAGAAGGAGCGGAACTCCTCCCACAAAGTCTCAAAGGGAACCTTGGGGAATTCCCTGCCAAACACTTCCTCGAGAGTCGGCCCGGAGAAATTTATGATCTCCCTGAGATGAGGGAAATAGCCTGGACGGAACTGGCGGTACATATGAACATAGTTCAGTACGATGTACAGATCGGAATCTATCAAAGTCCCATCCAAGTCCCACACTATGCCATCGACAGGACGCAAAGGATCACCCATTCACTCCTCCTTTCCGGCAAACAGGTATTTGGGATCGGTGCCGTTATCGAAGAACGAGGCCAGCCAAGAAGGATATTTTATCCTTCCCTTCTCCCGCAGTTTGGTAAAGACGTGGTTGGCGATCAACAGGGCCAGACCGAAGCCGATAAAGACGAAGGCCATGACCTCGGCCTCCAATTCGCTCCCACCATTGTTCATGTTATAGTCCGGATAACGCAAGGGTTCCAATACGGCTCGCACCACACCATACCAGACAAAGTAGCCGAATGCCTCATCGCCATACACCCGCCATTTCCTGAGGACATGCTCCATCCCATGGGTCAGGATGAAATAACCGCCTATGTTTAAAAGGCCCTCAATGAGGAACAAGGGCACGAACAATTCCGAATCGGAGAGTTGCAAAACCGCATCCCCACCAATGAGCTGATAGCCAAGCTGGTTGACTATAAAGCCCGGTAGCCAGGGGTAGGCGGAGACACTTACGGCATTGCCGAAGACCTCGCCATTGAAGAAGTTGCCCCATCTTCCAATCATCTGGGCCACAAGGATGGTGGGTACGGCCCAATCACAAGCCTGAAGCAGGGGAACACCCCTCCGCCTTATCTTAACGAAGACGATTCCGGTAAGAACACCAAGAATGGCCCCCCCCTGTATGGCCAAGCCCCCTTCCCAAATGGCAAAGACATTCCAGGGATTGGAGGCATATTCGTCCCATTCGGCAATCACATACCAAATGCGCCCACCGATAATTCCCATCGGAAAGGCCCAGAGGAACAGGTTGACGAAGAAATCAGAGGGATAGCCGTCCTTGCTGGCCCGCCAGTTTGAAAGGAGCAAGGCCAAGCCAGCTCCGATCAGGTAGGACAAAGCATAGAAAGTAAGGCCATAGCCACTGTCGCCAAAAGAGAATATGAAGCGAGGCAGGGCAGCGGTGCGTGTCAGGATGTCCATCTATTTCTCTCCCCGGGTCTTGCGGCCCAACTCCATGAATCTCTTCTGGAATTCGTAGGATGAATCGTAGCCGTATTCCTTCAGCTTGATGTTGGTGACGGCCGTCTCGATTATCTGGGCCATCGAGCGAGCGGCAGATACCGGCAGCTCTATCAACGGACGTTTGGCACCCAGAATCTCGATATGGTCGTTGCGGACCCCCAGCCTTTCCATCGGCTGGCTCTTGTCGAAGGGAACGAGGTTTATGGCACAATCGATCTCGGTCGAAGACTTGAGGGAATTGATGCCGAACATCCTTCCTACGTCTATGACGCCGATACCTCTGACTTCCATCATTCCCTGCAATACATCGGGAGCCTTGCCGATAAGCTGCCCCCTTACGAGGGAGATGTTGACCATGTCATCGGCGACCAAGCGATGGCCCCGCTTTATCAAGTCCAGGGATATCTCGGACTTGCCTATGCCCGATTCGCCCAGCAGAAGCGTTCCCATGCCATATATTTCCAAGAGGCAGGCATGAAGATCCGTATGAGGCGCAAGCCTGTAGCCGAGATAGTCCAAAAGCTCATAGGACAACTGCGAGGTCCCCATCGTGGAGGAAAACAGCGGGCAATCGTTCTCCTTGGCAGCCCTATAGAGCTCAGGAGGACAAGCAAGGCCTTGGCAAATTATTACCCCTGGCGCAGTTGGGTCACAAAGCAACTTGAAGTTCTTATATAGGGTCGCGCTGTTGAGACTCTTGATGACGGCCATCTCCTTGTTGCCGATAAGCGAGATGCGCGCGAATTCATGGTCCTTGAAAAAGCCCATGATCTCAATGCCAGGCCTATCGGTCGCCACTACCGTTATCTCCTTTTCCAAGGCTTTGGTCGATCCTACCAAGGTCTTGAGACCGAAGTGAGCGGCCATCTCCATAACCGTTACCATGAAAAGCCTCCTATCCATAATCGAGGGCTGAGTAATCAACTGGATTATACACGCCTGGACTTTTGAGTCGGAAAGGCTGACTATCAGCGAATCTTCTTCAAAAGCAGATCGCGAAGCTCTTCAACCGATCCCACCGCCATCCCCGGATTGGCTTTCAATAGCAAATCCTTGGTCTCGGGATGGTCATACCAAACCGAGACGGTAGGAATCCTAAGACCCCTCATCTCATTCACGTCGCTTAAGGCATCGCCTATATATATGACCTCGGTATGTTCGACGCCCAGGTTCGTCATCAACCTGCGCATGGACTCCTGCTTGACCGGCCCTCGCGCCGAGCCGGACTCGATGTCCTCGAAAAAGCGCCTCAGGCCCAAGGCGTCGAGGGTTATGTCAAGCGATTCCTTGGAGCGACCGGTCACGAGGCCGAGCCTAAGGGTTCTTCTGTCCCTCAGCTCGCGAAGGAGTTCCGGAATGCCGTCAATGGCATGAGGCAGCATGTCATGATGCCATCGGCTATAGCAAGAAAGATATTCCTTGAAGGCCTTACCGGCCAGACCGGGATCTTTCAACATCTTCCTGAACATCCCTTCCTCATCTGGCCCATAGAAGTCCTGAATGGGATTGGAAGGGCTGATTTCATTAGGATATTTCTTAAGTACTTCGGTAATGCTCCTTATTATCAAAGGAAAGGAAGAGACCAGAGTCCCGTCCATGTCAAAGACGACCACGCTTCTCTTTAGCGATATCATTCCCCAACCTCCTTCGGGGTAGTGCCAAGCATCTTCTTGAGGTACTGGCCGGTATATGAAGCGGCCACCTCTGCCACTTCCTCAGGCGTGCCTTTGGCGATTACCTGACCACCCCTGTCACCACCATCGGGTCCAAGATCGATTATGTAATCGGCGCACTTGATCAAGTCCAGGTTGTGCTCTATCACCAGGACCGTATTGCCGTTATCGACAATCCTTTCCAATACGCCAATGAGCTTCTTGACATCATCGGCGTGAAGACCGGTGGTCGGCTCATCCAAGATGTAGAGGGTCTTGCCATCGCCCTTGCGCTGCAACTCGTTTGCCAGCTTCACCCTTTGGGCCTCCCCACCCGACATGGTCGTCGAAGACTGACCCAAAGTCATATAGCCCAAACCTACATCGTACAAAGCCTTGATCTTGTTCTCTATGGACGGGATGTTCTTGAAGAACTCCAGCGCTTCGTCGACCCTCATGTCCAAGACGTCGGCAATGTTCTTCCCCTTGTACTCGACAGAGAGGACATCGTCCGAATAGCGTCGGCCATGGCAGACCTCGCAAGTGACATAGACATCGGGAAGGAAGTCCATGGAGATCCGCTTTACGCCCGCGCCTTGGCAGGCTTCGCACCTTCCCCCAGGCACGTTGAACGAAAACATGGATTTGGTGATGCCCTTGGCCTTGGCGATAATGGTCTCGCTGAAAAGTTCCCGGATGTCATCGAAGACCCCAAGATAGGTAGCCGGATTCGAGCGGGGGGTCTTGCCTATGGGTTCCTGAGAGACGTTTATGACCCCGCTCAGCTTGTTGAGGCCCTCGATAGGCCCACATTCGCCAGGGGTCAGATGCCCTACCCCGAAATGTTCCAAGGCCGATTTATACAGACACTCGTTGATGAGGGAAGACTTGCCTGAGCCCGAAACGCCAGTCACGCAGACGAAGACGCCCAAGGGAATCTGGACGGTCACGTGCTTTAGGTTATGACAGGTGGCATCGTTTATGGTCAGCCATCGGGTCGTGTGTCTCCTAATGGCCGGAACATCGATCTTCTTCCTTCCCGATAGATAGGCACCCGTAACGGATTCGGGGCAGGCCTCCAGGTCTTTGACCGACCCGGTCGCCACCACTCTCCCGCCGAACTCCCCAGCTCCCGGTCCGATATCCACCAGATAGTCGGAAGCCCTTATGGTCTCCTCGTCATGTTCGACTACTATAAGGGAATTGCCAAGGTCACGCATCTCCTTCAAAGTTGCGATAAGCTTGGCGTTGTCCTTTTGGTGGAGGCCTATCGAAGGTTCGTCGAGGACATACAGGACACCCGTGAGCTTGGATCCTATCTGGGTGGCAAGCCTGATCCTTTGCGACTCTCCGCCGGAAAGGGTCATGGCCATACGCGACAGGGTGAGGTAATCGAGTCCGACGCCGATCAGGAATCCCAAGCGATCTTCGATTTCCTTAAGGACCTGTCCGGCGATGGCTTGCCCCATGGCGCTCAGCGTCAGCGACTTGAGGAAGGCCAAAAGCTTGTCCAAAGAGAGGCAGCATGCCTGATAGATGGAAAGGCCACCGACTCTGACCGACAGCACTTGCTCGTTGAGCCTTGCCCCCTTGCAGGTGGGGCAAACGGATTCGCCCATGAAGGTGGCATACCAATCCTTCATCCAACTGGACCCCGTCGAATTGTAGAGACGATCTAGACGGGTCTTCACGCCCTCGTCTATCGAAGTCTTGATGATCGAACCGCTTGAAGTAGTGAAGGAGAAATAGACCGGCGAGTCAGGACCAAACATCAGGATGTGCTTCTGTCGGGGAGAAAGCTTCTTGTAAGGGACATCCATGTTTATCTTCTCGGCTTCGCAAAGATGGGCCAGCCTCATCCATTCCTGGTTCATCTTTTCCTTGCCAAAGGGCTTGATGGCGCCCTTCCTGATGGTCAGGTTCTCATCGGGGACGATCAAGGCTGGATCGGCCGAGATCTTGATCCCCATGCCCTTGCAGTCGGGACAGGCACCCAAGGGGTTATTGAACGAGAAGAGACGGGGCTCAAGAGGCGGGACGGTATAACCGCAGATGGGGCAGGACTGATGCTCGCTATACAAAGTCTCCGGGCCTTCGTCGAACTGGATGATCACATAGCCGCGGCCATAGTCCAAGGCGACCCGCAAAGAGTCGAACACACGATCTTTGGACTTGTCGTTAAGAGTGAACTTGTCGATTTGGAAGTCGATGGTATGACGGACGTTCTTGTCCAAAATCGGGGCAACCATATATCGCTGCATGGGCTGGTTGTCGATCCTGGCCTTGCTGAAGCCACCGGCGATGAATTTCTGCATGGTGTCGGCGTGGGAACCCTTCTCGTTCCTTACGACCGGCGAGAGGATGGTGAGTTTGGTCCCGACCGGCTTTGCCAAGACGATGTCGGCGATCTGCTGAAGGGAGAAGGGCTTGATGGCAATGTTGTGAATCGGGCAGTAGGCCACGCCGACCCTCGCCCAAAGCAAACGGAGGTAGTCATATATCTCGGTAACGGTGCCAACAGTTGAACGGGGATTATGGGAAGTGGTCTTTTGGTCGATGGAGATCGCCGGCTGCAAGCCATCGATGGAATCCACGTCAGGCTTTTGGAAATTGCCGAGGAATTGGCGGGCATAAGAGGAGAGGGACTGGATGTATCTACGCTGACCTTCGGCAAAGATGGTATCAAAGGCAAGTGTAGATTTACCCGACCCGGAAACACCTGTAAAGACTACTAGTTTGTTCTTGGGAATCCTAACGTCGATGTTCTTTAGATTGTTCTCCCGGGCGCCTTTAACCACGATCCAGCCATTGTCCATGAAGGCCACCTCCCCTTAAAACAGCATTCATTAGTATAAGGCATTAAAGGGGATGGTCTAAAACCTCGGTAGGCAAAGCTCAGGCGTTGGCCAGACCCAATTCGACGATGCGCTCTTCCTTGGTAGCTCCAGCATGATTCGAGACCATTCCAGTGAAGTTGAAGCCATCGCAAAAAGCCTTGTCCTTGGTGGCTATTAGGGTGTAATCCCCCAAGAACTGATCGGTCAGGGGGTTTATCTGACCATAGCCCAGGACGTTCTCGCCATAGATTCGCTCCTTGGGATAAATTTCGAAATCGGAGGCAAAGTGAGCGGCATAGGCATCCTCGAACGCCTTGTGCATGTCAGGCCTGACGAAGAAGGTGGCGAAGCGTGGCTCGATGGAGAAGCGTGGCTCAAGCAAGGACTTGCTGAAATCGGGATAGTCCCTGATGTCGACCCACTTAATCGGAGTGTGGCCATGGTCGGCCAAGAACAGGAACACGACATCGGGATTGCGTTTGCAAAGCAAGGCCAGGGATTGGTCTATGGCCTTGATGGCCAGCGTTGTTTCCTTGCTATCGAGGCCAAAGCCATGAAGGCTATGGTCCGGTTCGGGCCAGTAGCAATACACAAAGCCATTCTCGGGTTTCTTGATGGCCTTCTCGATCCGATCGAAGAAGACGCCTGTCGAAGGCTGACCGTGTGGCCCCAAACAGTCGAAGCCCATTATGCTATCGCAGATCTGGAGTCCCGCCCTCCTGTTGATCAATTCGGTAATGCCGACGTTTCTGGCAATGTCGCTGGGCTTGACGGAAGCAGGCGTGGAAGTCCCCTCGATGTTGCCCGAAAACATCTGGACATAAGCCCCGATCTCCCTGAAGTACTGCGTCCAGCCAATCCAGGCCGTCTCCAAAGGATACTTAGCCGACAGAAGGGCGGTGGTGGCGGCGACAGTCGTAGGGGGATAGACCGTCTCAATGTCGAAGCGACGGTGATCCCACACGAAGGGACAATAGCGTCTGGCCTTCCTTTGGATGTACTTGCCAAACCCGTCGAAAAGGATGAAGCAAAGCTTACGGCCGGTATTGCTATCGAGGATATTGTCTAGCGGAGCGAAGGATTTGTGAAATTGAGGTACGCCGAAAAAGCGCAACAAGGAGTTGGACACATTGACCGACGAAGCATCCGGCGAAAGATGGGGAACGCTCATTTCTTACCTCCTTTGAGGATATCCGACAACTCATCCATTTCGTCCTTGTCATCGACCTTGATGCCAGTCTTTTTGCCCTCGGCATCTTGAGCCTTGGCTATCGGCTCAACTCGGGGAAGGGCCTTGATCCCGACGAACCCCGAACGGGAGTCGTATACGGGATCCTTGAAATCATAGGCTCCCCTTACCTGTCCCTTGCCATTCAGATCCCGGGCCTGATGGATCAAGCCCAGGTGCTCCAGATTGACCAATAGGGCCACTGCGGAAACGCCAAGGCCAAGGATGGCGCCGGCGATGGCAATAAGCGTTTGGATATATGGTGCATACTCGCTGTCGGGAAAATCGCCATCGGCGTCAGGCCAATTCACCAAGGCGATATTGACGATCACGGCCAAGGTGAACCCTATTCCGAAGCACCGTATCGCCGCTTCCCATCTGCCATTGGTGGCTTTCCTAAAATAGCTGATGCCAATCGAGCTGGCAACGAAAACGACAACCGCCAACAGCAAGGCGGTCAAGCCAAACGGGACCTGGTTCCCCGTCAAAAACCCGGTCCAGAAGTCGGTTAGGCTATTCCAAAACCCGAAGGCATAAAGCACAAGACCGACGCCGAATCCCGGTACCATAAGGCCAACGGCTGCCAATAGGCCCAATAGCGCGAACGAAAGCCAGACGGCCATTCCCCCCTCCGGCTTTAGGGAGACGGCCCAATCGCCATAGAAGAAATAGAGAAACGGCAAGGCGATTCCGATACCCAGGACGAATGCCAAAAGGAAATACAAGCAATCCCACCCTTTGGTTTTTTGGCTTTTGATCGCGAAATACACAAGAGGGACGGTTCCGGCATATAGGCCGATCATCGTAAGGGTTGCCGCCCTTGTGAAGTTTTCCTCATACAAGGCCCCGGGAAAGGCCAAGGCGCTGGCTCCAAGGAGAAGGCCTAATGACAGCGCCAGTGCCGTAAGGATGAGCCTCAAGGGCTTCTTGAAGCCCGTCAGGGCCGTGGCTAAGGCATCCACCCCTCCGCCGCCTTGAGCCACATCGAAAGCCGATGCGCCGGGAAACGAAAGGCTGAGGCCCAAGCCTATGCCAAGCCCCAAGTCGCCCAAAAGGCCTAGCGTTTTGCTCTCTTTCGTGCTCATAGACCCTCCCATGACCAACTAAGGGAATTATAGACAAAGATGGGATTTTTCATATCTAAAACAGCAGGCGAAAAACATATTCGTCCATCGGGAAAATCCTTTTTCCTATTTATTTGTATATATATATAAATAATACTAAAATATAAACCGCGCCTATGCGCAGGCGCACGCGGGAGGCCTCTTTGATAATGTCTCAGGATAAAACGGTAAATCTCAGACCCGAAGAAGAGTACATAAAACTAGGTCAACTTCTAAAATTCGCCGGCGTTTTGGATCGGGGATCCGATGAGAAGGGCTTCCTAGCGGCAAATGACGTTAAGGTCAACGGAAAGGCGGAGAACCGCCGTGGAGCGAAGATCCGCCCAGGCGATGAGGTTATTGTCGGTGGTTCTTTGACGATCAAGGTATGTGGCTCAAAGAGCTAGACCTTTTTGATTGGCGCAACTTCCACCAGGATACCCTCAATCTAGGCGAAGGCCTCAATTACATCCATGGACCAAACGGCTCGGGAAAGACGAACCTTCTCGAGGCCGCTGCCTACCTAGCCTATGCTCGCTCTTTCCGCAAGACCTCTGACAAAGGATTGATAAACAGCCAAGCCAAGGCCGCTTCGATAAAGGGCACCTTCGTGTTCGGCACCTCTTCCCTGACCAAGACAGTGGAGGCCAGGCTGGAGGATGGCGCCAAGCAAGTCAAAGTCGATGGCAAGAAGGTCGATACCCTCTCTTCCTTCATGGGCACGATCTTGGTATCGGTATTCGATCCAAGGGATGTGTTCCTGTTCAAGGGGGAGCCGAGTGAGAGACGCAAGGTCATGGATGAGACCCTTTCGGCCATAAGTCCAAACTACCTGTACAGCCTTCAGCGCTACAAGAAGCTTTTGAGGGAGCGCAATCAGGCTCTGGCCCAGCGCTCCGACTCAGAAGTATTGGGAGTCTTGACCAATGAGCTTCTGGCCTCGGCATACCGGATAACCCAGGAGCGTTTGGGACTGGTCAGGTTCGTAGACAAGACCGCCCCGGAATATTTCCAAAAGCTGTTCGGCAATGGGGCCAAGCTCTCGTTCAAATATCGCACCAATTCCTCCATAAGCGATTCCTTGGAGATATTCCGCAAGGAGATGCTCTTCCAGTTCGAGCGCCGTAAGTCCCAGGAGGCCATAAGGCGGGCTACCGTCATCGGTCCCCACCTCGATGACCTGTCAGCCTATCTGGACGGCAATTCCCTGGCTTCCTATGGATCCCAGGGTCAAAACCGCTTGGCTTCCTTAAGCCTGACCCTGTCGCTGGCAGCACTGATGAAGGAAAAGAAGGGCGAAGCGCCGATCCTGATCCTAGACGACGTCATGTCGGACCTGGATGGCGAAAAGAAGAAGAGATTGTTGGATACCATTGCCCCCATGGGCCAATCGCTCATCTCCGGCAACGACAAGGACCTGCCCGAGTCAGCCTTGTCGATTGGCATCCAGGCGGGCAAAGTCGTACATGAAAAGGAGCGCGATTGAAAGATGGCTGATCAAAACGATAAAGAAAACGAAAAGAATGTTACCGCCGTTGCCGCAAAAGCCGAGGCCAAGCCTGCTAGCGGCGAGGACATAAAGATAATCAAGGACACCACCGTCAAGGACACCGACGTCACCTTGAAGGAAAAGGAACGTGTCGCCTCAAAGATCGACAAGCTTTCGTTCAAGGCCCCAGGTGGTGACAAAAAACCTGAGGAGGAGAAGGCGCCCAAGGCCGAAGAGGAACCCAAAGAGGACTTCTCATCCGAAGAGGTGAAGTTCACCAACGTGACCGCCGCCCAGGTCGAGACCGCCATAAAGGCCACCGACAACTACACCGCCAAGGACATCAAGATTCTCAAGGGCCTGGAGCCGGTCAGGGAGCGTCCCGGCATGTACATCGGTTCCACCGGTCCCAAGGGCCTAAACCTTTTGGTCAGGGAAATTGTCGATAACGCCGTGGATGAGGCTTTGGCTGGCTATTGCAAACACATAAAGGTCTCCCTTTTGCCGCCTGAGGAAGGACAGACCGTAAACAGGGCCCGCATCGAAGATGATGGCCGCGGCATTCCCGTAGACATAGTCCCCGGAACCAACAAGACCGCTGTCGAAACCACCTACACCGATCTTCATGCCGGCGGCAAGTTTGAGGGTGGGACGGGCTATAAGGTAGCCGGCGGCCTTCACGGCGTCGGCGCCAAGGTCGTCAACGCCTTGTCCACCAAGCTTTCGGTCACCGTATATCGCAATGGCAACATTTACCAGATAAGGTTCGAGAACGGTGGCCACAGGGTTTCCAACGGTTTGGAGATAATCGGTCGTTGTCCCCTGGACAAGACCGGAACCACTGTCGTATTCACCCCTGACCCAACCATTTTCAAGGAGACCACCGAGTTCAGTTTCTCGGAGATCAGGGACCGTCTAAGACAGACGGCCTTCCTAAACAAGGGTCTGGAGCTTTATCTCGAAGACGATCGCGATCCGGACAACGTAACCAAAGAGAATTTCAGGTACGACGGCGGCATCAAGCAATACGTCGCTTGGCTGGACCAAGGCAAGGATGTCGTATTCGATGAGATTCCCTACTTCGAGGGCATGAGCGATGCCGACCACGTCTTCGTCGAATGTGCCTTCCAGCCGACCAGGACCCGTCCTTTCAACATGCGTTCGTTCTGCAATAACATAAACACCCCCGAAGGCGGCACGCATGAGGAAGGCTTCCGTCTGGCCTTGGGCCGCGAGCTGAACAACTACTACCGCTTCAAGGGCTGGCTCAAGGACAACGATGAGAATTTCACCTACGAGGATTTGACCGAAGGCCTGACCGTCGTCATCTCGATAAAGCACCCCAATCCCGAATACGAAGGCCAGACCAAGGGCAAACTCGGAAACTACGAAGTCCGCAAGGATGTCTCCTCGATAGTCGGGGACAACCTCAAGACCTGGCTCGGCGAGCATCCAAAGGAAGGACGTCTGTTCTTCGAGCGCTCGCTTTCGGCGTTCAAGGGACGCAAGGCGGCCGAACGAGCCCGCAAACAGGCTCAGTTCAAGACCGGTGTCGCCGGCTCTTTGCCTGACAAGCTGGCTGACTGCGTATCCAAGGATCCCAGGGAGCGGGAACTGTTCATAGTCGAGGGAAACTCCGCAGGCGGTTCGGCCAAGAAGGGCAGAGACGCAAGGACGCAGGCAATCTTGCCGTTGCGTGGCAAGATTCTAAATGTCGAGAAGGCCCTTGCTACAAGGATTGAGAAGAACCAGGAAATAATGAATATGATTCAGTGCATTGGCGCTGGAGCAGGCAACAACTTCGATATCACCAAGATCAAATACGACAAGGTCATAATAATGACCGATGCTGATGTCGATGGCTCGCATATTCAGATATTGCTTCTCACCTTCTTCTATCGCTTCATGCGGCCTTTGGTCGAAACCGGGCATGTCTATATCGCCATGCCACCTCTTTACAAGTTGACCTATCAAGGACACGACTACTACTGCTTCAGGGAAGAGGAATTGCCTGAACTCAAGAAGCATCTGCCTGAAGGCGCTCGCTACAGCCTCAACCGATACAAGGGATTGGGCGAAATGAACCCATCCGAATTGGCCGAGACCACCATGGTCAAGGGCAAGAGAATGCTAAAGCAGGTCACCGTCGACGATGCCTTGGCCGCCAATAACGCCATCACCGACTTGATGGGTGAGGCCGTTACGCCGCGCAAGGAATTCATAACTTCCAATGCCAGGTTCGTCAAGAACCTCGATATATGAAGCTTCGCCATTCAATCGATAGGAGGAAAAACTGATGGCAGACGATAACGATAAAAAAGACGAAGACGCGAACATAGATGACGTCGACAAGGCCGAAAAGGATCCCAACGAAGTCTCTCCCGATGATGCCAAGAAAGCCAAGGGACCCGGTCTTAGCGGGATCAAGGAAGGCATCCAAGGCGGTCTTGAGCCGGCCAACCTCGATGAGCAGATAAAGACCTCGTTCCTCGACTATGCCATGTCGACCATAACTTCGAGGGCTTTGCCCGATGCCAAGGATGGCATGAAGCCAGTTCAGCGAAGGATCATCTATGGCATGGCCGTCATGGGTATGTGGCCCGACAAGCCATTCAAGAAATCGGCGCGTATAGTCGGCGACGTCATGGGCAAATACCACCCGCATGGCGATATGTCCATTTACTACGCCATGGCGCGTATGGCCCAAGACTTCGCCATGCGTTACACGCTGGTCCAAGGCCATGGTAACTTCGGTTCGCAAGATGGCGATGATCCAGCCGCTTACCGTTACACTGAGGCCCGACTCAACAAGTTGGCCTTGGAGATGGTAAGGGACATCAACAAGGATACCGTCGACTTTGTGGATACCTACGATGGTGAGGGCGTAGAGCCTGTGGTATTGCCTTCGAGAATACCTAACCTTTTGGTGAACGGCTCGCAGGGCATCGCGGTCGGCATGGCTACCAACAT
>DHEG01000010.1:0-10886 GCA_002399765.1 Caryophanales bacterium UBA4856 | reverse complement strand
CCTTGGAATTGATGAACTACATCAAGGGACCAGACTTCCCCGGCGGCGGCATCATCTGTGGCCGGGCCGGAATCAGGAAGTACTTCGAGACCGGTCTCGGCTCCGTCAGGGTGCGTGGTCGCTATGAGATAAAGGATGAGGAAGGCGGGCGTCAGTCCATCGTCTTCACCCAAGTGCCCTACATGGTCAACAAGAAGGATTTGGCCAAGAAGATAATAGAATTGATCGACAACAAGACCTTGGAGGGAATCCAAAACATCGCCGATTACTCCGACGAGAAGCACGGCACCGACTTCCACATCGAGTTGAAGAAGGGGGCCAATCCCGAAATCGTCCTGAACCACTTGTTCAAGTTCACGGCCCTGCAGTCTTCCTTCGCCGTAAACATGCTGGCCTTGGACAATGGCTCCCCACGCATCCTCAACATGAAGCAGGCCCTTCAACTCTACATAAACTTCCAGCGTCAGGTCATCAGGCGTCGCACCAGTTATGACCTCCAGAAAGCCAAAGACCGCAAGCACATCCTGGATGGTCTCATCAAGGCTGTCGACAATATCGACGAAGTGGTAAGCATCATCCGGTCTTCCAAGACCCAGGATGAGGCCGGAGCCAAGTTGGCCGAAAGGTTCAAGTTCGATGCCGACCAGATCAAGGCCATTCTCGACATGACCCTGCGGAGACTTACCGGCTTGGAGCGCGACAAGCTGACTGCCGAAAACGATCAGCTGACCAAGGACATCGAAGTCTACAACCACATCTTGGCCGATCCGGCCTTCCTCGATCAGACCCTGATCGGCGAGATGAAGGAAATACAGGCCAAATTCGGCGATGAACGCCGCACCGAAATCACCGATTCCAACGCCGATGAGGATGACGAGGATCTCATCGATGACAGTGAGGTTCTCATATGCCTCACCAAAGGCGGCTATGTAAAGAGGATGTCTTCTGAGGAATTCAAGCTTCAGAACCGTGGCGGAGTCGGAATCACCGGCATGACCACCAAGGAAGACGATGAGGTCGACATCCTCACCGTATCCCGTACCAAGACCGATGTCCTCTTCTTCACCAACATCGGAAAGGTATACAAGGTCCGGGGCTATCAAATACCCGAGGGCTCTCGCACATCCAAGGGCCTTCCCATCATCAACTTCCTGCAGCTGGCCACCGGTGAGAAGGTCTTGGCCATCCTTTCGATGGACGAGTACAAGGACGACTCATATCTGTTCTTCGTCACCAAGCAAGGCGTGGTAAAGAAAACCGCTTCCAGCGAGTTCGCCTCGATAAACAAGGCCGGAAAGATTGCCTTGGGTCTCAAGGAAGGAGACGAGTTGTTCGCCGTGAAGCCTACCGATGGGAAGGCCAAGATTGCCATCGCCTCCAAGGCCGGAAAACTTTGCCTCTTCGATGAGTCGGAAGTCCGGCCCATGGGTCGGACCGCAGCCGGGGTAAGGGGCATGAACCTCGATGGTTCTTCGGTAGTCGGCTTTGCCACTTCCTTGGAGGGAAGCCTAATCTTCACCCTTTCCGAGAATGGCTTTGCCAAGATGTCTCCCCTTGCCGATTACCGTCAGACCGCCCGTGGCTCTAAAGGTGTTCTGACTTTGAAGGCTTCCGACAAGACGGGCAACCTGATATTCATGGATGCTGTGCAAGGCGATGAGAATGTCCTTATCGTTACCGATCAGGGCACCATCATGAAGACCACCCTTTCGCAGGTCAAGGAGCAATCTCGCAATTCCGTAGGGGTGATCTTGGTAAGGCCCAGGGACAACGAGAAGATCGCTTCCGTCTCCATCGAGCCTTCCGACACCAAGCTGGACCAGGAGACTGCTGCGGAATCCGCCAAGGCCCAAAGCAACCAAGACAAGTCCGAGGAAAAAGAGCAGGAAGACAACGAAAAGGAGTTGGAGAAAGAAGTGAAAGAAGAAGAAGACGAGGACGAGGGCAAAGACGATAAAGACGGTGACGATGGCGACGACGATCAATAGAAGATAGCCAATCGACACCAAAAAAGGAGGCGGTCCTTACCGCCTCCTTTTACTTACAATTTGCTTTTTGCTCTTTCTTTTATCCTACAATCTAGGAAAAGCGAGAAAAAAGATGGCCAACAAAACAAGGGCGTTGCTTCTCTTCCAGAAGAATCCTGACGGATTGGTCTATAGACCCGGCGAGGAAGCCTTGAAAAGACTTCTCGAGGAATCGGATCTTAACATAACCATGGATAAAGACGATCTGGATTCCTGCCAATACGTAATAACCACTTCGCCTCATAGGCTCAGGAAAATCAAAGGCGATATCAAAGGCCAAAAGGTAATCGCCTTCGCTCTTTTGGATTCCAAGGGCGATACTTTCGTCTCCAGAGAGGAAGAGCCCGAACTGAGGAGCCTAAAGAATTACGACAAGGCAGACCTTGTCCTGTCCCAAACCCACGCCGAGAAAGAATATCTGGAAAAGGAGGGGGTGATTGCACCAATCGCGATATTCCCCTTGATCAGGCCCTTGGACATAAAGGGAAAGACTCCGGCCTTGGAAAGACCAGTGGTACTGCGTCACTTCGGCTTCGACTCTGCCAAGCCCCTCTATGTCCTTTTCGGTTTGTACCAGGATCATGACTGCATGAAGGAAGTAGAGGGTTTGGCCCGGATTGTCCCCAACTCCCAGTTCCTTTTCTTTGCCCTAAAGCCAAAGAGCGAAAAAACGCCTATCCATTATTCAAACAAGGCCAAGATAAACAACTTAGTCTATTCCGAGGAAATAAGGCCGGAGTTCTATCGCTCGGCGATCCTAAACGCCAAGGCCATAGTGATAATGGATCCCTGGCTAGGTGATCCATCCCTGTTGATAGACGCAGCATATTCCAAGAAGCCGATCATAAGCGTTCATCTGCCACTTTTGGAAGGCCTTCTGGTACCAGGCAAGGCATACAGGGAATACAAACCAGGAGTCATAAACCTGTATGAGGAGCTCAAAGACGTGGAAACGGGAAAATACAAGGAACCCGATTCCGCATACGAGAAGGCACTTTGGGGCAAAGCAAAGGACTTCGGATGGAAGGAAATAGAGAATATGATTGACTAGACAGGAGTCAATCTAATGAAAATAGGATTTATCGGTACAGGCGTCATGGGCGGGGCAATGGCTCTTAACCTGATCAAAAAAGGATACAGTCTCAACGTATTCAACAGGACAAAGAGCAAGGCCCAAACTCTTTTGGACAATGGCGCAATCTGGAAGGATTCAGTCAAGGATGTTGCCAATTCCTCGGACGTAATAATATCGATAGTCAGTTTTCCCAAGGATGTCGAGCAGATCTATTTCGGACCCGAAGGCATTCTCGAAAACGCCCAAAGAGGTTCCATAGCAATAGACATGGCGACTTCCGATCCCGAGCTGGACAAGAAGATATACGAACAAGGCAAGAAATCGGGGATAGCTGCCTTGGATGCTCCGGTCTCAGGCGGTGATGTAGGTGCGCAAAAAGGCACGCTTTGCATAATGGTCGGCGGAGACGAAAAGGTCTACGAAGAAGTCCTCCCAATCCTTAAGGCAATGGGAAGTACGATAGTCTATCAAGGAGGGGCCGGGGCCGGCCAGCAGTGCAAGATGGCCAATCAAATAGCCCTGGCCGCCACTGCCATGGGAGTTGTCGAAGCCTTCGCCTTTGCCGACAAGGCCGGGCTCGATAGGGAAAAGGTCTTCAAGATCCTTAGCTCCGGTGGTGCCGACAGTTGGCAACTCGAGGCCTATGCGCCGCGGATCTTCAAAAAGGACTTTGGACCTGGCTTCTACATAAAACTATTGGTAAAGGACTTGAGCATCGCCAAAAGCGAGGCAAAACTAATGGGCTTGAATCTCCAAGCCTTGAATTTGTCGGATTCCCTGTATCAAGGACTAATTGACGAAGGAATGGGCGACTTAGGGATGCAAGCCTTGATAAAACTATTTGAAAAGGATTGATCAGGGCCTTTTAGGCAATATTTATCCATTGGTTTATACTTATTAGGCAAATCAAGGAGCTGTCAAAATGCTTGACATCAAGTACGTAATAGACCACCTGGAAGATGTGATCAAGAGACTGGATACCCGTAATGGCGATTACAGTTACCTGAGGGACCTGCCCAAGCTGTCAGAAGAAAGAATCGACTTGATAAAGAAGGACGATGATCTCAAGAATCAGCGAAACGTCCTATCCAAGCAAATCGGGGATTTGATGCGGACTGGCAAAAAGGCTGACGCTGACGCCTTGAAAGCCAAAGTCTCCTCATTCAAGGACGATATCGAGAAAGGCGACAAGAGGATTGCCGAGATCGACGAAGAAATACACAAGATCCTCTTGAAGACCCCTAACCTTCCCGATTCCTCTCTGCCTTTGGGCAAGGATGATACCTATAACAGGGTCGAGAGAACTATCGGCACTCCCCGTAAGTTCGACTTCACGCCCTTGTCTCATTGGGACTTGGGACTCAAACTCGGCTACTTCGATTTCGAACGTGCCGCAAAGGTTGCCGGTTCAAGGTTTACCTTCTACAAAGGCCCCTTTGCTCATTTGGAAAGAGCCGTTGCCAACTTCATGCTTGATACCCATATAAAGAATGGCTACACGGAGATCCTTCCACCTTACATGGTCAATACCGAGACCATGACCGGCACGGGTCAGTTGCCTAAGTTTGCCGATCAGGCTTATCACGTCGATAACCAGACCGAAGGTGACTTCTGGTTGATCCCTACCGCCGAGGTTCCCGTCACCAACTACTTCAGGGGCGAAATATTGGATGGTGCCGACCTACCCATAAGGTTCGTGGCCTACTCTTCCTGCTTCAGGGCCGAAGCCGGTGCTGCCGGCAGGGATACCCGCGGCATAATCAGGCAGCATCAATTCCAGAAGGTCGAACTCGTGACCTTCACCAAGCCTGAGGACTCCTTCAAGGAACTGGAGCACATAACCCATGAGGCCGAAAGCATCCTCCAGCTTCTTAAGCTTCCTTATCACGTCGTGACTCTGTCCACCGGCGATGTCGGCTTCAGCGCTGCCAAGTGCTATGACCTTGAGGTGTGGCTTCCTTCTTATAACAACTACAAGGAGATCTCCTCTTGCTCCAATGACACCGACTTCCAGGCTCGCCGCATGCAGATCAGGTTCAAGAGAACCAAGGACAGCAAACCCGAATTGGTCAACACTCTGAACGGCTCTGGCTTGGCTGTCGGCCGCACCGTCGCTGCCATAATCGAGAACTACCAGAATGCCGATGGCTCCATAACCGTCCCCGATGTGCTTGTTCCCTATATGGGCGGCATGACCGTCATCAAGTAATCAACTCTTACTTATATAGGTTGATGTATTTACAATTACCCCCGTTGCTGATAACATTGAGTTGATTCAAAAGGCTCCCCAAAGAGCCTTTTAAATTGCCTTGAAAAAGGAGGCGAAGATGCGTGAGAAAGTCGCTCTCGTGTGTGAGGTTTGCCTCTCCAGAAATTACTTCGTCGAGAAGAAGAAAGGCGATGCCTCGAGAGCTGAGATAAAGAAGTTTTGCCCGAAGTGCAACAAGCACACCATGCACAAGGAAACTAGGTAAGGAGCTGCCATGAGAAAGATACGCAGATACTTCACTGGCGTGGCCGAGGAAGCCCATCGTGTCCGTTGGCCTTCTTCCAAGGATCTTTGGAAGGCGGTCGGCATAGTCTTGGCCCTCACCATAATATGCGCATTGGTCCTTCTTCTCTCTGACTATCTCGCCCTTGAGATAATGAAGGCCTTCAACATCAATGTCTCCACCTCTTCATCATCTTCTTCTGGCTCATACAATTACGAAAGTTATGCCTTGTTGCTAAATTATTTTGCTAACTTTATTGGAGGAATGTTCTAATGTCTGAGGAAGAAAAGAAAGAAAACGTCGCCCCGGTTGCGGAAGATAAGAAAGATGAGCCGAAGAGTGAGGAAGCGCCTAAGGAAGACGTGAACGTCAAGCCCTCTGTCTTGGTTCAGCCTGAGGATGCCAAACCCGTCAATCAGGATAAACAGTGGTATGTCGTCAACACTTATTCCGGGCGTGAACGTGAAGTGGCTGAGTCTTTGGAAAGCCGCAAGAACAGTCTCAACTTCAAGAACCAGATCTTCAGGATCGTGGTCGCCGAGAATGAAGAGGAAGTCCTGGACAAGAACGGCAAGGATACCGGCAAGAAGAAGATCATCAACCTCTATCCCGGCTACATCTTCATAGAGATGATAATGTCGGATGAGGCTTGGTACATGGTTCGCAATACCCCCGACGTCACTGGATTCGTAGGCTCTTCCGGCGGAGGCACCAAGCCGTTCCCCGTTCCCAAGGAAGAAATCGAGCCAGTCCTCAAGAGAATGAAGATCGCCGACGAGGATATGTTCACCGACTACCAGGTCGGCGACAACGTGAAGATCCTCTCCGGAACCTTCGAGGACAGCGAAGGGCCGATAGTGAGCATCGACAAGGCCAACAGCGAAGTGACAGTACAGATCACGTTCTTCGGCCGCTTGACCCCGATCACTGCCAAGTTCTCCGAAATAGAGAAAATATGACGGAAAGCCTGAGCTCATCGCCCAGGCTTTTTTTGTTCCTTTTTTAGGCAAAGCCATAATGGTATACTCTCTTTTTGCCGGGGCTGTAGCTCAGTTGGGAGAGCACGTCGTTCGCAACGACGGGGTCGCGGGTCCGATTCCCGTCAGCTCCACCAAATGGAAAAATTAAATCCTGATACCAAAAATGTCAGGCTTTTTTTGTATAATTCGTTTGAGTAATCATCGATTATGGAACAAAGAAAGAGAATACCCAGCTCCATACTAATATTCGAAAAGGAGGGAATTAACCTAGTCCCTCTCTTGGCAAACGGCCGTGGCTTCGATTACGCCTTCTACTATGAGGACGAGGATGAGTATTACGATAGCTCGACAATGGGCTATTTGAACGAAACGAAATACCGATCGTTGGCTGAACTAAAGTCCAGGTCTTTTTCGGATTGCGTGGAAGAGATCACCAAGGTCAAAGACGAGATGGACAACAGAGCCTACTACGACCAAACCGCTCCCTTGGCCAAGGAATATGAATCCATCCGCAAAGCCTTAGCCGCTTTTGACGGCCTGAAAAGCAAGAAGTCCTTGGCCAAGATGGTCAAGGAGCCATATCTGAAAGACTATTATGGATTCATGGCAAGGAATCCCGATCTGTTTTCCCACTACAGGAGATACATGGATATCAGGTTCAACACGATCCTTTCGGCCACCAACGATCAAATAGACAACAAAGGCGAAAAGACGTTGAGGGCCGAAACCTACGAATGCAATCCGAAAGCGGATTTCGCGGAATTCGCCAAGGGGGTCGAAATCGGCTTCTCGTTCCTCAAAAGCTCGGCCTATTACGATTCCAGGAATGTCATTGAACTGATCGAGGAAGATTACAACGCCTTTGTGGAAAAGACCCGGCAACTCTTGAAGACCCATCCCAAGGTAGGCCTCGTCGGACAAGGCAAAGGCCACTGGCCAAGGTTTTATCCGGAATCGAGGCCCATACCCATCGGATCGTTTACCGTCGACGATTACCTGACGGCCAAAAACGGTTGCATATACTGGTTCGAGTAAGACGTTGCCCTTCGGTTTCAGCGCTCTTTTTCAATGGTTTGCTTTATCCTACTAATATGGCAAAGCGAGAGCCCTATGTATGGTAACTAACACAGAAGAGCGTCAGACGACGAAAGGGATCGCCTTTTCGCCTTCCTTGCTGTTGTCTCTCGACGGCCAGGAGGAAAAGGAAGCGCCAAAGGCCGGGAAAGTATTCAAGAAGGTCGGCAAGGCCGAGATCGTCAAGGTCTTGGTTCTGATTATCGCCTGTTCCCTTTTCGCGCTTTTGGGCGCTTATGGCGGCTATGATCCAACCGATGTCTGGAAATTGGCCGATTTGGTCTTCCCCAAGAAGCTTATGCTGTTTGGCTTTTTGATAGGCCTCAGTGAAGTCGTCTTTTTCAACATCTCGTTCTTCATATTGAATCCCCATGAAGAGAAAGCCTCTTTCGAATCCGGCTCCCGAGCCTGGTCCTTCTTGATATTGGGCTTCTTGGGCGTATTCGCCTATATGGTAATGGTCTCCTTGATGGTCACCTATGCATATGTGCCATTGATGGCTGCCCATTTCATCGCGGCAACGATAACCTTGGCCTACGAATACCTGAACGCCCTCCTCTTCGCCTATGGGAACCTAGACAACAAGAAGATAATCTGGGAAATATATAGATTCATATTGGTGGGGCTGTTGGCAACGGCAGCTGATTTCCTATGCACAAGCCTCACCCGGCAAGTGTTGACCTCCCATACCGGTCTGGCCGCTGTCTTGATAACCGTCATTGCCGTAACCGCTGGCTTCACCATCGGGGTCATCCTGAACTACATCTGCTCGGTATTCATAGTATATAAGGCGACTACAAAGGCCAACATCTCAAAGACATTTGGCGGAGTGGTCCTATTCATACTTCTTTCGGCTGTCGGTCTCCTCATCGGGATCGGTATGGAGGCATTGTTCTATAACCACTTGGGCTGGCCATATATCGGCGTCTTTGTCTTCAGGACGGCAGTCGTCTTGGTCTGGAATTACCTGACCCGCAAGATGTTCATCTTCAAATAGGCTTGGGACTTCAGGCAATTATCCCGGCTCCCAACAGGGAAGCGAGAACTATTCCGGCAGCGATCCTATAGTAGCCGAAGCCTTCGAAAGTGTGTTTCTTTATGAACTTCATCAAGAAGTTGATGACCAGTATCGATATGGCAAAGGCCGTTATGGTTCCGAAGAACAAATAGACGACCATGTTATTCGAGATGGTGACCCCGGACTCATAGAACGAATAACCCTTGACCAAGGTCGCGCCGACCATGACGGGAATCGATAGATAGAAGCTGAACTCAGCCGCGGCTGTCCTTGATGCGCCCAAGGCCAAGGCCCCGAGGATGGTCACTCCGGACCTGGAGGTCCCCGGGACTATCGAAAGGACCTGGATAAGGCCTATGTATAAAGCCGTCAGGTAATCTATATCCTCGACATTCCTGAACTTGTAGGGATAAGGGGTATTGGGGTCTTTCCCCTTCTCCCGCAAAGACGAAACGTACTTCTTGGCCTTGTACTTGTTGAAGCGCTCGCCTATTACGAAAAGGACACCGTATAGGATCAGCATACTGGTAACAAGGGGAACGGAATCATAAAAGGCAGACTTGGCAGCGGTTGGCAAAAACTCTTCCAGCAATATGCCGATGATTCCAGCCGGCAGGCAACCGATAAGGATCTTGAGCCACATTATCCATATGGCCTTGTTCTTTTCCTTGGTATTTCTGTCGCTCAAGGGATTCAGTTTCTTGAAGAACTTCCATATTACGGCACATATGGCGCCGAATTGAATGACTACCAAGAAGAACTCCCAAAAAACATCGCCATAAGTCGAACTGACGTCGAAGCCCGGTATGGCCGAGACGATGATGATATGGCCTGTGGAAGAGACTGGCAGCCACTCGGTCAAGCCTTCGACAATTCCGTAGATAATGGCCTTAATGGCCTCAATTAAGGGGTTTTCCATACCTTTGGATTATACGCTTGCGCGACACGTTGTCCTTACCCAAAATTGTAAGGGCATTTTCCTACGAAGGTGAGTATCTTTAATGTAGACTAGATACCGCTGACCAAAGAGAAAGGAGAAAGTGCTTGGTGATCGTAGTAGGTGGAATGATTGGCCTGGGCAAGACTACTGTCGCGACTCTTCTGGGGGAAGAGCTGCACAGCCAGGTCTTCTACGAATCCGTTAACGGGAACAAGATCCTCCCCCTTTTCTACAAAGCCTCGCCTGAAGAGATTCAGCGCAAGCGTTATCCTTTTTTGCTGCAGCTTTGGTTCCTTAACACCCGTTTCAAGGCCATCAAGGAAGCATTGGGCGACAACAACAATGTTTTGGACAGATCCATTTACGAGGATTGGTATTTCGCCAAGAAGAACGAGGAATTGGGCCGCATCTCCTCTTTGGAAATGGAGATATACGAAGACCTTTTGAACAACATGATGGAAGAGCTAAGGGGCATGCCCAAAAAGGCCCCAGACCTAATGGTCTATCTCCGTGGCTCTTTCGATACCGTTCTTGCCAGGATAAAGAAACGGGGAAGATCATTCGAATTGGGCGATGAGCTGATAAGTTACTATCACTTCCTTTGGGAAGGCTACGACAATTGGGTCTATAACTGCTACAAGGCTTCCCAGGTCTTGACCATCGATATGGATAAGACCGATGTGGTGGCAAATCCTGCCGATAGGGCCAGGGTAATGCGCGAAATAGAGGAAAAGCTTCACGCCCTGAGGCAAGAATAAAAACCCTGTTGCATGAAGTTTTGCGCGGTGCTATCATTACCTACGCCTAAGACGGAACAAGTTATGCAGGCGTAGTTCAGTGGTAGAACACGACCTTGCCAAGGTCGTCACGCGAGTTCGATTCTCGTCGCTTGCTCCATTCATAGACATTGTAGAGGGATCTCGGAAGGGATCCCTTTTTTTCGTCAAAATCCTGACTGGCCTTGGCTCTCTACTGCTTTCGTGAGGGATTATTTGCAAGAGGTAATCGGGTGCTGATTACAGCAGCCCTTGCGGTCGTGGGGGCTTCTTTTAATAATCTCTCGTCGCTTACTCTGAAATGCAAAGTAAACACATAATGATACTTTTTGATATTGTAAAGTCAAACTTGACTTAAATATTACCAAAGCATATAAATTTATTGTCGGAAAAGAGGCATCGCATAAAAAATCTTATTTTTTATTAGTCGGTTCTCTACTTTTCTCTTTCTCTTGTAAAAATATTACGAAAGTAGCCGGTTACGTTAGCAGTGCTGCGGGTTTA
>DHEG01000012.1 GCA_002399765.1 Caryophanales bacterium UBA4856 | reverse complement strand
TTTTTTCTTAATTATTATTAAAAAATCATTTACTGCTTATTTAGATAAATGATGGCCTCAATACAATCTCAGTACGCTTTTGCAAAGTATGTAATAGTAATTTTGCCGTATAAAGAGAGGGGGAATAAATGACAAAGTTTAGTAAAACAATGTGCGGAGTTCTTGCACTGAATTTCATGGCTTCGTTTACGCTTAAATCAGAAACTGTTTCTATTCAGACAAAAGACGTTTGGATAATGGCAAAAAAGTAGCACTTGTTGTATCGAGTGAAAGTGGTGCTAAAGCGGAAGATCCCCAACACGTTTTGGAAGAATCCATTTTACCGTATCAAAGTGAATTTCCGGATTACATCGATATCACAGGCCTGCTGATATTGCGTTTGTCATTGAAAAAGCTGACAGCTTATATTCCAAATATTAGTCCTGGACGGCGGGGGATACTTCCCCCTCTACATGGTGAATTCTCCTACCGAAAACCTGTATCCGTTGCCGGCTGAGCAAAACCGTTACCTTGCCGGATTATTAAAAGTAAAAATCATTGGCCAATCGGCGACAAGTTGCTCGATTGTTTTAAAAGGCAATAGATTTAATTTGGGCCTTAGAAAAACGATAGACATATAGTCTTTAGTTGATTTCCAGGAACTAATCGGAAACCAAAAACACCAATCCGCCGAGCAAAAGCGCGGGATAGTTCTTGGCATAAGAACTGACTTGCCTTTCTTGCGACAAAAAAACTGCTTCAATGCAAAAATTACGCTTTTGGTTGTTGCCGATGGCTCTGTTTTCAATCCTATTGGAATAGAGAATGTGTACAGCTTCCTTGTTATAAACGAAACCGCTGTTCCTTGTCCGTGGAACATAAAGGCAGTAAATAATGAGACCGGATATTCGATCCGGGATATGGCTAATGGGAGGAGATTCAATTTTTCCCTATTGTATTAGGCAGCATCAAAATACTTCCCACCTAAATTTTCAGGGGTATTGCAAAAGTATTGCAAAACCCGATTTAAGAAACGCAAAAAGTGGCTTCTAAAGCCACTTATGTTCAATTAATGGCGGAGGAGAAGAGATTCGAACTCTTGCTGGGCTAGGCCCACTGACGGTTTTCAAGACCGTTCCCTTAAACCGCTTGGGTACTCCTCCACAGTCGGCAATTGTCTAATATACCAAAAAGAAGGGACGTCGGGTTGCTTTTGGTAGGACAAACATCACATAAGGCAAGGAAACGACACGCCTTAAGCCTTTGGGTAAAACTATGCTTCACACTGGCTGTGAATCAGCATTATGGGAAGGCTGACCTAAGAAAAGCAGTCCTTAAGCAAAGCATTTATCCATCCAAGGAAGCATATATGGGCTATGGTCCTTTCCGCAAAGGGAAGAGCAAAGGCAAAATAAAAGTGCCCATTAAATGGGCATTTTTACCTGGATGGTGGGCGCTATAGGGCTCGGACCTATGACCTTCCGCACGTCAAGCGGATGCTCTCCCAGCTGAGCTAAACGCCCAGGCGAATGTAGATTTTATCATACAGGGCACTTAAGTCAACCTAGGGAACGAAAATAATGTGGCTATCTATAATATTGGGCCTGTGCCTCGAACATCCTCCGGTAGATTCCATTCGGTATCTTCATGAGCGAATCGTGGGTGCCATCCTCGACCAGCTTGCCCTTGTCTATGACAATGATCCGGTCGCAGAACCTGGTGGATGACATACGGTGGGAGATGAATACAGATGTCTTCCCCTCCACCAGGCTCCCGAATGAATTGTAGATCTCCTGCTCGGCCATAGGGTCGAGGGCGGAGGTAGGCTCGTCCAAGGCGATGAGAGGGGAATCCTTGTACAAAGCCCTGGCGATGGCGATCTTTTGGGATTCGCCACCGGAGAAGAGTATCCCGTCCTTGGAAAGCCTGGTGTTGCAATAGGTATCTTCTTTCTTGGGAAGGCTCTGGATCCTATCGTAGACTCCGGCGATCTTGAGGTCTTGGTCCATCCGATCCTTGTCTTCCTCTTGGGAGCCGGCCACGTTCTCCCCGATGGTGTAGTCGAAGATGGTGAAGTCTTGGAAGACCACGGCGATGACCTTCTGGTATTCAGCGAAATCGAACGATTCGATGTCCTTGCCATTGATGGTGATGTTTCCCTTGGTCGGCTCATAGAACCTGGTCAAAAGCTTTACGATGGTGGACTTTCCGGCTCCGTTCCTCCCGACCACGGCCATTTTTGTCCCGGGCTTTATGGTGAAGGAGACGTCTTCCAGGGCCCACTCAGCACTATTGGGATACTTGAACCACACGTGGTTGAAGGAGAAGACATAGGGACGGGTGAGCCCCTCGACCTTTTCCGTTCCGCTCTCCTGGGGTTTTACCTTTAGGAAATCCAGATAATAGCCGATGGCCTTCACGCCAGGCACTAGGTTCACCGCGCTTGAGACCATGGTGTTCAAGGCACTGGAAAGGCCGGTTACTGCCCCAGCCGCAATCAAGATCGAGCCGATGGAGATGATGCCATACCAGGCCTGGAAGCCATAGAAGAGATAGGCCGCCAGGACCAAGAGCAAGGAGGCAAAGGTGGTGACCAAAGTCGATATGCCCGCCTTCCCCTTCATGGGAAACAAGGCCTTGTTGAAGGATTCATCGGCAAGGTCCATGGCCTTTGTCATTCCTTCCTTCATCCCGAATATCCTTATGTCCTTGCCCCGTTTGGGATCCTCGAGGATGTTGACCAACACGCCAAACATCCTGTTCGAATCCTGCATCTTGTCCATGGCCTTCACAAAATAGATGTTGAGGATCAAGGAACCCAACAGGGTAATGAAAACGCTGACTATCACCACGCCTATGACCAAAGCCGTCGACCAGGGATTGGCCAGGAAGGCATAGCCAAGACTGCCATCGGCTTTGCTCGGGTCGTAGATGCCTGCACTCAAAACCGCGTTGAACAGGATCACGGAGTAGGCGAGGGATACCAAGGACTGGACTAAGCTGCTCATGTTAGAGGCCAGATTCCCAATGCCGCCGAACATGTTGTTCGAATCGTGCGCCTTCCTCAGAAGGTCTTTGCACTGTTCGCTGTCCAAATAGGAGTAGGGCAAGGAGAGGCCCTTGTTTATGATTTCTTGGTTGAATTCGAAGTATAGGGTGTTTTGCCTTCTGTCGAACATCATGCTGGTGAAGGCATAGGCCAGGGAAAAGACGAAGGTCAGGCCCGTCATCCAGTAGACCTGGACCATTATCGTGGAAAGGGCGGCATCGGCGAGCAACAGGTTGACTATGTTGGCGCCGAAGATTACCGGAAAGAAGGGCAAAGTGGACTGCAAGAGCGGATTTATGAATATCAATAGGCCCGAGACCCAATCGATCCGCCAAATCAGGGCTATCTCCTCGAAGAACTTTTTCATATGTTGCCCTCCTCCCTATTGCCTTCCTTGTAGTAATGGGCCTGTACGGCGAACATCTTGGCATACTCCCCACCTTTTCTAAGAAGCTCCTCATGCGTCCCTTCCTCAATTATCTGACCTTGTTCGAGGAGGATTATCCGATCGCAGAACCTGGTCGAGGCAAGGCGGTGGGATATGAATACCGAGGTCTTGCCGACCGTGAGGCTCCCATATTCCTGATAGAGCTCGCTTTCGGCGATGGGGTCCAAGGCGGCGGTCGGCTCGTCCAGGATCAAGATCTTCCCATCCCGATACAAAGCCCTGGCCAGCAAAAGCTTTTGCACCTGACCGCCCGACAGGTTCACGCCCTTGGGATCCAAATCGGTGGTAAGGAACGTTTCTTCCTTCTTGGGCAATCTATCCACCACGTCCTTGATCCCAGCCTGCGTGAGCGCTTTGTCGAATTGGGCCTGGTCCCAGCCCGAGTTTCCGATAACGTTGGTCTTCACCGAATAGGGGAAGGCCTCGCTGTCTTGGTTGATGACCGAGAGCGACGAATAGTACTTTTCGATATCAAGGTCTTTCAAGGACTTCCCATCTATCAGGATGTCCCCCTCAGTCGGGTAATAGAGGCCGGACAGCAATTTGACTATGGTGGTCTTGCCGGCACCGTTCACCCCTACCAAGGCCAGTTTTTCGCCAGGCTTTATCAAGAGATTCAGGTCATGGATTATCCATTTGTCGGAGTCAGGGTATTTGAAAGACACATGCCTGAACTCGATGGTAACCGGGGTAGGCAAGGCCTTGGGATCCAAGCCTCCCTCCCGTTTCATCTCATCGGGGAGATCGAGAAACTCACGATAGCGGGAGATGTGTTCGGAGCAATTGACGAGGCTGGAGAACTTGGTCACCGCCGTGGAAAGGAAAGTGGAGAAACCAGTCACGATGCCTATCATCAAGCTGAAGGAAGAAAGCGTGATCTGGCCATCCAGATAAAGGCCTATAAGGATCGCATAGGCCAAGATGTCCCTCCCCACCATGAACAGGGCATCGCTGGCGCTCGGAAGCATCAAGAGCCTGGCAAAATGGTTCTGCATTTTGCCATAGGCTTTGGAATTGGCGGAGTTCTTTTCTGATATGAAAGGCTGAAGGCGGTAGTTCCTTATGTCCTTGCCCATCTTGGAGTCCTTGGCGACATCGGTATAGTAATAGCCCACTTTCTCCAGATTGCCCTCCTTGTCCTTGTCCTTGTTGTATTGGTTTTGGGACCAGAAGGTCAAAAGGACATGGGCCAAGGCCATCCCCACCAACAAGAGGAATACCCAGGGCGATATGAAGGCGGTCCATACCGCATAGGCCAAAGAGCCCAACAGGGCGCCCAGGAACAAAGGGAAGTCGCGTAGGGCTAGTTCATAGCCGATCCAGTTGCTATCCAACGACCTTTCGGCCGCGGCCCTCATGTCGGAATACTTTCCGGGCTCGAAGTGGGAATAGTCACACTCCATGCACTTTTTTCCAAATTCAGGCCACCCTTTGGTGAGCCTGGTCTGGGTGGCATTGAGACCGATGCGGGTGATCGACAGGCTTTGCACGAACACGAAGACGCCATAGATCGCGATGGCAATACAAAGGTATATGGCAAAGTCTTTCAGGGAGGTCCCATCGGAGACGAATTGGATGACAAGGGGCAACATGAAGACCAAACCCAAAGGCGCCAATACCGAGGAGATGGCGTAGGCGGGTACGTCGAACGCAAACCACTTGTCGGTCGTGACGGCCTCTTTGTTTACATACCGTATGTTGCTCACCAAGTTCTTAAACAATTCATTTTCCTTTTTGCTCATGTTTCGTCCCTCTTTCAGGCCAAATTATATATTCGGCCAGCGACCAAACACATAATCGTGCGGTTGAATCTCACAACCGTTTGGCTATTATGCGCTCAACTTATGGTTGATATTGCCACAAAAGGCTTCTTTTTAAGCATTCCGCATGGCTTTATAATCTTTTCCCCTAAGTCATACAATATTATAGGTGAAAGGGAGGGTCTCGCTTTCCCTTATGGAAGGGCAGTCAAGCAATGGCAAACAAAGAGCCGGTGGCGAAGGTGTTGACCGACAAACCGGAAGACATAAAGGTCAACCACATATCCTGGGATGAATATTTCATGTCGATTGCGATCCTTTCGGCTTTGCGGTCGAAGGACCCCAACACCAAGGTCGGGGCCGCCATAATCTCACCCGACCACAAGGTCTTGTCCTTGGGCTATAACGGCATGCCTTCGGGGATCGACGACGCCAAGGTGCCTTGGTCAAGGACCAACAAGAGCGACTTGGACAACAAGTACCTCTACGTTTGCCATGCCGAGCTGAACGCCATCCTGAATTCCAACAAGGACATAAGGGGCTCCATCCTCTATGTCACCCTTTTCCCCTGCAACGAATGTGCCAAGGCCATAATCCAGGCCGGCATAAAGGAGATGGTGTTCATGGACGACAAATACCATGACACCGATATCGAGGAGGCTTCCAGGAAGCTTTTGACCATGGCCGGGATCAAGCAAAAGCGCTATACCGGCCGAATCCCGGCCATAGACTTTGGCTCGATAAAATATGTCCCCCAGAAAAAATGAAATCCACTTCCCCTGGAGGAAATACCTCCTGGGGGTTTCCCTTATCGCCTTATGTTTCTTGATGGGGCTTACGGTCTTTTGGTATTTGGCAAACGAGGCCGGCTCCACCGTAAGGATCGTGGCCCTTTGGGTTTGGGGTGGGTTGTTCGCCTTGGCCCTGCTGGTCCATCTGGGCTTCACGTATCGCAAATACCGGGACGTGAAGAAAGATCCCAGGCCCGCCCGAATCAAGCATCATCGCAAAGCCATACTTAAGGCGATGCGCAAGGAAGCGAAGGAAAAAGGTAATAGACTATCAGCGGAGACCATCGAAGACGTAAAAGATGGCAAATATGACGATCGCCTGATTTTGTAAGGAGGGACGATGGCTGAAGCCAGGGAGACGATGGCAGTTGAAACCTTTGCGGTAGCGTTCAGCCACCTTTCCTTTTCCTATGCCCAACAGTCCCGCATGGCTCTGCAGGATCTGTCGCTTTCTTTTCCGAAAGGCCAAAGGATTGCCTTGTTGGGGCCAAACGGATCGGGCAAATCGACCCTTCTGAAAATCATTGCCGGTCTTCTGATCCCCACGTCCGGTCGCCTATACATAGACGACACGCTGGTCACGGACGACAACGTAGACAAGCTCATAAACCACCGGATCGGTCTCGTCTTCCAAAACCCCGACTCCCAGTTCGTCGGAACAACCGTCAGGGATGACATCGCCTTCGGCCTGGAGAATGACAGAGTGGCTCCAAGCCAGATGGATGGAATCATAAAGGACGTAATTTCGGCCGTCGGGTTGGCGGATCGAATCGATGACGAGCCTTCAAGACTATCCGGCGGCCAGAAGCAGAGAGTGGCCCTGGCCGGGGTATTGGCCCGAAAGCCAGCGATACTCCTTTTGGACGAAGCCACCAGCATGCTCGATCCCGTCTCCCGCAAAGACATCGAGGGATTGGTGAGGAAGGTAAAAAACGCCAACCCCTCCTTGACGATAATCGCCGTAACCCATGACATCGAGGAAATAAAGGATTTCGATGAGGCGATGGTCCTTGAAGACGGCAGGCTGGCCTACCAAGGCGAGGTGAAAAGGCTGCTGGAAACCAAGGCCTTGGCCCAAAGCCTAGGGGTACAGCCTTCCCTGCAAGCCCAGATAAGGGAAAGCCTTAAGGAAACCGGCATCGAGACAAACCCATTCGATGATCCTGAAGGACTTTGGAGGCAACTATGTCAATCCAAATAACCAACTTGACGTACATATATGATAGGGGAACGCCTTACCAAAAAGCGGCCTTGAAGGACATAAGCCTTTTTATCGACTCAGGCTCCTTCATCGGGTTGGCCGGAAAGACCGGGTCAGGCAAATCGACTTTGGCCCAAAACCTCGACGGGCTTCTCATCCCAACGAAAGGCAAGATCTCCTATTCTTCAGGAATAGTGGTCGATATGACGCCTCGGGTGACCAGAAACGGGAAAGAGAAGCTCAAAAGGCCCAAGAGGATCAAGAGATGGAAGGAGCTTAGGAAGACCATCGGCATCGTCTTTCAGTTCCCCGAAGCCCAACTTTTCAAAAACACGGTTCTTTCCGACGTGATGGTAGGCCCTTTGAATTTCAAGGCCAACGAGAGCGAAGCGAAGACGGCAGCCAAACAGGCCCTAAAGACCGTGGGACTTGGCCCCGCCTTCTATCAGCGCTCGCCTTTCGAACTGTCGGGCGGGGAGAAAAGGAAGGTGGCCTTGGCTGGCATCCTGGCCTTCAAGCCCAAAATGCTGATACTCGATGAGCCCACCGTCGGTTTGGATTGGTCCAGTGCCCAAAACCTCGAGAAGACTCTCATGGACATAAACAGAAGCGGGACCACGGTCCTTCTCATCACCCATTACATGGACTTGGTCTACCGTCTTTGCCAACGGCTTTTGGTGATGGCAGACGGAAGGGTCATCGCAGACGGAAAACCGATAGACATATTCGGGGATGAGGAGACCATGGCCAAGGCCTCCTTGCTGCCTCCAGAGATCTTCTCCTATGCCGAATGCCTAAGGCGCAAGGGATTGGGCCTGGATTTGGGCAAGACCGCGACTCCCGAAGGCTTGGCCAAAGAGATAAGAAGGTGCTTATGAGCGGTTTCTCAAGCATATCCCCATTCGGCGATTACAGGCCGCTGAACACTCCGCTTCATAGACTCGATCCCCGGGTAAAGTTCTTCCTCTTGGTGGTTGCCATCGTCACAATCTTTCTACCTTATGGCTCCAACCAGGCCAGTCCCTATCCCTATGCGATGTCCATGACCATAGGTGGAGCGGTTCTCCTCCTGCTCTTGGCTGGGATGGGCATGGCGAGGATCTCCATCCTGAGGTTCCTTTCCGCCCTTAAGGGCATCTGGTTGCTGCTGTTGGCAATATTGATAATAAACATGTTCTTCTGGGTCCCTGACTCGAGTTGGGAATATCAGGCAATAGCTTTCAAGGCTTGGAACAGACCGGTCTATTATGCTTCGTTTCTCTATTGTGCCTATGTCGTGGAAAGGATAATGCTAATGATTTTGGCGACGTTGGTCCTGACCGCCTCGACAAAGCCCCTGGATATGGCCTACTCGATAGAATGGTTCGGGAAGCCCTTGGGCCTTTTGAAGATTCCCGTTAGCGCCATCGGACTGATGATGACCCTGGCTTTGAGATTCATACCGGTGCTTGGCAGCGAAGCCGAGCGAATCCAAAAGGCCCAGGCGGCAAGGGGTTTGGATTAT
>DHEG01000005.1:46260-48669 GCA_002399765.1 Caryophanales bacterium UBA4856 | reverse complement strand
TCAATGTCCTTTTCGGTTATTCTCTCTTTCTTGGCAAACTCCATTGTTTTCTTTGCCTCCTTTTCAAATTCTGAGGAATCCGGAAGATCGAGTCGCTTAAGAACTATGCTTCCATCATAGAAATAGGCAACCAATTTGTCTCCCGGCGCAAGAGATAGTTCTTTTCTAATCTCTTGAGGAAGCACGACCTGCCCTTTCGTAGAGACAGAAAGTATTTCAATTGGCATATTCTTATCTCCTTATCGGTAAGACTTTCTTACATAATAGGCCTAGCAAAAACAGATCCTTTTTCTATGGCCTTCAAATAAATAACCTGCTTTCTTTCTTATATTCTTCCCACTCTTGGCCATGGCGCTTGGCACTGTTCTTCTCAGCCATCGGTATGGAAGCGAACAAGAATAGGAGGGTGTTGATAACACAGCCAAAGAAAGTCCACCAAAGAGATGGATCGACAGCCACGACAAATGCATAGAGACCATACCAAAAGCCTATTTCGCCCAAATAGTTTGGATGACGACCATGTTTCCAAAGACCGACATTGACTACACCCTTGTTTCCGCCTTCCCGAAATCTATGGCGCTGCATGTCAGCAATCAATTCCAAGGCCGTGCAGATCAACATGACCAGTCCGCCAATCAAAGACATGGGCTTGAATTCCGTCATTGAAGAATCGGCATAAAGTTCAATCAAAGGTACAAGGCAGGAAAAAACAACAAGTGTCGGTATGTAGTGAATGCCAAACAAATTGACCAAAGGGTAAAGACGTCCGGATTGTTCTCTCAAGGTCATATAACGCCAGTCTTGATGATCGAGCCCCTTGAACAAATAAGCCCAATTGGCCGTCAATCTAATAGCCCATATCTCAAGGAAGACCAGAAGAAGGATGGAATTTATGTCGTAGCTCTTGGTGAATACCATCAAAAGGGGCGTCATTGCCAACGGAGCAACACTCCAATAGGGGTCATACATAGAGGCATTGCTGGTGACGATGCTCATCGCAAACACAACCGCAGTGGCAATCAGGTCTGCTATTAGCAAGTTCCAAATAACAGGTAGGAAGGTCATATATAAAAAAGAAACAGTGCCTATCAAGATAGCCGATACATAGGTAACGAAAACAACAAGGAAACTGACAAGACGATAGTTCTTCATATCTATCCTTTCATTAAGAGCCATTGAAGAAAGAAGCGACTATTCCATCTCAATGGTGGCAGGCGGCTTGGAGGTATAGTCGAACATGACTCTATTTACGTTGGGGACTTCGTCGACGATACGGTCGGCTACCTTTCTCAATACGGCAAACGGGATCTCATAAGGCTTGGCGGTCATGAAGTCGATGGTCTTGATGGCCCGCAATACGACTGCGTATTCATAAGATCTTCCATCGCCCTCTACACCCACGGTCCTCATGTTCGTCAAAGCCGCATAATACTGTGATATATCCTTTTCTAGCCCAGCTTTGGCAACTTCCTCTCTAAATATGAAGTCGGCCTTTTGAACGATTGAGGCTTTTTCCGGGGTGACCTCGCCGATGATCCTTATTCCAAGCCCTGGCCCCGGGAACGGCTGACGCCATACCAGTTTCTCGGGAAGGCCTAGTTTGGTTCCCAAGGCCCTAACCTCGTCCTTGAACAAGAACCTCAACGGTTCTATCAATCCCTTGAACCCGATGTCTTTGGGCAGACCGCCGACATTATGATGGGATTTTATCTTTGCCGAGTTGCCTCCGAGGCCAGATTCAACGACATCGGGATATATGGTTCCCTGGGCTAGGTATTCAACCTTGCCAAGCTTCTTCGCTTCATCCCTGAAGACCCTTATGAATTCGGCTCCGATTATCTTCCGCTTCTGCTCGGGATCGGTGACGCCTTTTAAGGCGTTGAAGAATTCAGTGGAGGCATCCACGTAATGGAAGTCCAAATCAAAGCCTTTGAAGGCATCTTGAACCTCTTGGGCCTCATTCAGCCTAAGTAGGCCGTGATTGACAAAGACACAGGCCAGTCTCTTGCCGATGGCCTTGGAGATTATCGCGGCCGTAACCGATGAATCAACGCCACCGGAAAGTCCCAACAATACCTTTTCGCCCGGTCCTACCTCGCTTCTGATCTCGGTGACTTTCTCGTCAATGAATTTGTCGAGGCTCCACTCCGGCTCGGCCTTTACGATCCTGAAAAGGAAGTTCTCGATGATCTTTTGGCCAAACTGGGTGTCGTTGACTTCCGGATGGAACTGGACGCCATAGAGTTTTCTCTTTGGATCCTCGGCAGCAGCCACTGGGCAATTGGGAGTATGGGCCGTGATCTTAAAGCCCTCGGCCGGTTCCAGAACGCAGTCATGGTGGGACATGAAGCAGGTGAAGGTATCGGGAATGCCATATAGCAGCGGGGAATCGTGATTATCGACAAACAC
>DHEG01000005.1:9346-46107 GCA_002399765.1 Caryophanales bacterium UBA4856 | reverse complement strand
GAATAAGACAGGAGCTGAAGTCCGTAGCAAAGGCCGAGAACAGGAAGATGAGATTCCAGTATTTCCTTAGGCAAGGGGAAGGCATCCTTCCCATATACGCTTTTAGGACCACCGGTAAGTATTATTCCAATGGCCTTGCCATCGGATAATTCCTTAGCCGCATTGGTAAAAGAGCAGATCTCGGAATAGACCCCCGCATCGCGCACCCGCCTAGCCACAAGTTCATTGTATTGACTGCCATAATCGACAACCAGAATGCCCTTGCGCTTCACTTACCTGGCCTCCTAGGATAGGACAATTCTAGCATTGACCACTTGCCAAAAGACACGATAAGTAAAAAAATAAAGGAAGTGATAAACATGGAAAAAGAAAAAGAAGACAAGGAAGAGAAGAAGGCCAAAGGCAAAAGGCCTACTTCGAAGCCCAAATTCAAAAGGCCAAAGCCCGACGAAATACCCGTTCCAAAGGTAATCAAGTTCGAGCCCAAGTGGGGCAAGAAGACAGAAGACAAATAGTCCTTGTAGTCCACCTCTCCCTAGTCCGGATAGACGTTGTTGTCCTCGTACTTCAAATACTCCTGCCAAGCGGCCCTGGCCTGTTCAAGGCTATGCATCCTATAGTTCCCACAGGTCTTCTCGGTGGCGCCTGGGACCTCCTTTAGGCCAGCCAGGTATTTGGTTATGGCTGGGAAATCGGCCTTCACGTAGTCGACATCATGCTTACCGGCCAATACCAGATAGAAGCCGGTAAGACAACCCATGGGTCCGAAATAGACCTTGTCCTTATGGTTGGCCGAATACCAAGCCGCCAGGGAATGCTCAATGGTATGACTGGCGGGATTGGAAAGGTAATGTCCGGCATTGGGCTTGCAAAACCGGAAATCATAGACGGTCAGATACGTCTCCCCAAACTTTAGGATCTGCGAGACATAAAGCCCTGGTTTTAGTTTCGTGTGATCGACCGAAAAGCTAGCTACTGTTCCATTGCCTTCAAACATATCCATTCCTCCATTGCCGACAGTAGATTTTACTTCAAGGAAAGGAGGATCCAACAACGCTAAGGCTTTTTGTCTTGAGGACAATGGGGTAAAATCCTATTTGCCCTTTTCGGGAATTGGCGCAGCTTGGTAGCGCACTTGGTTTGGGACCAAGGGGTCGTGAGTCCGAATCTCACATTCCCGACCAGATTGGAAACATGCCCTTTAAAAGGGCACTTTTTTGTACCCGAGCCCGTTTGTTGAAATGATTGCCCTGTTCTTGACCTAGGTCAAGAGGTCTGGGCCAAAAAAAAACAACAATTGATCCATCGAAAGGATTGATTCAAATGGGCGCTTTTGCAAACAAGCTCTTTAGGATAGTGAAAAGGTACGAGACTCCACTCACCTTCTTGTCGGGCGCTTTGATAGTAGCCGGCATTGCGTTTGACCAGTTTGCCGGATTGAAGACAGCGGCAGCGATCCTATATCTAAGCGCCACAGTCCTAACGGGGCTGCCTATCGTATTAAGGGCTTTGATGGGACTAAGGCTGAAGACGGTAGGAATAGAGCTTCTCCTTACCATTGCCATCGTTGGGGCTTTGTACATCCAAGAATACGACGAGGCGGCCATAGTGACCTTCCTCTTTCAGTTAGGCGAATTCCTTGAGCAGAGGACTTTGAACAAGACCAGGAAGGCGATAAAGGACCTGGCTAAGATGGCCCCTTCCGTCGGAAGGATCATAAGGCCATCGGGCACAGAGAAGATTGCCGTTTCCAGACTAAAGGCCGGAGACCGCCTCCTGGTCTGGACCGGTGAGAAGATTCCCGTCGATGGCACCATCGAATCGGGGGAGGGCTATATAGACGAAGCCACCATAAATGGCGAGTCTGTGCCCAAGCGCAAGGCCAAAGGCGCAAAGGTCTTTGCCGGCACCCTCTTAGATAACGGTACCCTTGAGATCAAAGCCGACAGAATCGGCAAGGACACCACTTTTGCCAAGATAATGACTCTGGTTGAGCAGGCCCAGGACGCCAAGTCGCCAGCCGAAAGATTCATCGACCGCTTCGCCAAGTGGTATACGCCCCTGGTGGTCTTGATGACCATCATCACCGGAGCGGTTACCAAAAGCATAGATACGGCTATTACCGTATTGGTCCTTTCCTGCCCTGGTGCTTTGGTAATCGGGGCCCCGGTGGCAAACGTTGCCGGAATCGGTAGGGGTGCCAAAGACAGCATCTTGCTCAAGGGGGGGAACAGCGTAGCCACCTTTGCCAAAGTAGATACGGTGTTCTTCGACAAGACCGGAACATTGACCATCGGTCACCCCGTCGTGACCGAGACGATCAGCTATGCAGCGGATTTAGGAAAAGCCCTCGCCCTTGCGGCTTCCCTGGAAAGCATTAGCAACCACCCATTGGCAAAGGCGATCGTTGATTATGGGAAGGCCCAACACGTCCAACTATATGGATCAGTTAATGGCCGGGCCATTGCGGGCTTGGGGATAGCGGGAGAAATAGAGGGCAGTTCAGTGATGGTCGGTAGCGCCAACCTGATGAGAAAGGAGGGCCTTGTCCTAAGCCCAGCAGAGGAGCAAGACCTGAAGGACATGGAGGCGAAAGGCAATACCGCCGTCTTCTTGGCCATAGAACGCAAGATTGTCTTGCTCTTCGCCATAGCCGACGCAATAAGGCCAAACGCAAAAGAAACCATCCAGGGCCTAAGAAAGCTAGGCATCAAGAGAATGGCAATGCTTACGGGAGATAACGAAACTGCGGCCAAAACGGTGGCCCAGGAATTAGGCTTGGACGACTTTGAGGCCCAGCTTTTGCCTCAGGACAAACTTCAGGCAGTCAGGGAAAGCCAAAAGGAAGGCCATGTTGTCGCTTTCGTGGGGGATGGCATAAACGACAGTCCCGCCTTGGCCGGCGCAGACATCGGAATAGCCTTGGGCGGCGGAACCGATGTCGCCATCGAGACCTCGGACGTCGTACTCCTCAAAGACGACCTGGGAAGCATACCCAAAGCACTGAAATTGGCAAAGCGCATAGTCCTTTTGACCTATGAGAACATAGTCATTGCCATACTCACGGTCCTTTTGCTTTTGCTGGGCCTATTCGCTGGCTATATCCATATGGCAAGTGGGATGTTCGTTCACGAGGCCAGCGTGCTTTTCGTCATCCTGAATGCCATGAGATTGCTGATAACCAAGAGGGAGAAGAAAAAGATTCCGGAAAGACTTGACGTAGATCAAGAAGTAATTTCAGAGCCAAACATAGAATGAACTTGTCGTTAAGAAAGGAAAAACCAAAATGAAAGATCTGACGATCCAGTTGGAGCAACTGGTCTGCCCGACGTGTGCCCAGAAGATCACCATGGCCTTGAATAAGACCGTGGGAGTAGAGACGGCCGAAGTGTTGTTCAATTCGAGCAAGGCCCAAGTACAATACGACGAGACCAAGGTGACGGTGGCGAAACTGACATCGGTTGTGACCGATCTTGGCTATGAAGTCATAAGCGTTTCGTAAAGGAAAGGCAAACATTCATGGAGTCAGCAAAAGAGGGCCTATCGTTCGTCAAGGACTCGTTTTCAACGCTTTCGGTCTTGATGCCTGTCGTTACCAAAGTACATGGTTCCAGGCATAGAGAGCTCAAGGACGTGAACAGGTTGGTGTCGCAGCTGGAGGTAGGCATAAACGGAAAAGCCGACAGCAAGGAACTTTTGATAACATTGAATCAATTGCGGCAGACAACGAACGGTTACGCCATACCATCCGATGCCTGCGAAGGGTTCAAAAAGGAATATAGGCTACTCTCTAAAATAGACGAGACGATCAGGACGGCTGTAAAATAGAAGCGATCACGGGTGGGCATTCGGCAAGCGAATGCCCGCTTATTGGGTTCCGGGAGAATAGCAATGAAGGAAGACATATGCGCAAGACTGGTGCCGGTTTTCAAGAACCTGGACCAGGAAAGCCTTGCGAAGATAAGCGACATAACCAAGTGCAGGCACTTTGAGAAAGGCGATACCGTCTTTTCACCTTATCTAAAAGTCGGATTGATAATAATCTCTTCAGGCGAATTGAAGGAATACCAGTTGGCGGAATCGGGGAAGGAGCAGTTGCTTCGTTTGCTTGGCCCTGGGGATTTCCTAGGCGAATACAGCCTGTTTGGCAATGACGATCCGGCGACTTTCGGCGAAGCGCTGACACCCCTGGATGTCTGCATCGTAAGACAGGATGACTTCATCAAGCTTTTGACGTCGCAGCCCTCGATAGGCATAAAGCTCCTGGAGCAATACAGCAAAAGGCTAAAAGCCACTGACAACCTGGTTACCAATGCCACCACCGAATCGGTGCCGAAGCGATTGGCTAGCTATTTAAGAGAACTGTCGAAAGAGTCAAAATCCAACAATGTCCTTTTGCCTATGTCAATGAAAGACCTTGCGACTTTTTTGGGCACCACTCCCGAGACCCTGTCCAGATGCGTAAGGAGACTGGAAGACGAAGGAATATTGGCAAAGGAGAAACGCCAATTCCATATCTTGAAGCCCGACGGATTGGAGGAGATCCAATAAAGCAGCCACTGCCTTTCCCATTCCATTTGCTTAAACAGGACCATAAGTAGCAAAATCATTCCGTGAAATTCAGTGGGTCTTTTTAAGTCTTGCCGAATTATCATTGCTCTTGAGGTAAAACACTATGTTCACTGGAAATAGCATTGCAGCCAGTTGCCACGGAAAGATCATCCTCTTGGGCGAGCATTCGGTAGTCTATGGCTACCCTTCCCTTGCCAGACCCGTCAAGTCCTTGAATATAACGACCAGGGTCGCCAAGGCCTTTAGGGGATCGACGGTGACCACCTACGATTACCACGGGTCCTATACGGAACTGACAAGGGAATTCGGGGGGATAAAAAGCATAATAGTCGCCCTCCAGGACATGGTTGGGGCAAGGGCCGCCAACTTCTCCATGAGCTTCCAGTCCAACATCCCGATGGAAAGGGGCTTGGGTTCTTCCGCTGCCATATCCGTTTCCACCACCAAGGCCCTGGCCTCATTCTGGAAGATAGATTTGGGCAAGGAGAAGTTGATACAGATAGCCAACGCAGCCGAAACCATCAACCATGGCTCAGCCAGCGGGTTGGATGTCGCCACAGTGCTGTCCGACTCCACCTTGGCTTTCACCAAGGCCGAGGGTCCCTCGTATATCGCAAACGACCTAGGGGCCTATTTGATAATCGGCGACACTGGCATAAAGGGCAATACCAGAGAGGCGGTGACCCTGGTGCGCGACGAGACAAATAGCGATGCCAAGGCCGTCGAGGCCATTGAGGATCTAGGAAGCATAGCCCAAAGGGGCATAGCCGCCTGGCAGGGAAAGGACGTCGAAACGTTTGGTGCGCTTATGGACCAGGCCCAAGGGGATTTATCGTATCTTAAAGTCTCCTCGCCCGAACTTGACGCCTTGGTAAAGGCGGCTAAGGCCAATGGCGCGCTCGGCGCCAAACTCAGCGGCGGCGGCTTGGGGGGTGTGATGATCGCCTTGGCCAAAGACGGGCCGACCGCAGACAGGATAAGGACGGCTCTCTTGGCTCATGATGCCAAGGGCGTTTGGATAGACAGGATATGAGCCTCTTTGCCAAAGCTGAGGCCCACGCCAACCTGGCCTTGGTCAAGTACTGGGGCAAGAAAGACGAGCGGTTGATATTGCCGTTCAATTCCAGCGTCTCGATGACCTTGAAGGACCTTTACACCATCACCTCGTTCCGCTTGTTGCCTGGCCAAAGGGAACGCAAGACCTTCGCCATCGATGGCAAACCGGTAAGTCCCAAGGATTCCCAAAGGGTCTTTTCGTATGTCGATTTCCTTTTGGACTCTTTCGGTCACGAAGGCGATGGTTATGAGATCGATTCCCATAACAGCATGCCAGCCTCGGTGGGTTTGGCCAGTTCTTCCTCCGCCTTTGCGGCCTTAGGCGGAGCGGTATTGGAAGTAGTGGCACCGGAGTTAGACAAGAGGGACATCTCAAGGTTCGTGAGGAGGGGATCCGGTTCAGCCACAAGAAGCGTATACGGGGGATTCGTCGAGTGGGTGAGAGGCGACGCTGACAGCGGCTCCTATGCGCTTCCCATAGACGAAAACCCCTCGCTTGATCTGGAGGTTGCCTTTTTGTTATTAAGCGAAACCCATAAGAAAGTATCCTCTAGGGTTGGGATGAGACTATGCAAGGAGACTTCCCCTCTTTTCAAGGCCTGGGTCACCGAGGCAAACGAGGATGTGCCTTCTATGGTCGCGGCCATAAAGGGGAGTGATTTCACCGCCATCGGCAAGATAGCGGAGCGCAACGCAATCATGATGCATGAGACGACGCAAACCGCCGATCCTCCTTTCACCTACCTGACTACGAAGACTAGGGTGGCGATAGGCTTAGTGGAAGATCTGCGTAAGTCTGGCTGCGAATGCTATTGGACTCTCGATGCCGGCCCAAACCCGGCGATTTTGTTTCAAAAGCGAAATAGTGCGAAAATAGAACGGATGGTCAAGTCAAAGTTTCCAAATGCGACTTTCCTGTCAACGACTTTCGGACCGGGTCTGGAGATAATCGAGGAGCGATAGAGAAAGAAATGGCAAAGATCATTACCAGGGCTCCCGGAAAGCTCTACCTAGCCGGTGAATATGCCGTGTTGGATGGCTGTCCTGCCATAGTGGTGGCGCTGGATCGATTCGTGACGGTAACGATCACGACTTCCACCACCGGCGGAACGATCAGGTCGAAGGGCAGTTACGACAATGTCGTCCATTGGACCAGGGTCGGCTACGAGATGGTCTTGGATTATCGCGATGATCCTCTCCAGTATACCTTAGGCGCCATAAGGGTGGCCGAAAGCTACCTGTTCGACAAGGGCATAAAGCCTAGGTATTACAACCTTACCGTAACCAATGGCCTGGCTTCGAAATACGGCGACAAGTATGGTTTGGGATCCTCGGCGGCAGTGACGGTTGCGACGATAAAGGCCCTGTTCGCTTTCAATGGCTGCGCCTTGACGAAGGATCTCTTGTACAAATTGGCTGCCATTTCCCATATGAGGGTCCAAAAGAATGGCTCCGGTGGTGATATCGCGGCCTGCGTCTATACCGGATACATCGCTTACACCGCCTTCGACAAGGATTGGCTTCAGGAAGAAGTGAACGACAAGAAGATCTGTGCCGTGGCGGAGGAGAGCTGGCCGAAGTTGAATGTCGTTCCCCTCACCGCTCCTGACGATATGGATCTTCTGATCGGGTGGACTGGCATCCCCGCCTCCACGCCTAAGCTGGTCGACGAAAACGCCAAAGCGAAGGAAGCAAAAGAAGCAAGATACGATCAATTTCTTTCAGGAAGTCGTAATGTTGTTGAGGGAATAATCGAGGGCTTCAAGGAGAAGAGCCTCGCCAAGATAAAAGCGGGCATCAATGCCAACAGGAAATTGCTGTTGGACCTAAGTGCCTTCACCGGGATCGAGATAGAGATACCGCTTCTGAAGTCCTTGATCGAGATAGCCGACAAGTATGGTGCGGCTGCCAAGAGCTCCGGAGCCGGGAATGGCGATTGTGGCATAGCCATAGCGGCGAACACGATAGACATTCCTCAGGTCTACAAAGAATGGGAAGAAGCCGGTATAAAGCCGATGAGCCTTAAGGTCTATAGGAAATGACATGGGAAAAACGCAAAGCATACGTTCAAGGAGAAAAGACGAACATATAGAGCTGGCCGAAAAATACTATTCCGTAAGAAGGCCCAGCGATTTCGACCAGATGCACCTTATCAGGCCGACCCTTCCCGAAAGCCGGGTTACGGATGTCGACCTTACCACCACCTTGTTCGGTCACAAACTCTCGGCTCCTCTTTACATAAACGCGATGACCGGCGGATCGGACAAGTCGAAGGGCATAAATGCCCAGCTGGCTACCATAGCAGCGAAGCTGAATATCGGAATGGCCACCGGAAGCGCCTCGATCCTTGTCCAGGAACCGGCTTGGTCGTCGTCCTTCACCATCGTAAGGGAAAACGATCCCACCGGCTTGGTCTTCACAAACATAAATCCCAACGTGACACCCGCTGAGGCAAACGAAATCGTCGATTTGCTTAAGGCCGATGCCTTGCAAATACACGTTAACGCCATCCAGGAAGCCGTCATGCCTGAGGGCGATCGCGACTTTGTCTGGCTGGATAAGATCGCGGCTCTCGCAAAGAAAGTCAAAGTCCCCGTAATTGTCAAGGAAGTGGGATTCGGCTTCGACCAGGATAGCCTTGAGAAACTCAAGGAGATAGGCGTGAAGTATGTGGATGTGGCCGGTTTCGGTGGGACGAATTTCGTCGACATCGAGAATTCCAGGCGCAAGGACTTCGACATGAGCTATCTGTCGGAGATCGGATTGTCGGCGGTGAAGTCCCTCTTGGCTGCCAAGAAAGTCGGCATCACCGCCTTCGCCTCAGGCGGCATCAGGAATCCCCTGGATATGCTAAAGTGCCTGGTCTTGGGCGGCAAGGCCATAGGCATCAGTGGCCTGGTCCTCCATCAATTGGTGGATTACGGACCCGAAAAGGCGGCCGATTTCGTGGAGCGGCTCATCGGCCAGCTGCGCTTGGTTTTGGCCCTGTATGGTCTTAGCAAACCCTATGAGGCAGTTAGGCTCAAAGCCTATTACAACGGGGATCTGAAGGATTTCATCAAGCAGCAAAGTCTGGAGTAAGAAAAAAGACCTGGCCTAAGCCAGGTCTTCTTCGATTCTTCCCGCTTACTTGGCGGTGTCAGGAGCAACTACGGCCGAAAGCAAGGCCAACAGGGCCACGACTGCGGAGAAGACGCCGCCAAGGATGGCTCCGCTTCCCAATCCGGCCGAGGCATCGACGACGGCACTGGAAGAACTGCTGGCATCCTCACCAACCAACGGCAAGGTGCTGAACAGCAATCCGGTCAATGCGCCGAAGACCAGGAATATGACCACTGCCAGGCCCTTCTTGACAAGGACAGGAGTCTTGCCGTAAGAGAAGACGAGATGTACGACCAAAAGGACAAGCCCCAGGACAGCCAAGATGAAGGCAGACAGGATTCCGGGGGCGATGCTGACGTCGCCATAGGTGAATGAAGAACTACTGCTGGCGATAACGGAGGTTCCACCGAAGGCATAGGCGAAGCCGGTGACGGTCAAAGTGCCAGAGCCGCTGAAAATGACGCTGCTGAAACTAGCTGTCTGTGAAAAGAACGGCAAGGCGAACGACACGATTACCAAGATCGCACCGACGAACGCGAGTGCGGTCAGAACCCACTGCGCAACTTTGCGAATAGTCATGTTACCTCCTCTCTCCTTACGGGATAAGTGCCGCTAAGATAATAAGGCCTTTCTAGACTTTTTTGCAAAATTGGAAAGCAATGCGGGGATCGCCATTGTCTAAATGAATCACCCCACAATAGGAATATCCATATTTGTAGAGGGCTTTTTGCATCGGGATGTTGTCCCTATGGGTATCGATCCTGATGTCGGTAGCCTTGGTAAGGCACCAATCGGATATGGCCTTGAAAACGCCATGGGCCTTCAGGTTCGAGGCAAGCCTATGGATGACCCAATACGGTCTATCATTGAGCCACTTGCCGTCGTAGATCTTCGAATAGGTCGAATCGGGTCCTTCGATGAAGGCAAAGACCCCCAAAATGACATTAAGGTCATCCACCAAGACATACAGTCTATGGGCCGCGATGTCGGTCACGATCAAGTCCCTGGTGGGATGGTTGGCCCATTGGGTCGGATTGCCATTGGCAGCCATGAACTTCCTGGCATTGTCATAGATGGTCATTATCTCTTCCAGGTCTTTCGTCTCCGCCAGCCTTATTTTTCTTTCCATTACTCATTCAGCTCCAACGAACCAACCATCCCCATCTTCTTTGTCAACGCATCCCTCGATTGCCTTTCGCTTCTTTAAGTAATCATAGAAACCTTTCTCGGTCTTTGCCATCAAGGGATCCTTGAACTTGTCCAAAGCCTCTTCCTGCAAAAAGGAAGGGCCATAGAAAGCCTCGGCGATTGAACCGGTGATGGCCGCAATGATGTCGCTATCGCCACCGATGGAAACGGCGGTTTTTATCGCATCTGCGGTATCGGTTCCCCTCAAGAAGGAAAAGATCGCCTTTGGGACCACATTTTGAGTCAAAAGACTGCCGCCATAATCGCTCCTGAGCTTTTCGTAATCCCCAGGCAAGGCATAATAGTCCCTTTCGACCCTCTCTATAATTTCCGCCTTGCCCAAGCCTTTGCGAGCCCAAAAGATGCACATTGTCACGCACTCCGCACCCCTCAAGGCCTCTGGGGTATCGTGGGTGACATGGGTGACAAGGAAGGATAGCCCCTTGACTTCATCCTCGTCCTTACCAACCCAACCGACGGGCCCAATCCTGGCCGGTGCCCCATCGCCCATGGAGCCATAAGGCCGGTGATCAAAGGAGAGAAACCACTGGGCCATGCGATTGCCAAAACGCGACTCGGGTCTTTGAAGATAATGCTTTCCGAAGCGGACAAGACTATCGACGACATCGCTTGAGGTGACTTCCCCTACATCCTTTTTCACAAAGGCATCTTCGACTGCAGCGGTTAATATGCTGTCATCGGTAAAGTAGCCACCGAAAGCGAAACCCTTGGTCTTTATGTTGTCCAGCTCATATCTGCTTCCGGCGATGTGGCCTAACATCGTTCCAATCACTATTGCCCCATCTCCCCTTTGCTCTATTTTATTACCCGGAGGAGAAACCGCATGAACAAGAAGGAACTCAAGGAAGTGGTGCTGACCAACATGGTCATGATCCAAAGCCAGGACGGGAAAGTCCTTGTCGAAGACAGGGTGGACAGGAATTGGCCAGGCCTCGCCTTCCCCGGCGGACACGTAAGATATCGTGAATCGTTGGTCGCCTCGGCCATTAGGGAAACGAAGGAGGAAACCGGCCTGGACGTAAAGGACCTAAGGCTAGTAGGCCTTAAAGAGGATGTCTTTAGGTCTTATCGCTATTTGGTCTTCCTTTTCAAGACCTCGACCTATTCGGGGACGCTTAGGAGCTCCAAAGAAGGCAAGGTGTTTTGGCTAAGTCCAAGGGAATTCAAGCTCCATCGCCTGTCGCCGGAATTCGAAGGCATATTCAAGGTGATGACAAACGAAAGGCTGGCCGAGTCCTACGCCCTTTGGAGCAAGGGCAAATACAAAGAGGAATTACTTTAAATCGGCCTTGAGTTCCAGAATCTCGTCCCTGATCTTGGCCGCTTCCTCAAAATCGAGATCCTTGGCCTCCTCGTGCATCCTCTTGGTCAGTTCCCTGATCATTAGTTCCGTCTCCTTTTGCGACATCTTGCCTCGGCCCTTGGCTCTCTTCCCGTTGGCATCGTCGATGAACCTGACGGGCGGCCTTATGGGTTTTATTATGGAGTGCGGGGTTATATGATGCTCCTGATTATAGGCCAACTGAATGGCCCTTCTCCTATTGGTCTCACCGATAGCGGCCTTCATCCCATCGGAGATGGCATCGCTATACATGATCACGGTCCCCTTCACGTTTCGGGCGGCACGGCCGATTATCTGGATCAAGGACCGTTCCGATCTCAGGAAACCTTCCTTGTCAGCATCCAATATGGCAATCAAGGAAACCTCTGGCAAATCGAGTCCCTCGCGCAAGAGGTTTATGCCGACAACGCAGTCGTAGTCGCCTTTCCGCAGTTTGTATATTATCTCCGACCGCTCCATGGTCTTGATCTCGTGTTGGAGGTAGGCCACCTTTATGTCCTGCTCCTTCAAATACTCAGTGAGGTTTTCCGCATCCTTTATGGTCAAGGTAACGACCAGGGCCCTTTCGTTGATGGCCTTGCGCTTCTTTATCTCAGCGGTCAGGTCCTGAATGGGGTTGATCTTGTTGGAGCGGACGATGACGATCGGATCCACAAGCCCGGTAGGCCTTATTATCTGCTCTACCTTCTGGTTGTTGGTCTGTTTGAGCTCATAGTCACCGGGTGTGGCCGAGCAGCATATGACGTTCGTTATCTTCTTCTCGAACTCGTCGAAGCGCAGCGGTCTGTTGTCCAGGGCCGACGGCAACCTGAAGCCATAGTTAACCAGCGTCTGCTTGCGGCTTCTGTCGCCATAGTACATGCCACCTATTTGAGGCAAGGTCACATGGGATTCATCGATGAACAGAATGAAATCCTTGGGCAAGTAATCAAACAGGGTGTAAGGAGTCTGACCCGGGGCCCTGCCATCCAAATGACGTGCATAGTTCTCCACGCCAGGGCAGATGCCAAACTCCTCCAAGGATTCAAGGTCATGCTCGGTCCTCATCTTCAGCCTTTCGGCCTCGAGAGGTTTGCCTTCCTTGTCGAAATAGGCCAATCTTTCGGTCAGCTCCTGCCTGATGGTTATGCAGGCTCTCTTGACCCTTTCAAGACCCGAGGCGTGTTCATAGGCAGGGTAGACAGGATAGGCATCATAGGAATGGATTAGCTCCCCGGTGACGGGCTTGAACTCATCGATCTCGGCGATTTTGTCATCTTCGGCATAGACCCTTATGACCGTGCTGCTCTCGCTGTTGGAAGGGGGCATGATCTCAAGCATCCCACCCTGGAAGCGGAACTTGCCTGGATCCAGGGAAAGGTTGTCGCGTTTGTATTGGGCGATGACCAGCTTCTGGCCTATGGATTTGGGGTCAAAGAAATCACCGACCCGAAGGGTAAAGGCCAGGTCATGGTATTCCACAGGATCCGTCAAGCCGAAGATCGAGGCCACGGTTCCGACCACTATGGTGTCATGGCGTTCCAACAGGGAGTTGACGGCGGCAGCCCTCATCATCTCGATCTCCTGGTTCATGACGACCGATTTGTCTATATAGGTGTCGGTCTTGGGAATATAGGCCTCAGGTTGATAGAAGTCGAAGTTAGAGATGAAAAACTCGACCCTGTTATTGGGGAAGAGTTCCTTGAACTCCCCGTATTCCTGGGCGGCCAAAGTCTTGTTGTGCACCAAGATCAAGGCCGGCCGCTGCAACTTCTCGATGACGTTGGCCATGGTAAAGGTCTTGCCGGTGCCGGTGGCCCCAAGCAAGACCTGCCATTTGCTCCCTCTTTCGACACCGGCGGCCAACTTCGTGATTGCCTGCGGTTGATCCCCGGTAGGATAATACGGGGCGGTCAACTGAAACGGATGTGAGAAATCCATTTGCTTCCATTCCTCCCATTTATTGGCAATCTCGTATATGTAGAATAGATTTTTTGCTATGCCTATCGTTTGTCATCAAGGATTATAACCTCAAAAGTCCGCTTGTCCGCCCTGAGCCACTTCCAAGAGGTTGTTGGCAACCTCGATGCCAAGATCATGGAGTTCGCCGTTGAACTCCGTCTCGGTCTCATCCCCGAAGCCGTCTTCGCTTATGCCGTTGGCAGCCTTGTAATAGGCCAAGGCGTCCTCATAGTCGTCTGGTACATCGCCATAGAGAGGATCGCTTGTCGAGGGGTCATGGTCGCTGTTATGCAGGAGAGGAAGGATGCTGGTGAAGAAGTCCTGGTATTCGGCTTGGGCGTCGCCTGAGGTAAAGGCGGTCTTGTCTATGTAGTAGCGTTCTATTATGTAGCCGAAATCATAAAGGCTGTAATCATCGAACAGGGAGTAGTCCGAGCCATATTCGTAATCTGGCGTAATGCCCACCCCATGGATGGAGATCAAATCCCCTTCCCCATATATTTCGGGATCGGGATTGGGACCATAGACCTTGGCATAGGTATACCTGATCACCGAGCCATCGCTGAAAGTGAAGAAAGTCTGGGCAATGCCCTTGCCATAGGAGTTGAAGCCATAGGCCGTGGCCCTGTCTGAGCCTAACATTGCCAAAGTGAACATCTCGGTGGCCGACGCGGAGCCCCCATCGATGATCAAACGGATGTCGGGGATCTCGTCCGGCCCGAACTCCGGATCGTCAGTTTGGACATATTTGCTGACTACCTCATCGTCCTTGTTTATTTCCTCTTCTATCACCGTCCCCTTGGGAACGAAAAGCATTGCCAAACCCACCCCTTGATCGACATAGCCTCCGCCATTGCCTCTCAGGTCCAACACCAGCCTATCGATCTTTCCGCCGTTCTCTTCCAGGGCTTGATCTATTAGGCTTTCGACATATTCCTCGGGCCCTTGCCCATCGCTGTCTTCAAGGAAGGTGTTTACCTTTATGACCAAAGAGTCGGTAGAGGTGCCATAGCCTTGGGTTATGAGGTTATTGCCACTCACGTCGTCATCGAACCGATCATACATGGCATAGGCAATGGGTTCTGAATAAGTGCCTCTATACATCGGGCCAAGGTCAAGATTCTTTTCCCCGCGCAGGACATGCAGAGTGACGGGCTTTTGGTCGTTGGGATTGGAGGTCTCGTAAGTGGCCAAGGCGGCGATGCCGCTGCTATAGCCATCAAAGCCGGTATAGGTGTCGTCTCCGATGGTCACGCTCTCGATAACGTCCCCCGGTAGGAGTCCGGCCTCTTTCGCCGGCCCATCGTAGACATCATCTACATAGGCATCGCCATAATAGGTCTGGCTCACGATTCCCAGGCCTTTGCCATCGGTAGAAAGACCTTGGGAAGCCATGTCGGAAGTATAGAAGGTATAGGGATCGTCATCGTTATCCAACTGACCATTTATCATGTTGTCGGTGATGACCTCTTCGAGATTGTCGACATCTTCGCCAAAGAGCCAATCGTTCTTTATGAGCTCATAGGCCTGAAGGATCTTGAGATCATACTCGTCGAGTTTGTAGACCTGTCCATTCGAAAGGGTGATGGTGTTCTCAAAGACACTTTGGCCTATGTAATAACCGGCCACGCCGCCTCCTACGCCAACCAATAACGCCAATCCCACCCCTACGGAGAGGAAAATGTTCCGCCCCTCCCTACGACCTTTGTCATAAGCTTCCGACAAGGTCTTAGGCCTATTGTCCTTTTTGCTCATGGAACAAGCCTCCGAAATCCAATTAATGATAGACCTTATGACGATTCTAAGGGGTATCATGGGCCAATCGTTTGATTTTTCACTACAAAGTCATATAACAAAAGGGTATGGCGTTTAAAAACCATAAAAACATGGAGAGCAAGAAAGTCAATGGAATGGGAGGCGCAAAAGCTTCCAACACCGCCTGGAAGATCATGGCTGTGTACCTTTGTGTCTTGCTTCTGGGGCTTTTGGCCGGTCTGCTGACTTACTTTCTGGCCTCGAGTTATGACCTATTGGTCGTTTTTGCCATCGCTTTTGTTCCCACCCTTCTAATCCACTATTCCTTCTTCCTGGTTCGGTCGACTAGCGAAGATTCCAAGTTGAAGAATCGCATTGTCCTTTCTTCTCTTTTAAGGATAGTGGCCGTTGCCGCCGCAATCGGCTTCTCGTTCCTGTTCTTGAATATGACCGATAAATCATATGTCTACCTTCTTACCGCCCCAGTGGTTTTGATGATAGGCTATATAGCCGCCATAATATTTGAAGGAAAAACGGGAGGACCAAAGAAGTGAGCAAGATCACCGAGCTTCTAGGCTGGAATGAACTTCCGGCTGAATTGATTTCAAGCCTGATCGTGGCTACGGTCATGATTGTCTTGGCTTTGGTCATATTCATAAAAACCCGCCATGTCAATCCTTTGGATAAGCCCAGGGGCATTGTCCATCTAGCTGAAATATGCGTTTCCTTTGCTGACAAGGAAGTAAAGGAAATAATGGGCCCGGCGTTTGAGGGATTCGGAAGTTATGTCTTGGCCTTGGCCTTGTTCATACTCTTCGGCTTCGTTTTTGGAATGATAGGCCTGCCAAACATCTTCCAGCCCTATTCAGACGAATTCCTACAGCCATTGCCTAATCCCTTCACGAATGTCGCCAGCACCCTAGCTTTGGCCCTTTGCACTTTCACCCTTGTTCACTTCACCGCCATCCGTGTAAATCATTGGGGCTACTTCAAACGTTACGTCAAGCCCTTCGCTGTCTTCCTTCCCATCAACTTGGTAACCATGTGGTCTCCGGTTTTGTCCTTGACTCTCCGTCTCTTCGGCAACGCCCTGGCTGGCTATTTCGTAATTACCTTAATCTATGTCGGCTTTTCAGGACTATTCGATTCGACGATGGCTGGCTTGGCTTTCACTCCCTTGCTTTCGCCATTTGCGCATCTCTACTTCGATATCTTCGATGGTCTTATCCAGATGACGGTCTTCGTGATGCTCACGATGCTTTATGTTTCCCAGGAGTACATTTCGCCAGAGGATTTGGCCGCTGCCAAGCGTGACAAAGCATTGCTTAAAGAACAGAAGGCCCAATTGAAGGCCCAGCGCCACAAGAAGAACGAGGCCTTGAAAATCTAGAGCCTCAAGATATAAACGAGACTATTTTTGTAATGCGAAATTCTTTAGGAAAGGATCATTAAGATGAACTTCATAAGTTTGGCTATTGCCTGCGTCGCCATGAGCATCGTCGGTTTGGCTGAAGGAGGAGCCGTAATCAAGTCTTTGGATGGAATGTCCAGAAACCCGGCCGCCTCTAAGGATCTCCGCTCTTCGATGATTGTCGGTGTCGCATTGATCGAGACTATCGCCATTTACATTTTGGTCATAGCCATACTGATGGCCTTCGTCGTCAAAGCAGCCTAAGGAGGCATAGATGACAGTTAGGAAAAGCAGATTAGCTCCGTTTGCCCTGCTTTCCGCTGCCGTTCTATTCTTATCGTCCTGCTCTGAAGACGCCACGGATCAGATGTCTTCAGACTTCAATACCGCCGTCGATGGAATGTTGCCAAACCTCTGGGTCACCTTGACCCAAGTGGCGATATTCATCGCCGTGGCCGTGACCATCTACTTCCTGGCCTACAAGCCCGTAAAGCGGATCCTCACCAAAAGGCAGGACTACGTCGTTAAGAACATCAAGGACAGCGAGAGCCAGAAGGCTAACGCCGATGTCTATTATGACCAGGCCAAGAAGACCGTGGTCACAGCCCAGAAACAAGCCTTGGATATCGTGGCCCAAGCCCGTCTTCAGGCGGAGCAAAACACCGAAAAGGCCCAAAAGGACCTAAGCGATTCCATCGAAAAGCAGAAAGAGCAGGCTCATAAGGACATCTTGGATGAGCGCGAAAGGGTTCTCAAAGGTGCCTATAACCAGGTGCTAGACACGGCGTTGACCGCCTCCAAGACCATTCTGGGTCGGGAAGTAGACGCGAACGACAGCAAGAAGATAGTCGACCAGTTCATCCAGGACATGGATGACGGAAGCAAGTGATTAGATGGCAACCAGGGAACTTTTGGATCACGTAGCCGATGGGCTTAGGCAGATCGCCAACGAAGTCAAGGCCCCAGACATGTTCCGCAAGGAAATGGATGTTTTCGAACACCTTCTAAACCAATATCCCGACTTCGTCAAATTCCTGGATTCGCCCTTCGTCGGCTATGTGACCAAGTGCTTGGTCCTGGACAGGGTGTGGGATTCGATCTTCAAGGCCATGGGCATCAAGCCCATCCCCGAGATGGTCGCCTTCACCAAGATCGTGGTCAGGTTGAGGATGATCAAGGACTTCACCGGCATCAACGAAGAATATGATTTCCAGGTCAATCGCCAAATGGATGTCCTCTATGCGAAAGTCTATGTCCCCTTCCCCTTGCAAGAGGACACGAAAGCTCGTCTGAAGTCCGCCCTGGAGAAGCATTTCGGCAAGAGAGTCGCGCTCTATCTCACCATCGACAAGTCGCTTATAGCCGGTATAAAAGTCATGATCAACGGAACTATGTACGAGCTTTCCGTCGATAGTCTCTTGACCAAGATCAAAGACAGTCTTTCGTATCGTAAGTCATAAGGAGGGTAAAGGATGAGCGATGATATCAAGCTCGACTCGATCGCGACTCTTATAAAAGAGGAGATCGAGAAGTACGACAAGAAGATCGATACCGCCGACATCGGCAAGGTCGTGGCTGTCGGTGACGGCATCGCCACCGTATATGGCTTGGACAATGCCATGTATGGTGAATTGGTAGTCTTCCCCGGCCCGACTTACGGCATGGTCATGAACCTAGAGGAAGATAGCGTCGGCTGCGTCCTCTTTGGCGAAAGCGGCCAAGTCAACGAAGGCGATATCTGCAAACGTACCGGAAAGGTCGTCTCGGTCCCAGTCGGGGATGCCCTCTTGGGTCGGGTCGTCAATGCCTTGGGCCAGCCCGTCGATGGGGCTGGCGAGATCAAGACCACCGACACCAGGCCCGTGGAAGTACCCGCACCGGCCATAATGGACCGTCAGTCGGTCGATGAGCCCTTGCTCACCGGCATCAAGGCCATCGATTCCATGATTCCTATCGGAAAGGGTCAGCGGGAATTGATAATCGGCGATAGGCAGACGGGCAAGACCGCCATCGCCATCGATACCATAATCAACCAAAAGGACAAGGACGTCCTTTGCATCTACTGCGCCATCGGCCAGAAGAACTCCTCCATCGCCCAGATAGTCGAGAAGCTGAAGCAATTCGATGCCCTCAAGTACACCGTGGTCGTCGATGCTTCCGCCTCCGAGCCTACCCCGATGCTTTACGTCGCTCCCTACGCCGCCGTCTCGATGGGCGAGTATTGGATGCACAAGGGCCGGGACGTGTTGGTCGTCTACGATGACCTTTCCAAGCATGCCGTGGCTTACCGCACCTTGTCCCTCCTCCTTCGCAGGTCTCCTGGCCGTGAGGCCTACCCCGGCGACATCTTCTACCTTCATTCCCGTTTGTTGGAGCGTTCTTGCCGTCTGAAGGACAGCCTGGGCGGTGGTTCCATAACCGCCTTGCCAATAGTGGAGACCCAGGCCGGCGATATCTCGGCCTACATTCCGACCAACGTCATCTCCATCACCGATGGTCAGATATTCCTCCAGACCGATCTTTTCAATTCCGGTCAGCGTCCGGCCATCGACTCCGGCCTTTCCGTCTCCCGTGTCGGTTCGGCCGCCCAGACCAAGGCCATGAAGAACGTCTCGGCCAATCTCCGTATGGAACTGGCCAACTACCGCGAAATGCTGGATTTTGCCAGGTTCGGCTCCGATCTCGACAAAGCCACCAAGCAGATACTGATACATGGCTCCGTCTTGATGGAAGTCCTAAAGCAGAAGCAGTACATGCCCCTGAGTTCGGCCCAGGAAGTCGTCGACATCTACGTGGCCCAGCAGGGCTTGATGGACAACCTGCCTATCGCCTCCATCCATGACACCCTAAAGAAGCTCGACAGCATGCTGACCAACTCCTATCCGTCCGTCTATAAGAACATAACAGCCTCCGGGAAGATAACCGACGAGGACAAGGCCAACATCCAAAAGGCCTATGAGGCCGTCTATCAGGCCACCATCGCCGAGGAGGCCAAGTAACCATGGCCGAGACCTTGCTATCGCTAAAGTCCCGCTTGGCCTCCATCAGGTCCATAAGCAAGATTACCAAGGCCATGAAACTGGTCTCTTCGGCCAAGTACACCAGGGTCAGGGCCATATATGATTCGGAGAAGCGCTACTGCGACGACATGCATGATTGCTTCATGCTTTGCCTTTCGAACGTCGACTTCTCCAAGAAGAGACGCCCGACCTGCATGACGGAGAAAAGCGGCAACAGGGACCTGTATGTCTTCGTCAGTTCCACCCTGGGTCTTTGCGGGGCCTATAACTACGATCTGTACAAGGTCTTCCTGGATAACGTAAAGGCCGAAGACGATGTCGTATTCATCGGCGAGAAGGGGCTAAGGCATTTCAGGGACAAGGTCCACAAAGCCTATGACGATTTCGTCAGCATCCAATCCCATCTGGATCTGGAATCGGCCAACAGACTACGCCACTGGCTGGACAACGTCTACCGCCAAGGCGACTATCGCTCCGTCAGGGTCATCTACACCAAGTTCGTTAACTCCATCACCTTCAAGCCGATGTGCGAAAGGCTGATCCCGATAATGGACCAGGACGTATTGGAAACCATGGGCCCCGCCAGTCCCACCGCCACAAAGCCCATCTTCGATCCGAATCCCTATAAGGTTGCCGATGCCATCGTCCCTCATTATTTCGATGCGGTCATCTACAATAAGTTGCTGGAAAGCCTCTTGAGCGAACAGGCCAGCCGCCGCAATTCCATGGATTCGGCCACCGACTCGGCCAACGAGTTGTCGGATCGGTTGAAGATCTCCTACAACAAGCTCAGACAGCAGAAGATAACACAGGAAATAACCGAGGTCGTGGGTGGCGCCAATGCCACCGGCGGCAGCGGCTTCTGAAAGGAGGACATATGGCTGACATAGATAAAAAGACAGCCGTCAAGGCCCAGGCCGATACGGGGATAGTCGTCCAGGCCATCGGGCCGGTCGTGGACGTCAAGTTCGACAAGGATACCAACATCCCGCCCATAAGGACCGCTTTGGAAGTGAACATCACCCACATGGGCAAGGAAACCAAGTTGGTCTTGGAGGTCGCCCAGCATATCGGTGACGACACCGTGCGCTGCATCGCCATGGGCCCGACGGAGGGCATCAAGCGCGGCATAGTGGCCATCAATACCAAGTCCCCCATCAAGGTCCCGGTCGGCTATGAGGTCTTGGGTCGCATGTTCTCCGTCACTGGCGATCCGATAGACGAGGCAGGGCCCTTCAAGGACGACAAACGCGATTCCATCTACAACGATCCCCCCAGCTTCGAGGACCAGACCACCAAGGCAGTCATCTATGAGACGGGCATCAAGGTCATCGACCTCCTTTGCCCTTATATCAAAGGCGGCAAGGTCGGTCTATTCGGCGGAGCCGGCGTGGGCAAGACCACGTTGATCCAGGAACTGATCCACAACATCGCCACCCAAAAACATGGCATCTCCGTCTTTGCCGGTGTCGGGGAACGTTCCCGTGAGGGAAACGACCTCTACATGGAGATGAAGGCCTCAGGCGTATTGCAAAACACCGCCTTGGTCTTCGGCCAGATGAATGAGTCACCCGGTGTCCGTATGCGTGCCCCTCTGGCCGCCTTGACCATGGCCGAGTGGTTCCGCGACCAAGCCCATCAGGATGTTTTGCTCTTCATCGACAACATCTATCGCTTTACCCAGGCTGGCTCGGAGGTTTCGGCTTTGCTGGGCCGTATGCCCTCCGCCGTGGGCTACCAACCCACCTTGGCTTCGGAGATGGGCGAGTTGCAGGAACGCATCGCCTCGACCAGGGACGGTTCCATAACCTCGATCCAGGCCGTATACGTACCGGCCGACGATTTGACCGATCCGGCCCCGGCCACGACCTTTGCCCACCTTGACGCCAAGACCGTCTTGGACCGCAATACCGCAGCCTTGGGTCTCTATCCGGCAGTGGATCCTTTGGCTTCCGCCTCAAACTTCCTGGATCCCAACGTGGTCGGGAAGCACCACTACGCCGTCGCCACCAAAGTCCAGAGCATCTTGCAAAGATACCGGGACCTTCAGGACATTATCGCCATTCTCGGTATAGACGAACTTTCCGACGAGGACAAGCTGGTCGTCAACAGGGCCCGGAGGATACGAAACTTCCTCTCCCAGCCATTCTTCGTGGCAGCGCCTTTCACCTCCACTCCCGGTAAATACGTGACCATCACCGATACCATCGACTCCTTCAACAAAATCCTTGACGGCGAAGGCGATGGCTTCCCAGAGGCTGCCTTCCTCTATGTCGGGACCTTTGCCGACGTCGTAGCCAAGGCCAAGGCTCTTAACGAGGCCGCCATGAAGGCCCAGACCGAAAAAGACATGGGCAAAAAGGCCTAGGGTGAATGGCCATGGACAAGCTAAACGTAACGATCACGACGCCCGACAAGTTCTTCCCGCCTTTCAAGGCCGACTCCGTCTCATTGGTCACGGCCATGGGACATATCGAGATACTTACCCATCATGCCGACTATCTGGGAAACGTCGAGATCTCGGAGATGACCATCACCAACGATGGCAAGGTCGAAAGGTTTGCCGTCGGCGGTGGGGCCTTGCACGTCACCGAAAGGACCAACACCGTCCACCTGATAGTCAGTAGCATCGAGACCGCCGAGGAGATCGATGCCAAGCGAGCCAATGAGGAGAAGACCAAGGCCGAGACCCTGCTTAAGGCCCCTCTTTCCGAAAACGATCACGTCAAGGCGGAGATAAGCCTCAAGAAAGCCTTGAATAGGCTATCGGTCAAGGATAGCCTTTAGAAGAAGGAGACGACAAAAAAACCACAGCTATCGCAGCTGTGGCTTTTTTCATTGCTCCTTCTTGCTGTCCTTGTTGCTCTTCTCTTCCTTGAGGACTTCCTTTAGGTCCTTCTTCATGTCCCGTTCCTTTTCCTCTACCTGGCGCTGCTCTTCCTTTTGGGCTTTCCTCTGCCCTCTGATCATGTCCTTGAAGGAGTGGCGGCTCTTTAGGGGTATGGGATTATCCCCATCGTCGTAGGAGAACCCATAGCCCTGGATCTCATATGTCGTCTGGACGGTGACGAAGGCCGCCGGATCAGTGGAATTGACGATCCTCATGAGGTCCCGGTACTCGCTGCGGGAAAAGGATACGGCCACGACCTTGCGCTCCACGCCGGTATAGCCACCTTTGGCATTGTAGATGGTCGTCCCCCTTTCCATCTCGTGGTTGATCTGGTCGGAAATCTCCTGCCATTTGACGGAAATGATGGTAGCCGTATAGGTGCTCGTGGGTCCGATGAACAACTTGGCGACCATGATGGAGCAGGTCATGGAAGAAAGGATTCCGATCATGCCGGTCAACAAGTCGCGGTAGGTGAGCATTCCGGTGATGATCACGATGCTGTCGACTATTATGTTGGTCGTGGAGGCCTTGAGCTTAGTATGCTTGGCCAAAGCCAAGACTATGCAATCGGTCCCGCCTGTGGATCCCCCGCCCCTGAAGGCCAACGCCATGGCCACACCCGAGAGGACGCCGCCGAACAAGCCCGCCAACGTCGTAACGGCATATTGAGGGGCGCCACTGCTGTCGAAGGCGATTCCGCTCAGCTGCAACCAGGACAACCAAGAGACATCATTTAACAATAAGTTAAAGATGTAAACGAACAGAGGATACACTGCTGTCGCAATCAACGTCCTGGCGGTAAAGCCGATCCCAACTATGAATATGCCCAATACATAGAAGAAGACCGAAAGGCAGGTAATGGTGATGTTCATGACGGAGGTGTTGCCAAGGAAGTTGAACCACTTGCCGAATATGAGGGCCATACCGGAGATGCCACCGTCGACTATGTTGCAAGGCAAGAGGAAGATAACATCGGCGAAAGCCAGGACTATGTTCCCCACTACGGTCCAAAGGATGTTCTTGATGGTCTTTGAAGGCGGCTCGGACAGGAATTCCTTCTTGAAGGAGTGCTTGAGTTCGTCTAGCTTGTCCCCGAACCAACCGCGGACTTTATTTACCTGCGTTGCCATCGCCACTCTCCCCCTTACTGAACTGCCATTTGAGATAGGCGTCGATGAAACCATCCAGACGGCCATCCATTACGGCTTCTACATCCGTTTCCGAATAATCGGTGCGATGATCCTTGACCAAGGTATAGGGCTGGAAGACATAGGACCTTATCTGGGATCCCCATTCGATGTCCTTCTTAACCCCGTTGATCTGGGCCATCTTCTCTTGGCGCTTCTTCTCCTCGAGTTGGAACAAGCGGGCCTTGAGCATGTTCATGGCCAGTTCCTTGTTCTGCATTTGCGAACGTTCGACCTGACAGGTCACCACGATGCCGGAAGGATGATGGATTATGCGGACGGCAGACTCGGTCTTGTTGACGTTCTGGCCACCGGCTCCCGATGACCTATAGGTCTCTATGGTGATATCGGCTGGATTGATGTCGACTTTCACGGTGTTGTCGATCTCGGGAAGGACATTGACGGAGGCAAAAGAGGTATGACGAGAGTGGGAGGCATCGAAAGGCGAGATGCGAACAAGGCGGTGCACCCCGCTCTCCGACCGCATTCGACCATAGGCGTCTTTGCCCCTTATCTCCAGGGTAGCCGAAGATATGCCGGCTTCCTCGCCAACCTGCACATCCACCAGATTGGCCTTGAAGCCATGGGTCTCGGCATAGCGGGTATACATACGCAAAAGCATCGAGGCCCAGTCATGAGCCTCAGTGCCTCCAGCGCCAGGATGGAAATCCAAGATGGCATTCATGTGATCGTAGGGACCGGTGAGGTAAAGCTCCCGCTCGAAAGCCAGGGTATCGAGCTCCACCCCCATCAGGTCTTTCTCGGTTTGGCCATGGAGTTCCTTGTCGTCCTCTTCGCCAAGCAAAGACAAAGCCGCTTGTACATCGCCAAGCCGCTTGGACAAAGATTCGAAGTCCTTCTTCCGATCGGACAGCTCAGCTATCCGGCCATTGATCTGGGCCGCATGTTGCGGATCGGACCAAAAATCGGCCGCAGCCGTCTGGCTTTCAAGTTCAGTCAGTTCTTTCTGCAGCTGAGGGAGGTCAAAGACCACCTCTCAGTCCGTCGATCTTCTTAGCCAGGCGCTCGGCATCGCCGTTCAGTTCATATATTTCTTTCATTTCAGACCACCAAAAAACGCAGCGAGGATTATTTTACCCTCGCTGCCGTTCTTTTGCCACTGACCTACTTGGTTTCGCCAGACCCAGCCTTGCTATTTATGACCGACTCGAGCAAGGCATAGAACTCGGCGGAAGACTTGAAGCCCTTCACCCCAACGGTAGGCGTCCCTTCCTTGATGAGACGGGTCTTGAGGTTGTTGGAGTCAAGATCGGTGAAGCCTTGGACGCTGCCCAGGGTCAAAAGCGAAAGCTCCTGCTTGCCCAGGTAACCATCGTCGAGAAGAGACACGAGTCCATTCACGATGGCCCCGGAAGGGAAACCGCGCCTGAGAAACGCCTCGGCGGCAATCTCGACATCCCGAGCCGTCGGATGGTAATTGCCTGCGATGTCATTGGCTGATTTTATGGTGAGCTTCCCGGTATTGGACTCCTCGCCAGGCACAGCCTTGGTAACGCCCACGACCTTCAAGGGACCGGAGAGGTTCTCGGCCAAATGCTTTTGGGTCTCCTTGGCCATCTCCTGTCTCTTCTTCTCGGCTTCCAAGGCCGCCAGACGCTCCTCGGCGCTGGGGGCCTGAGAGAGGTTCTTCCTGGTCGGATTGGCCTTGAACCTGACGTTCAGCAAGCGGAACACTATCTCGTCGGCGATGGTGACCTGCATCTTGTCGAAGAGGGCATAGCCTTCATTGGTGTAGGCCTGCAAGGGATCGGTGTTGGCATAGGAACGGAGCCATATGGAATCCCTGAGCTTTGCCATGGTGTCTATATGCTTGGTCCAAGAGCGGTCGATGCAAACCATGGCTACGGTCTTCTCGGCATAATTCTCCATCTGGGTAGTCCATTTGGCCTTGTGATCGGAATAGAGCTTGAGCAGGAAGTCGGTCAGATATTCGACCCCCTCCTCCTCGCTAAGGCCCGTGAACTTGTCGCCGACCGTGAACGAACCCTTGGGAAGATCGCGGGCTTCGACAAGCATCGTCAGCTTCTTGCCATTGACGACTTTCTCGGAATCGACGACATTCATCGATTTGCCTATCAAGTCCTTCGCCGTGGTCTTGAAGTATTCGGGGATGGTATCGGAGATCGAATCGGAAAAGAGAATCTTGTCCCGCTTCGCATACATGATCTCGCGCTGCTGACGAAGGATGTCATCGTAATCGAGCAAGGACTTACGGGTATCGAAGTTCAAGCCCTCGACCTTCTTCTGGGCAGAAGTGATGGCCTTCGTGGCCAACTTGGATTCGAGGGCATCGGGTCCCATCTTCTTGAACATGCTAGACATTGCATCCGTGGAGAAACGCTTAAGCAGTTCATCTTGAATTGCAACATAAAATTTGGAATAGCCAGGATCGCCCTGACGGCCAGAACGACCGCGCAGCTGGTTGTCGATACGCCGTGACTCATTTCTCTCGGTGCCCAAGACAGCCAAGCCGTTGTAATGATGCTCATTCTCCTCCTCGACGGTCTTGGCAATGGAGGTGACGCCTGGCCCTAGCTTGATGTCGGTTCCGCGGCCAGCCATGTTGGTCGCCACGGTCACTGCGCCCATCTGTCCGGCTTGGGCGATAATGGCGGCTTCGCGAGCGTGATTCTTGGCATTGAGAACCTGATGGGGGATGTTGGCTTCGTTCAAGAGCTTGTCGACGATTTCGGATTTCTCCACCGACGGAGTGCCTATCAGTATTGGCTGACCATGGTTGTGACGGTCGATGATATCGGCCATCAGGGCCTTGTACTTAGCCTGTTCGGAACCAAACATCGAATCGATATCGTCGAAACGGATGACCGGCCTATTGGTAGGAATGGGGAGGACCCGCATGTTGTAGATCTTGAGGAACTCTTCCTCCTCGGTCTTGGCGGTACCGGTCATGCCTGCCAGTTTGTCATAAAGGCGGAAGAAGTTTTGATAGGTCACGGTCGCCATGGTCACGGTCTCGGGCTTTATCTGGACATGTTCCTTGGCCTCGATGGCCTGCTGCAAGCCATCCGAATACTCACGGCCCTTCATGACACGCCCAGTGAAGGAATCGATCAGCATGATCTCGCCATCGGTGACCATATACTCCGTGTCACGTTTCATGATGTAGTTGGCTTTCAAGGCCTGCTGGATACGGTGGACCAAGTCAGCATACTTGGGCTCGAACAGGTTGGCGATGCCAAACTCAGACTGAACCTTGTTGATTCCGGCATCGGTCAAGGTAGCGTTCTTCTTCTTGATGTCTATTGTGAAATCCTCGTCCTGCTTGAGAGACTTCACGGCTCTGTCGGCCGCCTCATATGACGAGGCGGTTATTCCCGAACCGCCGGAGATGATCAAGGGCGTACGCGACTCATCGATCAAGATCGAGTCGGCCTCATCGACGATGGCGTAGTGAAGGGCATGACGACGCATGACACGCTGGCCAACCGATGTGGCCATGTTGTCGCGCAGATAGTCGAATCCCAGCTCGGAGTTTGTCGTGTAGGTAATGTCGCAGTTATAGGCAAACTGCTTTTCGGCCGTGTTCTTGTCATGGCCGTTGACGCCAACGGTAAGTCCGAGGAAGCGATAGATCTGGCCCATCCAGTCAGCATCGCGAGAAGCCAGGTATTCGTTGACGGTCACGACATGGGCCCCCTTGCCTTCCAAGGCATTCAGGTAGATGGCCATGGTGGCGGTCAAGGTCTTGCCTTCACCGGTCTTCATCTCGGCCACGTCGCCTTCATTCAAGACGGCCGCACCAAAGACCTGAACGGGGTAAGGGAACTGACCTATCGCCCGTCTGGCGCCCTCCCTGGCGGTAGCGAAGGCCTCTGGCAAAAGGCTGTCCAGGCTCTCTCCCGCTGCCAGGCGCCTCTTGAATTCCGGTGTTTTGGCCTGCAATTGCTTATCGCTAAGCTTGCTGTATTCGTCCTCCAACTGAAATACCGGCTGAACTTTCTTCTTTATCTTGTGCAAAGCCCTGGCATCGATACCGAAAAGCTTCTCGAGAAAACCCATTGTCAAAACCCCCGCTTGGGAAAAACATCAATCCTAAACAAAACCATAAAAGTATATTCCATACCTATATACCTTACAAATGACGCTATTAGAATTCCGAAAGGCTCAAACCTATGACGACGGCCTTTATAACCGCACTGTCGCCGGTATCTATAGTGACGAAATCATACTGGTTCATGTTGGTCTGAGAGCCGGCAATGACGTCCCCGCCTTCAGCCAAGACGCCTATCTTTAAGCCGCTGTGGGAATAGACATCGTCTCCGCTGTAGATCGCTCCAGCCGAAATGACGGAGTTGGAGAGGAGACTAAGATCTGAGCCGTTGGGGTCGCAAGTGACCAACACTCCCGTTCCATCTTCGTTCTCCAAAAGTCCCGAATAGTCGCCTCTTTGGGAAGTGAAGTCAAAATCGGTAGAGGATTGAAGTTCCGAAGAGGAGACGTAGTCATCGTAAGTGACGGGCTCAAGGACTTCGCCGGCGAAGTCCAAAAGGCCGTACTTGCCGTCCTTCCTGACTATGAAGCCCCGTTTGCCTACCAAGCCCTTGATTTCATACCCGTCGAAGGCATGAATCTGCTGGCCTTGGGAATCGGTGACGACCCCGCTGCCATCTTCCAAATAGAAATAGTCGCCATTCGGCAAGGCCAAAGGCCCGCTAGCGGAAACGGATTCCATGCTTGGAAGAGTCCCATTCCAGCGGAATCCCCCTCTTATATGACCGTCCGGTTCCACCCAGATGTAATAGTTCGAAGTGCCAAGGCCTTCGTCCTCATAGGGAACCGCCGGCAGCAAGACGCCATCTATTACGCCATCCGAGTCGAAATCGATGGGAAGGCTGAAGGAAGACGGAGTGGGTTGGGAAAGCCCATAGGCCTGATAGCCGACAAGCCAGCCCTTTATGACCTTGGTAGTCTCGTTGCCATTGAGGACATCATAGGTGTGGAAACGCTGAGTCCCCATTGGCAAACCATAGAATTCATTAGAGGCGGAGTCAAGGCTTTCGACCGTTAGCAACTTCCCGTCTCCTATAGGATAGTAATTGGTGCTATCGGAGAGGCTATTGAGGTAAAGGACATTGCGGTACTGAAGGCTTTTGTCGTAGACCTCAAACTTGTTTCCTTCTTCTTTGAGATAGCCGTTGATGCCCATATAGCCGGCTGGGATGAAATCATAGGGCACCATGTCGGGGAGATCGTCTGAACCATAGACCACCGGTACCGAGTTACCGTAAGTGTTTATCTTGATGGTCAAGTCCTGGGTCTCGTCCTCGCCTTCGAAAGACAATTGGCCTTCCACTATCAGATAATCTGAGGACATATCGGTGTATTGCCCTTCGTAAGTCGGCGTGAAGGAAACCGAAGACTGAAAGTCCCAGCCATCGGGAATAGTGGCTAGGGTATTGTTGTTAGCGTCGTATATGGCCGGACTATTTTCTTCACTGCCAACGTCTCCCTCGTCCTCCAGCAGGAATGGCGTAGTCAGTGAATACGGGGCATATAGGTGAATCTTGTTGCCTTCTTCAAGATCGGAAAGATCTTCGATGTCAAAATACTGGTAAGTGAATATATCCCTGACCGTGCCAAGATCCAAGATGCCATCGTAGACATATCCGGTCTCCAAGTCGTAGTAGACATCGGCATCGCGGGTGGAATCATGAAACTCGATGAAACGACCGAGCTTGTTGCCCATTTCGTTCTCGTAGACTTCTTGGGGTATGTCCTTGTAGTCAACGCTGGTACCGGACAGGAAGTAGAAGGAATTGTGGGAATAGGACTTGGCGCTTATGACGTTCATCATCTCCTGGAAATCCATCGGTTCATCGGAAGCGGTGTAGTCCCTACCGAGATTGCAAGAGGACAAAGAGAGTGCCAGGGCGCTTATGACAAGTGAAGAGACGCCAACCATTGCTTTGTTTTTCATATCTTTCTCCCATATCTACTAAATAATGGCATAAATAAGTTTATTTCTCCTCGAAGGTGGCATCGGCAAGGTCCCTATCAAGGCTTATCCCAGCCTCTATCAAGAATCGCTTCTTGTCGGTGATTATCAAGTATAGAGCCGTGGACAAGGCCATGCCAAGGAGGCCCAAAGTGCCAATGGCAATGCCTTCCTTAAGGCCGGGCGTTACATAGGAGAGGATGTATTCATGTTCCCCAGCCGGGGCCACGAAGCCCACGAAGCCACCTTGGGACTTATAGATGTTCACGCTCTTCTCGCCTTGGTCCGTCACCTCATAAAGGCTCCAGCCGTTCTCCATCGGCTGATTGAGGACCACGTACTTTTCCTTGCCATAGTCAGTCTTGAAGTCAGTCAGGTCGTTGGACTGGGAAATGATTTCGACCGGCTCGCTGTTCAGCTTGTCGACCGCCAAACGATAGTCGTCATAATTCTGGAGATAGATCTCCGGTCGGCCGATCTTCTCGCTCGAGTCCATTGTCTGGTACAGGATTCCCACGATTCTCTTTATCGGCTGCGTCACATAGAAGCCATGGGCCGTGCCTGAACTGTAAGTCGACTGGGATTGGTAGCCATCCAACGGCAATTCCTTCTCGCTGGTCTCCCCGGTCGAAGGATCGGTGTAATCGTAAATGAAGTGCCAGTCGATCGATTCACCATTCCTGATGGAAAGATAGACCGGATTCTCGGGCGTGGCATCGGAAGCAAAGGCCGAACCGTCACTCTTCTCCACCACGATCTTGGAATACCACTTAAGGCCATAAAGCGATTCGGAACCAGGGGAGTCGTAATCGATCTTGGTATCCTCAGGATAGATGTAATCGCCAAGGCTGGAACCACCGGTTATGTAGTTGCCGTTGTCATCCCAATGAGAGGAATAGACAGTCACGGTAGTCGAATATTTTCCGGATATCTTCTTTATGGGGGTGAAGTTTCCAACGGTTATGGTCAAGGTGCCATCGCTACCGGTTGTCACAAGGCCCGGCTCATCGGTCTTGCCCAAGCCATTGAAGGTGGCATACTGGCCGTCTTCGGTAAAGCGCAAGTTCATGTCGTAGTCATCGTTCACGAAATCATAACTGCCATATTCATTGGAGACCTTGGTGAAGTCGATCGAATAGGAAAGGCCTTGATCTTCCCCAATCCCCAAGGTTCCTTCGTAATTCGTCCCGTCCGTCGACGACAAGGTGAATATCAAGTTCTTCTCGGTGGCAAAGACGGTATTCGCCGAATTGAGCGTATTGTCGTAATCGATGCCATCTCCAGCCTCTGCCATCACGTCTTGGATGCTGTCGCTGTCCACTATGCCATAGCGCAGATAGGCGTATTCGTTGTAATCCTCATAATAGAGATTGCTGAAAGCGCTGGAAGAGACCACGGTGTCGAAGGGGAAGGCGAAGTCGACATAATCGGTATTAACGTAAAGGGAACGGGCAATCTCATCGGTCAAGTCGGTGCTGTAGTTTTCCGCGATGACGTCTTGGAGATTCTCCAGGGCCTCACGCTTCGTAGGATCTAAGACGGTGGTGGGATCGATATCCATTACATCCTCATAGCCGAAAGGAACGTTCTCGTCATCGCGGGGAACCATGTAATACTTAACGCCCAAGAAGGTTTCCATATTCACCCTTCTTTGATGGGCCCCCATCGACCAGTTGCCATAGGAATAGGGAATCTTGGACCAGTTGAGGAGATCGGTGGTATTGAAGGCGTAAACGGAATTGAAGGCCGAAAGGCCACTGTAGCCGATGCGCATCTGGATGTTGGGGTTGTTCCTGTCGGCCGTGGAGTTTTGGATACGATATTGGGAATCATCGAATTCATCCAAGGCGTTCACGATGGCCGTTTCCCTGTCGATGATGTTCAAGCCCTGACCACTGACCTCAACATTGTCTATGTCGCCGAACCCATGGTCTTGGGATACGAGGTTTCCCATGGCTATCGCCTCAAAGGACACCAGGCAAATGGCTATCAAGGAGAATTTCTCCGAGGTCATGTAATGCCGCAGGAACAAATAGCAAACCAAGGTGTAGGCCATCTCGATGGGGACGGCCAAATAACGATATTGCCAGTACGAGACACCGTCATAGACCGAGGAATAGGTATCGACCATATCCAAGGCGTAGACCGCCACCAGAAGCTGCATGACAATCACGAAGGCGAAAGAGGCATCCATGAAATACTTTGGCATTTCCTTGATGTGCTTGGTCTGCAGCACGGCGAAGGTTATGATCCAAGCGGTGGGCGCCAAAAGGAAGCGGGCATAGGCGATCGTAAAGGCCGCAAAGAGATAGTAGAAGAAAGGGATGCTCATCATAAAGGCCACGAGGATGAATCCAATGGGGTATGACCATTTGCGTCGCCTTATGCCATCCAATACGCCAGCAAAGGCCAATAGCGTTATGGGCGTGAACACGAACGAGGAACCGGAAGCATTGTCATACCAACTGGGGCCTAGTAGGTTTGACGAATAGTCGGCATTCGGCATGAAGAAAAAACCAGTGACCGGATAAAGGGACTGGAAATAATTGCCATCGGAATCGAAGCGGAAAATCAAAGTCCAGAAAGTGCCCTTGTCCGAGGCGTTCCAGGCATCGATGAGGCTTTGGAGATAATCGGCATTGGCGGCCCTGGGCATCGCCTCGGAATTCTCGATTCCGGGAATTAGTATGAAAGCCGAGCCCATTATGCCAAAGAGAAAGGCGATGAAGCCGATTCCTATAGTGAGGAACCTGTCGGAATGGCTAAGCTTTGGGAACAGGACCAAGTAACGCCACATGGCATAGAAGAAGGCGCCGATGGCGAATTGGGCCAAAAAGAAGAAATTGGTGAAGCCTTGAATGCAAAGAGCCAGGGAAAGCATCCGGGGATCCTTGTCCTTCAGGACCTTCTCGACACCCCAAAGGATGAAGGGCAAAAGAGCGTAGGAATCGAGGAAATGCTCAAACCACATGAAGTAGATGACCCAGCCGCAGAAGGCATAGGCTAACCCACCCAGTCTCCTGCCGTTAAGCGGTATGGAGAATTCCTTCAGGTACTCGCTGAAAAAGAAGCCGGCAAAGGCAGTTTGAAGGACATATTTTAGTCCCAATTCCACAGGGATCCAGGAACGTGGCAAGATGTAGATAATCATATAGAACGGCGAAAAGAGAGAGTAGAAGGAGTTGCCACCGAAATTGTTGGTGCCCAAGGCTGAAGCCGTATCCCACATCGGCAATTGGCCGGTCAGGAAGAACTCATGCCAGTAGTCGTAGAAAAGATAAGGGAAGGTCTGCTCCTGAAGATAGTTGTCACCCGAAAGAGGATAGTTGAATCCGTAATTTAGAAGACCCCATCCGAATATCAAACAGGCCACCAGCAACAGCAAGGCCCAGGTAAGGAAGGCTTCCTTGTGTTTGAGGAAGAAGCTCTTTACCAGAATCGGGAAGCGATGGAAAGACAAACCGATGCCGGCGAGAAATACCGCCGCGTTGTCTAAGGCGTTTGCCAAGTTTCCGTAGCCTTTACTCTCGCTTTCCATTATTGCTCCTGATTCGATTATCGATAACGAGATTATAGCCCAGCGAGAGAGCCATTTCACACAAACAAAAAGACCCTTTGTGGGGGTCTTACGCCATTTTCAGAATGAAGCCATCTTGTGACCGACAGCCACATCCTTCTCAAACTTCCTGAGCCCTATCTCAGCCGATACGGCATCGGCAACATAGGGGAGGAACACATTGATCAAGACATGGGCTGCCAACAGGCCATAGCCAAGGCCGAAGTAACCATTGGATACGTCGACCGAACTCCTAAGGCTTGGATTGATGCCCCATTTGAGGACATAGGAAGAATTAGCCACAAGAAGGGCCAAGATCCCAATCGCGTAAACCACAGTGGAAAAGACCAAGACGCCCTTGCTGCCGCGCTTGCCAAAAAGCGGAAGGATGGCTCCCAGAAGCAGGAAGACGAATACAGCGGCCAAGAGAGGGTTGAAGGCACCTATCGCCACGTTTGAGGCATTGCTGCCCAATTGCCCAATCATCAAGTAGAAGAAGGGATAGGAGCGATAGCCGATGCCCGAGATAACCAAAGTGGTGAAGTGATGGACAAAGGAGAGACCGATGGTACCGGCTATGCCCATGGCCGTGACCAAAAGCTGCGGCCAAAGCGGGCGGAAATGATCCACTTCCTTCTTCAAAGCCAACTTCACGTTGGACCTGACGTCACTGGTCTTCACGCCGGCCCCTGTTGTCTTTTCCCTCTCGTTTGCCATGACAGACCCTCCCTTTTACCTTTCAAATAATATATATGATTACGACCTGCTCAGCAATAAGAGGCCTAAAGCCCATCTACCTCTTATAGATCTTGTCCAGGAGTTTCCTCAGGCCATGGGCTTCCTCGACATTGGCAGGTTCGGCAATCGGATCGTCGCCGATCACCGATAGGCCATAGCCAGACCGGCCAAGGTGAATCGTGAACAGGGGGCCCACCTCGGAGATGGCAGTAGTGACAAGGTTGGGGAACTTGGCTGCCGCCTTCTTCTCCAGGTTGAGGCGCAAGGCTTCCTCGGTCAAATCGATATAGCGCACATAGACCTTGCGATATTTCTTGTAGAATTCGCCGATTATGTCCAGGAAGTAGTTATCGACCTCGTTGAAGGTGCGGCACTTCTTCTCGGCATGGAGTTTGCCATCCTGAAGCGAAATTCCGATTATCGGCTTTATTTTCAACACCATGCCTATCAAAAACGAAATCTTGGACAGCCTGCCGCCGCTGTAAAGATGATGAAGATCGCTTAGCGTGAAGGCCAAGCGGCTGTCAGCGGAAAGGCGATCGATCGTATTCGCCAATTCGGTTACGGTAACCCTGGCCAAAAGATAGGGTTTCAAGGCCAGCAAAAGATTGGCTACGCCGAAATTGGCCAACTTCACGTCCTTCACATAGACGTGATCACGTTGGCTATCGCCCAAACTCTCCTTGCCTATGACCGCACTTTGATAGGTGCCTGAGATTCCCTGGGTCATGGGAATCACCACAATGTCCTTTACCCCATCCTTAAAGAGTTTCACGTATTCCTTGGCGAAGTCAGCGGGCGAGGGGCAAGAAGTATGAGTCGGTTCCTTCTCATAGTCGGCTACTATCTCAGGGATAGTCCAATCATTTTCAAGCTTGCTCTTGGCTCCGACCGTAACCGTCAAGGGCACGCTATCGATGCGGACGAGACCCTTGACGCTATCGTCAGGGATGGTGGTCGAGTCAAGGACGATCGCATAGTCCTTGTTCAAGATATTAGTTGCCATTTTTAGCCGCCTTTGATGAATATTATATATGAAGTTTACGCACCGCGGAGACAAGAGAGACTAGTGATAGAATACGCAATGGCGAGGAAAACGCGATGAACAGGATCAGCGATGCGATCAATTACTACGTTTCTTCTTTTCTATATCCCCTTTCGCTTGCCGTCATCGCCTACATCGGCTGGATAACCCAGGCCTTCTGGATCGCTGCCGGCCTTGAATCCCTTCTTTGCTTTGCGCCTTTGTTTGGCGACGATGGCCGGGGCTATGAAGCTCCTCCGCTGTGCGTCTTGCCGTTGGTAAGCGAAAGGCTATCGTTCAACAACATCCAGCCTTATATGTATTTGGCAATCGCCTGCTACATCCTGTCCTTGCTGCTTTTCCTGATCATAAGGAGACCCAAGTTCAAGCCCGGAAACCTCTTCTACCCCTATATGATCCTATCTGCCGTCTTCCTGATTTCCAACATCGCCAACAGCATCGAAACGGACACCTTTGAGTATGAAGCCTATCTATTCATCTTCCTGATGATATTGATCGTAGGGGAAAGCGCCTTGTTCGGCTCCGTCTTGGAAGAGAACAAGGATTCTTTTCGCTACCTGGCCTGGTGCATAGTCGCAATGTCGATCTTGATTTCCATCGAGGTCTTTTCCTATTACATCATGAATCCCGACAAGCTTTATCAGGAAGGAGCCGAATTCGGCTGGGCCGGAAGCAAACCCATGGTCTCGACCCTCTTGGTCTCCTCCTTGCCTTTCTATGGAATCTTGATATACCGAAGCCGGAAGAACATCGTCTATTTGTTCATGATGTTCTTCCCCATCATTGCCAACATACTCTTGGGAACCGAATCAGGCCTTTTGGCCATGGTGCTTTCCTTCCTTCCCATAATACTTTTGTCCTTCCGCTCCTATGGCCGCTCCTATCCTTACATCTCCTTGATATTGTCATTGGTGTTCGTAGGCCTCCTGGGCTTCTATCTCGGCTTTTCCGCCTCATTCCAGAAGCTGTTCGTGGCTAGCATAAAGTCCTTGAACCTGATGGATTCGGACAGTTCATCCATCTATCAATACGTCCTTGCCGGTTTTGAGAAAAGCTTGATACTAGGCCCCTCCGCCCAAGGGTTGGTAAGCATCTTCTCCGTGGGGCCCGGTCAGCTTTTCATCCCCCGAAACACGGTATTGACCACCGCCTACATGGGCGGAATAGTGGGTCTTGTCGCCTATGTCCCCGCCTGGTTGATGTCCTATTGGGTTTGCCTCAACAGGAAGAGCCCTGATAGGTGGTTGCTGTTGGTCTTCCTGTTGATGACCGACTTGATCGGAATAACCGACAATACCATCTATAACCTCTACTTCCTGATGTTCTTCTTGGCCATTATGGCTTCCTATCAAAGTTCCAACATCTATACCAAGGCCAATGTGACCGACAAGTATTTCAATGAGTACGACCAGGCCTTGATCAGGTAACCGAAACTGATCCTATCCCTTGACGAAACCCACCTAGCCCTATAGAATAACAATGCAATTGGGTTTAATGCCCGGTTGCCAAAAACCGCTAATTATTACTAACATAAAATTCCTTTTGCTCGCTCCGGACTCAGCATTGCTGAATCCGGAGTTTTTTGTTGCTTTCTCGAGCCATGGTAAGGAATCGCGACAAAAAAGGACCTGGGCCAAATGCCCGGGCCTTTTTGCAATCGGCGCCTCGATCAGTCCACCTTTAGGTCCTTGACCAAGAACCAGGGACAGAAGCAGCCAAAGCAATCCTCGCGTTCCCGGGAAACGGAAACCACGTTCTTCAAAAGCTCGTCCAGTTTTCCGGATATCTCGCCCATTATGGGCTCGCTCTTTAAACCACTGGAAATGGCGAAGCCGGCAAAGGGCAACGAGAAGGACAAAGTGTCGTAGTCTATCTTGCCTTTACCAGCGATCTCTGACACTATCACGCCTTCCTTGGCCTCGTTGAACAGATGGGTTGCCGGACCATCGGATGGGGTGAC
>DHEG01000005.1:5422-9144 GCA_002399765.1 Caryophanales bacterium UBA4856 | reverse complement strand
CAGCGGAGACGGCCATGGTCTATGGCCATGAACTTCTCGGTCGGGGTGCCTTCACCGTCGAAGGGCTTGGCATGACCGGAGGCCATGAACGGATCGTTCAAGACAGTGACCATCGGGGAGAAGACATCCTTGCCAAGGTCTTTGGCATAGACCGACTTGCCCCCGACTATGTTCGTCCCCGAAAGATGGGTGGTGGCAGCCCTTAGAAGATAAGCCGAGACGGAAGGGGACAAGACCGCCATCGAAACACCGGCTTTGGCCTTTTGGGCACCGAGTTTTGCCAAAGCGGAACCAGATAGGGCCTGGCCGATGGCCCTTTCGTCAAGGGAGTCCAGGTTCTTGTAGAAATGCCTCGAGTCGGCAAACGAGGCTTTCTCGCCGCCGTCTTTGGCTTCTACCTCTCCGCCAACCCCATAGCTGTCACGTTTGTATGACAAAGACAGACCGTCGGACGAAATCAATAGGACCCGGCCCTTGAAGAGGGTTGCCGTAGCACTCACTTTGTCGACCTTCGGTGAGTAAGCCTTGGCTGACATATAGACCTTCAAGGCAGACTTCTTGACGATCTCTGAAGGAATCGCGGCCAACTTCGAAGAATAGGTGTCGGACTTTCCCAAACGGGCCCCGGGCTTGGTAAACCACTCGGGCTTGTAACTACGACCATTGGGAAGCGAAGCCTTCAATCCCGAGACTACGTCCTTTGGAGTAGGGGCCAAAGGGGTGTCGGAAGTGTAGTCGACCAACTTGCCGGACAGGATTCCGGCCGCAAACAACTTGACGGAAGAGGTGGTAGCCAGGGTGGCATTTATGCCATCGAGGGTGGTGGCAGTTAGGTATTCATCGGTTTCGATCCTTATTCGCAAAGGAGCGATGCCAGCCTTACTGCCCTCATCTAGGATGGCCTGAATCAAAACCTTCTCTTGCTCATCACTCATTTTTACCACCCCTCCTGCCTTCAAAATAACCTTCTTGTCCCTGTAGCTTTCGCGGTCCACGTTCATCAGGGGAGAACTCAAGGCGGTGAGGGCAGTCGACAAAGGCATTCCAATCCGCTGTTAACACCAATTGAAGCCTCCTATCTTGACTGCCCTCGGGTAATGGACCGAAAACGCGTTCCCTATAATTATACTTCTTTGTGGTTTCTAACTCGCATCCCCCTCTTTATGGTTAAATAGACTTGAAGGCTTAGCGACATGAAAAAGGAAAAAAGCTGCGGCGCGGTGATCTTCACCCACGACAAGGACGGCGAGTTGCTGTACTTGATACAACATATGTCCCTGGGTCATACGAGCCTCTGCAAGGGCCATGTCGAAGGCGACGAGACCGAGGTTGAGACCGCGAACCGGGAAATCATGGAGGAGACCTCACTGAAGGTCGCGATAGATACCGGATTCCGCCATGTCATAACCTACAGTCCCAATCCCGGGATAATGAAGGACGTGGTATTCTTCGTCGCCAAAAGCGAAGGGCCGGTTCCGATCCAGGACAGGCATGACAGGGAAGTGGCCTCTGAGGAGTGGCTGCCCTTCCCAAAGGCGTTGGATGCCTTGACTTATGAGACCGACAAGGAGACTTTGTTTTTGGCCGATACCTACATAAGGAAGAATGGCAATATAAAATGAAAGGCCCTCTTATCGGAGGGCTTTTTCGTTAGGCAATATTCTTATCGAGCCTTAGGGTCTTACCGGTCTTGCTCTTATCCACCTTTACGAAGAGAAGAAGGATCAAGGCGATGGTGGCAACACCGCCAAACAGGAAGAAGGTGCCGGAATAACTCAGCCCCACATCGTCCAATTCAAGAAGCGGAACCGCAAACTGGTTCATGGCCGTTACACCCTGGAAGGTCATGTTGATAAGGAAAATGGCCTTGGTCTTGAGCTTGATTCCGATGATGTTCTCGATCAATGGGACCTCAGCGGCAATGCAGGCGCCCCAGATGAAGCCCCTAAGAATGCTTACCAGGAAATAGGCATACATTTGATCGACATCGAAATATATAAGTAAGCCGGTGCCAAAGAGACGCAAGATAGAGGCAATGGCCCCGAAAATGAAAATGGCCTTGTACGTATGGACGTTGGCATGTGACCCATAGAGGAAGCTAGCCGTGATTTCGGCGACCATCATCACGACATAGGCCATGCTCAGATTGGCGGCGGAGAAAGGATAGAAGGAAGAAGCGAATCCCGTAGTATCAGGCCTGTATTCCTCCCCCTGGGGCATCCAGAAGGAGCTCAGGACGTTATCCCCGACGAAGACCATCGAGATGTAGAGGGCGATGAATGCCAAAAAGGTCATGAAATTGCGATTGTGGAACAACGTGGAAAGCCTGGTATCGGAAACGGATATGTCTTCTTTGTCAGCCTTTTGGGCATCTTTCGTCTCTTCTCTGTATTGATCGATGTCATAGGGCTTTACCAAATAGATGATTACGTAAGTGGCGACATAAGAAGGCAAGGAGCAGACAAACAACCACTTATAGCTTTCGGTAGTGCTTAGACCCGCACCAGTGAAGCCCGCCAAAAGGAATGCCGAGGCCAGGGTAGACAACATGTAGGAAATGCTCGCCGCCACCCTGATGGAGGCGAAGTTTGCATGTTCGGCGGCGGCTATATCTCCCGCTATAGAATCCAAAAACGAATAGACAGCCGAATTGAACAAATTGGCAATGATGGAGAAGACCAATACACCGGCAAAATTATCGCCCCAAAATCCCACGGTGACCAAGAAGCTGACCTCGATCGGCATCATTATCTTGAGGAGGAAAAGATTATGTTTCTCGTTGGTGGCGAGCCGACCGAAAATCAAGTTGCCGATGACTGCCATCAAGGGGATGGAAGCCAAAAGCGCACCGGTCTTCAAAGCCCCAAAAAGGTCTGAGGTGTCACCTCCGAAAGTCGAGATCATGTAAGAAGGCAAGAAGGCATAGCAAAAAGCATCGCCGAAATAGCGGAAGAAGTCTAAGCCCCTGGCCTTCCAAGTCTCTACCTTGCCAGCGTTGTCAATATCAGCCATATAAGCCTTTCCAAACACAAACAAGAATGATAACCCATTAGGCCTTCCTTTGCCCCTGAAAGCCTTTTACCATAAACGATTCCTATAAGTTTCCTTGAAATCCAATCAGCACCAAAGCATTGCAAAAGCTTAATTTTTAAGTGATTGGTTTTTGCTGTAGTTTCATAAATGCCAATGATAATTGCCATTTTGGCAAATAATGGATACTAACTATTTTTGGAAGTTGCTATTTACGTTATTTAGATTGTTTTACTAGTTATTTGAATAATAAATTATTTTTTGATAGTGTTTGAGTCAGCGGAGGCTTTACGCTCAGCAATGCAAGAAAATGGCACTTTGAAGAACGACGGGACTTTGACCATACGCGGTGTCAGCACAGCCCATGTGGCTCCCGACTCTGCCGAAATCAAAATAGATATAGTTGCCTTGGGATCCACTCCCGATGCAGCTACGGCGAACGCCGCCAACGACATCGAGAACGTCAAGAAGGCTTTGAAGAAGTCCTCGCTGCCGGTCAAGGCCTTGAGGACCATGACATTTGATGTGGTGCCGAACATCAAGAAGACAAAGAAACCGGATGGTTCCGTCGAAGATGCCCAGGATGGCTACCTCGCCAAGGAATCGTCTTCGGTCAGATGTTCTTTGCGCAATGGCAACTATCTTCGGGCCTTGGAGCAAATAACCAAGATGAATCCATCGGCAAAGCTCTC
>DHEG01000005.1:0-5118 GCA_002399765.1 Caryophanales bacterium UBA4856 | reverse complement strand
GCCGACTTCTCCCTGGCCTCAGTCTCCACCCCATTGCCGATCCAACCTGCCGATATAGATCTATCCATCTCGGTATTGGTGACCTTCAAGATATCTACAGGCGGGGAATATCAGGACTAAACCCAAACGGCGAGCGTTGCGCTTGCCGTTTTTTGTGCTTATTCATACGAAAAAAGCCCCGGCATCACTGCCTGGGTTTTTGCTTTCTTTGAATGGTGGACCGTAAAGGGCTTGAACCTTTGGCCCGCTGATTAAGAGTCAGCTGCTCTGCCAACTGAGCTAACGGTCCATTACCGGATAGCGTTTGATAATTTACAACGGAAATAGGCAATATGCAAGTCCCAATTGATTCTGTCGGGTCCAAAAGGAGTCCTATATATGAATTAACGAAATGACAATCTAGCTTCCTTGACAAAACGCCCGGAACTGATATCATAGTTCCCGCACGATTCAAGGGGTGCTTTTTTTATGCCCCTCATATCGGGTGTTTTGCAAGTAAACCATAAGGAAAGGTAAGTTACAGAAAGAATGCCTACTATTAACCAGCTCGTGCGTCACGAGAGGCGCACACTGAAGAAGAAGTCTCTGTCTCCCGCTTTGGGCAAGAGGTGGGACTCGCTCAACAAGAAGTTGAAGGATATCCCGGCTCCGGAGAAGCGCGGTGTCTGCACCCGTGTCGGAACCATGACTCCTAAGAAGCCCAACTCCGCTCTTCGTAAGTATGCCCGTGTGCGTCTTACCAATAACTACGAGGTCACTGCCTACATTCCTGGCGAGGGACATAACCTTCAGGAACATAAGGTCGTCTTGATCAGGGGTGGCCACGTTCGCGATCTACCCGGTGTGCGTTACCACATCATACGCGGTGGACTGGAGTGCTTCGGTGTCGATGGCCGCAAACAGTCCCGCTCTCGCTACGGAACCAAGAAGAATGGCGAGATTCAGAAGAAGTAATCGGGGGTAACATCTAAAAATGTCTAGGAAAAAAGGAACATTCGAGAAAAGGGACATACTCCCCGATCCTGTCTACAATTCAAAGCTTGTCACTCGCTTGATCGACAAGATCATGAAGGATGGCAAGAAGGGCTTGGCTCAGACCATACTCTATGATTCATTCAAGCAAGTTGAGAAGAAGACCGGCAAACCCGCTTTGGATGTCTTCGAGCTCGCCTTGGGCAACATAATGCCCGACTTGGAGATCAGGGCCCAGCGTGTCGGAGCCGCAAACCTTCAGGTGCCTGTAGAGGTCTCTGCTGACCGCAAGGTCACCTTGGGACTCCGCTGGTTGGTCACCTATGCTCGTCTCAGGAATGAGAAGACCATGGTAGACAGGCTGTCCGGCGAGATCATCGATGCCGCCAATGGCACCGGAGGCGCAGTGAAGAAGAAGGAAGATACCTTGAAGACCGCTGAGGCCAACAAGGCTTACGCCCACTATCGTAGATAGAGAAAGAATCATAGAGGTTAGCATAAATGCCAGTTAAGGAGGATGCTGAAGTCCAGGCTTACGAAAAGATACCGATGGAGCGTATAAGAAACATCGGAATCATGGCCCACATCGATGCCGGAAAGACCACTACTTCCGAACGTATTCTCTTCTACACCGGAAAGATCCATAAGGTCGGCGATATCGATGCCGGAACCACTACTCTGGATTTCATGAAGCAGGAACAGGAGCGCGGAATAACCATTCAGTCCGCCTGTACTACCTGCATCTGGCCATCAGCGGGCCAGTTGTACCGCGTCAACTTGATCGATACTCCGGGACACGTCGACTTCACTGCTGAGGTCGAGCGTTCGCTGCGTGTCTTGGATGGCGCTGTTGCCGTCTTGGATGGCAAGAACGGCGTCGAGCCCCAGACCGAAACCGTTTGGCGTCAGGCCGACAAGTACAACGTTCCTTCCATCGTCTACGTAAACAAGCTGGATTCCATCGGCTCTGACTTCTATATGTCCGCCCGCTCCATAAAGGAGAAGCTCGGCGCCAATGGCGTACCCATCCAAATACCCATCGGAACCGAGAAGGAGTTCAGCGGTGTCATCGATTTGGTCAAGATGGTCGCATGGCATTGGGAGAACGAAGTGGATCCCAAGACCAACGCCATCCCTGCCCCTACCAAGATCGCCATCCCTGCCGACTATCTCGACAAGGCCAAGGAATATCGTGGCAAGATGCTTGAGCAATTGGCCAACTACGATGACGAGATAATGATGAAGGTCTTGAATGGCGAGGAGCCCACTGTCGAAGAAATACAGAAGGCCATTCGCAAGGAGACCATAAATCATCAGATTCACCCTGTTCTCGCTGGCGCTTCCTACAAGTCGAAGGGCATACAGCCTTTGCTTGATGCCGTCGTCGACTATCTCCCCGCTCCGTCCGACTTGCCTCCGGTAATCGGGACCGACAAGAAGGGCGACAAGGTTCAATGCCCGGCTGATCCCAAGGCCCACCTCTCCGCTCTCGCCTTCAAGATAACCACCAACCAGTTTGGCAAGCTTTGCTTCTTCCGCGTCTATTCCGGAACCCTGAAGACTGGGTCTTACGTCTATAACGCCACCAAGGGCGTGACCGAGCGCGTCTCGCGTATCGTCTTGATGAACGCCGATGAGGAGGAGGACGTAACCGAGGCAACAGCCGGTGAAATCGCCGCCATAATCGGCTTGAAGTCAACCACTACCGGTGACACACTTTGCGATGAGGATCATCAGGTCCTGCTAGAGTCCATCAAGTTCCAGGATCCCTTGATCTCCGAGGCTATCGAGCCGGTCAAGAGAGTCGACATGGATAAGATGGCCGCAACCCTCATGAAGTTCTGCGAAGAGGATCCGACCTTCCACTTCTATACCGATTCCGATACCGGTCAGTCGATAATATCGGGAGTAGGAGAGTTGCAGCTTGATGTCAACGTCACCCGTCTTAAAGACGATTACGGCATCCCCTGCAAGGTCGGTGCCCCGCAAGTCTCCTACAAGGAAACCATCAGGAAGGTCGCCGTCTGCGAAGGCAAGTACATCAAGCAGACTGGTGGTCATGGTCAATACGGACACGTCGTGTTCCGCTTCTCTCCCAATCCCGGCAAGGGAATCGAGACAGAAGACGAGGTCACCGGCGGCCGTATTCCCAAGGAATTCATCAAGCCCTCTTTGGATGGCTTTGTGGAAGCAACTTCTCGCGGCTTGATCGCTGGCTTCCCCGCTATCGACATCAAGGCCGAACTCATCGATGGTTCATCCCACCCTGTCGATTCTTCCGAAGCAGCTTATAAGACCGCTTCGGCCATCGCCTTCAGGCTAGCGGCCCAGAAGTGCGATCCTGTCATCCTCGAGCCTATGGTGAAAGCCGAGATAACCACCCCCGAGCAATACTTGGGAACCGTCTTGGGCGATGTGAGCTCCAGGCGTGGTATGGTTACCGATACCACCACCAAGGGCAATGCCCAGGTCATCACCGCCATTGTTCCTCTCGCCAACATGTTCGGTTACATCAATGCGCTGCGTTCCATGACCCAAGGCCGTGGAATCTACTCGATGGAATTCGATCACTACCAGGAAGTGCCAAAGAGCGTCCAGGAAGAGATCGTAAAGTCCAGAGCTCAGTAGGGAAGAGCCGTAATTCATTGACGAAAAGGCATACTGACCTATATAAGATTGCAAACGAAAAGCGGATAATATATCATTGTTAGGCCGCTGAAAAGCCGGTTCGCCTTTAGTCAAGGAGGAAAATAGGAAAAGCTTATGGCTAAACAGAAATATGATAGAAGCAAGGTAAACGTCAACATCGGTACTATTGGACACGTCGACCACGGCAAGACCACCTTGACCGCGGCTATCACCAAGGTCCTTTCGGAGAAGGGCGAGGCTAAGTTCTTGTCTTATGACCAGATCGATGCCGCCCCTGAGGAAAAGGCTCGTGGTATCACCATCAATACCGCACACGTCGAGTACGAGACTGCCACTAGGCACTACACCCATATCGATTGTCCGGGACACGCTGACTACGTCAAGAACATGATAACCGGCGCCGCCCAGATGGATGGCGCAATACTGGTTGTCTCCGCTACTGATGGCGTCATGCCCCAGACCCGTGAGCACGTCTTGCTCGCCAAGCAGGTCGGCGTTCCTTACATCGTCGTCTTCATCAACAAGTGCGATCAGGTCGACGATCCCGAATTGATCGACTTGGTCGAGATGGATGTCCGTGACCTTTTGACCAAGAATGGTTATCCCGGCGACAAGGTCCCCGTCATCCGTGGTTCCGCTTTGAAGGCCTTGCAGGGCGATCCTGAAGCCGAAAAGCAGATCCTCGCCTTGATGGATGCCTGCGACAAGTACATTCCCGATCCTGTCAGGGATGATCAGAAGCCTTTCTTGATGGCTGTCGAGGATGTAGTCACCATCACTGGTCGTGGCACCGTTGCCACTGGCCGTGTCGAGCGTGGTGTCATTCACCCTAACGACGAGGTCGAGATCGTCGGCTTGATGCCCACCAAGAAGTCCGTCGTGGTCTCCTTGGAGATGTTCAGGAAGACCCTGGACTTCGCCGAGGCTGGCGACAACATCGGTATGTTGCTCCGTGGCATCGATCGTGACCAGGTCGTTCGTGGTCAGGTCATCGCCAAGCCCGGAACCGTCACTCCTCATACCAAGTTCAAGTGCTCTTGCTACATCTTGACCAAGGAAGAGGGGGGCCGTCACACTTCCTTCACCAACGGCTATCGCCCTCAGTTCTTCTTCAGAACCACTGATGTCACTGGTATAATCACCCTCCCCACTGAGGAGAAGATGGTCATGCCCGGCGATCACACTGAGTTCACCGTTGAGTTGATCAAGCCCGTCGCAATCGAAAACAACACCAAGTTCGCTATTCGTGAGGGTGGCCACACCGTTGGTGCCGGAACCGTCACCGATATCATCAAGTAATTACCTCCAGCAGCGAACCGGAAGGTAGTCGAAAGCCCTGTGAAAGCAGGGCTTTTTTCGTATATTTCTCTAGTATGAGTTAAGTGTTGGTGACTCTCCCCTGAGCATCCCGGCCAGCCCCGCCATCTTCTTGCCGGCCATGGCGATCAGCCGCCAGCGGTAGAGGTCAAGGTAGCCCTGGAGCCATGTAGAGTTCAG
>DHEG01000014.1:26992-27451 GCA_002399765.1 Caryophanales bacterium UBA4856 | reverse complement strand
TCCTGAGCCAGGATCAAACTCTCTATAAAATTGAAGCTTTATAGCAAAGAGAACGATTCAAGCCGGAACGAGCGCTATGCTTTTTCCGTGTTATTAACGTTAACCGCAATCCGTCGAAATGTTCGTTTTCGAAGCACCTTTTTGCAGTACCCGAATAAAACTATTTCTACATCTTGTGATGTATTCTGTAATGTTCTGCTGGGTTTCCAAGGATCGATTTATCGCCGGCCCTTCTCAGGGACAGCGTGTTAGATTATAGGGCTCGCAATTCTTGGCGTCAAGAACTTTTTGAAGGAATTTTGGAAGTGCTTTACCAAGAACTGATCGTCCTACCGGCCCCTCCACCGACCTGGCGTTTCAAGCGCCCGTTCGGCGAAGTGCAATTAGTATTTAAACACCCACCATAGGGCATTGCAACAAGAAAATGATTCTAAAAATTAAAAGGGGCTTGTTAACCCC
>DHEG01000014.1:25995-26830 GCA_002399765.1 Caryophanales bacterium UBA4856 | reverse complement strand
GGATCTTTTCCTTCCTGGATTTTTCCTATCTCTTTGACCCTCCTGGCGTGTCTATCGCCAAGGAAACCGGCTTTCATATAGGCGTCAATCATCACAATCATTTGCTCGGGAGTGAAATAGTGGGCCCCAAAGGTAATTACATTGGCATCGTTGTGCTCTTTGGCCAAGCGGGCAACATCGTTGTTATATAGGAGTGCAGCCCGGATTCCCTCCACCTTGTTAGCGGCCATTTCCATGCCAATCCCCGTATTGCAAATGAGAATCCCAAAGTCGGCCTTCTTCATAGCCACGTCTTTTGCAACCTTATAGGCATAGATGGGATAGTCACACGAATCCTTGGTATAGGTGCCTCTATCGTTAACGGCAATACCCAGACTTTTTAGATGGAAAACTATAGCCGCCTTGGCGTCTACGCCTCCGTGATCAGAGCCTATGGATATCGCCTTGTACTTCGCTTCCATCTCCTTCTCCTTTCTCGTTTTCATTAATTCCTATTATATATAGAAAAAGTCTCCCACTTGGGGAGACTGGACAATCAACTATTCCAGACCTTGTTTATGGCTTCGGCAGAGACATTGCCTTGACGCAATATCTTCGGCTCATCACCGGTAAGGAGTACGACAGTTGAGGGAACTCCTCCACCGGCCTTGTCATCTATTACGCCATCCAGATCGTCCCCAAATACCTTTTGTATCTCGCCAGCCGAACTGCAAGGCTTTTCGCCAGACCTGTTGGCGGAAGGGACCAATAGAGGAACTCCAGTCTTTGCCAACAGGGCCTGAAGTTTGGCATGGGCGGGAACCCTTATCCCCAAGGTGGGGCCATTAAGGGTCAC
>DHEG01000014.1:20677-25788 GCA_002399765.1 Caryophanales bacterium UBA4856 | reverse complement strand
GCATACTTGTCGATCTCGTCCTTAGACCAAAGCATCATGGTGAAAGGCTTGGTGGCAGGACGCCTCTTTACCTTTATCAGCCTGTCGAAGGAAGCCTTGTTGTCGAACCGGCAACCAATGCCGAAAACGGTCTCGGTCGGAAAGGCGACTAGCCCTCCGTCCCTAAGAATCTTGGCAGCTTCAGCGGAATCAAAAGAAAATAGTTTCATTTTTTACCAAAACCTCGCAGAGATTATATTCTCAGTCTCACTTTGGAGGTCACTCATAAGCAACAGAAGGATAAGGCTATGGAAGTATAATAAAACGACGAGGAAAAGCATTAATGAAAAAACTCATCAAGGCCCTGGGATTCACGTTGCTTGGGTTGACGTTCTTATGGGCAGCAGCTGGCCTCACTTTGTTCCTTTGCTACATATATTTGGCAGGTTATACCCATTACGCTGCCGTAGGCTACGTCGTGTTGATGTCGCTCTTTGCCTTGACCTTGATTGCGGTATCGGCCTTTGCCGTCAAGATGAAGAAAGTGCGCGACGCCGGAGAGCTCAAAGGTGCCGACATTCTCGGAGGCGACATAAAGGAAGCCTATTCTTTCGGACAGGTGGGAATGCTAGTCACCGACGAGAAGGGGACGATAGTCTGGTACAACGAATATCTCGAAGACAACGGACTAAAGGCCATAGACGAACCTTTGGCCTCGGTATTCTCGGACATCTCCAAACTAAACGACAATCCCGACCCGGAGGCGACCATAAAGGTCTCCTTCGCCAACAGGGTCTTCTCGGTAAAGCTGATCAAGGAAGCCAATCTTTACATCTTCAAGGACATAACGAGATACGAAAGCCTTAAGGAAGTATCCATCAATGAATCACCGGTGATCGGCTTCATGCAAATAGACAACTACTCTGACTTGAGCAGTTCGATGGAAGAGACGGCCTTCGCCGGCTTGATGAGCGATTTGAGAAAGACCATCGGCGAGTTTGCCAACACCTATGACATGTATATAAGGTCAATAAAGCAGGATACATTCATGGTCTTGTGTGGCTTTGCAAGTTACAAGAAAATGGCAGCCGATGGTTTTAGCGTCGTAGACATAGTGAGGGAAGCCTTCAGCGGCAAGATAACTTTGTCCCTCGGCTTCTCATATGGTTACCCTGATTTCCCTAAGTTGGCCCAAAGCGCCAACGAATCGCTGGAAGTGGCCCTGTCCAGAGGCGGCGATCAGGTGGCAGTCAGCCCCTTTGGCGAGAACATGCTCTACATCGGCGGTAGCACCGAATCCAAAGGTTCCTTCAACCGCACCAAGATCCGGATTCTTTCCCAGTCTTTCATCACTACTGTCAAGAACGCGTCTAATGTAATGGTGATCGGCCACTATATGGCGGATTTCGATTCAATCGGCGCCTGCCTAGGCGTAATGTCCATCTGCGATTCCATCGGGGTTCCCTGCAAGATAATCTACGATGCCCAGAATGTCGAGAAGAACTGTCGCTATGCCTTCGCCAGGACCTTCTCGGATTCCGATATAAAGAAGATGACCGCCAATTACAACGAGGCCATCGACTTGATAAACGACAAGACACTGATAGTGGTAGTAGACATCAATTACCCCGATAGGCTGCTGTATCAAAATTTCGTCAGCAGCGATTCCAACGTGAAAGTGGCGATAATAGACCATCATCGTAGAAGCGACAGTTTCTTCAAGAATGTGGTCTTCAATGGCATCGATTCCTCCGCTTCCTCGGCTTGCGAGCTGGTCGCTTCCTATATCTCGGCCAGCCAGGTAAGGATATCCCTGCCGAAGGATTTCGCCACCTTCATGCTCGCCGGGACCATGGTCGATACGGATTGCTTCCGAAACAAGGTGACGCCTGCCACCTTTGAGGCGATGGCCGTATTGAAGAACTATGGGGCTGACACTGAGAAAGCCGATGAATTCATTAAAGAAGACTACGAGCAGTTCCAGATGAAGACCAAGATTTTGAACAATGCGGAGACGCCTTTCACCGGAGTGATGATCGCTACCGACCCCGACAAAAACGAATTGTTGGATCGGACCATATTGGCTATAGTATCCCAGCAGGCGATGTCCATAAGCGGTTTCGACGCCTCGTTCACCTTGGGTCGGGTATCCGAGACCGAAATCGGCATTTCGGCGCGGTCAAACGGCGCGGTCAACGTTGAGCAGATAATGAGGAAGATGGGCGGAGGCGGGCATTTTGCGGCCGCTGCTGCTACTATAAAAGGGACCGACGTGGATAAGGTCAAGGAAGACCTTGTCGAAGTGCTTACCGATTATCTTCCCGATGCCAAGGATCGTAAGCGCATCACCCAAGGCACCAATTCGCTTACCTTTACCGGTCCTTTGGAAGACATTAAGAAAACAAATGGAGGCAATCAAAAATGAAGGTACTTTTGAAGAAAGATTTGAATAAGGTCGGGAAAGCTGGCCAAGTCGTTGAGGTCTCGGATGGCTATGGGGCCAATTTCATCGTGCCCAAGGGATATGGCGTCCTCTTCACTCAGCAAGCCCTTCATGAGCGCGAACAGGAACTGGCCCAAGAAGCGGCGGAGAACGCCAAGAGGGTTGCCAAAGCCAAGGATTTGGCCCAACAGCTCTCCAATATCACTTTCAAGTTCCAGGCTTCGGTTGGAAGCAGGGGTGCCATGATCGGGACCGTTTCGATCAAGGAACTGAAGAAGGCATTGAAAGAGAAGTTGGGCATATCCGTCGAAAAGGAAGATTTCCCGGAACACAACCTCGTCAACGCGTTCGGCCTTAGCCATGTCAAGGTCGAATTGTACAAAGGCGTATATGGCATAATGAACGTATTGGTCGAGCCAAAGCCTTCAGGCAAGAAATAACATCAAGACACAAAGGGAGAATTAAGCGATGGCGGATAAGGATTGGGCTGAGACGGCTGTCATAGCTTCTGCCCTCTTGGATGAGGACGCTTTTTATGATGTCGTTTCTCGTCTCGGGCCGAATGACTTCCAAGATCCCCGTAACAAGGTGATCTTCCAGGTGATGCTCGACCTCCACACCCAAAAGATAAGACCCGATCTGGTCACACTGACTTCCGCCTTGAAGACAAGGGATTTGATCAACGATGCCGGAGGCGAGGATTACGTTAAGTCCCTGGCGGACGACCTTCCACCTATCGCAGAAGTAGACAACTATATACAGACCGTCAAGAACAATGCGGTGCTTAAGACTTTCAAGGAAACACTTCATTCAATTGAGACCGAATCGTTGAAATCCATCCCCGATATCCCCTCTTTCGTTACCGATTCCTTGCGAAAGATAGCCGATGTGGCCGCCCAAAGCAATATCGGCGGCTTCAAGAACAGCTCTCAGGTTTTGGAAGCCTTGCTTGGGCGTCTGGAGGAGGAGTCCCAGGAAAGGATAAAGACCGGAAAGAAATCCTACCTTAGCGGTTTGGCTACTGGTTTCCCGACCCTTGACAAATACACCAACGGTTTCCAGAAAGGCGACTTGATAATAGTCGCGGCTCGTCCATCCGTCGGCAAGACCGCCTTGGCCATCAATTTCGCCAAGAACGTCGCCAAGAACAGAATCCCCGTAGCATTCTTCTCGTTGGAGATGTCGGCCGAACAAATAATGGGCCGTCTCTTGGCCAATGAATCCGACCTATCGAAGGACGAGATTCAGTCGCTAGACTTCAAGACCTCCCTTGGCGAGAACGGCAAGAAGATCATCGAACTTGCCGATTCCGAAAAGGACAACCCGGAGGCAATCGCTCGCATCAAGGCCTTGAAGACCGCCGTCGAAAATCTTTCACAGCTGCCTCTTTATATCGACGACAGCCCCGATAGCCGGGTCTTCAGCATCGAGGCCGAGGTAAAGAAACTCCTTAATGGCCGACCGGATCTCGGGTTGGTGATAATAGACTACCTCGGCTTGATCCAAAGTGCCGGAAGCAGGGTTAGCAGCCAGGAGAACCGTCAACAGGTGGTAAGCGACATCTCCCGAGCCTTGAAGGGCATGGCCAGAAACCTCAGGATCCCGGTCATCGCCTTGTCCCAGCTCTCACGTGAGTCGGACAAACGTACCGATCACACCCCTGTTTTATCCGACCTCAGGGATTCGGGTGCCATCGAGCAGGATGCCGATCAGGTAATGCTGATCTACAGACCCGATGCCTACTCGGATAACGACAGCAAGGACGCCAATGGTGGGGACGACAAAGGCTTGGAGAACGACGTTTCCAACGTGAAGCTCATTCTGGCCAAGAACAGAAACGGAAGGACGGGAGAGATCAACCTGGTCTTCGAGAAGCCCAAGTCCAGGTTTACCGAACAGGCCATGGACGCAGATGTCCTGCCTAACGAAGAGCCTGACTATCCCCAAAGCCCTGATCCAACCCAGGGGTTTTGACCGATGCGTTACATTAACGTCGGTTCCGGCTCCAAGGGCAACTCGACGATCATCTACAACGAGCACACTTTGATAGTCATCGATTGCGGCCTTTCCAAGAAACGAGTCGAGGAGGCCCTAAGGAGCGTCAGCAAGTCCTTTGCGGACATCAACGCACTTTTGATTACCCACCGTCATTCGGACCATACGGCTGACATCAAGGCCTTCCGCAGTTTGGACAAAATGATGTTCAGCGGCGATGAAGGACTCCTTGATGGCGACTTCAGGGCTTCCAATCATCTTATTCCCTTCCAAAAATTTCTTTCTAATTCCTTGGCCATTGAAGCATTGCCAACTTCCCACGATGCACCGGAACCGATGGGTTATCTTTTGACCGATATGGAAAACGGGGAGCGGATGCTATACATGACCGATACCGGATACGTTCCGGAAAGGGACCTCTACGAGGCCAAGGATTGCGACTTCTATATCCTGGAAAGCAACCATGATCCCGAGATGCTCATGGAATCCGATCGGTCAAACTGGCTTAAGATGAGGATATTGGGGGATAAGGGCCATCTATCAAACGAGCAATCCTCCCATTACCTTTCCATGATGATAGGCCCTCATACCAAGGAGATAGCCTTTGCCCATCTATCGGAGGAGTGCAATACCCCCGAGTTGGCCCTTTCGACCTTCACCGACGTGATGGTGGCCCAATTCGGGGCCAAGCCCA
>DHEG01000014.1:0-20499 GCA_002399765.1 Caryophanales bacterium UBA4856 | reverse complement strand
CTTTCATGAATCTCCGCTTCATGCTTGTCGGAAACCCCCACTCGGAAGAACTGGAAGCCTTGTATGGGCAATACGAAAAGAGGCTCAGAAGGTATGGCTTTGTGTCATTGTCCTATTTGAAGGAATACAGGCTTCCGGACAACCCATCGGAAAAGGAAATAGCCAGAGCCCTGGCCAGCGAGGCCGACGAAGTAATGGCGACTGTCGGTCGTAACGATGGCCTTGTGCTCTTGGATTTGGGTGGGAAGGAATTCGACTCACTTTCCTTTGCGTCCAAATTGAGAGACCTCTCCGACAGATTCGTGACCTTGGATTTCGTCGTAGGGAGTTCCTATGGCGTGGGCGAAAGCCTGAGGAAGAGGGCGCAGCTGAGGTGGGGGCTATCGTCCCTGACCTTCACCCACCCCTTGGCCCTGCTGCTCACGATGGAGCAAGTCTACAGGGCCTTGAAGATCAACAATGGGGAAACTTACCAAAAGTGACTTCAGTCCTTCTTCGCCGAAAGGTCGACGTATCTAACCAAGGTCTTGTACCTTTCGGGTACCTGGTCTGCAATTAGGATTGCGTCCTTGAAAGTGGCGAAAGTAACAGCTGCTATTTTGTCGAACTTGGTATGATCGGCAAGGACATAGGCCTGGTAAGTCCTGCTGATGGCCTTCTTCTTCATCATCGCCTCTATATAGTCAGGCGTGGTGAAACAGGCCGTGGGATGGATGGCGTTGGTCCCGAAAAAGCCCAAGTTGAAGTTGAAATCGTCCAGGAAGTTCTCGGCGTATTCGCCCACGAAGGCTGAAGTAGAAGTCTTGAGTTCCCCGCCCGTGAGAAGAGTCCTATGGCCAGCGGACGTCATCCTGTTGCAAATGTCAGGAGAATTGGTCACGAATAGGACGTTCTTCTCGGCGGTCACGAAGTCGCTGATGGTTGCCACGGTGGTGGAGGCATCGAGGTATACGCACGAACCAGGTTTTATCAAAGAAGAGACGTAGGCCGCGATGGCCCGCTTGCTGAAGGGCTCGAGATAGGCCCTGGTCGGAAATTCCCTATCGCCATTGTCGAAAAGGAACTGACCGGCGTAATTCAACGGGGCGGCCCCACCGTGCATCTTGGAAATCTTGTGCTGTTCGTATAGTCTTGCCAAATCACGCCTTATGGTGGACTCGCTCACGTTGAAATGAGTCGCCAAGGCACTTACCGTCAAGTAATGCTCAGGGGTCTCCTCAAGCAAATTTATTATTTCGTCTTCCCGGTTTGAGTCTTTCATTTGTTTCTTAATGTTTACCCTTAGCGTTTTTATTTTACTACACAACCTCCAAGGACCCGTCCCAAAAGGTCATAACTGCCAACGTGGGGGTTGCTAACTAGGGTAAATGTAGATATATTTATCGTGCCCTTTCGGGGAATAGCGCAGTTTGGTAGCGCGCTTGGTTCGGGACCAAGAGGTCGTGGGTTCAAACCCCACTTCTCCGACCATGGTGAAAACAAATGACAGGCAGCGGGTGTAATATTCGCTGCCTGTTTTCGTTGTCAGTAATTGCCAACCTATTTTTTTAACGGAAATTGTCAAAATTAAATTTATGTTCAATTTATGCGCTTATTAATTAGAATAGCAAAATGAAAGAGCCAGAAGTAGACCTGGCTCTTTTATGGTGTCAAATTAATGATCACTTGGTATCGAGGAAAGTCTTAAAAAATATACCGGAGGAGGTAGCGCCCGGATCGATGTGGCCTACCGATCTTTCGCCTAAATAGGAAGCACGGCCTTTAGTGGCACGGAGAGGTTTAGTGGCTTGGACAAAGTCTTCCACTTGTTTGCTGGTCAAAGAGCCTTCTTTCAAAGCCTTGGACACCGGTCCCCAAACATCGACCATGGTCTTTTCGCCTTCTCTGGCATGACCGCGGCTTTGGATGGCCTTAAGTCCTTCTTCGACAGCGGTGGCGAAATCGGCGTCATTAAACTCGGCTTTGCCCTTCAAGGCTTTGCTCATTCCCAAAAAGGCGCTGCCATAGAGGGGTCCAGAGGCTCCACCGACTCTCGATATCATGGCCATAGCCAATTTAAGGAAATCATCGCCGCAGTCCTTTGCCGGTGTCTTGGCAATCGTGGCTTGATAGGCCTCTACGCCACGCGCCATATTGAAGCCATGATCGGAGTCGCCAATTGGCGCATCCAGTTCGCTCAAGTATTCCTTGCTCTTGATTATCTCTGCACTGAACTCACTGAGCCAGCGATCTACGAAAGCTTTGTCGTAAACCATTTTTCGCCTCCTTGGTAATTTCAGAATGACTTCCAGGCAATCGTATCAGCGGGGGCATTGATGAATTCAAGCCACTTTGGGTCTTCAATCTTGAAGAGGGTAAGGGAGATTCCGGCCATGTCTATGGAGGTCATGTAGTTTCCGACCATCGATTTGACTATTTCGACACGATCGGCCTTTAGTAAGTCATTGACATCATTGGCAAAGACATATTGCTCCATCAAGGGAGTGGCTCCCATGCCGTTTACCAAAACCACAACCTTATCGCCTTTGACCAACTTGAATTCGGCACTGATCTTTCCGTACAGTTCTTTGGCTATGTCCTTGGAGGGTTTTAGCTTTTCCCGGCGATAGCCAGGCTCACTATGGATGCCTACGCCATATTCCATCTCATCGGGTTTAAGAACAAATCCGGGTTTGCCGGATTCTGGCGTAGTTGCTGCAGACAAGGCAACTCCGATTGTCTTGATGTCAGGAATAATCTTCTCCGCCAAGGACTTGATCTGCTCCAAGGTATAACCAGCTTCAGCGGCTGCTCCCAATACCTTATGGACTAAGACAGTTCCAGCCACACCTCTTCTACCAGCGGTATATAGACTGTTTTCAACAGCGATATCATCATCGACAACCACTTCTTCGACCTTTATTCCCTCATCGCGGGCCATATCGCGAGCCATTTCGAAATTCATGACATCGCCCGTATAGTTCTTGATGTCCAAAAATACTCCTGCGCCTTTGTCTACTTCATGGATAGCCATGAGAATTTGATCAGGAGTCGGAGATGTGAATACATCTCCGCAGACGGCTGCTGCCAACATGCCTCTACCCACAAATCCGGCATGCGAAGGCTCATGACCACTGCCACCGCCACTGACTATCCCGACCTTACCTTTTCCTTCGTAATTCCGGGCCACGACCCGGGAGTCACCCACGCGATGCACCAATTCGGGATAGGATTTGGTCAAACCCTCTATCATTTCCTCGACTACGTCTTCTGGGCTATTGATGATTTTTTTCATCCTGACCTTCCTTTCCTGCCCTTTTCAGGCAAACTTCTTCTGCTGTTTCGACTCAGCTACATCAGCCATGATGTCGTCTATCTTATCGTTGACGCTGGCCGACACGCCGGCAGCGAAGGCGCCTTCTACCAATGGGGCATCCACAAGCTTCACTTTCTTCTTGATCTCTATGTCGTCGAGAAGATCCAACGCACTCTCGGCTGAAAGTACTGAGCTTCCGATATCGCAAAAGATAAGAATATTAGTCGCCAATTTGGCCTTCTTCAAAGTTGAGATAATCCGCACCGGATCGGTACCAAGCTTTCCCTCGCTAGTGCCACCAATAGGAACTATCTTCACCTTGTTTTTGTCCTGAACCATCTGATTAATCATGTCGGCAAGTCCCTCAGCCAGCTCAGGACTATGGGAAACAAGTATTATCTCGTTCATTGTTTTCTCCTTTCAAAAGGCCAAGCAAGAGCATATCGTCTACGTAAGCCCTTACATAGAATAGTCCTAAAATGGTGAACATTCCATACATTCACATATTGGCTTCGACAAATTTTCTTACGACTTCCAGTGCTTCTTTCTCATCGGGTCCATCGAAGACAAAAGTTACCTTATCACCCTCTTTTGCTCCCAGTCCTAAAATTGCGAATATCCTCTTTCCACTAGCTTCCTTCCCATCGCATTTTATCTTTATTTCGCAGCGAAATTTGCTAGCTTCCTGAACCATTTTGGTAGCGGGCCGGGCATGGAATCCTGCTGGATCTTTCAACTCATATTCAAATTCAACCATAAATATCTCCTTTCTTGGCATTAACCTCATTGGCAAATTGATTCTAACACCTGGTCAGTGTTTCGGTTGATTGCTTAACAAAATCGTTAGTAGAAATAATAAAGCCCTTTCTTTTCAAGTTATTGAAAGGACTAATGTCCAGGTATATATTTAGAATGTAGTAGGGGATTGAATTCCTGAAAGGAGATCGTGTATGGAAGAAGCAAAAGCTTCGGCCGCGAAAGGGAAGTCTACTGGTACGCCTTTGTGGGAGAAAGCGTTGGCAGAATTCTTAGGAACTGCCCTGCTGGTGTTCTTCGGCTGCATCTCTGGATTGCAATTCGCCGCTAGTGCCGACCTTTGGGGCAAGCTTATAGCCGTGTCAGCAGCATTCGGGATAATAGTTACCGCATGTGTCTACACCATTGGTGGAGTTTCAGGAGCCCACTTGAATCCGGCTGCTTCTTTGGCAATGGCTTTGGATGGAAGAATCACCTGGAAAGACTTCTTCGCTTATGTTGGAGCCCAAATAGGGGGTGCATTTGTTGGGGCTTTGGTCATTTGGGCCTTCCTGGGCTCAAGCGCCGGTACCATTCTTTCTACTGAGGTAAACTCCTCTTTGGTATTGGGCTCTGCCAGTGGTGCGACCACCGCAGGTGTGGGCTCACTCTTTGCCGGCATGTTTCTGGAGGCGATTGGCACCTGCGTATTCATCTACGTAGTATTGGCCGTTACTGCCAAGAAAGAAAATGGCCCGATAGCCGGTTTGGTCATCGGTGCTGCCCTTTGGCTTTCCATCGCCATATTGTTCAACCTCACCGGTGGCTCATTGAACCCCGCTCGTTCTTTGGGAACCGCCTTGGTATCGCTTCTAAATGGGACTGATGCTGTCCATGTAGAACCCATAAGGGAGATTTGGGTTTATATCTTTGGGCCCCTTATGGGTGGTGCAGCCGCAGCGGGACTATACAAGTTCTTCAACAAAAAAGCCGCCTGAGTTCCGTAAAGATCTGCTCTTAGGGCGCACCTTTATGGGTGCTCCTTGTTTTGTTAATGGGGATTTCCTAAAAGGAGGAGACCATGGAAGCAGTGAAAGGCGAGACGATATTTGCGGGAATGGCTTTTGGCAAGTTGGCCTTCAGGATGAAGGATGAAGAGGCTATAGCCTCGAAATCGTTGGGGTATGAAGAAGAAAAGAAACAGTTCATCCTTGCTCGCGATAAGGCCATTGAAGCGACAAGAGCCTTGGAAGTTACCGCCAAGGAAAAACTCACGCCTAAGGATGCCGAAATCGTCGAAGCCCATTTGGTAATGCTCCAGGATCCGGATTTCAATGACCTAGTGGAAGAAGGGCTCAAAGATGGTGAAAGCGCCATTGAAGCAGTAACGCAGGCAGGAGCCAAACTGGAGGAAATGCTAAAGTCCACCGGCGATCAATACATTTCCGAAAGGGCCAAGGATGTCGAGGAGATTAGTGGTCAGATAAAAGCCAACTTGACAGGTCGAGATGCCTCGCTTTCTTTTTCTGAGCCAACAATACTCGTTACTAACAACATCACCGTCAGCGAACTCCTTTCCCTGAACAAGAACATAACGGGATTGGCACTCCTTGATACCGGAAAGACCTCCCATGTCTCCATTGTCATCAGGTCCTTGGGGATTCCGGCCCTAATACTTACCGATAGATTCGACAGAGGAAGCGAAGGCAAAGAAGGGATACTGGATGCCATCAGGGGCGTACTCTATTCCGGCTATGACCTAAAGTTCTTGGCCAGCATGAAAGACGACAAGAAGCACTTTGAACAAGAAGGCCAAAGGTTACGTGAATACATCTTTAAACCGACCGTAACTGCTGATGGAATAAAGACCACGATCTATGCCAACATCTCAACGCCCGAAGAAGCCAAGGCTGCCAAAGATTCCGGGGCAGAGGGAATTGGCCTTTTCCGGAGTGAGTTCATCTATATGAACTCGATTGACTATCCGAGCGAGGAAACTCAATTCGAAGCCTATAAGAAAGCGGTGCAGACTATGGACGGTAAGCCTGTGGTCATAAGGACCTTCGACATAGGATCAGACAAGAAGGCTAGCTACTTTGACCTTCCAAAGGAGAGCAATCCGGCTTTGGGCTATCGTTCCATTAGGATTTGTGAAGACCGGCCGGAATTGTTCTTGACCCAGCTAAAGGCCCTATATAGGGCCTCGGCCTTTGGCAATCTTTCGATAATGATTCCGATGATAATCTCCTCATCCGAACTGGATTTCACCCATGGTATTTGCGAAAAGGCCATGGAAGAATTGGATAAGCGCAAGGAGAAATACGACAGGGGTATGAAGATTGGGATAATGGTTGAAACACCGGCAGCTGCCGTAACTTCGGATATCCTAGCGAAGAAGGCCGCCTTTTTCTCAATCGGAACCAACGACTTGTCGCAATATACCTTGGCAATCGATCGCACAAACGAGAACCTCTTGAAGTTCTTCGATCCTCATCACAAAGCTATCCTTAGGCTTATCGCATTGACGGTGGAAAATGGTCATAAGTTCCATACGCCAGTTAGCATTTGCGGCGAATTAGCTCACGACGAGAAATTGCTGCCATTCTTCCTTAAGATCGGGGTCGATCACTTGTCGATGTCTTCATCCTACATCCTTAAGACTAGAGAATCGATTTCTCAAATTGATACCAGGAAGGTAGAACTTTCGGATTACATCTAATCATTTACTTATGACAAAAAAGCTTCAGTCATGATGGCTGAAGCTTATCTTTTGCGCTACCCACGAAAAAAGCCCATTTAACTGGGCCTTTTTCTCTTCTTATGGTGGACCGAGCCGGATTCGAACCAGCAACAACCCGGTTATGGGCCGGGGACTCTAACCGTTGAGCTATCGGTCCATCAGCCGTCTCTTCCACCGAGGACTTTTCTTTAGTGGTAGCGGGGATGGGAATCGAACCCACGACATAGCGGGTATGAGCCGCCTGCTCTACCGACTGAGCTACTCCGCTAAAAAATGGTGGAGCTGACGGGAATCGGACCCGCGACCTCCTCCATGCCATGGAGGCGCTCTCCCAGCTGAGCTACAGCCCCAATTTTTTAGTCCCAACGTGTTGTCCTGGATAGGGACAGCGTGATTAATTCTAAGCCACGCACCTATGCAAGTCAATAATGGAGATTTCACAATGTCGTTTGGTTAAATCCCATAAATGCCTTTTCCAAGGCCATGGCCGTGGTTTGGTAATCTCTTTCTTAAGGCTTGCCTCCCCTTTTAAACTAGACTATTGGAAAAGAAAGGAAGCAATGATGAGAATCAACCCGGCCGTGAAGGAAGCCCTGGAAAAGGGCGAACCTGTCGTAGCATTGGAGACGACGATAATAAGCCATGGCATGCCCTATCCCGAAAATGTAAAGACAGCCCTGGCTGTCGAGAAGACCATCAGGGAAAATGGGGCAACCCCAGCCACCATAGGGATAATAGATGGCGAGCCAGTCATAGGCATGACTCCCGCCGAGATCGAGGAATTCGGCAAGAGGAAGGGCATCGTGAAATGCTCCAGGAGAGACCTGCCGATTGTCTATGCCAAGAAGCTATGGGGCGCCACCACTGTCGCCGGCACGATGATCTTGGCCAGCCAAGCGGGGATCGAATTCTTCGTGACCGGTGGCATCGGCGGGGTCCAAAGGGGCTTTTCTTCCACTTTGGACATCTCGGCCGATCTTCAGGAGTTGGGCCGAACCAACGTAACCGTAATATGCGCGGGACCCAAGTCGATATTGGACATCGCCGCTACCTTGGAAGTGCTTGAGACCCAAGGCGTGCCGGTGATCGGCTATACCACTCCATTCGTTCCCGACTTCTTCACCCGTGCCTCAAAGTTCAAGGCCGACGTCGAGTGCGATACGCCCCAAGAGGTCGCAAACATCGTCAAGGCCAAAAGGGATAGCAAGATCAAGGGCGGAATCCTTGTCACCGATCCGATCCCGACCGATTACTCGATGGATCCAAAGGAGGTGGACAAAGCCGTTTCTCAGGCCTTGGAAAAGATGGCTTCATTGGGCATTAAGGGCAAGGAAGAGACTCCGTTTCTCTTAAAGGAGATCGTTTCCTTGACCGAGGGCGAATCGTTGAAGGCCAACATCGCCTTGATAAAGAACAACGCCAAGGACGGGGCCTTGATAGCCAAGGCCTACTCATCCTTAGCCAAGGGGAAGTAAACAATTGATGGCTAACACGACTCTGCTTTGCGTCGGTGGTTCAAACATTGACCTCTTTGGCGCTTCCTTCAAGGACTTGATTCCCAAGGCCTCAAACCCAGGGACGATATATTCGGCTCCCGGTGGCGTGATGCGAAACATTGTCGAAGACCTGGGTTTCCTTGGCTCACGTCCCTATTTCGTCACCGGGCTGGTAGATGACGAATGGGCTCGCCAGATCAAGATGAGCCTAAGGGGAAAGGCCACGATCATTCCCTATGCGAAGAAGGGGATACCTACCGGGGTGTATCTGGCAATATTGGACAAAGGCGGGGACATGTCGGTATCGGTATGCGACAACAGGATTGCAGAAGAGATCCCCTATCCCTTCATAGCCGAGACAATGAAGAGGTTGGGCGATACGAAGGACATCCTCATTGACACCAACCTTTCCAAAGAGACCATAGATGAATTGGTGGCCAACAAGGGTTCCAGAAAGGTCTATGCCGAAGCGGTAAGCCCTGACAAATCACTTAGGCTCAAAGGCTCCCTAAAAGGCCTGTATCTGCTAAAGTGCGCCAGAAGGGAAGCGATAGCCCTGATAGGCAATAAGGATCTTTCCGCCGAGGTCCTTGCCCATCTTCTCTTTGCCCTCGGCCCCAAGGTGGTCGTGGTGACGGACGGAGAAAGGGGGGCTTGCTACGAAAGTTCTCTCGAATCGGGTCATCTAGATCCAATCAAGAGCAACGATATCGTTAACACGACCGGCTGTGGCGATGCGGTCTTTGCCGGTCTTTGCCTTTGCCTTTCAAAGGGCCTGTCCGTAAAGGCCTCCTTGGAATTCGGCCTCAGATGCGCAAAGGTAACCATCGAAAGCGACAAGGCCACGAATGCAAATCTGGCTGACTTGAGAGTGGATTTGGCTACAATGATTGCCGTATGCAGGAAAGCAGGTTGATTTGAAGGCATTGCCACGGCGAATGGCAAAGAGGTCAAGCAATGGAAACGAAAAGCACGAAAGGCAGTTTCTACGATAATCTTCTCGAAGAAGCGAGTTCCTTGATTGAAAGGCAGGATCCGGTCATCTCGGTCTTGGCAAATGTCTCCTCCCTCCTATGGGAGAGACTGCCAAACGTTAACTGGCTTGGTTTCTATTTGCTTTCGGGAAAGACTTTGTTCGTGGGTCCCTTCCAGGGGAAGCCAGCCTGTGTCCAGATCGACTTGGGGAGGGGCGTATGCGGTAAAGCGGCCAGCCTCAAGAAACCGATCGTCGTCGATGATGTCGACCGATTCCCGGGTTACATCGCCTGCAACAAAGAGACGCGTTCCGAACTGGTTATACCAATTCTATATAACGGTGTCCTCAAAGGTGTCTTGGATATCGATAGCCCTCTCGAAGAGAGATTCGAGGATGAGGACGTAAAAGGACTTACCGCGATTGTCAACCTCGTTGCGACTAATTGGGACGGCAAAGGCCTTCTCTAATATTTGGAGCTCTTGTCCAAGTGTTGGATACGGCAGGAATTCAATGCCTGGTCTTTGTTGTCCAAGAAGTCTTTCAGGACGGCAGTGAGGACCTCTATCGAAAGAGTGGAAATCTCATCATCGTTGTTTATTATCAAGTCAGCATAGATAGAAGATGGTTGAATCACCTCTTCGTACATCGGCTGGACGGTGCTGAAATACTGCATGATTATCGACTCACGGCTGCGTCCGCGTTCCTTTTGGTCTCGTTCGAGACGCCTCAAAAAGCGGCGCTCCCTTGAAGCGTTGACGAATACTTTCAAGTCGCCGATCTTCCTGATCCTGGCATTGACCAGGGCCATGATTCCCTCGACCATCACCAATTCTCTCGGCACTATCGTTTCGTACTTTCCGGAGCGATTGTGCACCTTGAAATCGTAAATCGGCTTGTATATCGGCCTTCCGGCCTTCAGGTCGAGCAACTGGGCTTCCATAAGCTTCCAGTCGAATGCTTTGGGATGGTCATAGTTGACTTTCTGACGGTCCGTCATCGAAATGTTGGTTTGATCTTTGTAATAATCGTCAAGGCTCATGTGCGTTATTCGGTCAGCACCGAGCCTTTTCATCACCTGGTCGGTCACGTACGTCTTTCCGGACGCCGTTCCCCCGCCTATCAGGACAATTATTGGCATAGCAGGGCCCTCTACATACCCTGAGAACTTATTTTACCAAATAGGCAACCTGTTGGGGCTGTGTGTTAGTGGCAAATTTCAATTTGCCATCTTTGCCAAACTATAATTAGGTCTATTGGAGGTTATCAATGACCAGCGAAATCAAAGAGGGCTTCATGCCCTTCAAGGGTTATAAGACCTATTACCGCATAGTCGAGGGAAAAGACGGGGGCAAGGTTCCCCTTTTGTTGCTCCACGGGGGTCCGGGATCCACCCATAACACCCTGGAGGTCCTTGATGACATAGCCGCAAAGACCGGAAGGACCCTGGTCTATTACGACCAGATCGGGTGTGGGCTTTCAAGCATTCCCGACGATCACCCCGAGCTTTACAGCAAAGAGACTTGGTGTCAGGAATTGGAAGAGCTGAGGCATTACCTCAATCTAACTGAAATCCATTTGCTGGGCCATTCCTGGGGCGGGATGCTAGCCATAACATATCTTTCCGACTGCAATCCCAAAGGGCTAAAGTCCGTGGTCCTTTCTTCCACCTTGCCTTCGGTAAGCCTTTGGGCCAGGGAGGCCCATCGCTTGATTAAAGACACCTTGCCACTCGAGGACCAGGAAGCGATAGCCAAGGCGGAGCAGTCCCAAGACTGGGCTGATCCGGCTTACCAAAAGGCGAATGAACTATTCGTTCGCAAACATATCGGCGGTCCTTGGGGACCTAACGATCCGGCTTGCCTTACGAGGCCCAAGACCTTGGGCAAGAAAGCCTATGAGGTCGCCTGGGGACCCAATGAGTACAACCCATTGGGCAATCTATCCGATTGGGAATACCTGGAGAAGATGAGGAAATGGAACCTGCCAGTCCTTATGACCGATGGCGCAAATGACGAATCGACTCCTTACATAAACCAGCAGATGTTCAATGCCGTCAAAGGAGCAGAGTGGCATATCTTCGAGTTCTCCCGTCACATGTCCTATGTGGAAGAGCACGAAGAATACGTGAAAGTCGTGACCGAATTCCTGGCGAAGAACGATTGATCCCTCGATCGAGTGATTGAAAGCGCTATAGCCCAAAGAGGGATGGGGCATTGGTATATAAAAATACCGAGGCATTTGTATAAAGCCTCGACTGAAAACCTTAGGGGGGTAAAATGTTTTCTAGGAAGCATAGTTGTCTTCTGGTATCCGTACTCGCCATCGGCACTGTTGCGCTCGCCTCTTGCGGAACATCTTCTTCAAACGAAATTGAAGTTGTGTTCGTCCCTTCTCGCGATGCAACCACTCTAGGAAGCCTTGCGGATGAGTTGGCTCCCATTCTCGACGAGCAGGCAAAGGCTGCCGGCTATGACTACACCTTCCATATGTCGGTCTCCACTTCCTATTCTGCCGCAACGACTGCCTTGACTAGCGGAACGGCCGATGTCGCGTTCCTGACTGGTTCCTCATATGCTGCCGCAACTGTTGATTATCCCGGAAAAGTGAGCCTTATGTTCACCGCCGAGCGCGATGGCTACAAGGTTCAGACCATCGATTATCCCGCCACCGATCCCAAGTCCGATGAGGGACGCCATACCCAGGTCGAGGCCATGAACGGCGAAATCGATGACTATGTCTATCGTGGCGAGCAGGATTCTACCAATCCTGCCGATTCGTACAATTCCATCTTGATAGCCAACAAGGGCAAGATGACCGATGCCGATGGCGGAAAGCTCTATATCGATGACTTCATCGGCAATTCAGTCGGTATCCAAGGCCCTCAGTCTGGTGCCGGCTACCTCTATCCGAAGCTCTTCTTGGCCAGCATGAAGGATGAGGCCACCCGTGAGATTTGGTTCAGGCCCGATTCGCCCTATCTCAACAACTCCTACATCGCCGAGAACGGCTTGACCATCGTGGATGGAACCCCCGATGCTTCCAAAGGCGAAATCCAGGGTGTCTCCCTGTCCGGCTACGATGCCGCCTTTACCGAGGCCATGAACCCCGATTCGGATCTGATGGGCGTATGGGGCTTCATGGACATACGTTACGCCAACGGCTATAGCAAGTCCGGAACCGACTATTACCAAAACGACGAGGTATTCACCGACACCTATACCGTGGCCATGACCAACCCGATCTTCAACGACACCATTTCCTATCGGTCCGATTTGTCTTCCGATGCCGTGGCCGCTACCAAGGCTGCGTTCCTTGGCGCCGTAAAGGACGGCAGCAAGACCGAGGAAGGCACCGGTGCCTATCTGATCTACAACATCTACTCCCACACTGGCTATGCCGAGGGCGTTGATTCCAATTATGACGATGAGAGGACCATCTACGAAGAGTCGAAGACCGAAGACTGAGCGCATCAGGTTTAAATACTAAGTTTTATTAAGCGAAGACCACCGCTACAATATAGCGGTGGTTTTTGCAAAAAAATCGGAGGGCTTAATGATCGTATTCCAGCATGTGTACAAGGTCTATGACAACAAACTTACGGCCCTTTCTGACATCAACCTTACGATAAACGACGGCGACTTCGTCTCGATAATAGGCTTGTCCGGTGCGGGAAAATCAACGCTTCTAAGAACCATAAACAAAATGCATGACATACAGAGGGGGTCGATATACGTCGACATATTGGAGGACAGCAGGGAGCCTAACCCCAATTATTCCCAGGAATTGAGGGAGTACGAGAAAAAGGAAGAGGAAGCCAAAGCGCTTCGCAAGAAACTCAAGGCCTTGGGGGAAGGCGCCGAAGCCGAAAAGGCCAGGGCCCGCTTGCTGGGCCTAAGTTCCCTAGACAAGCCCAGCAAATATTCGAACCTGAAGAAGAAACGCAAGGTTGATGTGAAGACAGTCAGGGGAAAAGAGCTCAGGCTCTTGAGAAGAAACATCGGGATGATCTTCCAATCATTCAATCTGGTCAATAGGTCCAGCGTCTATAAAAACGTCCTTTCGGGAAGGGTCGGCTACCATAACTCGTTCGAGACGCTCTTCTCGATCTATTCCAAGAAGGAGAAGATGCTGGCTTTGCATTCCCTTGACACTTTGGGAATCCTGAACAAGGCCTATGTAAGGGCCGATAAACTCTCCGGCGGTCAGCAGCAAAGGGTGGCCCTGGCCCGTGCCTTGACCCAGGAGCCCCAGATAATCCTGGCCGACGAACCGGTGGCTTCCCTCGATCCGGTCACCACGGTGGCGGTCATGAACGACTTCAAGACAATAAACCAGAAGTTCGGGATAACCATAGTCGCCAACATGCATCACGTCGAACTGGCCAAGAAATATTCGACCAGGATCGTCGGCATCAAGGCCGGAAGGGTCGTTTTCGATGGCAAGCCCGAGCAGGTGACTCCAAAAGTGATGAGGGAGATATACGGGGACAGGATAGAGAACACCGAAAACGAGGAAGCGGGAGGGACCAGATGAGCGATACGCTTGTTAAGGACCTAACGTCTTCGCCTTTCAAAAAGAAGTCAGTTCTTTTCAAGGCCCTCTATTCGGAGAGCGTCGTGGAAGTGGACAGGGACGGCAATGCCACAAGGGTCATTTACCGCAAACGTCATCTTTGGCCGGTCTACCTTACAGCGGTTTTGTTGGTCTTCTGTCTTTGCTGGATATTCATCACCTTGCCTAGGAGGACCAACGTAGGAAGCCTTTTCGATATCATCGGGAACCTCTTCAGGCCAGGACCGGCTTTCACTTCCTATTCCCAGTATTTCCACTATATGTGGTATACCGCCTTTCCCAGCGTCGGATTGACAGTCGAGATGGTATACGTGGCTACTTTGATCGGCTGCCTGGTATCGGTACCGATCTTCATCCTTTCATCCAAGAACGTGGTGAAGCATGCCTACATATATGGTCCCATAAGGGCCTTGTTGGACATCGTAAGGACTCTGCCCACCTTCGTCTTGGCAATAATCCAGGTCGCGTTCTTTGGCTATTCCAACACTTCGGGCATCATAGCCATGACGATCTTCACGGTCGGCATAATGTACAAGTTGATGTATGAATACACCGAGACTACCCACATGGGTCCTTTCGAGGCGGGACTATCGGTCGGCTCCTCCCGTTCCCAGGCCTTCATGACCGGCCTTTGGCCACAGGTGTTGCCTACATTCCTTTCCAACTGTCTCTACACTTTCGAGATAAACGTCAGAGCCTCGATCATCCTTGGCTTCGTGGGTGCCGGCGGTGTCGGAAAACTGATATCGGATGCCAGCGACATGGGCCACTGGGACAAGGTCGGCGCCTTGCTCATACCCATCTTCTTGGTAACCTTGACCCTTCAGCTGCTGTCGAGTTATGTCAGGAGGAAGACCTTATGAGCGAGAGCAAAGAAAAGAAACCCTCCTTGCTCTACAGGGCAATCCACAGGAGCGACTTCGTCTTCAATTCCGTTTCCCAGGCCTATGACTTCAGACCCCACTACTGGATAATGAACCTTTGTTTCTTCCTGATAATCTTGGCCTTGTTCATCTACTTTGGTATATCCACCAGTTTCTTCTCCGACTCCCTTAACGTCAACGAGACAAGGCTGTCCTTGATATTCAAGGGCATCTTCGATCCCGACTTCTCCTACATGTTCGGCTACGGCTCGTTCACCTGGAAGACCTCCACCGTCTACCAGTCAATCCAGACCTTTGCCATCGCCTTCGTCGGTACTGCGATAGCCTCAATCCTTTCGATTCCCTTCGGCTTCTTGGCTTCGCGTAAAATCGTTGGCCATTGGGCAATAGTTACCGAGATAGTCCTTATAGCCATAAGGACCATGCCCGAGATAATACTGGGCTATGTCATGATCCAGGGCTTTGGCTTTTCCTCTACCGCAGGCGTGATGGTGCTTTCCATAAGTTCGATAGGCATGATAGGGAAACTGTATTCCGAAGCCTTGGATGCGATAGCCCAGCAACCCATCGAGGCCATATCGGCAAGTGGCGGGAACCTTTTGGCCAGGATAAGGCTTGGCATCGTCCCGCAGATAACGCCCAACTTCCTTTCCGTAATCCTTTACCGCCTGGACCTCAATCTGAGGACTGCCACCCTCTTGGGCTTGGTGGCAGGAGAGGATTCGGGACTGGGCTACTGGATCAACAACTATTCGACCCAGGGCAGGTGGCCTCAGTTTGGCGCAGCCCTTTGGTGCACTGTCGTAATGATACTCTTGACCGACTGGTTCTCCTCCAGGATCAGGAGGAAACTCATATAGATTCACGGAAAGGTGCTCTCATGGAAATCTTTGCCTTTGATGTCGATGGTACGCTCGCCATATACGACAAGCCGTTGATGCCCTTGGAGAAGGAGCTGATCTCCAGGATAGTGGCGCAGGGGAACATAGTCATAATAGCCTCCGGGCGGCCCTTCAACGGGGTCAACAAGTTTTTGACCCAATTCCCGGAATCCGACCTCAAGTATGCCGTATGCGCCAACGGGGCCGAAGCCTACAAGCAGAAGACTGGAGACTTGATCTTCAAGAAGGGCCTTAAGTACAGGGACTTCCTCTACATAATGAAGAAATACTGGAAGCAAGGCGAGGAGATATACACCTTCAGTGGCAATGTCTTGGGCTCAATGGCTCCAGGCACCCCCTGGATATCCCAGGAGATCGAAGCCTCCAACATGACCTTAAGGGATTATTCAGAGGATCCGGCCAAGCCTGGCGATTACATTTCCAAGACCATAATCGCCAGCGAAACGACGGAAGACTCAGCGGAGCTGGAGAAGAGGATCGATCCCATAGACAGGAAGAAGTATGCCATTATGCGCTCCAGTCCCTATTTTCTCGAATTCGTCAACAAGGCCGATGACAAGAGCGTACCAATAAAGTTCATAGCCGACAGATTCGCGATTCCCTATGACCATGTCCATACCTTCGGCGATGCCATGAACGACTACAAGATGATAAAGATGTTCGACGGGACGGCCATGGGCAACGCCCAATTACCGGTGAAGCAAGTGGCCAAGCGCGTCGCTCCCCCAGTCTGGGAAGATGGGGTCGGCCAGACTCTCAGGAACGTATTCAAGGTAGGTTGATTTACCGCTATTTTGGGCTTTCGGGGACCGATGTCCCCTTTCTTTTTTGTTTATTAGTACTAAGATTACGGGGCACGAAAGCGGTAATATGGTTGCCAAAAAAGCCAAATACGGAACGGAAATAGACCTGACCAGCGGGAATATCTTCGTAAAGATGCTGATCTTCTCCCTCCCCGTCATCTTCACCAGCATACTGGAGCTCCTCTTCACTTCCAGCAATCTATTCATCGTGGCCCATTTCTCAAACGATGGCATGGGAAGCGTCTACATGGCCTCGATTGCCTCCAATGGCTCGCTCATAAACCTTTTGGTGAATACCTTCGCCGAGTTCTCGGTAGGGGCCAACGTCATAGTCTCCAGGTTCAAGGGAGCCAACGACAGATACCGGGCGACCAAGGCCGCAACCAATTCCCTGCTCTTGGCTTTTTCGTTGGGGATAATGGTTGGCATCACGGGCTTCTTTTGCTCCCGCTACATCCTCGTCTTGATGAAGACGAAGGCTGAATACATCGATGGGGCGGAAGCGTATCTAAGCATCTATTTCCTCGGCTGTCCCTTCCTTCTGACCTACAATTTCGGCGCTTCGATACTCAGGGCCCTGGGCGACTCCAGAAGGCCGCTTTATGCCTTGATGCTGTGCCTATTGATAAACGTCTGCCTTAGCTTCATGTTCGTGATGGGATTCGGCATGAAGGTGAGGGGCGTAGGCTATGCCGTGGTCATAAGCGAATTCATGGAAATGGTTTGTGTGGTCTACTTCATCGTAAAGAAGAAGGGCAACTTCCTTCAGGTACATAAGGACAGCTGGCTGGTGGATTGGAACGAACTGGGACCGGTATTGAAGAACGGCTTCCCGGCCGGCTTGGAGTCGTTCATCTTCGCCTTGACCAACGTGGCCATCCAGATGTCGGCCAACGAGTGGTGCGATGCCAGTGCCATCGCCGGAAGCACGGCCAGCGATACCATAGAGGGCTATATATTCGCCAGCCTCCAGGCCTTCGCGATCGCCACCTCGAGCGTCAGTTCCCAAAACCTTGCCGCCAAGAACAAAAAGAACCTCAAGCTCTGCCTGAGGTTCAGCGTCGGCATGATAATCGGCCTCGGCCTGGTCCTCGGCCTGTTGGCCGTCTTGCTCAGGGAGCAACTGATAGGCCTATTCATAAGTTCTAATGCCAACGATGAGATAGATCTGGATGAAGCAATGAGCCAAGGCGAAAGAAGGTTGATGATGATGGGTTCCCTCTATTTCATGTGCTCGGTCATGGATGCCTGCAGCGGTTACCTAAGGGGGTTGGGTCATTGGCTGCTTCCGACCGTCATCACCTTACTGGCGGCCTGCGTTCTTAGATTGGTCTACGTATTCGCAATCGTCCCATATGTGCCGGCCTTGCAGAACGTCCTGATGATTTACCTGGCCTATCCCTTGGCTTGGTCTACCGCTGATCTTATCTATCTATTCATAATACCAATAATCCAGAAGAAGACCATGAGACAGATAGACGAGGAAAAGCGTACGATGCCTCAAATCAAGAGAGCCTGCTAAAAAGGTCCCGCCAAAGCGGGGCCTTTTCGTCATATCGGTTGAACTTAGCGCAGTATTCCAAAGCCACCGGTCCAGCCGATCTTGCCAGCTGCGGCCAAGGCAATCTGCAAGAATCCCATGGCCTCGAGTTCCCGGGCCCGCTTGAGGGACCCTGCATCGATGATGGCCAGGCCACTGCCAGCCAAGGCCTTGGCCACGGCCTCCTTGGCTTCCTTGGAGTCGGAGGCCAAAAAGACGGTGGTCTGGACCTTGCCGGCCACCAAACCAGTATTCAAGGTGGCGGCGAAGGTGGTGTTGAAGCCCTTGACGACAGACGCCTCGGGAAGGGCCTTGGCAATCTGGGCGGCGGCCGAGCTGTCAGCGGGCACTACCAGGCTGTCGAAGGTCTTGAAGTCCAAGGGGTTGGTTATGTCTACTACGATCTTGCCCTTGAACAGCCCCTTGCATTGGTGATTATCGAAGAGACGGCGGGATAAGGCACGGCCAGAACCACGATGTCGCCCAATGATTCGGCATTGTCCTTGCCGTCTAGATACGAAACTTCGTTTCCGGCCTTTTCAAAATTCTTGCCGATGGCCGAACCCATATTGCCTTTGCCGAAAATAATCACTTTTGCCATAAACTTTACCCCTTTTGCCTCGCTCAAGGCGAAGCAGTGTCATTCCAAGAAAAATAGCAGAACCGAGGTTGATTATAGATTAAAGCCACCTCTTTCGTCCCACGCCGCGCCTTTAGGACCAGGCATCAGGCCCGAAGAGAATATGTAGCCTAGGCAATGGCCCTAGGGATAAACTCTTGATGTCGGTTAGAATAGCGGTAACGGAGCATAAAAAGAGATGACAAGCGTGCTTTACCTTTCCTTGGTCTATGGCTTGGCTCTATTGGGAATCGTGCTTTTCGCGCTTTTGGCAAACAGATGTGAGGCTTCGTCCCTGTTGGCCTTCCTGATAATGCTGGCCTTGCTCCTCTTCAAGGTAATCGAGGACATTTACCTAGGTCTCCATGGTCAGGCTGAATCCTTGATTCCCTTCGAATATTCCCACATCATCTACTACCTTTCGCCGCTTCTGATACTGTTAGGCGCGAAGAGACTGAGGTATTCGGGTGGGATCTTGGCCTTCATTGCCGGATTGGGGTACTTGATCGGGGCGGCTTTTGCCTATGAGACCACCTTGAACTTTACGATGTATGTGCTAGTAAAGGGACTGGTCATACACGAACTCCTATTCTTCACAGGCCTAGTCGAATTGTTCTCAGTGGCTAAATTCAAAAGGACGGATTATTGGCCGTTCTTGGCCCTTATGGCAGGGATGACCATTTACATAAGCCTCCTCTGCTTCAAGGTCATATTGCCCGACTATCCCTACTATGGGACACCTTTCTCCTTCCAGTTCCTTACCGGAGACATCGGCACCTACATCTTCAATACCGATGACTTGAGCCTTTGGGAGCGAATCCTGTCAATGCTTTTGACGCTGCTTTGTTTTTTCGCAGTCACCTGGGGAGCGTTGGCTTTGAATATGCTCTGTAATGGCAGAAAGGAAGGGATGCCCAAAGGCAAGCACCTTGAGCTAGGTCTCCTGCCTTTGCTTAGACTTTGGGGTAGACACGGCAAATAGCCGCGCATCTAACGTCTTTAGCCTCGCTGGCCCCAAGGTCCGTCCGGTTTCAGGTCCTTTTCAAGTTTTTTGGAAAGTTCCAGCTGCTTCCTGAACCTATACTTGTCTATTAAAGGTTCCAGAGGTACTCAGGGAGGGCAAATGACTACCGGCCTGTATTTTTCCTTGGTGTATTCAATATTTGCCATAAGTCTGGTGGTCTTCTTTTCGTTTTGCCGAAACCGGAAGGTGTCCTATTACATATCCATCAGCCTGGCGGTAGTCATAATCCTCTACAAGATCGGTAATGACCTCTATTACATAATCGAAGGTCAGGCCTATACCCTTTTGCCATTCGAGTATTCCCACATCATCTATTACCTGGCACCGATTCTGGTATTGACCAGGGTCCGGAAACTTCAGTACTCAGCCGGAATCCTGGCCTTCCTTGCAGCCATAGGATACATATTCGGGGCCTTGTTCAATTACTCATCCACTTTGACCTTGGGTCTATACATAATCATCAAGGGTCTCATACTGCACGAACTCCTGTTCCTGCTTTCGATATTCGAATTGTTCGCCCTCGTAGAATTCCGTTGGTCGGACTATTGGCCATTCCTGGGGATAGTCTTGGCAATGACCGTCTATCTGGTCCTCCTTTGCGTCGGAGTCATCCTTCCCGACTATCCTTATACAGGCGAGCCGGTCTGCTTCCAGTTCTTCAGGGGCGACTTGGGAAAGTATGCCTTTGGTGAGGACATAACCCTAGGCGAAAGGATATTCACGATCGGGCTACTGCTTTCGTTCCTCGCTTCCCTAACCGTCCTATCCCTATGGATCAACAGGGCCATATTCAAGAGAGTAGGCAAAAGGTCAAGGGCATAGAAATGCTCACCATGCACTATCGAGGCAAACAAAAAGTGGCTTCTAGGGCCACTTGTTTTCTATTAATGGCGGAGGAGAAGAGAAATCAGCC